>JACKCJ010000048.1 GCA_020634075.1 Dehalococcoidia bacterium | reverse complement strand
GACGTGCCTCGCGGGTGGCGTCGATCGCCCCGTCGATGATGAGCGTAAGCGGAGTCCCCCGCAGATTGAGGGGTACCGTGTCCACGCTCGACCGGAGGCGCGTCGGCGCGCGGGGAGGCTTCCATGCAGTCATACGTGGCGATCCACCGGGATGCCGTGGGGCAGCAGCGCGAACTGAAGGCGCACGGCGATGTCCTCCGCGCGCTCCAGTCGCGGAGCGGCGTCACCTGGGTACACCTCGACCGCATCACACCGGAGGACGCCCGGGTGATGGAGGAGGACTTCGGCCTCCACCCGCTCGCCATCGAGGACTGCCTCAACGAGGGATACCAGCGCCCGAAGATCGACGAGTACGACGACTTCACGTTCGTCCTCGTCCACGGCATCGACTACCAGGCCACCCGCAACACCGTCACGACGACGGAGCTGAACATCTTCGTCGGCGACCACTACGTCATCACCAGCACGCTCGTGGACATGCCCGCGGTCGTCCACCTGCTCGAGGAGACGCGGAACGGCCAACTGCCGCTGCCCGAGACGCCGGCCCTGCTGGTCTACACGCTCATCGACGCGATCGTGGACAACATCCTCCCGGTCGTGGACCGGATGGACGACGTCACCGACCTGATCGAGGAAGAGGTGCTCTCGAACGCGAACCCCGCGCTGCTCGAGCACCTCGTGAACCTCAAGCGCTCCGTGATGCGGCTCAACCGGATGACCGGCCCGCAGGCGCACCTCATGGGCCAGCTCGCGGCGGGGTCATATCGGCGGCTGGAGGACGCAGCGATGCTCTTCCGCGACATCCACGATCACCAGCTCTGGGTCGGCGAGCAGATCTTCGACCTGCGCGAGCGGGCGGACCACGCGGTGGACATGTACCACTCGGCGCTGAGCATCAAGCAGAACGAGACGATGCGGGTGCTCTCGATCGTCGCGTCGATCTTCCTGCCGCTCACGCTCATCGCGGGCGTCTACGGCATGAACTTCCAGCACATGCCGGAGCTGGGCTGGCACTACGGCTACTTCGCGGTGGTCGGCTTCATGGGGCTGGTCGTGGCCGGCGGCACCTACGTCCTCTTCGGGCGCGAGCTCCTCGGATGGGGACGGGACCGCGTGGGCGACCTCGCGTCGTTCGCCCTCGAGCCGCCCGTGATCGGTGAGGCCGTGCGTGAGGCGGCCCGGCTGCGCAGCTACGTCGCGCGGCCCGCGCGACTCCGCCGCCGCAACGGCACCACCGAGGGCGACGGCCACTCGCAGTAGCGCGGGGCGGCCTACGGATCGTGCGGCATCGGACAGGCGAGCGGCTCGGCGGGCAGGTGCGTCCGCAGGTACTCCCCGATCGCGTCGAGGTCTGACTCGCTCAGTTCCCCCTGCATCCACTCGAAGAGTTCGCGTTCCTCCCAGCGGATGTGGTCGCGGAGCTTCGCCCCGAAGTCGGTGAGGGCGTCGCGACGCTCGTCTGCCGTACGCGCCGACGCCATCGCGTCGACGAGCCCCTCGATCTCACGATGGTCGCGCTGGAGGCGACCCGCGAGCTGGAGACCGGGGTCGGCGCGCGACGCGAGCCGGGCGAGCATGCACTCGTCCTCGCAGCTGAAGTGCGGCTGCAGCCCGCCGTTCCAGAAGCGAACGAGGTCGGCGTAGAGCGCCTGCATCTCCGTGACGCTCGCGGACGGCAGCTCACGCTCGATGCGCAGCGAGAGCACCAGCGCGTGGTGGTGTTCGCGCGACAGTTGGATGAGCCTGGGATCCCGCTCCATGCTTCCAGTGTAGGAACGGGGGCGACGCGACCGGTCACCGCGTGACCTGACGTGACGTCGCTTGAGCCGAAGCTCAGTCCTGCCGGAGGCGAAGACCGAGCACGTCGCCCAGTTCGACCAGCGTGCCGCCGCCGGTGACGGGGTCGATGCCACCGGCCTCGAGCTGCTCGGCGATCTCGGTCAGCGCCTGGATCGCACGCGGAGTGTCGAGGTCGTCGTCCATCGCGTCCTGGAACGCGTTCCGGTACGGCTGCACCTTCAGGTGGTCCTGGCGCTCGCCGGTGACGCCGGCGGCGCGCTCGAGGAGACGCGCGCGCTCCTCCCACGTCCGCAGGGCGTCGCGGTTGAAGTCGCGGTCCTCGCGGTAGTGGTGCGCCAGCAGCGCCAGCCGGATGCCATTCCCGGTGAAGCCCTCGGCGAGGAGCTCGCTCACCTTCACCAGGTTCCCCAGTGACTTCGACATCTTCTGGCCGTTGAGGGACATCGTGCCGTTGTGCATCCACCACCGCACGTACGGGTGCAGGCCCGTCGCGCACTCCATCTGAACGATCTCGGAGTCGTGGTGCGGGTAGCGCAGGTCCTTGCCGCCGCCGTGGATGTCGATCTGCGGACCAAGCGTCTCGCGGACCATGGCCGAGCACTCGATGTGCCAGCCGGGGCGTCCGACGCCCCACGGCGACTCGAAGGCCGCTCCCTCGTCCTCGCAGGGTTGCCAGATCAGGAAGTCCAGCGGATGCCGCTTGAGTTCGACCGGCTCCGCCGGCATCGAGTCGTTCTTGAAGTTCAGCAGGTCGTCGCCCTTGAGGCCGACGAGCGCACCAAAGTCGGGCGTGCGGGTCACGTCGAAGAAGACGTAGCCATTCACCTCGTACGCGAAGCCGCGGTCGACGAGCTCACTGACCATCTCGATGACCTGCGGGATGTGCTCCGAGACGCGGGGGAACGAGTCCGGCCGCATCACGTTGAGCGCATCCATCTCGTCGAGGTAGATCGCCTGGTTGCGGTCGGTCAGCTCGGCGATCGAGACGCCGAGCTCGCTCGACTTGCGGATCATGTCGTCGTCGACGTCGGTGATGTTCTGGACGTGGGCGACCTCGAAGGCGTTGTGCTCGAGCCAGCGGTGCAGGGTGTCGAACACCACGTAGACCAGCGCGTGGCCCAGGTGCCCCACGTCGTACGGCGTGATCCCGCACACGTACATCGAGACCCGCCGGTCCTCCAGCGGCTCGAACTCCTCGATCTCGCGGGTGAGCGAGTTGTAGAGGCGCAGGCCAAACGGTCGTGGCTGAAGCTGCATCCGGCTCCGGCTTCGAGGCAATGACAGGGGCGTCAACGAGCCGGCGGATCGTAGCAGAGAGAAACAGAACGGCCCCCCTCGCGGGGGGCCGTTCGTACAACCCGTAGGGCTCTGGCTACTTCTTCGCGGCCGCCCGACTGCCACCGGCAGCGCGGGTGGTGCGGCTGGTCGTCGCCTTCGCGGCGGGCTTCTTCGCCGCGGGCTTCGCAGCCGCCTTCGTGGTCTTCGCAGCAGGCTTGGCAGCGGCCTTCGCCGCCGGCTTCGCGGCAGCCTTCGCCGCCGGCTTGGCAGCAGCCTTGGCCGCGGGCTTCGCAGCGGCCTTGGCGGCCGGCTTCGCCGCAGCCTTCGCGGCGGTGGTCCGGGTCGCGGTCTTCGCGGCCGGCTTCGCAGCGGCCTTCGCCGCCGGCTTGGCGGCAGCCCGGGTCGTCGTTGCCTTGGTCGCGGCCTTCGCGGCCGGCTTCGCGGCAGCCTTGGCCGCCGGCTTGGCGGCAGCCCGGGCGGCCGGCTTCGCGGCGGCCTTCGCCGCCGGCTTCACCGCAGCCTTGGTCGTGGTCTTCGTAGCAGTGGTCTTGGCTGCGGTCGTCTTCTTCGCAGCCGCCGGCTTAGCGGCGGTCGTCGACTTAGCAGCGGGCTTCCGAGCAGTGGCCATTCATCGCACCTCGCGGTTGGAACCCCGGGTTGTTGTGCGAAAGGCTAACACGATTGCACTTACCAACAAGGAGTCGAGCTGTTGATAAGGCCCAAGATCGCTGACGATCACGCGTCTCTCCGGAAGCCCGATCGCGCCTAGACTCCGCCCATGCCGCATGACGATCGACCGATGAATACTAGTACCGATCCACTCGACCAATTGAACCCCTTCAGCCTGCTGATGGACGCCCGCCATCAGCTCATCGACGCCGCCCAGGCGGCGATGAGCACGGCGCCCGATCGCGCTGCCATCGCCCTCGGCGCGGTCGTGGCGTACGACGACGCCCTGCGCGAGATCGCGCGCGCCTTCGCGGACGGCGCGCGCAGCTTCGAGGGCATCGCGACCCCGGCCGAGCGGGCGACGGGCGCGACGATCGA
>JACKCJ010000047.1 GCA_020634075.1 Dehalococcoidia bacterium | reverse complement strand
CGATGAACGCTTCGACGTGCTCCCGCCGAATGCTCGCGAGAGCGAGCGGCATCCCTGCCCCTTCGAGGAACCTCGCGAACTGCTCGACCGCGCTCAGGTACGCGGTGATCGTGCGGGGGCTCTTGTTCTCGGAACGGAGCGTCCTACGGAAACTGACCGACAGGGCGGCCACGGTGGGCGAATCCACGCCCGCGACGGTGGTGGTCAACACCAAACCTCCCAAGGAACGGGCGCGGGGTAGTTATCCGTTCCTCGCACCACTGTGCCATGGGAGCCGGTGCCTGTCTGGGGGAGTTTCTGCACCGGGATCGCCTGTGTTTGCAGGCGATCAGTGGAAAGTGGAGCGGGGGACGGGATTCGAACCCGCGACCCTCTGCTTGGGAAGCAGATGCTCTGCCAGCTGAGCTACCCCCGCAGAGCGTGGTCGATCATACGCCGAGCGTCCGAGGGCGTCACGTCGCGGAGCGGTGCTACTGCCGGTGGCCCGTGATCTGCCATCGGCAGTTGTCGAGGTACCGGTAGGTGCCACGGAACGCGAGGACGTCGCCGTCGAGGAAGAACTCGAGCTCGTAGTGCTCGGGGACCGGGTAGTCGGTGGCGAGCGTGGACTCGTGGTCGGAGGGGTAGTCGCCGGTCGGGCGATGCTCGCCCTGGTACATCGTCATCGTGTCGCGTGACGCGTCACCCTGGAGCGACACCCCCTGCCGGTACGCCGGGGCGAACTGCTCGCAGCTCCCGGCCGAGAAATCGATGACAAAGGGAGCGGGGTAGCCCCCGGCGAACGCTTCCGCGATCGCCTGGTCGAGGGGGTCGCGCGTCGAGGGTGGGACGCTGCCGCCTCCCTCGGGCGTCGGCAGCGGGGGCGGCGGGGGTGGCAACTGGCCGCCGGCCTGGATGCGCACCCATGAGCACTCGGGTCCGGTGCCGTTGGCGGTGCCAACGTAGATGCAGGTGGCGCGGAAGGCGGGGTTGTCGATGATGACCTGGATGGTGGCGTCCTCGTGGCCGGGGAACACTTCGTGGTCGCAGCCGGTCTCGCTCAGCGTCTGATTGCCGAAGATGCCGCCGGAGAGCGTGATCGTCTCTCCGGTGTGGTCCCACACGTAGCGGTTCCCATCCGCTTCGGCGGTGCCGCAGGTCGCGCCGCTCCACGCGTAGGTCGTCGGCCCGGGCTCGTCGACGCTGACGACATACTCCGTCACCTGCTCGGTACTCATCGCCTCGATGGGCGAGAGCGCGAAGGGCGGCGGCGCCGACGTCGGGTCATCCACGATGGTCGTCGGGCTCGGCTCGTTCGCCACGAGCGATGTCGGGGTGATGTCGCTCGCCGCCTGCGTCGTCGTCGCGTCCGCGTCACCGTCGCCGCCGGCGAGCGCCATGCCCGCGCCACCGAGGATCCCGAGGCCGAGCAGCAGCCCGGCGCCCCCGGCGACGAGCGAGCGCGGACAGACGCCCAGCCACGGACGGTCGGGCGGCTCGGGGGCGTTCGCCGTCTCGATGAGGGGCGTGAGGTCGAGGAGCGCCGCGGGGACCTCCGGGCGGTACTCGTCCATGCCCGGGAGCGACGACTCGTCGCTCGTCTCTTCGTCGCCCCCGTAGGACTGGCTGTCGAGCGAATCGTAGAAGCGCTTGATGCGCTCCATCTCCGGGTCGGGCGTGGCCGTGTCGGCATCACCCGAGGCGGCGCGCACGCCGGCGCCGAGTCCGCCGTCGCCCACCAGGGGCCCTCCACCCGTCACGCCGCCCGCGTTCGTGGGGGCGGGTGATGGCGGACGGGCTGGAGTCGAGACATCCGAGTACGCGGCGCGAGCTGGTCCCTGTCCGGGGCCGCGGATCTCGATGAGCGCGTCGCCGCCTCCCTCCACGTGCTTGTTGATGATCGCGTCGTAGATGCCCTGGTCCACCGGCGTCGCGGGTTTCCAGTCGGTGTGCGCTCCGTGCTGAGCGCCGAACGGGCCCTGGCGCAGGTCGTTGACCACGAACTCCTTCGCCTCGGCGCCGAGGGGGTTGCCCTCGAGGTCGGTGATGCGGAAGAGGTCGTGGTCGCCGGTGATGCCCTTGCCGGTATTGCCGCAGAGCCCGGTGTCGATGACGACGCCGCGGTCGATGGCGATCTTCCCCTCGTCGAGGAGCTTGCCCATCTTCTTCGACTGGTCGACGTACTCCTGGGCGCGCTGCGCGTACCGCTTCTCGATCTGGCTCCAGAGGCCGTCCGGCATGTCCGCCGTGCGCACGGGCATCTTCGGTTCGAAGTAGCCCACCTGGCCGAGGCCGTCTGGTGCGGCGCCGAGGTGGACATCGACCTCGTTGATCGTCTTCGCCTTGATCGCCTCCGGCTTCGGCGGATGGCCGAGGTTCCGGAGGCGGATCGCCTCGACGCCGGTCCCGCGTACCTGGATGACGACGCCGTGCTCGGAGGCGACGTACTGCGCGTGCCTCAGCGCCTGCGGTCGCATCCCGAACTGCGCGGGGTCGATGACGGTGCCCGAGGGGAGGTCGAGGTGGTCGAGCTCGGCGCCGGCGCGGCGCTCGATGTTCATCGGTGCGTGGGTTGGGCGGCTGATCGACTGGAGCGATCGCGCGATGCCGGCGGCGGTGAGGGCGGCCTGCGAGGCGACCTCGACGATGCTCAGCCAGCGCTCGAGGTCACTGACCTTGCGGCCGAGCACGTTCTCCCCGGTGAACGCCGTGTAGACGGAGCCGGCTCCCGTGGCGGAGGCGAAGACCTGGTAAGCGCCGATCGCCGCCTGCCCGATGCCGTGCCACATCACGTCTTCGGCCATGCGCCGTCCGACGCCGATCGAGGGGCTGTAGATCCGTGTCGAGAAGTCGCGCGCGGTCTGGTCGAGGTTCGTCACGGCGTTCGCGCAGCGCTGTGCGACCCAGAGCCGCTGCGGATCGAGCCAGCTCTCCTTCGAGACGGCGTCCTGGCCGAGGTCGATGATCGTCAGCCGATCCTCGGCGATCCGCTTCAGCCGCTCGACCTCGGGGTCGGACGGCATCGAGCCGAGTCCATCGAGGATCTTGCGCCAGAACACCTCGGCGGAGTCGAGGTACCGCTTCGTGTTCTCGAGCCCGAGCTGTACCCACGTCTTGAACGTCTCGACCTGGGCGGACTGGTCCCCGTACTTCACGGTGACGGTGCCGCCATTGCTGAACTTCAGCGGCCCGAGGTCGCCGCGGGAGCACTCGAGCATCCCGAAGAGCGAGAGCTTTGCGCCGCCCTCTCCACCCTTGTCGAGCGTGAGGACGTTGCTGACGTAGCGGACCGTGTCACCTCGCGTTCCCTGGTCCCAGGCCATGGAGACGCTCTCGCCGGTCATCGAATCGTCGTCGAAGTCGACGGTGATCGTCCTGTCGGGGTTCGCGGTCCGCGGGCGCGTGACCTCGACGCGGAACCGCTGGTAGCCCGTGAGCTGGGATATCTCGTTCCCGCGCTCGTCGACGATCCGGATGGTCGTGCCGTCGCCGCTCACCACAGCTGGCCTCCCTCGATGCGCTGGGGGGCGCGGAGGCCGGGGAGGTCGACGTACGGGCAGCCTTCGACATCGTCGTGGAGCGCCAGGTCCTGGTCGCCGGGTGCGATCCAGCGGAGCTGTCCGCGCTCGACGTACGGGCGAAGGTCGAAGTCGAACGCTGAGGCATCCTCGATGACCTCGTCCCAGCCGCCGTCCACCGGGTACTGGTTCGCCCCCCAGTCGTTGGCGCGGGGTGCGTCGAAGCGCTCCGCGAAGTACGCGATGACGTACCCCGTGTGAGCGCCAATCGGCAGGGAGGACAGGACGGCGACGCAGCCGTCGTCGACGAGGCGGGGAATGACGTACGGCACAGCGGGCCCGGGGCGGACGAGGTCGTCCGTGTGCTCGGGCGCACCTCCGAGGGCCAGGGCGCCCGTGAGCGCGACGAGCGTCGACGGACGCTCCCACGGCGGCCGAAGGGGTGGGTCGTATCGCCACCACGGGCCATCGAGACCTGCCGTGTCCACGGGCGCGACAACCGCGGCCTGCGTGAGTGGGCACCGGGAGAGCGCTATCCGGGGCAGGAGCGCGAGGTATTCGCGGGCGAGTTCACCGGAGCGGCGGAACAGCGCCCGCTCGTCTTCGATCAGATCGGTGGCCGCGCCGTCGATGAGCCGTTGGTCGATGTCATGGAGCGAGGCCGCGGTCGATGTCAGCTCCGCGAGGACCGTAGTGCGCCGCGCAAGGTCAGGAGCATTCGCGTCCACGCGCACCTCGAGTCTGCCCATTGCTCGCTCTGATCGGAGCCATGAGCCGTCGATTCGCGCGCGGAGTGTATCGGACAGATTTGCGGCCGCGAGGACGGTGAGGCGTCTCTGCCGGATTGTCAGGATCGACCGCTCAGTTACTGGGTGAGGCGGGCGACGCGGTCGCCGTGGGCGCTTCGTCTTCCCCCGGCAGGCCGTTGAGCGCGTCGACCGAGGTGAACAGGTCCCCGGCGTCGTAGAAGTCGACCGCGACGATGTTGGGGACATGGCCTCGGTCCGCGGCGCAGCGGCGTGCGCGCTCCAGGAGGACGTCGGCGGCGTTCACCT
>JACKCJ010000046.1 GCA_020634075.1 Dehalococcoidia bacterium | reverse complement strand
CAGGCGGAAGCCGAGCGAGTACCTGTCCTTGCCGTCACGCGTGATGTGCCAGCCGCACGAGAACACGAGGCGGGCGTCCGGCTCGGCGTGCTCCAAGACGGCTTGCGCCGTCCCCGTGGCGTACTGCTGCGTCCCCCACGGCACGAGCACCGTGAGTACGCCGTCGCAGCCCTTCACGGCCCGGGCGAGCACCTCGGGGTCGTTCGTGGCACCCGGCACGACCTGGATGCGATCACCGAATGACGCCAGCTTGTCCACGCTCTGCGCGCGGCACACCCCCACGACCTCGTAGCCACGATCCAGGCAGTGCTGGACCATGTACCGTCCGAGCTTGCCCGACGCACCGATGATGCAGACCTTCATGGCCCTTCCGTACCTGACGGGCCCGGCTCTGCAAGGTCACTTCGCTGCGAGATCGGACTCCACGAGGGCCAAGAGCACATCCTGCTGACCCGGCTCGACATCGATAGCGCGGAACACGTACGTGCGATCCACGCCGACTCGCGCCTCGATGGTCCAGCGACCCGGCGGAAGGCCTTGGAACGTGACGAAGCGCGCGGCGTCGTCGATCACCCCGCGGACGCGTCGCATGCCGTCGCGCGATTCGGCGTCAACGCTCCAGGGTCGGAACGGCCACGGCACGTGAGGTAGCCGCACTCGCGTCGGTCGTCCCCGTGCGAGGCGCAACGTGACGTCGTCGCCGGGTCGCACCTCCTCGACGCGTGCGTGCTGGCCCGAGTCCACATCGACGACGATCAGCGCTCCCCCCTCGTGGCGAACGGGAACGACCAAGGTCCGCTTCGGCGACGCCTCCTGCCGCACCTCCATCAGCCGCTCTTGGGTGCCGTCAGCGAGCTCGAGGACGACGTCGAGGCGGCGATGCTGGCCCTCCACGTGCACGGTGGCATCCCCTCCGTCTGCCAAGGAGAGCTCGATGTCCTCGGCGGGAGCCGTGACCTCCTGCCACGCGGAGGCGCGGGCACCCTGCCACAGCGCGAGACGCACCCGGTGGGGCCCGGGGCGCAGGGGTCCGACGAGAAATGAGCCGTCCTCTCGCACGTACTCGAGCAACGGGTTGCGCGAATCACCGTCCACGAGGCTGACCACCTCGACACGAAACCCTCGGACGTCACCATCGCCGCTTCGCACGACGCGCCCGCTGAGGGATGGCGCCCGCTGCATGACCAAGTCGATGTGTCCTACATCAGGCTCGACTTCGACCGGATCGAGGTGCAGGTTGCCTAGCTTGCGTTCCGAGGCAGGACGGACGCTCACCCGGAGAGGCGCGTGCGGGAGCTCGCGAAGCGTCGCGCGCCCCTGCGCGTTCGTAACGGCACGGGCGGGGCGCATGGCCGCTTCATCGCTGTTCGCGATCGCCTCCAGGATCGCACCAGGCACGGGAGCACCCTCCGGGGTCGTGAGAGCGACCGAGAGGTTGCGAACCCTGCGTGCCATCAGGACGAGCGGCTCTCCCCCGGGACGCGCGCGCACCAAACCCGTGCCCTCAAGCACCCACTGGTTGGACCTGAGGGTGAGGTAGCCGTCCACATCAGGCAGGCCTTCGATCTCGAACTCACCGGGCGTGTGCACGCGGCGCTGGAAGCCGAGCACATGGTCGCTGGCAGGGCTTCCCGTGCTGAACTGCACGAGGCCGGGCACGGGCGTCTCGCCGTCCAGGGCCATGACGCGACCACGTAGCGTTCTGCCGAGGGGCACGACCAGCCGGACCTCCTCGTGGTCGCCGGGCACGATCGTGTCGCTCCAGTCCGCGAGCGTCGCGCGCCCCTCCTCGTCACGCGCGGAACGCACGCGCACGAGGAGTGGCCGGTCCTGGCTCTCCGGGAGATCGACGTGGGCCATGCCGCGTTCGATCGGGAACTGCCATCCGCGGACTTGCCGCATGGACGAGAACGAGACCTCGAGCTCGCCCGTCACGAGCGAACCGCCCTCCGAGGTCGTCAGGTGGAAGCGCAACGCACGCTGGCCTGCGCCACGCACCAGCCTCACGGCCGGCCCGGGTACGTGGGCCGTCACGGGCTCGCCGCCCGTGGCCTGGACGACGAGCTCGATGGGGTGAAGGCGCGAGCGCGCCTCGACGTCATCGCCTTGCAGCGAGTAGTAGAACCAGCCGTCGTCGCGGCTCCTGGTGCCTCCGAGCATTCGCCCGTCGCGTGTTCGGATGGCGACATCGACACCCACGCAGCAGGCGCCGGTAGATGACTCGACCCACCCGACGAGGACGTCCTCGTAGCTCTCGACGCGCACGTCACCAAGATCCAGACCGACGGCGGGACGATCGCCGGGAACCCCGACCTCGAGGTCCACCCACGGACCACCCAAGTGCGGGTCAGCCCGCAGCGTGCAGGGGCCCGCCGTCGTCCTCTCGAAGCGGAATCGGCCGTCGAGGCTTGTCATGGTCGGCGAGGCCGCACCGCCGGGACCCGTGAGTCTCAACGGCATATGGGGCACTGGGTCCCCAAGGGGCTCCACGACACGTCCGAAGACTGGCCCACCCACTGGAACCGTCACGAGCAACACTTCGCCGGCCGGCGGTATGAAGTCGTGCGCCACATGATCGCCAACTCCCGGCTGGCGAACGTGGACGTCACAGCCTGCCGTCGGGGGCAAGGCCGACACGTCGCAGCGCCCGGCCCGATCCGTTACGGCGGGTTCGTAGACGCCGACGAAGCTTGGCATGAGGTGGTGGACCCCGGCGTCATCCGAAGGAACCAAGAGCACGGTCGCTCCCGCGACGGCGGCGCCCTTCGCATCGCGCACCTCGATGGCTTGCCGAGCGAGCGGTCCGAGGACGACGAAGAGATCGCGCGGGCTCGTTCCCCCGTCGGCGGGCAGGCTGACCGAGAGATCGCTTCCGTCGGCGGTCCCCCATCCGGGCGCCAGGATCTCGAACCGTGCCCCCTGGTCGCTGCGAACGCCCTCGAGCTCGATGCGGCCCGCGCTGTCCGTCATGACGAGTGCGGCATGCAGGCCCGAGTGGAGGACGCGGACTCCCTCGAGGGGTTCCCTCTCGTAGCTCTGGACATGGAGTGTCACGGTTCGAGACGGGGGGAACACGAGGTCGAGCATGACGTCCTGCTCATCCGTCGCCACGATCGCGGCGCCGGAGACTCGGAGGTACGCCGTCGCTCGAGCCGTGGCGAAGACCTCCACCAGCTGGGGTGCGTCGGTGGGCGCCCACTCCCCGTTGCCGCGCGACCGGACGGTCTGCGTCCACGTCCCGCCGCCAAGCAGAGGCCCGTGGAGGTCCACCTCGATCTGCGTCGCCGGTGAACCATCCGACCAGGTCAAAAATCCACCCAGCGCGCCCGGGCGTACGGAGGGCATGCGCACCGTGTAGGTGCCGTCCGCCTCGCGCGAAGCAGGCAGCGACGACCACACGGCCCCCCCCGCATCCTCGATCCGGAAGTCCACGGGTTCCGCGCCGGGCGCGAGGACCTCGAAGCCTCCTTGGGCGTCCAGCGTCGACCACGCAACAGGGCGAGGCCCTCGCCCCACCCCGACGCGCGCGACGCAGGCGATGCGCCCGCGGGGCGGCGCTGCCCCAACCCGTATCGCGCGACCGCGAACGACACCCGCCGGTGCCACTTGCAGGACCGGGTCCAGCCCCGCGCCCCTCATGGCGTCCAGCTCGCAAGAGGCGCCGGTGTGGCCCGCGCTGGGATCGGCGACGAGCCGCCCACGCACGGCGGACCATCGCTCGGGAATCTCGAAGCGCCCGTCCACGCCGCTCAGGAAGGTCTCCAAGCACCGCCACCGTTCGTGAGCCCCAACGAGCGGAGCACGGCCCGAGCCGATACGGACGCGGGAGACCGGCGGCACAAGGGAGGCCGCTTTCGCCTCGAGGTGCACCCGCACCCCGGGCACGCCCTCGCTGCGATGGTCGATCACCCAGCCGGTGCGCGCCGTCGGCAAGCGGAAGCCAACGGCCGGCTGGGTGGTTGCTCCGACGGCGGCTGCCGTCGTGAGCCCCGGCGGCGTGGGCACCTCACCGTCCCTCGGCGACAGGCCCGCCTGCTCGTGCAGCTCCGTGGAGGGCGGGCCGTCCGAGTGCAGCCACTGTACCGCGACACTCCCACCGACGAGGAGCACCAGCACGGCGAGCAGGAGCCAGGGCGCGTGACGCTTCATGGGGTGCGCCCAGCGTACGTGCAAGAGGGCCCGCCGATGCATCGGCGGGCCCGCAGGGCGGGCGCGAAGGGAAGCGGGGCTTCCGCTGTCAGGTCAGCGCGCGCGGCTGCTCGTGGGCAGGCTCGCCGTGCGGCCCTGGGAGGTGCCGGGGAACAGGTCGATGCCGAACACGACATAGACCTGCGCGTCGGGGGCGTCGTCGGTCAGGCCGAAGAGCGGCGCGATGTCCAGATGCGTGTTGCGCGTCGGACGCCACTGGATCGTGGGGCCGAGCAGGAAGGCGATCTCCGGATCGTCTCGCGCGCCAGCTTCGGTGACGTGCTCGAACTTGGCTTCGATACCGACGCTGAAGGACGGATCGCACACCGTGTAGCCAAGCGCGGCGCTGATGCCCATCTCGACTTC
>JACKCJ010000045.1 GCA_020634075.1 Dehalococcoidia bacterium | reverse complement strand
GCATGACCGAGGGCACCGAGACGCTGTACCGCTGGTAGCCCGAGGCGGGTGTGGATCTCTTGGTGAGCTGAGCGCGGCGTGACGGAGCGGCGGAAGTGGCGGGAAGGCGCGCCGCCACGGCATGGAAGAGGTGCTTGAACAAAACCACCACGACGTGGGGCGCCCCGTGCTGAAGCTTGCCGATCCCGATCTCGACGTCAACCCTGTCTCGTGTCTGGAGCGGGCGCTCGCGGCGCTTCGCGACGACGTGGTCGTCATGTCGGGCTCGCATGCGACGCCCCATCCGGTGGACCTCCTCGACGTCGAGACGCGAATCGGTGTTCGGGTGGGCGAGATCGCGCGGGCGGCGACACAGCATGTGCTCGCCTCGCTGATGCCCCGCGCCGGCACGATCACCGTCGACGGCATCGCATACCAGCGGCTGAACCAGGTGACCGTGGGGCGCTACGGCACGATGTTCGGGGAGGTGGAGGTCGCGCGCCCGTTGTTTCGAGAGGTGGGCGTCCGCAATGGTCGGACGGTCGACGTGATCGCGGCACGAGGCGGCATCCGGGACGGCTTCACGCCCAGGGCCGAGACGGGGATCGCGCTCGCGGTCCAAGCGATGCCTGCACGAGAGGCGCACGGTGTGTGCGCTGCGCTCGGCGTGCTGCCCTACTCGCGCAGCACCTTCCAGCGGGTCCCGGAGCGGGTTGGAGAGCGGTGGCACGCGGTCGCCGACGAGGTGCGGCCCACACTGAGCTGGTCGGAGGACGCACTGGAGAGGGCAGTGGCCATCGCCGTGGAGGTCGACCGCGTCGCCACACCGATGGCCGAGCCTCGAGAACTCACGCCGACGGACACCGCCCGGGGCGTGAGGAGGCCAGTCAACGTGGCCTGGCGCATGTCGTTCTACGGAGACCTGGTGCTCCTCGATGCCGACGGCGCCGTCGTGGACACGCTCCGCCATGCCCAAGTCGCAGATGGCGGCCATGGAGCTGTCGTTGCGTCGATGCGCGCAGAGCTCGACGCTGCGGTGAAGCGGGTGCCACAGTTGCGCATCGCGACCCTCGCGAACGGCGCCCAGGAGATGCAGGGCATGTTGGAGGAGATCACCGAAGGTCGAGAGGTCACCGCCCGGCTCGTCGATCTCTGGCACCTCCTCCGCTACGTGCGCGAGGCTGGAAACGCGCTCGGCGTCGACGTGGAACACCTCGTGAGCGGCATCTTCACCTACCGGCACGGCATCGACGATCTCGAAGCCTGGGTCGAAGAACAGGTCCGCGACCTCCGCGACAAGGCTCCGCGAGCACTGCTCGACGCACACCGCTACCTCGAAAACAAGCGGCATCTCATCGACTACTACAGCGCGCGAGAGACGGGCGTTCCAATCGGCAGCGGCCACGTCGAAGCTACCTGCAAGACCATCGTCTCGGTCCGCTTCAAGCGCGCCGGCGCTCGCTGGAGCCGGGACGGCGCCCAGCACCTGCTCGCGCTCCGCGCGCTCGCACAGTCGGGCGATCGATGGAGGCCCACGATGACGGGCATGTATGAGCGCGAGGCTCACGACGTCAGTTGGGCCGCATGATCTGTAGCGGAGTCACACCCGACCCGGATGCGGTCGGAGGCGGACCGCGAGGGCGACCGTGCGCGGGAGGCGCCGGAGGCCGCGCCGGAGCGCGACAATCGCCCTTGACATCGGCGGCCTCGCAGGTACCGATCGAAAGCGACAATCCGAGGCGCGCTCTCGTGTCCAGCGTCGTCCCCCTTCTCAACGAAGACCCGGAACCGGCCGACGACGCCGACCCGGCGATCATCGTCAACGGCCCGCCCCCGGGGGTCCGGCGCTTCGCCATCTATTGCGACGAGTCGGGCACGGGCGGCTCCTCCTACTACGGGTTCGGGTCCCTCTGGATGTCGTGGCAGCGACGCGGGGAGTTCGCCAAGCTCTGGCGCACGATCCAGGGCGGCTCCCGGTACGGCCCGTCGGAGATGAAGTGGAAGAGGGTGCGGGCCAGTAACCTCGATCTCTACCGCGCCGTCGTGGACCTCTTCTTCGAGCACCACTGGCTTGCCTTCCACTGCCTTGTCGTCCCGAAGGCATGGGTGGATCTGGACCTGCACAAGGACAGCCTTGACGTGGCGCACCGCAAGCACATGACGCAGTTCCTTGCCAACAAGGTCGCGCACTGCGTGAGGACCCACCGCGGACAGGCGACGGAGTTCCGGGTCTACGCCGACCACCCCTTCGCCGGGAGCGGCTACGGCAAGGCGCACGAAGCCGCCGAGGTCATCGGCAACAACCTCGTGGGTCGCGTTCTCGGCGAGCTGCGGCCGATCGACCGCGTGCTGGTCTGCGACTCGAAGGAGCGCCCCGGCATCCAGCTCTGCGACGTGCTCCTCGGGGCGGTCATGGACGCCTGGAACCGGGGTGCCACCCAGGACGCGAAGCCCGAGCTGCGGCGGCACATCGCCAGCCAGCTCGGCTGGGACGACCTCGACTCCGACACGATGCCGGGCGAGCGCAAGTTCAACGTCTGGTACATGTGCGACCCGCGGGAGCCGCGGAGCGTGGAGACGAGGCCCATCGCGCTCGCTCGACCGTTGCCGCCGGTCAGGCGCTACAACGGGGCCCACCGCCGTGGAGATGCGACATGAATAGGGACGAGGTCGCGCGGGTGGTCCGGGAGGTCTCCTACGATCTCGTCCGGACCGGCGAGGCCGAACCCTGGGACGGCTTCATCGTGAACCCTATGGCGGTCTACCGGCGGCTACGTGAGGGGTACCCGGGCGTCGCGCGCCACATCCAGCGGTACTACCCGAGCGATCCGTACCAGCAGATCAAGGTCTGGGTCCCCAGAAGGCTCGCATGAGTCGGACGGCGCGCCATGACTGAGATCACGCCCACGGCGATCTTCCTCCGCAACCGGGTGCCGCCCCTGCGTGGGGCGGATGAGGATGACATCGCGCCGGCCGCCGACGCGCTCATCAGCATCTTCGGCGCCGAGTGGCTCCAGACGCCCGGCAACCACGTCCTACAACGGCTCTGGGCGCGACCTGACTGGCTCGCTGGACAGGAGCTGCTCACCCTAGGTCACGCCCTCCACCGCCTCCGTGCGACAAACCCACCGAACAAGCTCGCAGCCGTCGCGGCGCAGCTCAAGCGTGATGACGACAACAACGTTCACGGCGCTCTGTGGGAGGTCCTATGCGGCGGCATGATCGACCCTGCAAACCGTCGCGTTGAGATGAACAGCCAAGGCGGGAAGGCCTTCGACTTGCTCGTGAACGATGACGATGGTGTGGCGTTCAGGGTCTCCTGCAAGTCCCTCCTTCCATCCCAGCCTTCTAGGGAAGCACAGCGGGACGCGGCCGCGATGTGGACCGAAACACGGGCTGGTCTCCTGCCGTCGGCCCGCGTGAGCTTGATTGTGGTGGATCCTCCACGAACCAAGCCCCGCTCCCCGATGTCCAGGCAGCGCCTGCGAAAGGCCGTCCGGGAACTCGCCCGGCGATACGCGGGCGAGCCGACCAGCACCCAGGTCGGAGCAACGAGCGTATGGCTCGCGCCGTACCATCTTGCCCGACCCGCCGGCCACGAGCTTCCCCTCCATCCCGAGCGCTCCGCGATCTACTTCGCGCACTTTCGCTCACATCACCCGAACGAGCAGGTTCGGTTCCGCAGCAAGCTGGACGAGGCCGCAAGGAAGTATCAGAAGGCTGGCTTTCGCGGAGGCGACGACGCTCTCAACCTCGTAGCGGTGCGCCTGCCCGTCGAGATCGACATGGCGTCAGCGCTACTTGCGTTGGACCGTTGGTGGGAAGCGAGCGACGAGCTGTCGCGGTGCGTGGACGGCGTCCTCCTCTACCGTTGCACCTGCGTGCCGCCTCGGGTCGTCGCGCCGGCTTCAGAGTTCGTGCTCCACCACGAGGCGCAGCTCCGCTTCCGGCCCGGAGCAGGTCGACTGACGGACCCCCTCCACCTGTCCCTCCCGATCGGGGCTACCTCGTCGGAGCCCGTCGCCTTCGCGGCGCGGGTCGGCCCCTTCGAGCTGTCGCTCGGGGAGGGCTACTTCTGGCATCGTGGCGAAGAGACACGCTGGCTAAGGACGGACGACGGGACCGGCACCGCGACGTTGTCCGGCGGGCTGGACGGGGTGGTGTCGCAGCTCTTCATGACGGGCTTCCAGGGGGACCACACCACGGGCCTCGTCATGACCCCTCGCCTCCCCCCGGTGGCGGAGCTGCTCATCCTGACCCCCGGCAGCGTCGTCTGGGCGTGATGGGTGCGGTGCAGCGCCTGCTGGTGTCGGAGTTCTGGCGGAGGTGGCCCCCAGAACGAAGTAGCCCCGACCGAAAAGGCCGGGGATACCGCACTACTTGGAAGTGGAGGCGGCGGGAGGACGAACCCGACGCCGTCTTCGAAGACACGGCGTCCGCCTGGTACCTGCACACCACCGGCGTCGCCACCGTGTCGACACGCCAGCTCAACGCGCTCGTCTCCGAGGAGCTCGACACCCGCCAGGACACCGCGGTCCACGCCGCTGAGCGCAATCGCGTCCTGGCCGAAGCCGGCTGGGGCGGCCTCACCGACCGACCCATCGGCCAGACGCCACCGCGCCTGCGAGACCGAACAGAACCGCCCGCGTAGG
>JACKCJ010000044.1 GCA_020634075.1 Dehalococcoidia bacterium | reverse complement strand
GGTGATGTTCGGTTGTGTCGACCACTATCGAGCAGTCGGGTACGAGGTGCCCTGCTCCCGCACCCACGACAGAATACGACAGAATTGGTCGCTCAGCACCAACCCGGCCCGCCGTGAGGCGGGCCGGTTGGCGTCGGAGCGGGAGCCTCGAGGGCTACGAGAACAGGGGCGGGCGCTTCGTGTGGAAGTCCGTCGCCTGCTGGTAGGCGTGGGCGATCCGCAGCACCTTCGCGTCCGTCCACTGGGCGCCCGAGATCATCAGGCCCGTGGGCAGGCCCTCCGAGTCGAAGCCGTTGGGGATGGACATCGAGGGCTGGCGCGAGATGTTGAAGACCGGCGTGATGCCGTTGCGGGCGCGCGTCGGGGAGGTGTCGCGGTCCGCGTCCTCGTCGATCGGGAACGCCGTCACGGGCGTGCTCGGCGTGAGGTAGGCGTCGATGCCGTTCGCCTTGAGGCCCGTCTCCATCATGCGCTCGAGCATCTTCCGGTGGTCGAGGGCGCGCGAGTAGAGGTAGGCCGGCATCGCCTGGCCGTTCCGCAGCCGGGCGAGGATGTTCGCGGCGATGACGGGCGGCTCCGCCCGCATGATCGCCTCGTTGTAGTCGCTCGACTCGATCGCGGAGATGTTCATCACCATGCCGCGGTAGTCGTCCACGCCCGTCATCGGCTCGAGCTTCGTGATCGTCGCGCCGAGCGAGCGCAGCGTGTCCAGTGACGCCTCGAACGCCGCCTTCACGTCGTCGGTGGCCACGGCGACGAGCGAGGGGATGACCGCGAAGGTCATGCCCTCGATGCCCGCGTCGATGCCGGCCGTGAAGTCCTCGGTCGGGTGGTCGACGCTGTCGAGGTCGGCGGCGTCGTAGCCCTGGAGGGCGTTGAGCATCAGCGCGCAGTCCAGCGCCGTGCGCGCCATCGGGCCGGTGTGGTCGAGGGTGTGCGACAGCGGCGCCACGCCCGCCCTCGAGGAGAGCCCGTAGGTCGGCTTGATGCCGGAGATGCCGCAGTAGGATGCCGGCCCGCGGATGCTGCCGCCGGTGTCCGTGCCGAGCGCCCCGAGCGCCTGCCCGGCGGCGAGCGCCGAGCCGGAGCCGCCGGAGGAGCCGCCCGGGATGCGACCGAGCATCCACGGGTTGTGCGTCGGGCCGTAGTGCTTGTTGTTCGTCGTGCCGCCCATGGCCAGCTCGTGCGTGTTCGTCTTGCCGACGACCACCGAGCCGGCCGCGCGCAGCCGCGCCACCGCGGTGCTGTCGGCGGCGGGGACGCGGAAGCGGTGCGCCGCCGTCCCGTTCGTCGTGACATAACCGGCGGTGTCGTAGATGTCCTTGATGCCCATCGGGATGCCGTCGAGCGGGCCGAGGCGCTTGCCGGCGCGGGCGCGCTCGGCCGAGGCCTCGGCCTCCGCCAGCGCCGACTCCTTCATCACGAGGACGTAGGAGTTCAGCTGGTCGTCGGTCTCGTCGATGCGTTCGAGGATCGCCTCGGTCAGGTCGACCGCCGAGAGGCGGCCGGCGTCCATCTCGGCGGCGGCTTCCTCGATCGAGAGGAAGACCGGCTTCGAGCCGCCTGCTGCGGTGGTGGAGTCGGGGGTAGCAGTCGTCATGCGTCGTCCGTTCGTCCGGTCCACCCCGACGCGTGCGGGGGTGGACAGCGGCACGCTACGGCGACGCCGTTACAGGCGGATTGAGCGCGAATCACGCAGGGGTCAGCGGGCGACTGCCGGAGCGTTCCGGGCCGGGGAAGCCGGCGGTGCGGTTACTCCTCGACGGCCGGTTGGACGATCGAGCGGCGGGGCGCCGGGAAGAACACCCCGGCGACGCGCGCGGCAATGGCGACGACGAGCCCGACGACGATGAACGTGACGCCGTTCGTCAGCGGCACGCGCGCGAGGTCGGCGGCGATCTCGTGGCCGGTCTCGGCGAGCGCCGAGCCGTCGCTGCCGACGAACAGCACGATCGCCCAGCTCAGCAGGCCGAGCGCGACGGACGGCACGCCCGCAGCGGCGGTCGCGAGCCCGAGCGCCGTGAACCGCCCGAACGAGGAGCCACCGACGGCAATCGCAGCGGCCGCGGCGAGCGCCACGACCCCGAGCGGCCACAGCAGGAACGACACGGAGTCGTGCCGCGCCTGGGTGAGGTTGCTCATCAGCAGCTTCGTCCCGCCGGACGTCGAGAACGTCCCGGCGCCCTCGGCGCCCGCGTCACCGGCGAGGGCGTCCGGGCCCTCCGCGTACAGCAGCGCGCTCGACTCCTCGAGGATCACCTCGCGCCAGCGCTCGGGGCCGTCGACGACGGCGGCGTCCGGGATGGTCACGTCGAGCGGGTAGCCCGGCACCGCGACATCGCCGCCGGTGATCGTGATCTCCTCGGCGTGCAGCTCGAGCAGGTCCGGCAGGCCGGTCATGGTGTCCATGATCGATTCGAGGGCGGGGCGCGCGGCCTCCTCGCTCGTCGCTTCGCTCGCGGAGAGCAGGACGAGCCACAGGCCCGCGATGACGGCGAATGCCATCCCGGCCAGCCGCACCCACGTGTCGCGCCACGGGCGCTCCTGGCGCTGGTACTCGCGGAACACGCGCTGGCGGTCCGGCAGCGTGCCGTAGATGCCCTCGTCGGTCACCACCGGGGCGGCGGCGCCCCACGGGCGGTCGTCGGGATCGTCGTGTGTCTCGCGCGTGTCGAGGTCCTCGACGGCCTCGTGCTCGTCGTGCGCTTCGTGCTCGTCGTTGCGGTCGCGCCGTCGGGTCACTCGGCCACCGCCGGGACCAGCCGCGTGCCGGCGATGCGGTCGTGCACGGGGAGGGCGGCCGGGTCGCGGACGAGGATCGCGGCCGAGACCAGCGCGCCGATCGCGCCGAGGATCGCCACGGCCGCGAAGAGGATCGCGACACCGGGGACGGCGGCGAGGGCGGCGACCACCGCCAGCCACGCCCAGCCGACGGTGCCCGTCGGGTGCAGCGCCAGCCGCGCGATGCGGCGTCCCGGGGTGCCCTCGACGGCCACGTGCGCGCCTCGCTGGCCGGGGGTGCCGCCGAGCAGGGAGCACGAATGGCCGAGCAGCCCGAGCCACGCGGGCACGCCGGCGAGCGCGATCGCCCAGCCGGCGGTCGCGGCGCTCGACGTGAGGTCGCGCTCACCGCCGCTGGTCTGAAGCAGGAACACCACGAGCGCCATCGTCACCGCGGCCACCTGGCCGCCCACGCACAGCGCCAGGTCGAAGGCGAGGGCGCGCACCCGCGCGGCGCGCGGGACGGCGGGCCCGGCGTGGGACGCGTCGAAAGGGCTGGCGCCGGGCGTCGTGGCTGAGTGCATTGGTGGCATCATACTGGGGAGACCGCCTCCACCGCGCACCCTCGTCTACCGGCCGCCGCCGCGGCATGGAGGTCGCATGTCCGAGCCCCCGGAACAGCGCGGACGAGCGCCCGGCCGATCGCCCGGCCGCCAGCCGAGCCGCTGGGCGGGACGCTGGGCGGGCACGCTCGCGGGGGCGCTCGTCGGCGTCCTGCTGGTCGCCGGGGCGCTCTGGCTCCGCGACGCGCGCGCGGGCGACTCGTTCGACCTCGTCCGCTGGGAGCTGGACACGCTCCCCAACCGCTGGCTGGCGGTGATCGCGGAGCCGTTCCGCGATGAGCCCGACGCCGACGCCGTCATCCGCGCCTACTTCGACCTCGGCCCGACCGACCCGGCGCGTGCCGACTACGAGAACGACCTCGAACGCATCGTCGAGGGGCGCATCAACCAGGTGCTGCGCGACGAGGGCATCACCGCGCGCCTCTCGCTCCCGGGCTCGGTCTTCCCCCCGGTCGACCTCGAGCTGGCGATCTCGCCGCAGGTCCTCGTGACCTCGCCGCGGAGCGTCATCCGTCGCGATCGCACGGAGCTGCTGCGCCCGGACATCGACCTCGACCACGCGCTCCGGATCGAGGAAGCGGCGACCGACGAGGACACCTCGGCGCTGGTCGTGCCGTCGGGCGGCGTCGCGACCTACCCGGCGATCATCTCTGACCGCACCTCGTACGCCGGGATGCTGCGCACGTCCGCGCACGAGTGGACGCACCACTACCTGGCGTTCTACCCGCTCGGCTTCAACTACTACGACAGCGGCGACCTCAAGGCGATCAACGAGACCGTCGCGGACATCGTCGGCGACGAGGTGGCGAGCATCGTCCTCGACCGCTGGGGCGACCCGACCGCCGTCGAGGTCCCCGTGTCGCCGCCTCCCACGCAGCCGCCGCAGCCCAGCGTCGACCGCGCCGCGGTGCTCCGGGACCTGCGTCTGGAGGTCGACGCGCTCCTCGCGGACGGCCGCATCGACGACGCCGAGCGGCGGATGGACGAGGTGCGGCAGCAGCTGCAGGACGCCGGCTACTACATCCGGAAGATCAACCAGGCCTACTTCGCCTGGTACGGCACCTACGCCGCCCGCCCGGACGCCACCGATCCCCTCGGCGGCTACCTCCGCGAGATCCGCCAGCGCACCGGCTCGCTCCCCGCGTTCCTCGACGAGATCCGCGGTTGGACCTCGCGCCGGCAGGTCGAGGACGGCCTCGTCGACCTCGGCGGCACGCTCCAGCCTCCCCAGTAGGCCCGGTCCCAGTAGGCCCAGTCCCAGTACACCCAGTCCCAGCAAGCCCCGGAGACCGTCGCCTACGCGAGCTGCTCCGCGAGCCGTGCGAGCTTCTCGGGGTTCCGGATCACGTAGAGGGCGGTCACCCCTGCCGTGGTGACCTCGAAGATGAACGCCGTGCGCATGCTGCCATCCGCGTCCCAGTAGACCGCGCCCGGCTGCCCGTTGAGCGACACCAGCCGT
Source organism: Dehalococcoidia bacterium (assembly GCA_020634075.1). Taxonomy (GTDB): domain Bacteria; phylum Chloroflexota; class Dehalococcoidia; order UBA2979; family UBA2979; genus W-Chloroflexi-9. The sequence goes on along the minus strand of JACKCJ010000044.1, from coordinate 433 downwards.
CCGCGGGCTCCCTCGGCCTCCGGCATCTGCCCCATCGCCACGAGGAACCTCGCGACCGTGTCGCCCCCGGCGATCGGACGGCTGATCGCGCGCACTCGTCCGCCCCCGTCGCTGATCAGCGCCACGTCCGGTGCGAGGAGCCCCATCACCCGATGAACGTCGCCGTCCCGAGTAGCGACGAGGAGCTCCTCGATGCGCGGATCCTCGATGGGCTGGACGGACGTCGGTGGCTGTCCGAGCTTGAGGCGCGCGCGTCGGAGGATCTGGCGACAGGCGCTGGGCGTCTTGCCCACCATCTCGGCGATCTCCGGGTGTGCCACGTCGAACACGTCATGCAGCACGAGGACGACCCGCTCGACCTCGTTCAGCCGCTCCAGCAGCAGCAGGAACGCAAACGAGGCCGACTCGGCCAACTCCACGAGGTCGGACGGCA
>JACKCJ010000043.1 GCA_020634075.1 Dehalococcoidia bacterium | reverse complement strand
CAGCGCGGACACCGGATGATGGAGGCGTGCTCCTCGGGCTGCTCGCTCACGATCCGACCCTCCAGACGAGGCCGCGGATCTCGCTCGGGAGCTCCCACCGATGGCCGCAGAACCGGATGTCCGGGGCGGGGCGCATGGCCCAGCACTCGAGGCGGGGACGCGCGGGCGCGTCCTGCATGGTGGGGCGGAGTGGCCCCGCGAGCTCGAGGACGCCACCGCGTTCGCGGAGCACCTCGGCCCACGAGGTCACGTCGACGACGTAGCGGATGACGCCGCGGTCGCCGACGTTCCCGCAGGAAGGGCAGCGGAGGATCGGGACGGATGCCTCCTCGGTCGCGGTGCTCATTCGTCCTCCCTCGGCGGCTCGGGCAGATCGGAAGGCCACGGACCCTCGCCCATCGCCCAGGCGAGGAGCTGCTCCGCGAACGAGAGGGTGGCGGCTTGAGCTTGCGAGCGCGTCGCTTCGCGTCGTTCCGCGAGGAAGTCGCGGTGCGAGCGAAGCGTCCGGACGGGAACGCGGGTGGGTCGGCCGGCTTCGGCCTTGGCCTCTTGCGAGGCGCCGCGCCGGTCACCGGCGGCGGCCTTCCGTCGGAAGCGCTCGAGCGCGCGGAGCTGGGCACGCTCGTCGAGATCGGCGAGTGCGAGGGCGGTGTCGATCGGCATCTCGCCCGAGCCCACCGCGTCGAGCACGGCGGGCGCGAGGTTCTCGCGGAGCTTCAGGAGCCGCGAGATGTACGCCTGCGACTTCGAGAGTCGCTTCGCGATCGTGGCCTGCGAGTGTCCGCGCTGCTTGAGCGCGTGCACCGCATGGGCGAGGTCGACGACCGTGAGGTCTTCGCGCGACAGGTTGTCGGCGATCCCCGCGAAGGTCGCGTCGTCCTCGTTGCCCCGGAAGAGCACAACGGGAACGACGTCGAAGGCGTCGGGATCCTCCTCGCGGATGAGCGCGATCGCCGCGTGGCGGCGATGCCCACCGAGGAGGACGTACCGGTCCCAGACGGTGCGGCCGTCCGGGAGCTCGTGCGGCTCGCGCTTGAGCCTGCGATGCCAGACGAGGAGCGGAACGAGGAGACCCCGCTCCTTGATGTCGGCCGCAAGCTCCTTGATGTTCCGGAGCTCGCGGCGCGCGTTGGGGATGACGCCGACCTCGATGCGCTCGAAGTCGACGCGACTCTGCTTGTTGGCCTCTGCCATGAACGCCTCCGCGTTCGGCTGACCGGGAACCGTTCCCGGCCATGAGCAGGGCGCGCGCATGGAACGCGCCCCGATCACGACCGCGACGGTCCGCGTGCGTCAACCCGCGAAGAGGGTCCGGGCGCGCTCCTCGGGTCGCGCCGTAGAGAACCTCGGCGCAAGGAGCTTCTCCGGGAGGTCGGCGTCGAGCACCTCGGCCGAGGCGAACCAGAAGAGGCCATGCGCGTCCGTCCCGACCGCTTCCGCCGCGGCGGCGCGCAGGCGCGCCATGCGGGCCTCATGCTTCGCGATCGTGAGCACTCGAAGGCTCTTGGTGCCGAAGCGACGCTCTGGTCCTCCGCCTCGCCACCAGGCGGCGTAGCCTTCGTATTTGGCACGCATTCTTGTCAGGGACACGGTGCCCATGTCGATCTCGACGAGGAGCGAGGTCGGCCCTGTCGGCGTCGCGAGGACGGCCCGTGCATCCGCGACGAGGGCGACGCGTTCTCCGCGTCGGCCGCGCATGAGGTGGACGGCGTCGGCGAGCTGATCACGCGCGGTCTCCCATCGAAGGAGCTGGATCGCGCCTTGGGCGTCGAGGAGCTGGAGGACGACCGCGAGGTCGTTCTTCAGGAGCTCGTGGTCGAGGATGGCGGCGCTTCGCGCGCGGCCGACCGGCACGGGCTCGTCGCCGGTCATCTCCGCGAGGAGGCGGGCACCTCGGATGGCGAGCGCGTACGCGCGAGAGCCGGTCGCGCCGGTGAGCTCGCGGACGTGGCGATCACGGACGAGGCGCTCGAGGACGGGACCCAGGTCGGCCGGATCGCGACCGAGGAGCGCGGCGAGCTGGTACGCGGCGAGGTACTCGCGCTCGGCGAGGACGCCGAGGAACTCGGGGAGCCACGGGGGCTCCGGGGGAAGGAGGGTTGCTTGTTTCATACGTTCGGGATGGAAAGTGAAGGGACGAGAGGGCAGCCGAGGCGAGGCGAAGCGCTTCCGTGCCGTGTTCGATGCCGAGGGCACGGAGCTCCGGGTACTGCTCGGCGATCGCGTTCGGGGCCGGGGCTTCGTCGAGGAGGTCTCGGGCGAGGTCCCCGGCGAGCGAGACGAGCGGGATCCCGGAGTGGGACGCGACCGTCGCGATCACCTTGAGGAGCCTCGAGAGGCGGGCGCGAGGTGGCGGTGGCGCGCAGACGACGACGGTCGGCTTCGTCTGCACGATGAGGCGCTTCACCCGGAGGGCGAGGGCCTTCGTGTCGCGGGTCGGGAGGGCTCCCGTGCCGGCGATCTCCCAGGCGTCGAGGGTCGCGTATTGGATCTCGCCCTGGCGCGGGACGAGCGCGAGGACGCGAGGATCGCGTCGAGGAGGTTTGCGTTCGAGCATAGGCGTGGTTCGGTCAAGAGTCGGAGGAATCGAAGCCCTCTCGTGCCAGGCGTCGGACGATCCCGGTGAAGAGGGCGGCGCGGCTCTGGCGGATGCGCTCGGGGGCGATCGCCTGCGTGCGTCGCAGCGCTTCGAGGAGAAGGGACCGAGGATGCTCGCGGACGAGCTTCTCGATCGCGAGGGGGTTCGCCTCGGCACCGAGGAGTGCCGTGATCTCCTTCGTGGTCTCGGGAATCCCCCTTTCCCCCGGACCCCCAATCCCCATGTTTTGTTCATTATCTACATGACAAGACATGTGTGTTTGTTCTTGTACCCCTCCCCCCATACCCCCCTCCCCGGAACGTAGGAGCGAAGGCAGGGACGCGAGCACGGGATCGGGCGGACCTTGGATCAGGGTGTCGAGGGCGCGGGCAGTGCTTGCCACGTCGCGACCGAAGGCGGCGGCGAACGACATGAGCGGGAGCCGGCGCATCTGTCCGCGGAACCGCATGCGGACGGGCTCGTGGGAACTCGTCATACGCGGGGCTCGACCGGCACGTTCGGTGGGGCCGGCATCGAGCGGAGGAAGACCTCGCCGAGCTCGACGCAGCGGAGCTGGCGCATGAGCGTCGGGTACTCCTCGAGGAAGTCCCGGCCCGCGAGGCCGTGGAACGCGTCCTCGACGATCGAGACCGGGAGACCGAGAGCGTTGGCGATGCGATCTGCCGGCTCCCACACGCGCCCGGTGTTCGGGCAGGCGTGGACGAGGAGGTAGACGAGGACGCGAAGGTCGCTCGCGGATAGGTGAAGCGCTCGGGCGAGATCTTCTCGCCGGATGCGCAGGATGGCTTCGGGCGGGGTCATATGGCAGGTGGTGCTTCTGCACGGTCGAGGACCGCGCCGAGCCCCGCGGGGATGGGCCCTCGCGCGAGTCGGCGGACCGCGGCGGGGTGCTCCTCGGCGAGCACGGCGATCGCCCCCGCGGCGGCCTTCCATGCCGAGCGCGGGTGGCGGCGCTGATCCCCGTACCCGCGGCTCCAGCAGGTGATGCCGGTCGCAAGCTCGGGGAAGAACGCTGTCGTGACGCTCTGGCCGAGCTTGTCGTACCGCTCGACCTCGTCGTCGACGAGGAGGGTCATGAGCGCCGTCTCGTACCGGATGCGCACGGGGAGCCCCGTGGCACCGGCGAGCTCGATCGCGCGGTTCGTCATGGCATCGAGCCAGGCGCAGCCTTTGGCGCGCACGATGACGATCACCGAGGGCGCGTACCGCTCGATCGACTCGGCGAAGCGCCGTTCGAGGGAAGCGATCTTGTCTTCGAGCGTCCGGAAGCGTCGCGTGCCGCATGAGACTGCCGCGCCGGGAACGAGGCCGTCCTCGTCGAGGACCACGTGCCCGATGTAGCGGGGATGGGGATAGAGGCTGAGGACGCGGAGCCGGGCGCCCTCGGGTGCAGGGTGCATGAAGCGGAGCCCAGCGTGCCTTGACAGATCGGCCGCGCGGAGTGTGAGGTTCCGGCCGCCGGTCTCTGGACACGCGAGCGGTTAGGCAGACTGGCCGGAAGTGGGCCCTAGTAAAGCGCTTCCGACAGCCTTGGTGAGTTAGACCTCTCCGTGTTCCGGAGGCCGGCCCCTTCGGGGTGCCCACGAGAGAATCGGAGGAGGATGAGATCATGATCGCCCACCTGGGGTGACCGGTGGGATGGGACCAGGAGAACATAGTGTTTCAAGAACCACGAGAACGAGAAAGAGGAGCCGCGATGGCTCCTCTTTCGATTCCGGGTCCCATCCCTCGAACGGGCACGGGCGAGGCATGCTGGCACCGTACGCCGGCCCCATGACCTATGCGCCTGCCTCCCGAAGCCATCCATGAGTTCCGCGCCCTCTGGCGCGCCGAGTACGGCGAGGAGATCTCGTTCGATCGTGCTCGTGCTCTCGCCGAGCGCTTCGTTCACGTCTGCTACCGCATGCTCGTGATCCCTGACGAGGGATCCGCTTCTCCACAGATCCGGTTTGACTGATCGCCCGCGACGGAGGTGACGTGTTGGGGTCCATGACGGTTGGTTCACATCCCACCCCATGCCCGCCTACTTTCTCTACGCCCGCAAGTCGTCGGAGGACGACGACCGGCAAGTGGCGTCCATCCCCGCGCAACTCGACGAGCTGCGCCGGTTGGCCGAGGCCCGCGGCATCGTGATCTCGCGGTCGTTCGAGGAGTCGCAAAGCGCGAAGGCCCCAGGCCGTCCGGTGTTCACCGCGATGATGCGTGAGCTCGACCGACACTCCGCGGCCGGGATCCTCTGCTGGAAGCCCGACCGCCTCGCCCGAAACGCCCTCGACGGCGGCCGGGTCATCGACGCGCTCGACCGCCACCGCGTGGCGGAGATCGTGACGCCCGGACGCACGTTCCGGAACACGGGCGACGACAAGTTCATGCTCTCCATCGAGTTCGGCGTCTCCAAGAAGTACGTCGACGACCTCTCGGACAACGTGCGCCGCGGCAACCGAGCGGTGCTCGCCTCGGGGCGTTGGACCGGCATCGTGCCCATCGGGTACCTGAAGGAACCGCCGCTCGACCCAGCGCACGGACGCGGGGCAGGTGCGACCATCACGGACCCCGACCGCTTCCCACTCGTCTGCGAGCTCTTCCGGCGCTTCGCCACCGGCGCGTACACGGTCAAGGAGCTCCATGCGGTCGCGCGCGACGAGCTGGGTCTCCGAACCCGCGGCCGAAGAGGGCGGCCCTCCGGGCCCCTGAGCTTTTCCGGCCTGAATGGCATGCTCCGCAACCCGTTCTACACCGGCGTTCTTCGGTGCGGCGGCGAAGTCTACGAAGGCAACCACGAGCCGGCGGTTTCGCGAGAGGACTTCGCGAAGATCGGCGAGGTCCTCGGGCGACGCTCATCGCCCCGACCGAAGCGACACGCCTTCACGTACAGGGGGCTCCTCACGTGCGGTCACTGTGGCCGTGGAGTCACAGCCGAAGAGAAACGCAAGCCCTCGGGGCAGCGCTACGTCTACTACCGATGCACGCAGCGGTGGCGGAACCCAGACGTCTGTCCTCGGCCCTTCCTGAACGAGACACGGCTCGAGGAGGCCCTCGCTGATCACCTCGCCCTGCTCGATGTGCCCGAGCGCTTCGCGACGTATGCCCTGAACTGGGTCGCCACCACCGCTCGGGAGGAGGACGAGGTGACGAAGCGAGCCCACAGCGCGCTCGAAAAGGCGCTCACTCGTAAGCGGGCCGATCTGGAGCGGCTCACCGCGCTCGTAGTCCGTGGCACCCTCACCGAGGACGAGTACGTGGCGGCCAAGACGGCCGCCCTCGCCGAGAAGGCCGATCTCGAGACGCAACTCGCCGAGCCGCGCGCGGAGGCGACAGCCACGCGGCTACGCGAGGTGCTGACGGTCTCGACCGAAGCCACCCGGTTGTTCCGCGAGGGTGGAGCCGAGGCACGACGTGCCCTCCTCGCCGAGCTCTGCGACCGCATCGCGCTCACTGAGGACGGGCTCGAGGTCGAGTTCACACGCCCCTTCGCCATCCTCGCTGGGGCCGATTGCGGAGAATCCGGGGCGCAAGGAGCGAACCTCTCCTGCGATGCGCGCAGGGGCCCGCAAACAAAGGCCCGAACAACGTCCAAGACGTCCCGTCGTCGTCAGACTGGCCGCGTCGCGTCCCCGGCGGGAGCGAACTCCAAGACCATCTCCGAGAAATCCCTCAACCAACGCGAAAGCCGCGCTGGTGGCGCGGCTCGGACTGTGTGCTTTTCGCGTTGGTGGACCAGAGTAGAGGACGTTAGAACTCTTCTCTCGAGAGGACGGCCTGTGGTTCCGTCCAAAACTGGGGGCTCCTGACGGATCAGTGCGGCACGGCTGCCAAACAACATCAGGAGAGTTGATCGCCGTCGTCGCCT
>JACKCJ010000042.1 GCA_020634075.1 Dehalococcoidia bacterium | reverse complement strand
GGCCGCCGCCGCCTCCAAGGCCATCGACCCGCTCGACGCGGGGCCGTTCGAGCGCGCGGTCCTCTGGCCCACCATCGACGAGCCGGAGCCCGAGCCCCCGCCGGAGCCCGCCGGGCCCCCCGCCGAGCTCACCCTGATCGGCATCTCGAACGGACCGGGCGGCAGGCGCGCCGCCTTCTTCGACAGAGCGTCCGACCGCGTGGTCCAGCTCGCGGCCGGCGAGGCCGTCGGCGACGTCAGGATCTCGAGCGTCACCGACACCGAGGTCGCCTTCGAGCGGCGCGGGCGGACCGGGACGTGGAGCCTCGAGCACGGGCCGCGGTCGCTGCGCGGTGCCAGAGCCGGCGACGGGAAGGACGGAGGGGGCCGATGACGCGCGCGGGAAGCCTGACCGGATCCGACGCGGCCGCCGCGGGGGGCAGCACCAAGACAGCCTGGTGCGTCCGCCTCCCCGCGGACGGCCTCTACTTCGACGTCCTGGACGCCCGGGCGGTCGGCGGCGCGCCCCGGGCCGCGCGAAGGCCATCCGGCACCCAGCTCGGCCTGGTCTTCGAGAACTCGCTCCCCGTGCCCATCGAGTCCGTCCACGCCGTGTTTCACCGCATGGGCGACGGACTGTTCCTCGCCTGCGCCGCCGACCGCGCGCTCCTTGACTCGCTCCCGTCCGGCACCCTCGCCGCCACGCCCGACGCGCTGCCGGACTTCGTCGCGCAGCAGCACAAGGGCAGGCTCCCACGCGCCAGCGAGATCAACCTGCTCGTCGGCGAGTACGCGCCCGCGCCCGTCAAGGAGCGGCGACGGCGAAGGACCGTCCTCGCCGTCGCGGCCACCGCCCTCGTCGCGGCCGCGCTGTCCCTCGGCATGCAGCGGCGCATCGACGCGGCCGACCGGGCCGCCGACGCCGCGGAGCCGATCGAGGCAGCCGTCCTCGACGGGGTCCTCGGACCCGCGCCGCCCACCGTGCCCAACATCCAGCGGCGGATGGCCCTCGTCGCGGAGCGCAGGAGGCTCGAGCGCACGCGCGTCGCCGGCGGCGCAACCGACCTGCCGGACGCCTCCGAGCACCTCGCCGCCGCGCTCGCCGCGTGGCCCGAACAGCCAGACGTGAGGATCGACAGCCTCTCCGCCAACGACGCCGCCGTGACCATCCGCGGCAACGCCGCCGAGCCCGCCCAGGCGCAGGCCCTCGCCGAGCGGCTCTCAGGGGTCGATGGGTTCACCGTCGATCAGCCGCAGTTCAGCTCCGCACGCGGACGCATCGCGTTCACCGTGAAGCTCAAGCGGGACAAGGGTGGCGCCGAGGGGATGTCCCCATGAGCCCTGGCGCCGCCATCCCCCGCACAACCTTGCTCGTCGCCCCCGCCGCGCTCGTCGCCGCGCTCGCGCTTTCGCTCCAGGGGCAGAGGCTCCGCGCTGCGACTCATGACAGCGAGTCCGCGCGCGCACGGATCGAGTCCCTCGCCGACGACGCGCGCGCGGTGCTCCGCCTGCGGGACACCGCCGCCACCGCCAGCGAGGACGAGCGGCCGACCGCCGACGTGATCGCCCTCGTGAACCGGGTCCTCACCGCCGCCGGCGTACCCACGTCGCGGTTCCAGGGGTGCTCGCCCGAGGGCGACGCCGCCGTGCCGGGCTCCTCCGACCTGCGGAGGCAGTCCGTCCGCATCGCCTTGAAGGACATGGCCGTCGCAGACGTCGGGGCGTTCCTCGCCGCGTGGAGGGACGAGGGAACCGTCTGGACGCCGACCGCCGTCGAGATCAACCACGCGGGCGACGAGCGGTCCCAGGCGTACGACGCGCAGGTCGTGCTGGCCGCCGCGTACCATGGGGATCCCGGAGGAAGGCGATGAAGGCAACGACGACGAACCTCCTCGCGCGGGCCTTGGCCCTGGCCGCGCTCGCCCTCCCCGCATGCCACTCGCCCGACGAACAGGGCGACCGGCACGCGAGCCCCTACCGCCCGGCGTCCAAGGCCGATCGCAACCCGGCCAAGGCCCTCGACCTGAACCGCCGCGCCGCGGAGATCCTGGCCGAGAACCCGGACTCTGCCGAGCGGCTCCTCCGCGAGGCTCTTTCCCAGGACCTCTACTGCGGGCCGGCGCACAACAACCTCGGCGTCGTCTTCCTCGCGCGTGGGGACCTCTACGAGGCCGCGTCCGAGTTCGAGTGGGCGCGGAAGCTCATGCCCGGGCACCCGGACCCAAGGGTGAACCTCGGCATGGTGCTCGAACGCGCCCAGCGCGTCGACGAGGCGATCGCCAGCTACCGTGCGGCGCTCGAGGTGACCACCGAGGACATCGGCGCCATGCAGGCGCTCGCGCGCGCGCAGGTGTTCCACGGAAGGGAAGACGAGGGGACCGAGGGGCTCCTGCGGGAAGTCTCGGTGCGCGGGGAGACCGAGGAGTGGAGGAGTTGGGCGGCGGGGGCGCTGGCCGGCGGCAACGGGGAGTAGGCGGGCGGCGCCGCGCGGGAGCGACCGTGAGGTCGACGCCGGAGGCCCGCTCGCGGCTTTCTTCGCCAGAGGCCGTTCGGTCGCCGCACGGCGTCCGGCTGCCACGGGCGGAACAGGGACCGCCAGGCGCAGCGCCGACCGACGGACAAGCCATGCGGAGCGACTCCAACGAGCCACCCACGAGTCCGACGCGCACGTCCGACGCCGAAGAGGTCTTGCTCCGGGCGATCGACGCGCTCGTTGACCCAGACGCCGACGACGTCGACGGGGACGCGCTCGCCGCCTCGCATCCCGATCTCGCCGACGGGATCAGGGTCCTTGTCGCGGACTGGAGGTACGCGCGCGACATGTTCGGGAATGCGCGGGGCCCGGCGGGCGGATAGCGGATCGGGCACGCGATACCGAACGCGCTGGAGACTGCGTCCACACCCCCGACGGCCCTGGCGTACAGAGACGCGTCAGCTCCCGAGCCGCTGGCGAATGTGCTTCCAGGACGAGCCACTACGTCTCGACGACCACCGGCACCCCGACTAAAACGGCGCCTATCCGCCCATCCCGTGCCAACAGCCCAAGCCGGTTCTGTAGCGCCGAGCCGAAGCGGCCGAAGAATCTCCGCGGCGACCGCCACAACCGCCCGCCGGTCGCTTTACTTCCCGCACGAAGAGGAACACCGCCATGCCCGATCTCGACCGCGCCATCAGCGAAGTCCGCGAACGGATCGCGCGCTTCCGCGGCCGCCAGTTGAACGAGCAGGACACGAAGGCCACGCTGATCGAGCCAGTCCTTCGCGCCCTCGGGTGGAACCTGGAAGACCTCGACGAGGTCCGCCGCGAGTACAAGAACCGGCGTAGCGACAAGCCGGTCGACTACTCGCTCATGCTCATGCGGTCGCCGAAGCTGTTCGTGGAGGCGAAGGCCCTCGACCAAGACCTCACCGATCGGCGGTGGCTCAGCCAGATCATGGGCTACGCCGGTGTCGCCGGGGTCGAGTGGATCGCCCTCTCGAACGGGGACGAGTACCGGCTCTACAACGCGCACGCTGCGGTCGCCGTCGACGAGAAGCTGTTCCGGGCGTTCAAGGTCTCCGACGCGGACGGTCGCGCGGAGGACACCCTTCGCCTGCTGGCGCGCGAGCGCATGACCGAGAACCGACTCGACGTCCTGTGGCGCGCGGAGGTCGTCGACCGGCAGGTGCGGGCCGCGCTGGAAGAGTTGTTCGACCCAGAGCGCACCGGACCGCTGGAGCGGCTACTGCAGAAGCGAACCACGGGCGTGTCGCCCGCGGACATGCGGGCCTCGCTTCGACGCGCCCAGATCGGGGTCACCTTCCCGTCGGCCGCAGATGAGCCAGCTCCCAACCGCCGCGAACCACCAGCGCCGGCCCGCAAGCCCGCCATCCGAGGCACCAAGATCAAGGCGGATCCACCGCTCCGGCTCGCGAAGGGGCCGCGGCGCCGGCCGGTCTCCAGCGGCGTCACCCTTCAAGACCTGATCAACTCCGACGTGCTGCGCCCGCCCATCGACTTGGCCACCACCTACCGAGGCGTGACGGTCCGTGCCCGAATCGAGAGAGATGGCTCCATCCTGGTCGATGGGCAGCGCACCAGCTCACCTTCGACCGCGGCGAACATCGCCCGCGAGAGCGTGCTCAAGGCCCAAGGCGATCCCCGAAGTGTGCAGACGAACGGGTGGGTCTTCTGGAACATCGCGGATCAAAGCGGAACGTCGCGGACGCTTGGCTGGGCTCGGGACGAGCTGAAGAAGCGGCGCGGCAACGCGGGGGACGCAGAGACCGCCTGAGGCGTCGGCCGCGCCACCAACGAAGCCGACATGGCCCAGCACCGAGGAGGCCATCGCGAGGCACGGGCGCTCTGCGACGCCTGTGAACGCCGCCCGGAGGACCGCAACGACCGGGTTTCGGGAGATTTCTTTCGCCGGGCCGCAAGTAGGTTCATATCGCGCCTATTGTCCAACCAAAGCGAGCAGCAATGGCGGCGTAGGCACGGCGCACTTCGGGCAATAGCGCCATCCTGAGCCATCTGCCGGCCGTTTCGATGCCCGACCGGCTCTCGGGCGCGGCGAATCTCAGGCGCCCGAGCCCCGGTCCTCACCCGCGGCCATGCCGCTCGCGCTGTGAAACGATGTGCTTGCGGACGCCGGATTCGTCGGTGATAAGGGTCCTCGCGCTCGGGGCGAGCGCGGCGCAGGACGCCGATTCAGGTCGTCAGGTCGGCACTGCCGCCCGCCCCGTCGCGTGGCGCAGCCACCTGTTGGGCCAGCCAGGACAGACCAACACCTGGTTTCCGCTGACGAGGTAACGAGTCGGCAAAGCTCGTAGGGGGCTTGAACCCGGCGTGCGAGCGAAAACAAGTGCCGGGGGCCAGCCCCCCCTCCCTCCGCTCGGCCTCCGAGAGGGGGGAGGGGGGGCCATCGACCCGGAGCGTTCCCGCCGACAGGTGGGAGGGGAGCCATGGGAGGGGAGCCATGATCGTCACGCCTGACCGATGCCCACCCATCGAGACCGACGAGGAACGGCAAGCACACTTGCGCATCGGCAAGAGCTCCAGCGAGCACACGGGTGATCGTCACGGGGAACCGGCGATAGCGCGCACATGTGATCGTGCCGATAGGCCCCGGAAAGCGCACACAGGTGATCGTCCCAACAGGCCCGCGGAAGCGCGCACCGCCGACGATGACGATCGCCAGAGCATCGGCGTTGCGCACAGTGTGGACCCGCCAGCGGGCCGCGCGGTAGCACAAGAGACCGACAGCTCCAGGTCCGGCGCAGGAAGCCAAACCGGTGATCACGGCGAGCGCACGAGTCCCCGACCTGAGTTCGTCCCCGGCAACGCAGAATCGCGCAGGCTGGCTCGCGAGTGGTTTCGGCGGGCACTCCGCGCCGGACGCTACCGCGTCGTCTCCGTCGGACTGCTGCCACAGGTCCAAGAACGCCAGCCCGACGGCACGTGGCGCGCGCTCACGCCGATCGGGCACCATCGCCACGAGCCGTACTTCGCGTTCGAGCATCGCGGCAAGGCTCGAACGGTATCGAGCCACGACGCAGCAAAGGCCGCCGCGCAGCCTTGTCGAAGGTCTCCGCCCCAGCCCGGCAACTGAGATTCGCCGCGGTGAGACCGGTAGGAGGTGTCACCCCATCGCCGCGCGCAGCCGCCCCTCGTCGACCCGCGCGTAGATCAGGGTCGAAGCGATCGACCGGTGCCCGAGGGCGGCCTGGACCAGCGCGAGGTCCCCGGTCCGACGGTAGAGCCCCGTCGCGAGGGTGTGCCGCAAGGCATGCAGCGACGCATGCCGCTCGATCCCGGCGCGGCCCAGCCACGCCTCGAACCGCCGCTGCGCATGCCTGGCGGTGAGGCGCCCCTGCCGGCCAGCCCCGGGGAACACCGGACCTCCCGCGCGACCCGCGAGGTAGGCGCGGAGGTGCGGGACGAGGTGAGCCGGCACGACGGCTCGCATCGGCCGGTCGCCCTTCGTCGAGCGAAGGAGGAGAGAGGCTCCGTCCAGGTCGACGTCCTCGATGTCCAGGCCGAGGGCGGACCCGATCCGAATGCCGGTCCCCAAGAGCAACCGGATCAGCATCGCGTCCCGATGCTCCGCTTCGGTCGTCGCGGCGTCGAGAGCCCCGAGCAGGCGTCGCTGCTCGTCGTCGCCGAGCGCCCGCGGCGGGGGCGGGGAGCACCGTGCCCGCCGGACGAGCCGCGTCGGGTCGGTCCCGATGTAGCCGGCCCGGTGCAGGTATCCGAAGAACCCGCGCAGGCTCGATCGCAGCGCGTTCGTCGAGGTGGCCTTCTTCGCCGCGCCGTCCGGCCGGCAACCGGCCGCCGGCGAGACGAGAAACGCCGCCACCACCTCGTGGGTGATGGCGGCGATCTTGTCCGGACGGGACTCGGCAGCGAGCCAGCGGGTCATGGCGTGCACGTGGCGCTGGTACTGCAGGATCGTGTGGTCGCTCCGTCCGTCGGCGCGGAGCTGGGTGACGAAGCGGTCGAGCGCGTCCTCGATGCGCACGGGTGGCCTCCTTGGAAGGGGTGCTTGGAGGGTGAGGCCGGTTCGGGTTGTCGGACGGCCGACGAGGCCGAGTGGTGGGCTACGCGGCGACGGTCTCCTCGGAGCCGGCGCCCTTGGCCTTCCGCTTCCCGGTCGGGACGGCGTCGGCGGGGATCGGCGAGGTCGAGATCATGCCCTCCGTCGCGGCCCAGGCGAACACCTGGCGGGCCACCCGGCGGGTCTTGTCGATGGTCAGGTTGCTCTTGGACTTCCCGGTCCGGGTCTTGGTGACCCGGTCGCTCCCGAAGAACTCGGCGACCTGGGCCTCGGTGATCGTCCCCGCGTCCGTCTCGGCGCCGAAGGCGCGCGTCGCGACCCCGAGGTCGATGCTGTACGAGAAGACGGTCGCGCGCGACTTCCCGATCGCCTCGAGGTGCTGGAGGAACCGCTCGGCGAGGTCGCCGAAGGGCAGGGAGGGCGAGGTCTTCGCCGGGCGCTTCCCCTTGGTAGCGGTAGAGCCCGTGCCGGCCTTCGCGGTGGCGGGGGTCCTCTTGCTCATCGTCGCCCGGCGCGGCTTCGCGCTCGGGGCGTCGTCGGCGCCCGTGTCGCGCGCGGACTCGGCCTCGGCCACCGGGTCGCCCTGGGGCGCCTGCGTCGACGTCGGCGCCGCGGTGGCGGCGTCGGGGGCTTCCTTCGCTGCCCGGCCCCTGACCGCCTTCCGGCCCTTCTTCGCCGGGACGGTCCGGACGACCGTGATCTCGTCGCCGTCGATGTTCAGGGTCTCGGTGAGGGTCTCGGTCGCGGGCGCGGAGGTCTGCTTCTTGGCCATGGTTCGGCTCCGTAGCGGGTTGTGGGGAACGCCCACATGGAGCCTCGACCACGCGAACAGCGGAAGGCGAATCGACCAGGACAATCCGAGCTTTCTGGCCGATCCGCCCTCCCGGTTCACGCCTTCCCGCTACGCCCGGGCCGGATCCTCGCGCATGCGCCGAATGTCCTCCGCGAGTTCGCGAACGCGCTCGTCCAGGACCTCGGTCTCGTAGACCTTGCGGACCCCCTCGACGATCTTCGACAGCTTCTCGATCGTCTCGACCGGGGCGTCGCCGTTCACCGTCGCCTGCAGCAGGAGCTCGGTCACCCGGAGCAGGTCCCCGAAGCCCTGGATCCGAGGCAGCTCCACCGGCACGCCCTCCCCGACGGGATCCAGGCTCACCGGACCGAGGCACCGCTCCGCGATGAGGCGAGCCGCGTAGACGTTGCCGTCCTTCACCGCGAGCTGGACCATCCGCTGAAGAACCAGGCGGAGGTGGTCCGGCCTCACGGCATCGCGGACGGCGCGCAGGTACTCGGCCTGCCGGCGGATCCGAGGGTTCCCGGGTCCGCCGCGGTTGCCCTT
>JACKCJ010000041.1 GCA_020634075.1 Dehalococcoidia bacterium | reverse complement strand
TCTTCCCGTACGCCGACGACCTCGGCTCCGAGCGCCTCGCATTCGCCGTCGACCAGGCACGTCGCGCCGTACGAGCCGTCGGGCTCTCGGGACGCGGCGCGCGCGCCTCGCTCCCGACCAAGGCGTCAACCTCTTACGCGTGGTTCACGGCGCCCGGCTTCCTCCCTCGGCCTGCCCAGGTGGTCCTGGACGCTCTGCCGCTGCCATCCGCGGAGTGTGGGTCTCTCGTCGTCCTCGAGGCCGAGACCGGCGCCGGCAAGACCGAGGCCGCGTTCGCTCACTACTTGCGCCTCTTGCAGCGGGGGCTGGTCGACGGGCTCTACTTCGCGCTC
The DNA here is from genome assembly GCA_020634075.1 of Dehalococcoidia bacterium. Lineage (GTDB taxonomy): Bacteria > Chloroflexota > Dehalococcoidia > UBA2979 > UBA2979 > W-Chloroflexi-9. Next base: position 7,815 of record JACKCJ010000041.1, on the reverse strand, counting down.
CCGACCCGCACGGCGGCGACCCAGATCCAGCGACGTCTCACGATGGCCGCGGAGCGCGCCTTCCCGGACGAGTCGACGCGACCGCCCGTCGTGCTCGCCGTTCCGGGCTACGTGAAGGTCGACGACGTGATGGCCGATGTGAGCGCGCCGCCGGCCGCGGCGCTCCTCCCGCGCTTCGAGGTGCTGTGGCCGGACGACGAGCGCGAGCGCATGCGCTACCGAGGATGGGCGGCCGAGAACCCGAAGCGGGCCCTCGCCGGCGGTATTGTCGTCGGGACGATCGACCAGGTGCTGCTCTCGGCGTTGATAGTACGCCACGCGCACCTGAGAGCGGCCTCCGCGCTCCGCCAGCTCCTGGTCGTCGATGAGGTTCACGCCTCCGACACCTACATGAATCGCATCCTGCGGACGGTCATCGAGCACCAGCTCGACGCAGGCGGTCACGTGCTCCTCATGTCTGCGACGCTCGGCGCCAGCGCCCTCGGCACGCTCCTCACGTCGTCTCGGTCTCCCGCGGTGCCGCCGCTCGCCGCCGCGCGAACCCGACCATACCCGCTCGTGAGCGCCTTGGATGGCCTGCACTGGCGCGAGCACCCCGTGTCGGTCGAGGGATACCGCAAGGCAGTCTCGGCGACCTGCCGACCCTGGCTCGACGAGGCCGAGACGATCGCTCGCGAGGCGCTCGCGTTCGCGGCGCGAGGCGCCTGCGTGCTCGTGATCCGCAACACCGTCGCGGGTTGCCTGCAGGTCCAGGGAGCGCTCGAGGCGCTCGCCGACGAGCAGGATCGTCGTGAGCTCCTCTTCGCGTGTGCGGGGCAAGCCGCGCCGCACCACTCCCGCTTCGCGCGCGAGGACCGTCGGTCGCTCGACGACGCGGTCGAGGCGGCGTTCGGAGGCGACGTGGAGCGGCCGCGACGACCGGTCGTCGCCATCGCGACGCAGACCGTCCAGCAGAGCCTCGATCTCGACGCCGACGTGCTCGTGACCGACCTCTGCCCCATGGACGTCCTGTTCCAGCGGATCGGCCGGCTCCACCGCCACGGGGCGCGCTCTCGCCCGCCTGGCTTCGAGAGTCCGTCGGTCATCGTGGTGACACCCGAGCAGCGGAGCCTCGTGAGGTACCTCGATCCGGAGGCTCGGCCCCGCATGTCTCATGGCATCGGGCTCGTCTATCCCGACCTGCGGGTGTTGGAAGCGACGTGGCGGGAGCTCGAGGCCAGGGCCGTCCTGCGCACGCCCGAGGACTGCCGCGAGCTCGTCGAGCTGACGACCCACGATGAGCGGCTGGGGGCCATCGCCGCCGAGCTGGGCCCAGCGTTCCAGCGCCACGAGCTCGAGACGCGAGGCGAGATGGCCGCGCATGGCTCGCTCGCGAGTCTCAACTGCGCGCGCTGGGACATCGACTTCTACCAGACGGCCGCCGCCGACCTCGGCCGGGACGTGGCGACGCGCCTCGGAGAGCGCGACCGGCTCCTCCGCCTTGAGTCGCCAATCGACAGCCCTTTCGGCAACCGCGTCACCGCGCTGCAGGTGCCGGGCTGGATGGCGCGGGGGTGGGGTGACGAGGTGTTCGGCGAGGTCGGTCACGACGAGGCGGGTCGGCTGGTTCTCCGCGTCGCGTCGCAGACATTCGTCTATTCGGCATCGGGGCTCGCCGAGATCGATGAAACGTCGATGGCGGGCCAGTTGGAGGATGGAGCATGACGTCTCAATACGCGTGGCTCGATGAGCCGCTGGTCTCGGTTCAGACGCGAGATGGTGTCACCCGGCGCAGTCTGCCGGAGATCTTGCGGTCGTTGGCGTTGGACGAGATCGAGGACTTCCCGGCGCTGCGGCCTCATCAGCATCACGCGTGGCACGCGTTCCTCGTTCAAGTGGCGGTGCTCGCGCTCCAGCTCGAGGGGCGCGCCGACGCGAACGTGCCGCCTTCGGAGTGGCGTCGGCTGTTGCTGCAGCTGAGCGGTGGCGTCGCGGAGGCGTGGGCGCTGGTCGTGTCGGACATCACGCTGCCGGCGTTCATGCAGCCCCCGATCGTAGATGGGCTGCTCGACGACGTCATGACCAGCCATGTCGCGACGCCGGATGAGCTCGATCTCCTCATCACGTCGAAGAACCACGACCTGAAGGGCGCCGTGATGGCTCACGCCGCCCCCGAGCAGTGGCTCATGGCGCTCGTCTCCCTCCAGACCAGCGAGGGGTTCGGCGGCGCGGGCAACTATGGGATCGTCCGGATGAACGGCGGGTACGGTTCCCGCGTCTGCGTCGCCTTCGCCCCGAACCTGCGGTGGGGAGCACGATTCGTGAGGGACGTCGAGCTCCTCCTCTCGGAGCGTGATGCGCTCGCGGACGAGCACGGCTATCGCGTGAGCGGCGGCGAGGGCCTCCTGTGGCTCGCGCCCTGGGATGGGCGTACCTCGCTGTCGCTCACCGAGCTCGATCCGTACTTCGTCGAGATCTGTCGCCGTGTTCGATTGACCGCGGCGGGCCCGAGCATTCAGGCACGGCGGACGACGACCAAGGCTCCCCGCGTCTTCGCCGGAGAGACCAAGGGCCGCGTCGGGGACCCATGGACCCCGGTCTCCCTCGCCGAGGGGAAGTCCTTCTCCGTCTCCGAGGCTGGCTTCGGCTACAAGAAGGCGCACGAGCTGCTCCTCGCCGAGATCTGGAGTCTCCCCGTCACCGCGCGGCGGCCGCGCGGCGGGGGCCCCGGAGAGTTTCTGTTCCGAGGTCTCGCGCGAGGCCAGGGGCAGACCAATGGCTATCACGAGCGTCGCCTCCCGGTGCCGCCGAGGGCGTCCCTTCGGCTCTTCGACCCCGTCGAGCGGCAGGCCCTCGCCGAGCTCAGCAAGGAGCGGCTCGAGCTCGTCGGCACGCTCGCTCATCGGGTGCTGAAGCCGGCCATCTTGGCGTTCATGAACGGCGCCGTGCGGGACGGTGGTCCGCGTCGCGACGATCGCCCCAACCGGTGGCTCGGCGCTCTCGACGACGCGGTCGACGCCATCTTCTTTCCCTGCCTCTTCGCCGACGCCGAGCGCGAGCGCGACGCGGCGAATCGCGACTTCGTCGAGACGCTGCGGGGCCTCGGGCTGGCGCAGCTCGAGGCGGCCATCCGCGCGGCTCCGACGCGGGAGGCGAGACGCTGGCAGGCCACGGCGCTGGCCGAGTCTGTCTTCAATGGCGCTTTTCTCAAGCAATTCAAAGCCTATCTCGGCGCTCCGGAGCAGGCGACGTCCGAGTCGGCGTGACCCAGGAGAGACGATGTCATCGCAGGAACCACGTTCGGCACCAGGAGAGCCGCCGGAGACCTCGCTCGGTTCGGTCGTCGCGAGGCTCGCGGTGGTGATGCAGTCAGGCCTCTCGCCAGGCGATCTCGCGGCGCTCCGGCGGCTGCGAGGTGATGTGCCCCCGGCGGCCTTCTACCGCCTCGTCGCTCGGCATCTGGAGCCGGAGTCGCTCCCCGAGGTGGGAGCGGCGCGGGAGGCGCTCGAGGCGCGGTGGATGATCGTCCTCGCGGCCATGGCCCGCTTGGTGGGGCTTCACCGACCGCGACTCTCGCTCGGCGAGGCGCTCGCGGACGCCGGCTACCACGAGTTGCGCTTCGAGCGGCTCTTGCGGGCGGACTCGGCCGCGCTGCCCGAGCAGATCCAGGCCGCCTCCATCTACCTCGCGGCACGCGGCGCACCCTGCGATCACGCCGATCTCGCCGCGCTCGTTCTGACCACCGATCCCGCGCGGGCGACGCAGCTTCGTCGCCGCCTCGCGCGCAGCTACCACCGCACGCTCTCCAAGAAGACGAGGACCGCATGACCACGCCCAAGTTCATTCAGCTCCACACCCTGACCAGCTACCCGTCGGCGCTCCTGAACCGCGACGACGTCGGCTTCGCGAAGCGCATCCCGTTCGGCGGCGCCGTCCGGACGCGCGTGTCATCCCAGTGTCTCAAGCGACACTGGAGAACCTACTCGGGCCCGCACGCGCTCGCGGAGCTCGGGGAGCCCAGCTCTATCCGCTCTCGGCGGACGTTCGAGGAGTTCGTGGTCGGGCCTCTCCTTCGCGACGGGCTGCCTGAGACCGCGGTGCGCGCCGTGACGGCCGAGGTCATGAAGGCCGTCCTCGGCGAGAGCAAGAAGGCCAAGGCGAAGGGTGAAGAGGGGGAGGACAAGGCCCTCGCGACCGGACAGGTCACGGTGCTCGGGCAGCCCGAGGTCGAGTACCTGAAGGAGATGGTGGGCCGCCTCACGCTCGAGCTCGAGGGTCCGGTCGTCGAGGAGAAGGACGCTCAGAAGGCCGCTGACAAGGCCGTAAAGGACTTCCTCAAGGCGAACAAGGGCGAGATCAGGAAGAACCTGGAGGCGCTTCGCAGGGCCTCGGGGCTCGACGCCGCCCTCTTCGGGCGCATGGTGACCAGCGACATCCTCTCGCGCGGGGACGCGGCCATCCACGTGGCCCACGCCCTGACCGTGCACGCGGAGGAGAGCGAGACCGACTACTTCTCGGCGGTGGACGATCTCCTCGCAGCCGCCGATGACGACGCGGGTGAGCTCGGCAGCGGCCACATCGGGCAGACCGAGCTCACGAGTGGCCTCTACTACGGATACGTCGTCGTGGACGTCCCCCTCCTCGTGTCCAACCTCGAGGGCTGCGCCCGCGCCGCGTGGCGCGACGCCGACCGCGGACTCGCCGCGCGGGTCGTGGAGAGTCTCCTGCACACGGTGACGAAGGTCTCTCCGGGCGCGAAGCTCGGTTCGACGGCGCCGTACGCTTACGCCCACTGTCTCATGGTCGAGCTCGGGGACGAGCAGCCGCGAACGCTCGCCAACGCGTTCCTCGAGCCGGTGGATAGCCAGCGCCGCGTCCTCGGCGCTGCCTACGACGCCCTCGGGCGGTATGTGGGTGAGCTCGATCGGGCGTATGGCCGTGCCGAGGAGCGCCGGCTCCTCGGGATCGGCGACATCGACCGCTTGGCCGAGAGGGTGGGCGTCGCGGAGGCGCAGAGCCTCACGGACATCGCGGCGTGGGCGACGCACCGCCTCATGGAGGGGTGAGATGGCCGACTTCTTGGTGCTCCGGCTCGCGGCGCCGCTGATGAGCTTCGGTGGGGTCGCGGTCGACAACTTCGGCGCCAACGACCGGTTCCCGGGCGCGTCGTGGCTCACGGGGCTTCTGGGGAACGCGCTTGGTCTGGAACACCGAGAGGGCGACAGGCTCTCGGCGCTTCAGAGCGGGCTCCGTTTCGGAGCGCGAGTCGATCGCCCCGGGGGCTCGGTCGTCGACTATCAGACGGTCGAGCTCGGCGCAGACGCCATGGTGGACACAGGATGGACGACGTGGGGACGTCGTGAGGATCGCCGTGGCGGCACGGCGAGCACGGGGACGCACATTCGACATCGGCCGTACTGGGCGGACGCCGTCGTCACGGTGTGCGTCGATCTCCACGCTGGCGGAGAGTTTGGTCTCGACGAGGTGGAGCGAGCTCTGGTCCGCCCGGAGCGGCCGCTGTTCCTGGGGCGCAAGACATGTCTCCCGAGCGAGCGCATCGGCGATGGGCGGGTCTCCGCGGCGACGGTTCGAGAGGCGCTCGAGAGCGTAGGCCGGCACGTCCGAGCGGCGACCGGGCCGCTGGCGGCGACCTGGCCGCAGGAGGATGGACCGGGAGACGGCGAGAGCCGGCTCGTGTGGACCACCGACCTGCGGGACTACCGCAATCAGGTCCACACGGGTCGGAGGACTGTATGGGAGGGGCTCGTGAATCCCTCGGAGGTGTCGGGATGACTGTCGATACGAAGGGACCCCTGTACATGCTTCAGGTCGCGCTCGATACGGCCGCGCTTCTGAGGCTCGAGCGCTCGCTGAAGGTCCCGCCGCGCCTCGAGGACGAGGGTTATCTCGTCCACGCTGCGCTCCGGACGGCGCTGGGTGAAGGCGCTCCTCAGCCCTTCGCCTTGGGGAGAGTCGAGGGACGGCGCATGACGGTGCTCGGCTACGTCGGGGCGGACGAAGACACGCTTCGCGGGGTGCTCGGGAGGAAGGGAGGGAGCGAAGGCGCTCCGATCGTCGACCCGGGGAGTCTACGGGTCAAAGAGATGCCGAACAGATTCGCCGAAGGCCTGCAACTGGCCTTCGAGGTTCGCGTCTGTCCGGTCGTGCGACGCTCGTCAGGAGACGCGCGGGCGAAGGCTGGGGCCGAAGTCGACGCGTTCCTCGCGGAGTGCTGGCGCGTGGGCGACGGGGTGGTGGTCGACCGGGAAGCGGTGTATCGAGGCTGGCTCGATGGTCAGCTCGGGCGCGGCGGGGCGCGAGTGCTCGACGCCAAGATGGAGCACTTCGTGCGACGTCGGCTGTTGCGGCGCACCCAGGGCACCGAACGAAGGGCGCGAGGGGTCGAGCGTCCGGACGTGCTCTTCAAGGGGAGGCTCGAGGTGACGGACGGGAGCGCGTTCGGGCAGCTCGTGCGGCGGGGGGTCGGGCGCCATCGGGCGTTTGGTTTTGGCATGTTGTTGCTGGCGTCTGGGGGGCGGAGTCCGTGTTGAAGGGGAGGCTGGGGCTCGCGACGGCCCGGGTGCCTCACGCGGATCGACATGGGCTTCTGTGGCTCTCGCGCGGTCGTCTGAGCGCGGAGGATGGAACGCTGAAGTTCGAGACGGCGGGCGGTGCCGAGCTTCCTGCCGGACTCTACGACATACCGTTCCAGCTGGTGACATGTATCATGCTCGGTCCGGGTACGACCGTGACGCATGACGTGATGCGGCTCCTGGCGCGGCATGGCACAGGCCTGGTCGCTGCCGGAGACGACGGGGTTCGGATGTACGCGAGCATGCCTTTCGGGCCGGATGACTCGGCCTTGGCGCGCGCACAGGTCCGGCAGTGGGCGGACTCTGACGCACGCGATCGAGTTGCCCGAAGGATGTATGCGACGCGTCTGGGCGAGGTCTTCCCGAGCGCGCCGATCGAGGTGCTCAGGGGCATGGAGGGCGTACGGGTCAAGCGCGTGTACAAGGAAGTCGCCGCGCAATTTGGTGTCACATGGCGTGGGCGGCACTACGATCGCGCTCATCCAGCCTCGAACGACGATCCGAACATGGCGTTGAATCACGCTGCGGTGGCGGTTCAGGCTGCGGCGATGGTCGCGGTGAGCATCGTCGGCGCCATCCCTCAGTTGGGCTTCATCCACGAGGACTCCGGTATATCTTTTTGCCTTGATGTGGCTGATCTGTATCGGGAGGAGGTCACGGTGACCTGCGCTTTTGCTGCGGTGAGAATGGCGCGCGAGCGGGGTGAGCAGCTGGAGCGCGTGACCCGGCGTCTGACGGGTGAGGTGCTCAGGAAGAAGAAGGTCGTGAGTGACATGATCGACAAGATCAAGGTCGTGCTTCGTGAGGGGGAGGACGAGCAGTGACTGTCGTGATCACGCGCGATGTGGCGACGCGGTTTCGGGGGTTCCTGGCGTCGTGCATGCTGGAGATCTCGCCGGGGGTCTATACCGCGCCGCGAATGAGCGCGGGGGTGCGGGAGCGGGTCTGGGCGGTGCTGACCGAGTGGTGGATGCAGCTCGAGTGTGGCAGCGTGGTCATGACATGGATGGACCGAGCCAAGGCCGGTGGTCAGGCCGTCTTGAAGCTCGGCGAACCTCCTGTGGAGTTGCACAACGAAGAGGGCCTGTATCTCGTGCGGCGCAAGGTTCGCGGAACATCAATCGAGTCGTCGGACGGAGATTCGACCGATCTTTGACAATGGCATATTAACGCCAGATCGCTTCGTCTGAGGAGACACTGAACATCTGGAGAGGCTCCCCCGCGCCCGCGGGGATGGACCCCC
>JACKCJ010000040.1 GCA_020634075.1 Dehalococcoidia bacterium | reverse complement strand
GGGCGCTGGCTCTGCGACGACGACGGCGCGGGCGGCACCAACCCTCGCCTCGGCGTCGAGGCGCCCCCGGCGGGCCAGTACGACCTGTGGGTCGGCAGCTACCGCGCCGACCAGTTCCTCCACGCGGATCTGGAGATCACAGCCGCGCGCTAGCCGCGAGCGCGTCGAGCAGGCGCTCGGTGCGCCGCACCCGGAACGGGCGGCGGCCGAAGCACAGCACGTCGCCGCACCGGACCGGGGTCAGGTCCTCGACCCGGGCCTGGTTCACGAACGTGCCGTTGCGCGAGCCCGCGTCCTCGACGAAGAAGCCGTCCCCGTCGAAGCCGCGCAGGCGCGCGTGGAGCTTCGAGATCGACGTGTGCTGGATCGACACGTCGTTGCTGTCCGCGCGGCCGACGAGGACCACGCCCTCGAAGCGCTTGGTGCGCTTGCGCAGGCCGTAGACGACGCTGTCCGCGAGGGGGCTCGGCTGCGCGCCTCGAACGGCGCGGCCCGGGTCGTCACGAAGCGGAACGCGCGGCTCGGCTCGAGCCGTCCATCGCCGATCAGCACGAACGGACCGAGCGCCTCCGACACCGCCGGGATGCCGCCGCGCATGTGGTCGGTGAGGACCGGGACGTCGATGGGCACGCCAGGGGAGAGCTCGAGCATCGGAAGCGCCGAAGGTAGCAGACGCGGCCCGCCGAGCCAGGCGCGCGGTGCCCCTGGAGCCCCAGCCCGCGACGCCTCTCGGACATCGAACGCTCTGCAAGCGGAACCGCGCGCCGCAGCTGAGCGGTGACTCCTGCAGCATTCTGTCAAACCAACTTCTCGCCTTCATACAATGAAGATAGTTCGGTCACACCCCAACCAAACCACGCCGTCAATTCCAGTTGACACGCGTCACTGTTCGGCGACGTCGATCGTGACAATGGAGCATCTGCCGGAGATTCGCCTTGACCCCCCCCCCCCCCAAAGGGTCAAGGTCAGAGCAAGGGGGGCCGTCGTGGGGACGAAGATCGGGATCATCCGCCGAACGACGTACGACTTCGGCGACCTCGCGCCGGGTGGGTCTCAGACCCTCGTCTTGCGACGGTCCATCCCGGCCGACCTGCCGCGCGGGACGCTCATGGTGCGGGTCCACGCGCTCTCCGTCGGGGGCGGCTCGGACGGTGACGTCGTCGTCTCCGTCCGCGCCGACGGGTTCACCACCAACGACCCGTCCCAGCTCTTCTTCGGCGAGACCCTCGCCTCGGTCGCCGTCGCTGCCGACGGGGACGCGGCGCCCGGCTACTTCGTCGAGACCTTCGGCGTCTCCTCCGACCACCTCATGGTCCAGCTCGAAGCGACCCAGGACGCGTCGAGCTCGCTCGCGCTGAGCGTCCGCATCAGCGTCGACCTGCTCCTCGACGACGCGCCCCTCGACGACACCTGGACCCCCGCCGCCCTCGACGCCGCCGGCTGGTGGCGCGCCGACCTCGGCCACGCGCTCGTCGACTCGGACCCCGTCCCTTCCTGGGCCAACCAGGGCGCGGCCGGCGCCGACGCGGACCTCGGTCAGGGCACCTCCACGCTGCAGCCCACCTTCGTCGAGAGCCACGCGTCCTTCAACGGACAGGCCGTGATCGACTTCGACGGCGGCGACGTCCTCTACGCGGCGGCCGGGCCCTGGTGGGAGCAGACCGCCGACGGCGAGTCGCTCACCATCGTCGCCGTCGCCCGCGTCACCGCCGGGGGCGTGAGCGCGGTGTCCTATACCCAGACCGCCACCACCTACGGCGGCTTCAACCTCGCGATCAACACCAGCGGCGCGGGACGCTGGTACGTCTACGACCAGGGCGCCGCGGCGAGCATCGTCATGACCTACACCGGCAACGTCCAGGACGCGGTCGAGGTGCTGGGCGCCGTGTACGAGGGCGCCGTCAGCCCCACCAACGACGTCCGAGCCATGTGGCTCGACGGCTCGTTCGTGAACTCCGGCGCCAATGACCTCGGCGTCATCGCCGCGTCCACCGATCGCCCCTTCTCCGTTGGAGGGGGAAGCCCGACCGCCGGGAATCTCACGGGTCAGATCGCCGAGCTCCTCTATTTGAAGCGCCTCCTCACCGCCGCGGAGGACGCCGACCTCACGCAGTACCTCAACGCCCGCTACGGCCTGTCCCTCACCGGGGTGACGCAGTGACCCTCGTCGAGATCGAGAGCCGCGAAGCCGCCATCGCGCTCGCCAAGGCGATCGGCGCCTTGGCCCGCTACGCACGAGACGGCGTCGGGCTCCCGCGCTGCGAGCACCCGCGATGGCGCCTCACCGGCGGCACCCTCGAGCGCCACCTCCGGCGCGTCACCCGCTCGCGCGGCGTCGTCCCGCGATGCCTCTGCGCGTCGCAGACCGAGCCCTCGGCTCGATGCCCGCACGTGACGTGGCAGGCCGCCTCCGTGCTCGAGCTCGCCGACGGCACCCTCCTCGTCGAGGCCGAGGACGCCGCCCTCGCCGAGCTGCCGGGGCCCAGGCCGACCACCCGCGAGCTCACCGAAGACGAGCGGGAAGCGGCCGAACAGACGTGGACGTTGCGCGCCGAGCGGCGCGCTCAGCAGGACGACGAAGGGTAGGGAACAATGGCTGGACGAGTGGTGCGGGTGTGCCCGCCGAGAGACTTCGACTTCTCGAACGTCTCGACCGGAACCGAGACAATCGTGGTCGCCGAGCGGATCGACGCCTCGCAATACGATACGATCGACGTCATCGTGCGCGTGCACACGGCGACGACCATCTCCACCAACGGCGCCATCGCCGTCCAAGTGGTGTCCGACGGGTACACGGCCGACGACCCGAGCCAGGACTTCTTCGGCTCGACCATCGGCAACGGCACGACTCTGTCGGGGACACTCGCTGCGGGCGGCATGACCGTCGAGAGCCTCTCCGCCAGCATCGGCTCGATGGTCGCGGTGCGTGTCGTCGGCACGGCGGGCTCGGGCGCAGTCACCGCGCGGCTCAGCATCGACCTCGCCATGAAGACCTGCTGAGCCATGGCGGACCGCACGACCCGGGTCGGCGCGCTCGGCCGCCCCTACGCGCTCGAGAGGGGGTGACGACGTGGCCTTCAACACCCTCTCGCATCTACCCGCGAGCTTGCACCCCACCCCCCGCGCGCTACCCGCCGGAAACCCCGTCGGCAGCGTGCTCCCACGACCGTTGCCCGCTGGGCGACCGGTCGGCGACATGGCCCGCCCCAGTCCGGCCGCAGCCGCGAGCCCGTGCGGGTGCGGCCCCGGGGCGTCCATCCCAATGAAAGGTCGAGGCGGTCGAACGGTCGAAGTCTGTCCGCCCCGCACCTTCACCTTCAGCAAGCTCGGTGACGGCCTCGAGCAGACCGTCCTCGTGATGGAGCGCATCGACTGCTCCGGGTACGAGACGTGCGACCTGATCGTCCGCGTCCACACGGACGCCACCATCTCCGACAGCGCCGCCTCGATCAGCATCGAGGTCGTCCCCGACGGCTTCACGATGGACGACCCCGCCCAGTCCTTCTTCGCCGACGAGCTCGATACCCCCGTGACCTTCACCGGCGCCAGCCCGCCGACGGCCGGGAACGTCCAAGTCAGGACCTACACCAGCGGCCTCGGCGCCATGCTCGCCGTCCGCGTCAAAGGGGAACAGTCCAACCCCGCAGGAGCCGCCCTCACCGCCAGGATCAGCATCGAGCTCGCGCTGAGGGAGTGCTGAGCGTGGACTTGGGAAGGGTCAGCTCCCTGTCGGCCGCGCCACTCGTCGGCGCCCAGTCCAACCCGGCCGGTGAGGAGCTTACCACCCGACTCACCACCGACCTCGCGCTCAGGGAGTGCTGAGGTGGCCGTCGTCGATGTTACGCCGTCGCTGATCGGCGTCGCGCGGGAGTACCCTGAGGCCGGGCGTCCGTTGGAATGCGCCGACAGATGTGCGTCGGCGCGTTCCGCCACGCATCGCGATGCCCGAATCAAGCCGTTCGAGGCGGAGAAGACCGCGCACAGCCCGTGGACCTCGGAGAGCGACGCCTCCCTTGAGGGCTGGAAGGAGATCTCGGCCGACGTCTACACGGCGCGACTGTTTCGCAACGCGTGCCTCGTGAACGCGCACCTCGAGTCCGCGTCTCGGGAGCGCGTGCTCCAACCCTTTGCGTCGACCTTCTCCGCCTGGATCGTCAACAACTATCTGTACGATGGACGGCCTCAGGACGCGATCGACTCCGGCGTGGCTTGGCTCGCACACTGGAACCGTGGGGAGGAGGCGACGCTGAGCGGCCTCGTGCAGTCGTGGATGGCTGAGGCCTTCGTCCTGCAGGGCCGACCCGAGGCAGCGGTCGAGATGCTCGAGCGAGCCGCTGCAATGTGCCTACCCGACACCGTCGACCCCGCCGGGGACTGGCTGCGCATCGGAGGGATCTGCGAGTCGATGGGCGACGCAAACCGCGCGGCGTGGGCCTACGAGAGAGGGATATCCACCCGAGGTCGGCGGCACACGCACCAGGACCTCACGCGGGGCCTCCGGCGGCTGCACGATGCCACGCGGTTCGTGGCATGCGACCCCGACGACATCGCCAGTGCGGTCTACCGAGCACTGACCAAGGGTGACCATCAGGCCCTGTGGACACTCGCCTCCTCCACACACTTCTCGCTCGGACAAGTAGGGGGTGAGTTCGGCTTCACCGAGCCCGAAGTCATTCTCCCGCAGCTGATCCAGGACCTCTGCGCATCGATGGTTCGGGGCAACCCGCTGGACCTTATCGGCACGGGCCGCAAGCGATACCTCCTCACCGAGGGATGGGCGGGACGGACGTTTTTCGGAACCGTGATGCTCGACCTCCGAAGGTCGGAGCAGGGTTGGGAGTGGTGTGGAGTCAGCACCACGGTGACCACGCCTGGAACGCGAGCCCTACAGGAAGCGGTTTTCGGGCCGCCTTCGACCTATGAGAACCAACCGCTCGAAATCCTCATCAAGGCACCTTGGGCTGCGGGCGTCTCGATGCAAGCGGGCGGCGGATACCAGTACTGGGGAACATTGGCCGCCCGAATCGGGAGCTTGCTTGGTTTCCTCGCGGACGTCGACCTCGCCCAGCGGCCATGCGGCTTCGGACCTGGTGGATTCTACTATGGTGAAGGGAGTCACGAGGACAATCGCTTTGCCATCGACTTTTCGCGCTTCAATCCTGAAAGCGTGCTGGATTGGGGCAGAAGCAATATCTCGCTCAATGACCCCATCCTCGCAGTGGCCGATGGGCACATTCAGGAGGTTGAGGCCAGGGGCCGAACGGGGGAGGCCGCCATGGATAACTTTGTTGTCCAGCGCATTTGGAAGAGCGCTGCCCGCACCCCGATCACCGACCCCCCGGGCGGCCCAATCCTCAACATCCCTGGCCTTCGTCGGTCCGCGAATCTGATGACGCCATACCATGCGAGCTATCACCACTTGACAGGTCCCGGTCGGGTTCCAGTTCTGCCGGGCATGTTCGTCGAGCAGGGTTTCGTGGTCGGGTTCTGTGACAGCACGGGACGTGCAGGAATAGATCACCTCCATTTCGAAGTACGGGACACGCGCCTGAACGAACTGCGTGTGGGTAGCCCACCCTTTGACTTCCTCGACCCATTCTATACTGCTGATGGCAACTACGGAGGAACCGTTCGGCCTTCCCCAATGGATGGAACGGATCTACTCGACGGGATGGGCGGTAGGTGCGTGCCCTCCTCTAATCAGATCCGAATAATGCGGACGCCACGGCTCGGAGGCCTCCCGCTACTCACCTCCCCTTTTCGAGATCGGCGCACCATGTGCGAGTATCTGCTGTATCGCTTGACCGGTCGAACCATCGATCCATCGGATGCCGTGGATCCTCGAGTGGTTGAAGCCCTGAGATCGCTATGCGACCTGATCCCCATTGAAACGGGAGGACCCTCTCCCGACGACCACCTCACCGGGCCCAGCGCCATTCCGTGTCCAAACTGGTGTCGAATTGACGGGTGTACCGATGTCCGATCGGACCCTCGCAATTGCGGGGCCTGCGGAAGGAACTGTGGCGTCGACGACGAGGGGCGTCCTAACCCATGTAGGATGGGAACTTGTATTTGAGATCGATGTCAACAAGTTGTGCCAAGAATGGTCGGTGGTGTACACCACGTTTGGTTCCTCTGCTCGTCTCACTGGTCAGCGCGCTACCAGGGTGTCCGTGCGCGAACCAGGGAGGAAACTTCTTTGTAGACCTCGCGTCGACCGAATCACCGGAGACGCAAGGATTCGCTCTGGACTGGGGACGCGAGAACCGGAGTCTCATCGGAAGAGCGGACCTCCTTCGCGTGCAACTCCGACCGGGAACTCAGCTGCAGCCGGATCGCGAGGTTCTGGAGATCCACTTTGGTGGGAGGGACCTGCGCGTGCCGCGCATTCGCCGGAACGACGTGGAGTACATGGAGAACTGCCCCAGGGACATCTTAGAGTATTCCCTCGCGGATCTCGACCCAGGCGCGTACACAGTCGTTCACCGGCGGGCATCAGCGCCCGTGGGGCAGATGATCGCAAATCCGCCTGATTCGTGGCCCGTGTTCGAGGGAGAGGAGGCCTTGACGGCGATCGTTCTGCTGGACATCAGCTCGGTACCAGTCGACGCGGGGGTCACCGACGCAGCACCATAGTCCAGACTCCGTAGACCTTGATACCGTCTCGTCACCTACGGAGACTACGAGCGCAATTGTGCGCGTGCGCGAGCGCGGCTCTTGTGGACCCGCTAGCCTACGACTCCGGGGAAGAACGATCGCGCAAACGCTTTGGGAGTCGATCGATATCGGATAAGCAAGATTCTCGCGCGTGGAGGGCGCGTGAGGTGGCGACAAACGGGAATGACTACAACTTCGCGGGCCTGAACGCCGGAGAGGACACGATCCGCTCGTGCATCGATGATCCGCACGGTGAGTGCGACCTCCTCGTCCGCGTTCACGAAGCCACCCCTTCGACTCCGACGGTTCTCGTGAGCCGCAGCGACGACTACGCCAGCCTCGCGGAGTTCGCAGAACAGGCGAGGGTCATGTCGCCAGCGACTCTGGTCGCCACGCACCCGTGGGGTCGCTACCGCTTCGAGCGCCCGCGGGCCGACGCGATCGACCAGGAGCTTGGCTTCGCGCTGCGCTTGATCGAGCCCGTGCTCTTTCGTCCCGACGCACCCGCGACCGACCGCCCCACCCTACCTATCGTGGCCCTCGGCCCCGAGCCTACGCCCACGTCCCGAATCGTCATCGGGTACCGTGAGCGCGCGGGTTCGAGTGGTGAGGCCGTGGTCGTCGATCGCGTGGTGCGGGCCGTCATCGAGGGCCGGGACGACGTCGAGTGTGCGACCGGGGCACGACGGCGCCTGCGACGTCTACATCGATCACCTCGACGCGACCTTCGGCGGCTACAGCCCGCGGGATCGGGCGATGGGCCAGGGCGCGGTCTGTCTCGGCGCGGCGGTCGGGTCGGCGCGTCGAGGCGCACTGGCCGCGTCCGCCCGTCGTCATCGTGGAGGACGCGGACGCGCTCGTTGGGCGCCTTTGCGCGCTCCTCGACGATCGCGACGCGCTCCATGCCGCCCGCCTCGCGGCGTGGCGCTGGGCCC
Source organism: Dehalococcoidia bacterium (assembly GCA_020634075.1). GTDB lineage: Bacteria > Chloroflexota > Dehalococcoidia > UBA2979 > UBA2979 > W-Chloroflexi-9. Next base: position 2,713 of record JACKCJ010000040.1, on the reverse strand, counting down.
GCGACGTCGCGTCCGAAGAACCCTCGGCCCGCCGGTTCCGGCGTGGCTCGACGAGGCCGTCGTCCGCGCCGCCGAGCGCGACGCGATCGAGCCGGAGCCGCTCTGGGGACTCTGCGAGCGCCCCCAGGTCGCTTGCGCGGTCATCGCGCGAGCTCGCGACGCGCTCGAGCAAGCGTCCTTGCGGGCCGCGCTCCGGAGCGTGGCGCCGATCACCGACGAGTGCGTCGTGATCCTCGACGACAGCTCGGCGCCGGACAGCGACCGGATGCTGGAGGCCCTCGGGGTGCGGGTCGTGCGGCGCGCCTGGACCCGCGACTTCGCGGCGGCGCGGAACGCGGTCCACGAGCACACCGAGGCGCGGTGGCTGCTGTGGATCGACTCGGACGAGGTGCTCGTGGACGCTGGCGATCTGCGCGACGCGATCGCTCGGGCGGAGCGCGGCGGGCACCAGGGCGTGCTCGGTCTGCTGGACACGGTGGGCGACGGCGGCCCCGGCGAGTCGCTCCGCCACATCCGGGTCTACGAGCGCACATGCTGTCGATGGAAGTATGCGGTCCACAACGAGCTCGAGGGACCGCGCTCGGTCGTACCCTCGACGGCCGTCTTCCACGGGAGCTACGTCGGGACCGCGGAGGAGAAGGTGGCCCGCTCGCTGCCCATGCTCTTGGAGCAGGTGGCGTCCCAGCCCGACGAGCCGCGGTGGGCGAGCCTGCTCGCCCAGACCTACCACGTCATGGGCGACACCGGGGAGATGGTCCGCTGGGCCGAGCGATGCATCGCCGCCGCCCCCGACCAACGCGCCTTCATCCACCGCTGGTGCGACCTCGCGCTTGCGCGCTTCACGGAGTCGCCAGGGCAGGGGCTGAGCACGATCCTCGAGGCCGTTCGCCGGCACCCGACGCACCCCGACGCGTGGCACGCGCTCGCGACGATGGCGCTCGCGCGCTGGTACGAGACCGCGGGCCCTGTCGAGAGCGACCTGAGCCCCGTCCGCACCGCGCGTCATCGCGAGCAGCTCCCGGCCGCGGCGCGGTTGCTCGGGCTGCCGCTGTCTCACCGCGTCCGAGGACCCGCGGACGAAGGAGACCCTCCGCCGGCGGTCGACGAGCAACCTCCGTCTCCTGGCAAGCCGACCGAGGTCGAGGCAGCGCGCAGCCGCACCGATGGGCTGCGCGTCGCCTTCGTCTGCGGTCCAGACCTCAAGTTCATCACCGGCATCGAGGACGCCATCGCCCAGCGGCACGAGGTGCGCCACCTTCATTTCAACGAGCGCGCCGTGCTCCGCGATGTCGACGCCGCGATGGAGTGGGCCGACGTCGTCTGGTTCGAGTGGTGCGACGAGCTCCTCGTCGAGGCGAGTCGGCGCCTGACCAAGCGGGCGCACGTCGTCTGCCGCCTCCACAGCTACGAGGCGTTCACCGACGCCCCGGCGCGCGTCGACTGGCGCTTCGTCGATCGACTCGTCTTCGTCGCCGACCACCTCCGCCGCCTCTTCGAGGATCGCTTCGAGGCGAGGCCCGCGTCCGTCGTCATCCCGAACGCGGTCGCGACCGACGGGCTCCGCCTCTCGACGACCGGCGACCCCTTCGCGATCGCGTACCTCGGCTCCCTCGACTTCAAGAAGGGGCCCCAGCTCCTGCTCCAGTGCCTCGCCGAGCTCATCCGCCGCGACCCGCGCTACCACCTCCACGTAGCCGGCGTCTTCGGCGATCCCCGTTACGAGCTCTACTTCGACAAGATGATCCCCGCCCTCGGCCTCCAGGGCCACGTCACCCTCCACGGCTGGGTCGACGACGTCGACGCCTGGCTCGACGACAAGAGCTTCATCGTCTCGACGAGTGTCCTCGAATCCTTCGGCGTCGGCATCGCCGAGGCGATGGCCAAGGGCCTGACGCCCGTCATCCACGACTGGGTCGGCGCCGAGGAGATCTGGCCGCGCGAGCACACGTTCCGGACGGTCGCGGAGTTCGCCGACCTCGTGCTGCGGGGGCGCGGCAAACCAGAGGCGCTCCGCGCATGGGTTCGCGAGCGATACGACCTCCCCCGCGTGGCAGCGCGGGTGGATGCGCTGCTTAGCGACGTCGTCGGGACCACCCGCAACGTGGAGATGGGGAGATGACTCAACCGCCGAAGTGCGACGGCGAACCGGCGATGCGACGTCCGCGAGGTTCCGCTCCAACGACGCCCGGCCGGCGGAACGTCGACCGGCCCGGCGCGACGAGACCGGAGGGCTCGGCGCGTGCGGAGCGAGACCGCGCAGCGGGCTCGCGTAGCCGCCGAAGGAGACCCCGAAGGGGGCTCCGCAGGCGCCCCAACGTCGTAGACACCTGCGCCGCATCGTCCGAGCTGCGTACGCCACTCCCCGGATCCTGAGCCCGGTCCAGACCCCAGTCGCCGAACCAGGCGCTCAGGACGCGCGCCGGCGACGGCGTCGACGGATGAACAGCCGCGTCGTGAGCGCGCCGACGCCGCCCCCGACCACGGCGGCGGTGACCGTGGAGCCCCAGCCCGCGAGCGCGGCGAGGGACCACACCGAGAGCGCCCCCGACGTCCCGATCGCGAGCGTCAGCGTGGCCTCGGACGCGCGCATCATCTGGTTGCCGAAGAAGCGCAGCCGGAAGAGCGCGAACACGAAGCCCGGGACGAGGAGCGGCGCCGCGACGACGGTGAGCGCCCACTCCACCACGCGGCCCCACCCGGTCGCGTCCGGCGC
>JACKCJ010000004.1 GCA_020634075.1 Dehalococcoidia bacterium | reverse complement strand
CCCGACCCGTCGAGGCGCTCGTGGTGTTCGAAGATCGCTTCGATCTCGGGCCATGGGAACTCGATGCCCTCGAAGATGCGCCGGGCGTTGTCGACGTGCGTCTTGATGAGGTTGAACTCCGCCTCGTTGAGCGCGCCGGGGCGGGCGAGCAGGACGGCAGGCACCGCGATCTTCCCGGTGTCGTGCAGTCGAGCGGCCACCCGCAGTCCCTCGATCGAGGTCTGGTCGATCCCGAGCTCACGCGCGATCGCCTCGGCAATGTCGGCCACGGTTTCCTCGTGTCCCCGCGTGTACGGGTCGGCGACGTCGGTGAGCTGGGTGATGACGCCGATGACGCCGTCGAACGCGAGACGCAGTTGCTCGTCGAAGCGGACGCGCTCGGTCACGTCGGAGGCGACGGCATCAACACCTCGCAGCCGTCCCTGGATGTCGAAGAGCGGATACCAGTTGACCTGGTAGATGCGGCCGCCATCCTCGACGCGCCGGGTGGAGGCGACCCCGTCCTCCATGACGAGCCGGAGGCCCTCCTCGGCGATCGGTTCGCCCTCGACGAGTTCCTGGAACGTCCGCCCGACCCACTCGCGGATCACGGCGTTCTGGTCGGCGGCATCGACGAGGGTGATGCGGCCCGTGGCGTCCGCGCTGATGAAGCAGACGGGCGAGCTCGTGATGATGTTGCGGTAGCGGTTGGAGAGGGCGGCGGCGTGCGCCTCGGCCTCGCGCTGCCTCGTGAGGTTCTGGATCACGCCCAGCCACAGGGGGCGCTCACCGTCGGCAGGTTCGAGCGGCGCGAGGTGGATCTCGTACTGGCGAAGGCGGTTGTGGGCGTCGGCGGTGTCCAGCGGGAGGGAGAACGCCACCCCCTCCGCCATGCCCGCGCGCATTGCCTGCATGTATTCGACGAGCTGGTCGGCCGGGATCAGCGACTTCCACGCGTCGCCGAGGAGCTCCTCCACCGGACGATGTACCAGGCGCACGTAGGCGTCGTTGACGAAGAGGTTCCAGCCCTCGCTATCGCACACGAAGAGTGGGAACGGAATCCGCTCCGCGACAAGATCGAGGGGAAACGCCATCGGCTCGCGCCGGGCGCGTGGGTCAGCCATGCCGGGAAGTCCGATCTGCCAGGCGCGAGTACGGCTGCTCCGACACCGACCCTCAAGCGCTCGCGCCCTTCGAGGCTAGCAGTCGCACTCAGTGACTGCCATGTTTGTGAAGTGCGAGCTTCGATATCCCTTTCGGGCGTCGAGAATGCGCGCCGATGATCCGCCACTCTCGCGCGGGCGGATGCCTCGCGCGGCGGGGATCAGGCCCCACCGGCGGCTGCGGTGTACCCTCCGCCGAACGCCCGCACGCCAGACGTCGCGGGCGCTCGAACCGAAGGGCCGAGGCATGCTGCAGGCGATGGGACTGAGCTACCCCGCGATCATCGTGCGGGACATGGAGGACTCGATCCGCTTCTACGAGCGGCTCGGCCTGCGCCCGCTCTACGTCGAGCCCAACCGGGACGACCCCGAGTCGATCACCGCGATGCTCTACTGCGGCGGCAACGACACCTTCCTCCAGCTCGTCGGCCCGATGAAGCCCGGCACCGTGAACATCGCCGACGCCTCGCCGGGCATCGGTTCGATGCAGTACCTCTCGTTCACCGTCTCCATGGAGCAGATGGACCAGATGTGGCACGAGATGTCCTCGGCCGGCGTCCAGGGGTCCGAGCAGATCGCGCGCGGCTTCGAGCGGCTCGTCTTCCTCGAGGACCCCAACGGCGTGCTGATCACCCTCACCGCGTGGGCGGTGGAGCCGCCGGCGGGGATGCCGCGTGCGCTCGTGCTGCAGCGCGCGGCGATGCTGCGCGACCAGGGCGACTCGCCCTTCATCGAGGACGCGCACATCGAGCAGGCGATCAAGGACGTCGAGGCGGCGTTCCGCGAGAACTAGCGCTGCCGCCCGACCGCGCGGCTAACGCCGCGCGGCGAGCGCAACCCCGAGGCCGACTAGCGTGACGCCCTCGGCGGCCTGCCCGGCGCGCCGCGCCCGAGCGCGCCCGCGCACGACGTGCCCGACACGCGCGCTGAGCCCGGCATACACGCTGTCCGAGATCGTCCCGTAGAGCACGACGAGCGCGCCGAGAAACAGCGTCTGGCCGAGCGCGTGCGATCCGGGTGTGACGAACTGCGGGAAGTACGCCAGGAAGAACACGGTCGACTTCGGGTTCAGCAGGTTCACGAGGAAGCCATCGAGGTAGAGCCGGTGCCCCGGCCGCGGCGGCAGCGCCACCGCCTCGCCCGCTCCGCGTCGGGCACCGCGCAGCGCCTGCACCCCGAGGAAGACGAGGTACGCCGCCCCGGCGAGCTTCACGACGCTGAACGCCACGGCGGATGCCGCGAGGATGGCTGAGACGCCGAAGGCGGCCGCGGCGACCTGCACGAGCGTTGCCGTGTGCACACCGCAGACGGAGACGAGGCCGGCTCGGAACCCCTGTGTCGCGCTCCGCGTGGAGACGTACAGGACCACCGGCCCCGGGACGATGAGCATCACGAACGTCGCCGCGGTGAAGGCGAGCAGCGTCTCGATCGAGGGCATCGTGTCTCCTCGGCGGCGGCCCGCGACGCGGAGCATCGCAGGGTGCACACTGACCTGAGGCACGCGATTCTACCCTCGCACGATCCCGATCGCCCGGAGGCCCGATGGACGTCTACGACGCGCTGAAGTTCCGCCGTTCCGCGAAGCAGTTCGGCGCCACGGCGCCCGACCGCGCCACGCTCGAGCGGATCCTCGAGGCAGCCACGTGGGCGCCGAACCACCGGCTCACCGAGCCGTGGCGGTTCTTCGTCCTCCAGGGCGATGCGCGAACCGCGTTCGGCGAGGCGCTCGTCCCGGAGCTCGACTCCGAGAAGGCCATCGACGCGCTCCGCGCAAAGGTCGTGCGCGCCCCCGTCCTCATCGTCGTGGCGCAGCACGGCTCGCCCGACAACCCCGAGCTCGACCTCGAGGACTACGGGGCGACGTGCGCCGCCGTGCAGAACCTGCTGCTGGCCGCGCACGCCGAGGGCCTCACCGCCAAGTGGAGCACCGGCGAGATGGCGACCTCGAAGGCCGCGTTCGCGCACCTCGGTCTCGCCGCGGGCGACCGGATCGTCGCGCTGATCTACCTCGGCGCCGGCGAGGGCGGTGAGGCCGTCACGCCGAAGCGGACCGCGCCGGTGGTGGAGTGGCGGGACTAGGATCGACGGATGGCGACGAACCCGATCAACCCGGACGCGACCGCGCGCGTGGAGATCGAGTACTGCGCGCGCTGCGGCTTCCTCCCCCGCGCCACCTGGCTGGCACAGGAGCTCCTCAACACGTTCAGCCTCGAACTGCGTGAGCTGGCGCTCGTCCCCGGGCAGGGCGGCATCCTCGAGGTCCGCGTGAACGACGAGGTCATCTACAACCGCAAGGACGATGACGGCTTCGTCGACCCGAAGGTCGTGAAGCAGGCGATCCGCGACCGCATCGCGCCGGGCCGCTCGCTCGGGCACTCCGACCGCTAGACCGCTATCCTCCCGCCTCAGTAGTCGAGGAGGGACGAACATGCGGCACAACGAAGGCAACTTCACCGGCGAGCGCGGGCTCAACATCTACTGGCAGTCGTGGTCACCCGACGACGCGCCGAAGGCCGTCCTCCTCGTGGCGCACGGCTACGCGGAACACTCCGGGCGCTACGCCAACCTCGTGAACTACTTCGTCCCGAAGGGGTACGCGATCTACGCCCTCGACCACCGCGGCCACGGCAGGTCCGACGGCAATCGCGTCGAGGTCCTCGACTACGACGACTACCTCCGCGACCTGAAGACCTTCTACGACATCGTCCGGACGAAGCAGAGCGAGCCGCTCTTCCTCGTGGGGCACTCGATGGGCGGTGGGATCGCCACGGCCTACGCGATCAAGCACCAGGACGAGCTCGATGGCCTCGTGATCTCGGGGAGCGGCATCCAGCTCCCCGGCAAGCCGCCCGTGTTCCGCCCCGCGAACCTCGAGCTGGCCGACACCCTCAGCCGCGACCCGCAGGTCGCCGAGGACTACCGCAACGACCCGCTCGTCTACCTCGGCCCGCGGCCGGACACGACGCTGGAAGCGATGAAGGGCATCCCGGCCCGCACCGCCGAGGGCGCAAGGACGCTCCGCCTGCCGCTCCTCGTGATGGTGGGCGACGCCTCCCCGCTGGGCGAAGGCCCGCGCGGGCAGGACCTGTACGACACGGCCGCGTCCGAGGTGAAGCGCATCCACCACTACCCGGACCTGCTGCACGAGATCTTCAACGAGCCCGAGCACCGCGAGGTCATGGCGGACATGGAGCGCTGGCTCGAGGAACAACTGGCCGGCTAGCCCTCGGAGAGACGACGAACGTCCCTCACGCGGGTAGCGCCGCCGACCGGACAATCACCCTGGAGAGAGATGGCGCATCGGCGCGATCCGGCGCACTCTGCACCTCCGAACACGCGATTCGCACCCAGGGGTAACCACATGTTCCGTCCCACCGCCGTCCGCGCCCTCGGCGTCGCTGCGCTCATCGTCGTCGCCACCGGCGTGACCGGCTGCCTCGACTCCGTCATCACCGAGCACGGCTCCGGTGACCTCGAGACACGCGACTACGAGGTGGGCGAGTTCACCTCGATCGAGGCGCACCGGGCGCTCCGCGTGAACGTCACCGTCGACCCGAATGCCGAGGCGTCCGTGACGGTGACGATGGACGACAACCTGTTCGAGTTCCTCGAGATCCGCACCTCGGGCCACACGCTCGTCCTCGACGCCGACCGCAACCTCGATCCCGCCGACGACGCCGTCGTCGAGGTGGTGACGAAGGCCCTCGGCGACATCGAGACGTCGGGAGCGGTCAGCCTCCAGGTCACCGGGACCGTCACGGGCGACGGCATCGAGCTGCACGCGAGCGGCGCATCCCGCATCCGCATCGACGAGATCGACGCGGGCAACGTCGCCCTCGGCGCCTCCGGAGCGTCGCGCATCACCATCGACGGGGGCACCACCGCGGACATCGACGGCGAAGCGTCCGGCGCGTCATCGCTCGACCTCGAAGGCGTGACCGGCGAGGACGCCGACCTCGATATCTCGGGCGCGTCCCACGCCGAGGTGCGCGTGACCGGCAACGTCGATGGCGGCGCCTCGGGTGCGTCGTCGGTGACGGTGCACGGCGACCCCGCCTCCGTGGACGTCTCCACGAGCGGTGCTTCGAACGTGAGCCTCAGGCCGTAGGTCGGACGGGCGCTAGCGCGACCGGCGGTCGCGGCGACGGCGCTCGGCGCGCGAGACGGGGGCGGCCTGGCGTGGAGCCTCGCCGCCCTCGACGACCGGCTCACGCTCCCGGAATCGCCAGTACAGGATCGCGGCGCCGAGCAGGCCGATCACGATCGCGGTGAGCTGCGCCTGCTTCAGGCCGAACGCCGTGATCGAGTTGTTCCGCCAGAAGAAGATCACGAACTGCGTGACCGAGTACCCGATGAGATACGTCCCGAACGTCACGCCGGTGTAGCGGTAGCGTCGCCAGGCGAAGTACAGCACCCCGAGCAGCACGACGTTCGCGAGGATCGAGTACGCGGCGGCGGGGTGGTACGGGACGTTGAGCAGCGGCGCGAACGAGTCCGGGTGGGTGTACGCGGTGCCCCACGGCACGCTCGTCTCCGCGCCGATGACGTCGCCGTTCACGATGTTCCCGATGCGACCAAACATCTGGCCGATCACCGCGAACACCGAGATCACGTCGAACAGCGGCCAGGGCGAGATGCCTCGGACGCGGGCGAACACGAAGATCGTCGCGACGACGGCCATGATCGCGCCGAAGAACGCCATCCCCCCGTCCCACACCGCGACGATGTCGCCCGGGTGCTTGAGGTAGTCGGTGATGCCGTCCTGGACGACGAAGTAGAGCCGGCCACCGGCCAGCCCGGTGAAGATCGCGATCGGGAAGAGGTCCCACAGCGCGTCGAGGTCCGCACCCATGCGGCCGGCGATCTTGGTCACGACCCACGCCGCGATCGAGATTCCGACGACGTACATGATCCCGTACCAGTGGACCTCGAGTCCGCCGATCGAGAACGCGACCGGGTCGATCCCGATGGTGATGGAGAGCGGCTGCGCCAGGCCCAACGACGTCACGCCCTCCGCGCTATCCGCGCGGGAGGCCGAGCCCCTTCTGGGCAATGAGGTTGCGCTGCACCTCGGAGGTTCCGGCGGTGATCGTCGCTGCCGTGGACTGCAGGTAGAGGCGGCTGAACGCGCCGCCCATCCGCGCGTACGGCGAGCCCGCGTCCAGCTGGCCGGCGGGGCCGAGGAGGCGCATGCCGGTGCCGGCGATGCGCTGCGTCAGCTCGGAGCCGTAGAGCTTGCTCACGGATGCCTCGTGGTTCGGGGTGAGGCCGTCCTGCTGAAGCAGCGGGACACGGTAGGCAACGTTGTAGCCCACCTGCATCTCGATCCAGCGGTCGGCGAGTTCGTAGCGGGCGGTGGGGTTCCTCGAGATGAGCGAGGACTCGTCGCGCGCGGCGGCCACGAGGCGCTCGAGGTTGCGCTTCCCGGCGGCCATCGGCCCGATGCCGGAGCGCTCGAGGTTCAGCGTCTCGGCGACCTGGTACCAGCCGCGGTTCTCGGAGCCGACGAGGTTCCGCGCGGGGATGCGGACGTTCTCGAGCGAGACTTCGTTGAGGTTGCCCTGCCCGCCCATGTCCTCCAGCGGACGGATCGTCACGCCGGGCGCGTCCATCGGCAGGACGAAGGTCGAAATGCCTCGGTGCTTGGGGGCGGTGGGGTCGGTACGGGCGGCGAGCCAGCCCATGTTCGCGTCCTGCGCACCGGCCGCGAAGATCTTCGTGCCGTTGATGACGTACTCGTCACCCTGTCGCTCGGCGCGCGTCTGGATGCTCGCGAGGTCAGAGCCGGCGCCGGGCTCCGTGTAGAGCGTGCACCACGTGTCTTCGCCCTCGGCGATGCGCGGCAGCCAGAGCTTCTGCTGGTCCTGCGAGCCGAACTGCTGGATCGCGGGACCGACCCAGGCGACACCCTGGCCACCACCGCCCGGCATCCGGGCGTAGGTGCTCTCCTCGTTGAAGATCGCCTGCTGGATCTGCCCCGCGCCAAGGCCGCCATGCTCCTCGGCCCACGGGAGCGCGAGCCAGCGTCGCTCGGCGAGACCGCGGTTCACGAACCGGGCGAGCTCGGCGCGCTCGTCCTTGTTCACTTCGCCCACGAAGTCGCGGAAGTCCCAGTCCTCCGGCAACTGGCCGGCAAGGAAGGCTTTCAGTTCCTCGCGGAAGCGTTCTTCATCCGGGGAGAAGGTGAAGTCCATCGTGTCGTCCTGGCTGTGCGGTCGGCAATCCCGGCGGTCGGTGCCCGCCTCGCCCGGAGTTCGGGTGGGAGGTCGAGCCGTTTGCGCACCGGTGGGTCGCGAGTTGAAAGTGTAACAAGCGGTGGTCGATGAGCGGCTCGGAACTTTTCCGAGCCCGGGAGCGTCTTATCGATATGACCAGTGACCCAGTTCCACTCATCCGACGTCCTCTCTTCGCGGCCGCCACGGCCGCCGCTGCGCTAGCGATCGTGCTCACTGGCTGCAGTTCAGCGGACGAACCCACCGTCACCAGCACACCCACGTCCGAGGGCACCGTCGCGACTGCGACGCCGTTCCCGACCGGAACCGGCGCCCCCGGCGAGACCGGGACCGCGACGCCGACCGCCTCCCCGTCTGGCACCTCCACCGCGACTTCCACCGCCACGGCGGGGGCCAGCGAGACGCCGACCCCGGGCGAGGGCTACACCGAACCCACCGCCGAGGACGCCGTCGCCGTGCTCGACCAGTACTTCACCGCGATCGGCACCGGGGACTACGAAACCGCGTACGGCCTGTGGCGGAACGAAGGCGAGGCCAGCGGCCAGACCTACGACGAGTTCGTCGCCGGGTTCGACAAGACCGCCTCGATCTCGTGGGACATCGGCGAACCGGGACGCATCGATGCCGGCGCCGGTCAGCGCTACATCGAGATCCCGGTGACGATCACCGCGCGGACCACCGACGGCGAGACCCAGCATTTCGAGGGCAGCTACGTCCTGCACCACACAGCGAACATCCCGGGCGCGACGTCCGAGCAGCTCCAGTGGCGCATCGACTCGGCAGACATGACCCAGACGAACTAGACGCCGGCGAACTAGCTCTCGCACCCGCGAACCCGGTTGTGACAATCCGGCCGGATAAGCGGATTTCGGTAGAACGACCGGTGAGCGATGTCGTACCTTCGAAGAGGTCACGGCATCGCTCTCGATCGTGACCGTTCCCATGCGGCGGGGTAGTCCGGCAGCCACGAGGACGGCGTCCTCGGGCCGCCTTGAGTAGGTCGTCCTGTGCCGCAGCCCTTCGCGCGCCGGCGCGCGTCGTCCCCCCGCTCGATCCCCATTCCCGCGCCTGCCGCCCCGACCTCGACGGGGCTGTCGCGCCGTCGGCTCATCGCCGGCATGGGTGCCCTCGCGGGCGCCGCGCTGGTCTCCCCTCGGTCGTTCGCATCGAACGCCCTCGACACGGGCGGTGCGCTGCCCTCGTGGACGAAGGGACGCCCGCACCCCCTCGCGGGATCCGCCCCGAGGCACCTCGTGTGGGTGTGGCAGTTCCGCCACGACGGCGACCCGGTGGAGGTGCGCGACCGCCTGGCCGCGAACGGCCTCGGCATCGTGGTGAAGACGCACGACGGCTCCGATTGGATGTCCGAGTACGACGACTCGCCGACGGCGGTCTACGGCCCCGGGGCGGTCGCCGACTTCGCCCGGTTCTTCGAGGACGGCGGCGTGCCCTTCCACGCGTGGGCGCTCGTGAAGGGCCTCAACCCCGAGGCCGAGGCCCAGATGGCCGCGGACGTGCTGAGCGCGGGGGCGCGGAGCATCTTCCTCGACCTGGAGGCGCACCCCGGCTTCTGGGAGGGCGAAGAGGTCGACGCGGGCATCTTCGGCGAGGCACTCCGGATCAAGCAGCCCAACGCTCGGATCTCGACCTCGATCGACCCGCGACCGTGGGAGATTGACCGCATCCCGCTCGACATCTTCGCGGCGTTCTCAGACGAGATCTCGCCGCAGGCCTACTGGGGCTTCTTCAACAACGACGCCAACGCCACGAAGTACAAGGCCTCGGGCTCGTCCGTGCCTGACGGCGGGATCAGCGCATCCTTCGTGATCGGCAACATGATGGAGCGCCTCGCGCCCTACAACCGGCCGATCCACCCGATCGGTGACGGCACCGTGACCGACATCGACAACTGGCGCGAGTTCATCGACGACTCCTACTCGATCGCCGGCGCCGAGACCGTCTCGCTGTGGCGCTACGGCGTCGCGACCGACGACATGCTGGCGCTGCTACGCGACACGCCGCCGCGGGTCACGTCGTACGTCGTACAGCCGGGGGACACCCTCGGGACGATCGCGGCGAAGTTCGGGACGACGGTGAACGCGCTCGCCGCGACGAACGGCATCACGAACATCAACGTGATCACGGTCGGTCAGCGGCTCGTGCTGCCCTCGGGCGCGAACATCCCGGCCAGCACACCGATCGCCAACGGCGGCGGATCGGCGCCCGCCGAGACCGCCGGCGGCGGAGGCCGATCGAGCACGTGGCCCCCTGCCCCCTCGTGGCACCAGGCGACGACCTCGAGCGGCACGTACGAGGTCCAGCCCGGGGACTCGCTCTTCGGCATCGCGATCCGCCACGGCGTCACTCTCGAGGCCCTCGCCGAGGCGAACGGGATCGACGATCCGAACCACATCCGCATCGGCCAGGTGCTGGTCATTCCCTAGCGGCCCGCACGGCAGGCTCGGACCGCGCTAGGCAGCGGCCGGGTCGCGCTCGGTGAGGAATGGACGCACCTCGGCGGTACAGAACGCGCAGCGGCGCGCGCGCCGCGGAATCTCGCTGAGGCAGTCAGGGCAGTTTCGCAGCGTCGGGTCCACGGGCTGCGCGTGGTGGGCGCGCATCGCGAGGTGGTTCGCGATCAGGACCACGGCGTACACCGCAGCGGTGATCAGCAGGAACGACGTGAGCGCCGTCAGAACGCGCCCGTAGTGGAACACCGTGTCCTGCACGGTGAACGAGAGCGCGTCCACCTCGGACTGCCGCACGCCGAGCGCGATCACGGGCGCGAGCATGTTCTCCACGATCACGCGTACGAAGTTGGCGAACTCGCCGGCGATCGCGAACGCGACCATGAACTCGAACACGTTGCCCCGGAGCATGAACTGGCGGAAGTTCCCGGCGAACCGCGTGAACATGCGGCCTCCCATCCCGTGCGAGCCGCGCCACCTCGAACCACCGTACGGTTCGATGCGACTCGCGTTGTCGTTGTCGTGTGAGGGTGGCGACGTCAGGCGCGCCACCGCGTGCGTGGCTCGGGAGCATGTAGCTCCTCCCGCAGCGCGTGCACTTCGTCTCTCAGCGCGCGGAGCTCATCACGTTCGCGAGCGCCGAGGCGTCCCTCGTGTCGGGACGCGTCCGATGCATCCGCATCCGGCCGGCCCAGCCGATCCTGGCCGAGGAAGAAGACGGCGATCCGCGCGGTGAGGTACCCGACGACGCCGACACCGAAGATGCGGAGCAGCACGGACACGATCCGTGACTCGAGCGTGGACGTCTCGATGCTCCCGCCGCCCGAGGTGACGACGGTCACGCCCCACCACAGCGCATCCCCGAACGACTCGATCTGCGTGCCGGGCGTTCCGCGCTCGAGCGCGAACACGAGGGCCGCGCCGGTCACCGTGACGGCGATCGCCAGCGCGGTCACATAGACCAGCTGGCTGATCGCCGTGAACGCGACGAGGACCTGTCGCGCGCGGTTGAGAGCGCCGAGCGTCCGGCCGAGCGTCAGCCCTCGGAGGACTCGTGCGGCCCGCAGCACGCGGATCGCGCGAGCCACGCGGAAGATCCTGAGGAACGGGATGGCGAGCGAGAGGGCAGCCAGCCAGTGCGAACGCAGGTACGCAGTCTTCGAGGGGGCGACGGACAGCTCGAACGCGAACGCGACGACGAAGACCGCCCAGATCGCCGTGCTTGCCGTCACCACGCGCGGCGCCCAGGCGTCCGAGGCAAGCCCACCCAGCTCGACGACCAGCAGCGCGAGCATGATCAGCGCAAGGACGGAGAGCCCGATGTCGAGCACCGCGCTGAGGCGCTCATGCCACGGCGGCGTGGTCGGCTCAGTCGTCGCGGGATCCGGCGGAGGAGTCATCGGCGCGGCTAGCGGCGGCGGTGCTCCTCGATCGCCGTCGACAGCTCGGCCTTCGTCATCCGGCTGCGTCCATTGATGCCCAGCGACGCCGCCTCCTGGTAGAGCTCGTCGCGCGTGCGCTCCTCCTCGGGGGAGGCCTTCGAGGCGGAACGCGCGGAGCGCGAACCCGTGGAGGTGAGCTTGCTCTGAGCGGACCGAGACTCGCGCGTCGTCTCGCGCTTCGCCTCCGCCCGCTGGTGCTGCCCCGGGCGGCGGTTGCTGGGCCGTGCCTGGTCCTTGCTCGTGTCAGTCTTCGGCTGCCTGGGCATGCTGCGTCCTCCTCGTGCCTCGACTCCGCCTGGCCGGCAGGACTCGACCGCACCCTTCTTCGACACGAGCATTGCCCGGACCGCGTCGAGCCGGTGTTACCTCGGCCCGCTCCGACTTGCAGTTGGGTGTCTAGTCGCCGTGTCCACGGGCGCTGGGACGCGCGGCCATGCGCCGGTCCTCCGGCTGCGCGAACGCCTCCTCCACCGACTCGTCGAGCAGCGCCAGCTCCGTGTGGAGGATGTTCCGTCGCTCCGGCGGAGCGACGCGCATGAGGTCGTTGAGCAGGAAGCGCAGGCGGCGGTTGGTTTGCAGCGAGGTGCGACCGGAGAGACGCACCTCGTCGACGCCGAGCGCGACGAAGTCGTCCCACGAGGGATGGCGCAGGAGGGCGCGCCAGCGGCCGTCACCATCGCGCCGGACCTCGGGGGCCAGTTCCCGGCCCGCCAGTCGGCGCAGGAGGTCATGCAGCTGGTCGATGGCCTGGACCGCGGTGGTGGGATCGTTCACGCCGGGCGAGAGCGCGCGCTCCGCGATGTCCACGAGCTGCCGCAGTCCAAACGCGGCGTCCCGCAGCATCGTGCGTTCCGAGCCGACCACGAGCGTCTCGTTCAGCTCGCCGGTCGCCTCCTCGTCGAGCATGCCCCAGGCCTGGAACGCCGGTGCGCCCGATGGGAGAAAGTCGCCGACCATGGGGACGATCGCGATCCGCGCCCCGCAGCGCTCCGCGACCTCTTCGATGCGATCGAGGCTGACGTTGGTCAGGACGCCGGGGCCGCCGGCCCACGCTACCTCGCGGTCGGGACGGCCGGCCGGCCACTGCTCGTGACCGTCGGGATCACCCTCGATTGGATCGGGGTAGAGCCGATCGATCGTCTCCCGCGTCTCCTCGCCGATCCCACTGATGATGCTGGACGCTCGGATCGCGTGTGCCATGTGGTCGATGTAGCGAACGAACGCGCCCACGCTCACCATCGCCATGGCGAAGCCCAGCCACACCGAGAACGTCGGCACGCTCTCCGTCTCGACGTTCCTCAGCGCGAGCAGCGCGTACGCGAACGTGGAGATGAACAGCGCGAGGACGATCTGGTTGTTCCGGTCGCGCAGGAAGCGACGCATCACGCGCGGCGAGAGCTGGCTGCTCGTGAGCTGCAGGACCAGCATCGTGATCGAGAAGACGAGGCCGGTGAGCGTGAGCGTCGCCGTGGCGATCGCGCTGAGGAGGGACCGCGCGCTGTCGGCGTCGGTGGAGAACCACCACGGACTCGCGAGGTGATCGTCGAGCGCGGGGGCAGCCTCGGCCACCATCACGGAGACCGCGAGGGCGATCGCCGGGAGGAACCAGAGGCTCTCGCGCAGCGAGTCCCAGACGGAGCCCACTCGGGTGCCCAGGTTGTGGAGGAACTGCATCGTGAATGCCCTCGCCCGGGGCCCGTCGGCGCCCGACCTACCCATTGAGGCTAGGCATCAGGGCTTGAAGAACCGTCGCGACGGCGTGAGTGGTTCCGCCAAACGCATCAACCACGTGGAGCGGCCGTCTACCCCGCGCGCCACCTAGAATCCCCGCATGCCCACACCACTCGAGGAACTCGGCGAGTTCTCGCTCATCGACCGCATCGTGCAGCGACTCGGCGTTGCCGCCGCGCGCAACATCCTCGTCCCGCCGGGCGACGACGCGGCGGCGTGGCGCGTGGAAGACGGCTGCGCTGCCGTCGCCACGATCGACATGCTCACCGAGGGGACGCACTGGCGGCTGGACACGATGACGCTCGGTGACGCCGGGTGGCGCGCGGTCGCGGCGAACGTCTCCGACCTCGCGGCGATGGGCGCGACGCCGGACTACCTGCTCGTCGGCATCGGGCTCGGCCCGGACGTCACGCTCGACGAGATCGATGACCTCGCCGAGGGGATGCTCGAGGCGTGCCTGGCGCACCATGTACGGATCGCCGGCGGCGACATCATCCGCAGCCACACCACGACGATCTCGATCGCCGCCTACGGGCACTCACTCCCGCTCGCGGAGGTGCGCTCGCCGTTCCTGCGCCGCAGCCGCGCGAAGCCGGGCGACCGTGTCGCGGTCTCCGGCACGCTGGGCGCGTCCGCGGCCGGGCTCGCGGTGATCGAGGCGCTCCGTGAGTCCGAGGCGGGCGCCGAGGTGCTCGTGCGCGCCCATCGGCGCCCGCGTGCCCGCGTCCAGCTGGGCCACGATGCGATCCGCGCGGGCATCGCCTGTGGGATGGATGTCTCCGACGGACTGATGCAGGACCTCGGGCACATCGCCCGCGCGTCCGGCGTCGGCATCGAGGTGGACGCGAACACGCTGCCGATCGAACAGGCGGCGGTCGACCTCCTCGGCGCGCGCGCGGCCCTCGACTTCGCCCTCGGCGGTGGCGAGGACTTCGAGCTGATCCTCACCGGCCCGGCCGAGGCGCTGAAGCGACTGGACCAGGCCGCCACCGGCGGCCCCCCCGTGTCACTGGTCGGGCGCGTCGTCGGCGACCATGCCGGCGAGGTCATCGTGTTCGCGAGCGACGGGAAGCCGTACGAGCCCGCCCGCCGTGGCTGGGATCAGCTCCGCTGACGACAGGACGATCGATGCGTGTCCACCTCGACACCGACATCGGCGGCGACATCGACGACCTCTACGCGCTGGCGTACCTCGCCCGCCGGGACGGCATCGAACTCACCGGCGTCACGACGGTCCTCGATGACGGCGGACGGCGCGCCGGCTACGCCGCCGAGCTGCTGCGGCTCGCAGGGGTGGAGGGCGTTCCGATCGCCGAGGGCGCCCGCGAGGCGGACGCGCGCTACCGCTCCCAGATCTTCGGGCTCCCGGACGAAGCGACCTACTGGCCGGCCCCCGTCACGCCGCGCCCGGGCGATGTCGGCGCGGCGCTCGACCTCCTGGCGAGCAGCATCGAGGCCGGCGCGACGGTCATGGCGATCGGCCCGCTGACGAACCTCGCGCTCCTCGAGGAGCGTCACGCCGGGATCCTGCGGAATGCCGACCTGGTCTTCATGGGGAGCTTCATCCGGCCCATCCCGGCCGCGTACCCGGCGTTCAAGTGGACCGACGACTTCAATGTGCAGGCGGACCCAGCAGCGGCGGAGGTGGTCCTCGGCGCCGTCGATCCGGCGCGCGTCCTGCTGGTACCGCTCGAGGTCACCGTCCAGACCTTCGTCCGTCGCCGCGACCTCCCTCGCCTCGCAGCAGCCGGCGCCCTCGGTGCGCTGCTGGCCCGGCAGGGCGAGGCAACGCTCGACGACCTCGAGTTCGACCGGCTGTTCGGTCGTCGACACGACGGGCTGCCCGAGGACCTCGTGAACTTCATGCACGACCCACTGGCGGTCGCGGCAGGCTGCCGCTGGCCCGGCGTCACCGTCGAGGAGATACCCATCCACCTCGAGTGGGCCGGGGAGGAATACCTCCGCACCGTCGAAGATGCGGCGGGACGCGCGTTCCGCGTCGTCACGGCCGTCGATGCGCACGCCTTCCTCGCGCACTGGCTCGAGGTCGTCGCACCGTAGGCGCACGGTCGAGACACGCGAGACGGGCGCCCTCGCGGGCGCCCGTCGTGTCGTAGCGAAGCGGTCGAGGAGCCCTCGGAGGCTAGCCCTCGAAGACCCAGGCGTCGGTCGCGCGCTTCCAGTCGATCGGGTCCTGGCCCTCGAACCAGATGCCGACCTCGCGGGCGGCGTCGTCGAGGTTCGCCGAGCCGTGCACGAGGTTGCGGCCGATCTCGAGGCCGAAGTCGTGGCGGATGGTGCCGGGGGCCGCCTCGGTCGGGCGGGTGGAGCCGAGGGTCTGCCGGGCGGCCGCGACGGCGTCCGTGCCCTCGAAGACCGCGGCGATGATCGGCGCGCTGGTGATGTACTCGATGAGGCCCGCGTAGAACGGCTTGCCCACGTGCTCGGCGTAGTGCTTGCTCGCGATCGCCTCGTCCGCCTGCAGCATCCGCACGGCGACGGGCTTGAGGCCGCGCGCCTCCAGGCGGCGCAGGACCTCGAAGGCGAGTCCGCGCTGCATGGCGTCCGGCTTCACGAGGATGAGGGTGCGTTCCATGGGTTCCTCTCGGTAGTCCTGGGGCTCGTCGGATCGACTGAGACTGCTGGGGGCTAGGCCCGGGGCTTCGTGATCGGCGGCGGGCGGAGGTACACCGCGTCGACACCGGCGGGGTCGCCGAACGACCCGCGGACGCGCGCGATCCGGACGATGGCGACGGCGCGCGGCGTCCGAGGCGCAACTGCCACAGTGTCCCCTGTCCGGGCCTCAGCGTCTCGCGCCTGCGTTAACGCCTCCGAGAGTTCACCCGTCCACAGCGCGGGCCGCGGGGCGCGCTGCGCCGCCTCCTCCACCGACGTGATCGCGGGCGCGACGACCTCGCGCGGGGCGTCACCGATGACCACCTCGTACGCCGCCCATGCCGGACCGGTGCGCGTGTCGTGGACCGCGACGACGGGGGCTCCGCCCTCCGGCTTTACGAGCGCTGCGTCAGCCTCGAGGCGTCCGACACCGGCGAGCGGGACGTCGAGCGCGAGCGCGATGCCTTGCGCGACGGCGATGCCGGCGCGCAGCGGGCCGTACTGGCCGGGGCCCGTGGTGACGGCGATGCGACCGATCTCGGCGCGCTCGACGCCGGCGTCCGCGAGGAACCTCGCGATCACGCCGATGAGTTCGCGACTCATCGTCGACTCCGGCCGGAACGTCCGCACGGTCAGCGGCCGGTCATCGCCGAGGGGGAACAGCGCGAGGGAGGCGTCGTCGCTCGCGGTGTCGATCCCGAGGTCGAACGATCGCCCCGGGGCAGATGCGGAGTCAGCCACGTGCACCCAGCCCGTCCAGGATGCGCCGGTAGCGCTCGCCGTTCGCGACGATCGTGATCCGCCGCTCCTTCGGGTTCGCCTCGGATGATTCGAGCACGACGAGCAGGTGCTCCTCGGGCAGCACCTCGAGGCCGCGTTCCGGCCACTCGATCAGCAGGACGCCGTCCGTGGTCTGGGTCTCGAGGGCGAGCTCCGCCACCTGCTCCGGCTCGGTCAGCCGGTAGAGGTCGGCGTGGTACAGGGGGAGGCCCGCAGCGCCTGCCTCGTGCTTTGCCATGAGGACGAAGGTGGGACTGGCGACGGTCGTCTCGAGCTTCAGGCCCTGCCCGATCCCCTGCGCGAGCGCGGTCTTACCGGCGCCCAGCGGCCCCTGCAGGAAGACGATGTCACCGGCGCGGAACAGCTTCGCGAGCCGGCGGCCCAGCGATCGCGTCTGGCCGACGCTCGAGGTGGTCACGACAGCTCGGTTCGCGGTGTTCACACCTCGGGTGTATTAGCGAACACCGCATAGGCGCAACTCTGGAGCACCGGCCGTTCCCGTGGAACTGGCGGCTGGCTACTCCTCGTCGGCTGCCTGCGCCGGCGTCACGCCGCTGGCATACACGCCCCAGGCCGCCCGGAACCCTTCGAGGTACTCGCCGTTCTCCGCGTAGACGCTCCGGTCGATCTGCGCCAGCTCGCGGTCGGTGACCTGCATCACCTCGCCCTTCACGCCGACGAGCGTGCCCTCGTCGAGGAGGTCCGGGTCCACCTCGGCTGCGGGATCGATCAGCACCAGCGTCTCGCGTGCCGGCTCAGTGTTGAGCATCACCCCGTCCACCGCGATGACCTGGTCGCTGAGGCGACGCGTCACCACCGCCGTGAAGACGACCTGCTCGCCCAGTTCGGCCTGGATCACCGTGGGCGTGACCTGGAGCCCCGCGTCTTCGGCGGTGAGGTCCTCGTCTCCCTCCCCCGTGATCACCGGGGAGTCGTCGAGGAGATCACCGTCCGCCTGCACGGGCGAGTCATCGCTGCCGGTGCAGGCGACGAGGGCCGAGCAAGCGAACACGATCAGGAGCAGACGGAGTGGAAGCGGGCGGCGGGACAGGTAGGTCGACGTCATCGGGAGCACCTCGCTCTCCCGGGCACGCTCTCAGTCGCCGGCTGCGGATCGCATCGCACCCGGGCCCGCCGGGTCGCAACGACGCAACAACGGACAGAGGTCGAGAATCAGCTCGCCGCGGCGGCTCCGGCCTCGAGCTCCGCCACGCGCTTGCGGAGCGCGCGCATCTCGTTGAAGGCATCCGATGCGTCGCGCAGGACGGCGACGGCGATGTGGCCGTGCGTGGGGTGCTCCGCCATCTGCAGCGTGAACTCGATCGACACGCGAGTTCCATCGGAGCGCAGCGCGGGCACCTTGAGGAGCTCGCGACGGCCGTAGCGGGACTCGCCGCCACCCATGACGCGGTGGTAGCCCTCCCAGTGCCGGTCGCGCAGGTTCTCCGGGATGATCATGTCCATCATCTGGCCGAGCGCCTGCTCCGAGGTCCAGCCGAACAGCTCCTCGGCGCCCCGGTTCCAGTACCGCATGATGCCCTCGGCATCCGCCCAGATGACGGCGTCCGGCGACTCGTCCGTGATCGACTTGAACAGCTCAGCCTCGCTCATGGCAGCCTCCCTCGGGCAGCGCGAGCCTACACCCCCCGTCGAGGGCGAGGGTGAGGTCGAGCAGCGTCAGAGGATGAAGCGACGAGGCGAGGACGGCGCTACTGGACGCGCACGATCTCCTGGGCGCGATGCCACAGGCCCTCGAGGTCGTAGTAGACGCGGGCCTCGAGCGAGAAGAGGTGGACGAAGATGCCGTCGCCGGCGTCGACGAGGATCCAGCCGTCCTCGGGCGCGCCTTCGACCTTTGCCTTCTGGCCACGCTTCGCCGCCGCGTCGGACACGGCTTCCTCGATCGCTCGCGCCTGGCGGATGTTGTCCACCGTGGCGATGACGAAGTAGTCCGTGAACGTGGTCAGCTGCGTGAGGTCGAGGAGCACGACGTCCGAGGCCTGGCGATCCACCACGACATCCAGCAGCGCCTGCGCGTATTCGAGATCCCCGGGCGGGTTCAGCCGGGGTTCAACCGTGGTCACGTCGCGAGCGTCGTCTGGAACCAGTAGGAGCCTCCCGGAACGCGCCCCCGGCTTGTGCCGCCGGGGCTTCACACCACGGGAGTATAGAGGTTCGGCGCGGCGCGACGAGAGCTCTGACTAGGCCGTCATGGAACTGCGACGCAGCGTCCCACCGCCGACGACTTCCGTGCCGCGGTAGAGGACGATCGCCTGCCCGGGAGCGGGCGCGCGGACGGGCTCCTCGAACTCCACATCGAACCCCGCGTCATCGATCCGGACGAGGCGGGCCGGGGCCTCCTGCGCGTGGTAGCGGATGCGCGCGCGCAACGGCTCACCGAGCTCGGGCGGCTCACTCACCCAGTGCGGCTCATCGGCCTGGACGGAGCGACGGTAGAGGTCGCCCTCCCCGCCGATCACGATCACGTTCCGCTCCGGAATGATCTGGGTGACGAACCGGCGCTCACCGTCGAACACGCCGACGCCGCGACGCTGCCCCACGGTGTAGTGCGTGATCCCGGCATGCTCGCCGACGACCGTGCCGTCCGCGCGCTCGATCGCGCCCGGTACACCTCGGACGCCGCGGTCCTCGAGCAGCTCACGGTAGTCGCCGCCCGGGACGAAGCAGATGTCGACGCTGTCCGGCTTCTCGGCGAGCGGGAGCCCGGCCGCACGCGCCACCTCGCGCGTCTGTGCCTTCGTCATGCCGCCGAGGGGGAACAGCGTCCGGCGCAGCGCATCCTGGCCGAGCGTGTAGAGGACGTACGACTGGTCCTTGTCGTCATCGACGGCGCGGTGGAGTCGGTGGACATCGCCGTCTCGCTCGATGCGGGCGTAGTGGCCCGTCGCCAGGCGGTCGACGCCCATCGCGAGCGCGCGCTGGAGCAGCGTGTCGAACTTCACGTACTGGTTGCAGTTCAGGCAGGGGTTCGGCGTCTCGCCGCGGGCGTAGGAGTCCACGAACGCGTCCAGGACGTCGCGCTCGAACTCGCGCTCCATGTTCAGGACGTAGTGCGGGATGCCGATCGCCTGGGCGGCGGCGCGCGCGTCGCCGATGTCCTCGATGCCGCAGCACGTCCGGCCGGAGCGCAGGGCCGTCTCGTCCGGCTCGGTGTAGAGGCGGAGCGTCACGCCGATGACGTCGTAGCCCTGCTGGTGGAGCAGGGCTGCGGCCACGGCGGAGTCGACACCGCCCGACATCGCGACGAGGACACGTTCAGTCATGGGATCTCAGTGTATTGGCGACGGCCCACGGAGGAGGGCCGAGTGTGCGACCGAGTGGCGGAGAGGGTGGGATTCGAACCCACGGATGAGATTGCTCCCATCACCCGCTTTCCAGGCGAGCCTGTTCAACCACTCCAGCACCTCTCCGCGAGGTCGCGTCCGGCGTCGGTCGCGACACCCTCGAGGCTCGATGAGCCCGGGGGCGAAGGTCAGCCTCGGTGGTTGAGCGGGGCTAGACGAGAGCGCCGGATCGGGATGGCGGAGAGGGCGGGATTCGAACCCGCGAGACCCTTGCGGGCCTACTCGTTTTCGAGACGAGCGCCTTCAACCGCTCGGCCACCTCTCCGTCGACGAGTCTAACGGAGGGATGACGCACGGGACAGCGGATCGAGGTAGGGGAATGCCCTGCTGAGGCGTGACGGAGCGTGAACCAGCGAGGACGCCGTCAGTGGCGGCGCGCTACTCCCGGCCGGTCTTCTTCCGGAACTCGGCCATGAGCTCCTGCTCCGCGATGGCGCGCTCGGCGCGCGCCGCGCGGACGGCCTCACGGGCCCGGTCGCGGCCACGGAGGAGCCGAGCCCGGGCGGCGACCACCGGCCCCTGCGCGCCTTCCGGCAGCCGCTCGATCTGGCTCGGCGCCTGGTCCGACAGCAACTGCCGCGCGGCGACATAGCCAGCGCCAGCGGCGACGGTAGCGGTCAGGAGAGCACGGAACGAGAACACGAGGCCGCTCCGCTACTTCTTCGAGCGCAGGTTGCGAATGCCGGTGAACACGGCGGTGCCGCGTCGCACGCCGCGCACGACGGCCACGGTGCGGATCAACGGGTGCACGGCCTGGTCAGACACGAACTCGGTCGTACCGCGGATGTTCTCCGCAGACTTCCGCACCTCGTCCAACGTCGGCTTCACCGGGTCGTCAAGCAGCGCCGTGACCTTCCGCGTGAGGGCACGCACGGCGAACCAGATACCGAACGCCGCAATCGCAAGCGCCAGCATCAGGATGACGCCCATCGCTCCGTAGACGATGACGACTACGTCGCGGACCTCGGCGAGTGTCACGAGAAACATCAAGTAGGGAGCTCCTCCCGCACATCTTCATCCTAGACGCGCGAGAGTGACCGTGGCAAAGCGAGAACTGTCGAGAATGCATCGCAGGCGACCGAGGGTGCCCGCCTCAGGGCGCGGGGAACCCCGGGCGAGGGCGCTGCTAGTCGATGCGCTGGGCGTGGACGACGACGCGATCGCTGTACTCGCGGCTGTTGTAGTCGAACTCGCCGCCGCACGTGTAGAGGGTGATCATGTCGCCGGATCCATGCCGCCAGACCGCGCCCCAGTCGGCGTTCTGCGCATGGAGTTGCAGCGTGTCCGTCACGGCGTAGCGGAACGTCTCGCCGCCGTAGTCGACCTCGATGATGTCGCCCTCGACGAGCTTCCCGAGCTGGCTGAACACGCCCTGGCCGCGGTAGTGCACGCCGGCGTAGCCGACGGCGTAGTCGTAGTCGACGTGCCCCGAGAAGATCGCGTTCCCGCCACCGCCCGGCACGCCGCCCATGCCCTGCCACAGACTCATGTCGTACCAGATGACCTCGGCGGGGCCCTCCGGGTTCGGCATCACGCCGTCGCCGCCGACGAACCGGCTGG
Organism: Dehalococcoidia bacterium; assembly: GCA_020634075.1. Lineage (GTDB taxonomy): Bacteria > Chloroflexota > Dehalococcoidia > UBA2979 > UBA2979 > W-Chloroflexi-9. The sequence goes on along the minus strand of JACKCJ010000004.1, from coordinate 91,815 downwards.
CCACCTGCGCGTCGACGCCGAGCTTCGGCACCCGCAACTCCGCGAACGTGGCGTCCGAGGGGTACCCGTAGCCGTCGATGAAGTCCTTCAGCCCGCTGATCGCCTGCACGGCGTCCGCGCTCTCCGTCTGGGAAGGCCGCGGCGTCGCGGTCGGGCTGGGCGTCCGTGAGGTCGTCGGAGTGGGCGTCGGCGTCGACTCGGTGGCCGTCGCGGTCTCGGTCGGCGTGGGGTCGTCCCCGCCTCCGCCGCACGCGACGAGCGCGACGGCCGCGACGATGGCGAGGGCCGGGAGCAGGAGCGCGCGGGTGCGTGACATCAGAACCAGAGGGTACCCCGGAGGTTCCGTCTGGACACGCGCGGGAGGTGATGAACTCGTGAACAGAGGATGAAACGAGGCGGCGCGGGGGTGGGTCATGCCCCATTCGGGGCAGAAGCGCCGAGGAGCCTCGAGGGCTACTTCACCCGGACGAGGACCACGTCCCCGTAGCCGACGGCCAGGTAGGTCTGGCGGAAGGATGGGCCGCCCGGCGTGTAGCTCTGCCAGCGGTCCGTGGCGGCGTCGTAGTGGCTCGCGCGATAGACCTCGACGTCGAGCAGCGCGAGCGCTTCGTCGATCGGCGTGCCGTCTGCGCCGACCCACACGAGGTGGGCTTCCGCGCCACGCTCGGTCGGCAGTTCGCCCAGCCAGCCGTCAGCGGCGTGGCTCGGGTTCGGGGTGAGGGAGACCACCTGGGTCTTCCCGGCGGCGAAGCGTACGACCTGGCTCGTGATGGCGAAGGAGCCGTCGTCCACGCTGCCGTAGAGGAGGCGGAACCCGAGTCCCTGCCCCTCCGCCGGGCATCCCTCGCGCACGTCCGCGCTCACCACGTCGATGCGGTAGAGGCCGTCGCCGCTGGAGAGACGCTGGACGGTCCCGGTGCCGCAGACGATGCCGTCCGAGCCGATCGCTCGGACCTTCGTCGCGAGGTTCCCGTCCGCGTTACGGAAGACGTACCCGACGAACGAGGAGGTCTGCGACGACGCCTGGGAGGCGGTCTGCGGAGAAACGGACGTGGCCGGCCCCTCCGGCCCGACCCCCGCTGCCTGAGCAGTGAGGGCCGGAACAGAGAGACCGGCCACGAAGAGTGCCGTACCAGCGATGAGGCTACGGAGCGCCCGGCGTCGGAGAACCGGACCGAAGCGCACCGTCATCCCCTCGCGGTCCCGCAGCTACTAGGAGCGGCGGGTGGCGGTGCGGCCGCCGGCGACCATGGCCGCAGCGAACACACCAAGGGCCAGGACCAGCGCCATCGAGGTGCCGGTCGAGCCGAGGAGGCCGGCGTTGCCGGTCTCGGCCGGGGCCGGGGTCTCGCCGCCGCCAGCGCCAGCGCCACCAGCGGTCAGGGAGACCTCGGTGGACGCGAAGCCCTCGTAGGAAACGGTCTCAGCGGCCGACTCACCGTCGATGGTGAAGGAGACCTCGTCGCCGTTGGTGCCGTTCTGGATGTCGATCACCCAGCCGTCAGCGGTAGCGGTGGCCGTGCCGACCGACTCGCCGTTGATCATGGCCTCGATGACCGAGCCCTCGACGACGTCGCCGTTGCCGGTCACACCGAACACCTGCATCGGGTTGGCAGGCTGCGCGTTAGCGGTCGCGGCGAACACCGTGGCCAGCATCAGCGCGGCGATGGCGGAAAGGGACAGAGCCCCGGCCATCTTGCGAATCAGAGTCATCTGTTAGCTCCTAAAGGAGTTGCCCGCCCGTAGATGGGTTCCCGCCCCGGGCCGAAGCCCGGGGCGGGAGATTCCAGTCCGAGGACTGGTTACTTGACCACGAACACCGCGACGTTGCCGATGCCGGCCTCGAACTGCGCCGTGAAGGCGTTGTTCACGAAGGCCGTCGCGCCGGACGCCAGGGTGTTGTAGCGGTACCAGTTGCCGTCGGCGCCCTGGACCCACACGGAGGTACCACCAGCAGCGGTGACCTGAGCGGCCAGCTGCTCAATGGTGCCGCCGGCGAAGACCGCGGAACCAACGTTACCGGTGCCGAACGACGGGGTCGTCAGCGAGCCGTCGCCAGCCGGGGCCGGCGAAGCGCCGGTCGCGACGGTGATGGCCTTGCTGCCGTTCACCGTGCCCACCACAGCGGTCAGGTTGACCGTCTGCGGGGTGCCCGGCGAGACGTAGGTGAAGGTCGCAACGCCGTTGGCCGTCTGGGCCGACGACGAGACGATCGCGCCACCGGTGGCCACGAGGGTCACCGAGGTGCCGTCCTGGACCGGGCGGCCAGCGGAGTCCTTGACGGACACCGTGACGGACTGGGTCGAGGCCGGCTCCATGTTCTCCGCCATCACCTCAACGGTGCTGGTCGAAGCGGCCGCAGCAGCGGTCGTGAAGGAGCCCGTGGCGGAAACGGTGGCGGAGTTCGCACCGATGGCCGACACGGTGTAGTTGACCGTGGTGCCGATCTGCGCGGCGGCGGTCGGAGCGGCCGTCACCTGGCAGGTCGAAACACCGGTCGAGGACGACGACGTGCAGGCAGAGATCGTCGTGGAAGAAGCCGTCGTGGAGACGGTCGGGGTCACGCCGGCAACGTTGTTACCGGACGAGTCCTTGATGTTGACGTAGATGCGGAAACCATTGGTGATGGTCGTCGCACCCGGCGTCGAGCCGTCAGCGACCTCAGAAGCGACCGCGAACACACCAGTGGTGGAGTTCGTGTCGTACTGGGTCTTGGTGGTCAGGGTCGCCGGCAGGCCGGAGAGCGTGACCGTGGCCGTCTGGGTGGCCGAGCCGACCGTGGCGGTCAGCGTGGCGGTACCCGGGGTGCCCTGAGCCGTCAGCGTGAAGGTGGCCACACCGTTGGTGGTGGTCGCCGTCGTCGACTGGCTCGAGCCAGCCAGCGTGCCGAGGTTGGTCGTCAGGGTGACGGTCGTGCCGTCAGCGACGTTGTTCCCGTTGGAGTCCTTGACGGTCACCGTGATGGTGTTCGTCGTGGCAGCCGTCGAGCTCATCGTCGTGGCAGCCGGGGTGATGGTGATGTTCGACGCGTTGCCCTGGATGGTCAGGGTCGTCGAGGTCGACAGAGCCGAACCCGAGATGTTGAACGTCGCCGTACCGGCGGCACCACCAGCAACGTAGAGCAGGGAGACGACGCTGTTGGCAGCACCGTCGGCGTCACACGCCGCCGTGCCGTCGACACAGGTGATCGTCGTGCTGTTGCTGGAGTTGAAGACGCCCTGCGACGCGGTCACGGTGACCGCGGCGCCGTTGGCGGCCGGGTAAACGTTGATGTACACGGTGCCCGCGTTGGCGGAAACCGAGGTCACGTTCGCGCCGGTGCCGACGCCAACGGTCTTGCTGACGCCGAGCGCCGAGAAGGCGACGGTGTTGGTGGCGGCGGTAGCCGTCACGTCGTCAACAGCACCGTTGGTGGCCAGGGTGCCGAGCGAAGCGGCAGCCTGCTGCGCACCGTTGCGGATGTTGCCCAGGGTGAAGGTCACGCCCGTGGCGTCGTTCGCGACGGCACAGGTGCCGCCGGAGCTGGCCAGGGTCACCGTGACGGCGTTGCCGTCACCACCGACGGCGACAGTCGCCGAGCAGTTGCTGAAGCCGGAGCCCAGCGAAACGGTCACCGCGGCAAGCGCCTGGATCTGAGCGGTGGCACCAGTACCGGCGAAGTCGACGGTGATGGTGTCAGCCGCGGTCAGGGCGGTGTTGTTCGCGCCACCGACAGTACCGTTGGTGAAGACGACCGTGTAGGTGGCCGTCGCACCAGCGGTGGTGGACGACGGGGTGATGGTCACCGCCGCAGCCGCCTCGTTGGCCGCCTCAGCGGACTGCGCCGGCAGGGAAACCAGCAGCGCAATCGCCAGGAAGGCCGCGATGGCGACGGACGAGCCGTACCCCGCAAACTTCTTGATCTGAGTCAAACTAGTCCTCCAGGACTGTTCGTTGTGCGCCACAGAGAAGGCGCACGATTTCGTGAATCATTCCGGTAGCTCTAGCCCTCGGCATTCCCTTCTGCGGAGGTCCCGGCAACAGGCCGGATAGGCAGGCGGTTCATACCGCCGCTCGAGCGAGACGCCACCAACCGCCGGCAATCTCACCTGACCAGGACCCTTACACGTAATCTCGCGCATCCTAGGTTGGGCACGCGCAACGCGCACCCATCCCGGGGCACGACCCTGAGAACGTGCTCCCGTCCTCATTGGTTAACGCCTGATCTACGAGGATTTGGCTCGCAAACTCATAACAGCGGTCACCGCGGCGGCCCGAATCGTCAGATTGGGACACCTGGGGCCCGTTCCCGGTCGCTGAGCACACGATCAAAGGATGCATCGAGGCGTGAAACGAACGTGAACCGGATATGTTCCGGCTCATCCGCTTACGCACTTCCCGGACCCAGCCTCCAACCGAGCCCCGCGCGGGCCGCGCCGGGGAACCGATACGGCGCCTCCGACGTTCCTCCGTTAACCCACCGCGATCCCCGGCGTTATCTCCCGTGCAGGCGGGGAGTCGCACCTCCGCGTGCACCGGGTACGAGCGCCAGGACGGGCGCGCTCGGGGCGGGTCAGACGTACACTGCACTCGCCTCAGCGGAGCGGTCCAGATCATGGCGGATCCTCATCCCGGCGCACCGGAACCCACACCCCTGTTCTCCAGGGGGACGGGGCGCGAATCCTCGCCGTCGAGCCTGTCGATTGCCGAAGAGCGTGTGCTCGTGGAGCGCGCGGGACGCGGCGAACCGACGGCGATCGGGCGGCTCTACGACGCATACGTCGCACCGCTCTATCGCTTCTGCCTCGCCCGCGTCGGCAATGAGACCGACGCGGAAGACCTGACGGAAGAGATCTTCCTCAAGGTCATGAGGGCCGTCGGCGGGTTCGAGTGGCGGCCGCTCCCGTTGGGAGAGGGTGGGGAAGAGCGCAGCCCGTTCCGGGCGTGGATCTTCCGCATCGCTCGCAACCACGTGGTCTCCCACTACCGGCGCACTGCCTCCCGCCCCACGGCGGGTGACGTGCCCGAATGGATCGAGGACGACAGTCGCGGTCCGGCCGAGATGGCCGAGCTGGCGATGACGGTGGACGAGGTGTTCGCGGCGGTGGAACTGCTGCCGCAGGCACAGCGCGAGGTGATCCTCCTTCGCTTCGGCTCCGGACTCTCCGTGGCCGAGACGGCGGAAGCCCTCGACAAGAACCAGACGAACGTGAAGGTGCTCCAGCACAAGGGCATCAAGAAGCTGAAGGAGATCCTCGTCGAGGCACGGCAGCTACCCGCCGTTCCGACCGCCGAGGGCGACTAGCAACAGGGCGACTGACGAACCGATGAGCGACCGCGACCGGCACATGGGCGACGACACGAACCCCGAGGTGAACCTCGAGGCCGTGCTCGAGCGCGCCCTCGACCCGGGCGAGGTGGCGGAGATCATGCGCCTGGACCAGGCGCTCGCCGAGGTGGACCTGGGCCGCACGCCGGACCTGGACCCCACCGAGGACCCGGAGCTCTTCTCCCTCGTCGCCGCCGCCCGCAAGGTGGACGCCTCCTTCGAAGCCGTCACCACCACCCGCGCCTTCAACTCCTTCCATCACCGCTCCCGCAACGCCATCCTCCACACGCTCGAGGCCGAGCGACCGGTCCCGCTCCGCGAACGCATCCGCGTCGTCGTCGCAGCCGCGGCCGGCATCGCCGCCGTCGCGATCTCAGTCGCCACCCTCGGTGGCCCCGCGCTCGACTCGCTCCGCGGCGACCCCGCCGAGACCGGCACCCCCGGCGCGCAGGTCAGCGTCGCCAACCTCACCCACGTCCAGACGCAGGAGCAGCTCGACCGCCTCAGCGCTGCCGTCGACGGCCTCCGCAACCGCGCGCTCTCCGGCCAGAGCCTGTCCAGCGCCCAGCTCCACGAGTTCACCGAGAACGCCGCGCGTGTCGCCGACTCGATCGAGCGTCAGCCCGACACCGTGAGCCCCGAGGCCGTCCGCACCTACATGGAGCGGACGCAGGCCGCGCAGGAAGCCCTGAGCAGCGGCCAGTTCGAGCCGGGCGCCGAGGATGCCGCCGTCGCGGCGCAGCGCGCGGCCGAGGATGGCCTCGTCGTCGCGTCCCGCTACCTCGGTGGCGAGGGCGGCGCCGACGGCGACCCGCTCCCGGGCTCGACCGCGACCGCCACGGCCTCGGCGACCCCGACCGAGACCGCTGAGCCCACCGCGACTCCGACGTCGACCGGCACGGCCACCGCGACCGGTACGCCGACGCCGACCCCGAGCGGCACCGCGACGACCACACCGTCCGTCACCCCGACGGCGACCCCCTCGGCCACGCCCACCTCGACGGGCACGGCCACCGGCACCGCGACGCCGCGCGCGTCCAGCACGCCGAACACGCCCCCCACGATCGAGTAGCGCCTCCCGCCCAAACCTCCACCATCCGACCCCCTCCCCCTCAGGGGGAGGGCTGGGGAGAGGGTCACAGGGGTGCGCCGACAATCGCGTCCGCGTCCGCGCGGCTCCCCTTCGACAGGCTCAGGATGAGCGTCGAGGCTCCAACGCTCGCGAGCGGACGATCGAGGGCGCGACGCCAGGCGGCCGATGCCCTAGCCCGAGCCCCGTCGGCTATCAGCGCGGCTACCTCCGGCCCCCCTCTCCCTTCCCGGGAGAGGGCTGGGGTGAGGGCCTCCGCTGCACCTCGGGAGGAACCGAGGAAAGCAGGTCGAATCGACGCGTGGCTACGGAGCGAACGGGTCGAAGAAGATGAACAGCTCCTGGCCATCCTCGTAGGACGACAGCGTGTTCACCCACGACGGGCGGCCCGGCGAGTACGCCGTCCAGAGATCCGTGTCCGGGTCGACGCTGAACACGGAGCGGATCGCTCGGAAGTCCACCAGCGTGTGCGTGAACCGCGACGGGAAGCCATCGGGGCCCGCGTACTCGACGAAGGCGATGCCCGATTCCGGGACGTCGCCGATGAGCCGGGCGTCGCCGTCCGGGATGAGCGGACCGACGCCGAACAGGCTGCCCATGTCCAGTCGTCGCGCTCCGGAGCTATCGGCGGTCGCCGTCACGCCGACGGCGCGCGTCTGGAGCAGCGAAGCGAGGCGGTTCGAGTCGGCTGAAGGGAACGCCTCCTTCAGCAACGCCAGCGCGCCGGCGACGTGCGGCGCGGCTGCCGAGGTGCCGCCGAAGCTCGCCGCCGGCGAGGAGTTCCCGGCGCCCGTCGGCGAGAGCAGGTTGGGCTTGAAGCGGCCGTCGGTCGTCGGACCGCGGGAGGAGTAGCCCGCCTCGGTCCGCGTGGCCGAGATGGTCAGCGCCCCCACCGTGATGACCGCCGGGTTATCGGCCGGCTCGGAGAGCGAGCCCTGCGGGCGGAACACGCTGAGCGGGTTTCCTCGGTCCGGCGTCCCCACCATCATGACGTCGAGCGTGCGGGGGCCGTCCTCGGCATGCGCCTCGATGATGCGCACGCCGTACAGCCCCGTCTGCGTCGCCAGCACCTGGAGCGACTCGACGGGATCGTCGTCGCAGTTCTGTACCCCTCGGGCCGCGCGGACGAGGGCGCCCGACGGACCGAAGAGCTCGATGTCGTAGTCGGAGCAGGCGCCGCCCCACGGCTCGTCCCAGCGGACCGAGACGGTGATGAGGTCGCCGGCGGAGAACTGGTGCTGGTTCATCTCCACGCCGGGCGCGAACTGGTGGATCGTGTCGCCGTCGTCGTCGGAGAACTCGCCCACCCAGTGCTGTTGCGCCCAGTTGCCCGAGGCGACGGCCCACGTCTGCCCGGCGGCGGTGGAGCGGTTCACGATCTGGTTCACGGCGCCCGTGCCGTCGCCCGGTCCGTTGTGGATGTAGCCCAGCGAGAACGACACGATGTCGACGTCCTGGTCGATCAGGTAGTCCACCGCGGCTGAGAGCTCGGTCACCGTGGTGAAGTTCACGAGGTAGAGATCCGCCCCCGGCGCGACCGAGTGCACGACCTCCGCGGCGCGGCGACCGTGCTCGGTGCCACCCTCGATGTCCCCATCACGGCGGAACGAGCGGGTGACGACGTGCCCCGGTAGCGACGAGCCGAGGCGCGACTCGTAGCCGGAGAAGCCGGCGTCGAGGATCGCGACCTTCACCCCGTAGCCGGTGAACCCCGCGGCGTTCCAGCGGTCGGCGCCGATGAGCGTCGTCGCCGGGACGACCTGCAGCGGGACGAACAGCCCCGGCCGGTCGACGTCAACGTCGGGATGCTCCGCGAGTTCCTCGAGCGCCTCGGGTGACAGGAGCGCCTGGACGCGCCCGCCGGAGCTGACCTCCACGGTGCCACCGAGGCTGAGGACGAGACGGGCGGCGAGGTCGGCGTCACCGTCACGCGCGACCAACTCGACGCGCGTGGGTGCGGCCTCGGCGTGCGGGGACGCAGCGAGGAACGGCAGGCTCGCGGCGAACAGGAGCACCGCCGCCAGGCTGATGCCGGCAAGGGGGCGCATGGGACTCCCGGTAGCGGGGCGGACCAGTAGACGCCTCGCCTTCCGAGTGTAGCCCGGCGCTGCCGTAGCCTCTTGTCGAGCGTCGCGGAACTAGACTAGTCCGCCGCGACCGGAAGCGGGGCCTCCCCGGAGTCGAACCTCGCGACCTGGTTTCGCCCGAGCGACTTGGCCCGATAGAGCGCGGAGTCGGCGTCACGGAAGAGCGCGTCCGGCGTCGCACTGCCGTCGGTGATGGCAACACCCACCGACACCGTCGTGTGCATCTCGGCTCCGTCGAACACGAGCGGCGCGGAGATGCGATCGACGATGCGCCGGGTGATCGCATCGATCGAGGAGTCATCGGCGCCGCCGAGGAGGACGACGAATTCGTCGCCACCGATCCGCGCCACGAGGTCTGTCTCCCGCACCGACTCCTGCAGCCGCCGCGCCGAGGCGACGAGCATCGCGTCGCCGGCGGGGTGGCCGTACGAGTCGTTCACGTGCTTGAAGCTGTCGAGGTCCACGACGCACATCGCCACGGGGACGCCCCGCTCGCGCGCACCCGCGAGGAAGTCGTTCAGCCGCTGGAGCAGCTGGATGCGGTTCGGCAGTCCCGTCAGCGGGTCATGCAGCGCCTGGAGCCGCAGCGCTTCCTCGAGGGCGTCACGGTCGCTGAGCTCGCTCGCGGCGGACGCGAGCACCAGGGCGCTCGACGCGGCGATCGCGAGGTACGCCTGCAGGAGCGTGACGGTGTACCCGGTGTCGCTCGTCGCGACGAAGGGCTCGGTGCCCGTCGCGACGGCGAGGTTCGCGACCTGTCCGATGCCGAGGACGGCCCATGACGCACCGCGGACACCGGAGTGGAGCGCGACCCACGTCAGCGGCGGGATGACGAGGTACGGCGTGACGGTGTCCCAGCCCCCGGGCCATGCGTGGAGGGCGAAGACGGACACGGCGATCGTCGCCGCGACCGGGAGGACGTCACCGCGGACGGCACGCCGCCCGCGCCCGGCGCGGGCACTCAGGATGACGGGCGCCACGACCAGCACGCCGAGGGCGTCCCCGACGAAGAAGCGCGGCCACGACTCGAGGAAGTCACCCCCGGCCATCGTGGTGCCGATGGTGCCGAGCGCGCTCCCGGCGATGGGAGCGGCGATCACCGCGAACGCGACGAACTCGACGAGCCCCCGGACGGGAACGAGGGCACCCCGGTGGCGGGTGAAGCCGCGGACGAGCGTTGCGCCGATGAGCGGCTCGGTGGTGTCCGCGATCGTGAGCCAGATCAGCACGGACGCCGGGTGGCCCTTGATGATGTCGCTCGTGATCTCGGCGAGCGCGATCGCCGCGAGCGCCCAGGCCCACCGTCGCGTGGGGAGCAGCAGGAGCGTGCCGAGGGTGAGCCCGGCGGCCGGCCAGAAGTTCATGCCGACCTGCGCCGGGTCGTTGGTCCAGAGCACGAACTGCGCCAGCGCGAGGTAGCCAAGGCCCAGGATCGCCACCAGCAGCAGCCCGCCACGGTGGCCACCTCGAACGATCTCGTCCCGAGCGCGGTCCCACGTGGATGCCGCGGACGCTGGGGCGGGAGCCGGGGGCCCTCCCTCGCGATCCTCGGCGCGCGATGAGACGCGGGGCGCCCAGGTACCGCGTCCGGATTCGCTCAGGTGAGTGTTCGGGGACATGCGGACCACCACGCAACGACGGGCACCCGGCCGAGTGCACGTGAATTGTCGACCCGGGTCACCCGGGCCCGAAGCCTGATCCCGCCGCGCGCATCCTAGCGCACCGGATTGACGGGAAATCGACGTGAACTCAACCACCGGGAAATATGCGATGGGATCGGAGCGCTAGACTCCGCGCTGCCCCTGGGGTCCGCCTGGAGAGGCACGCATGACCGCTGCTGCATCTGACCTGCTCGTCTCGGCGCAAGCGCTCGCTCCGGCCGTCCGTGCCGCGGGCGATCGCATCGAGGGCGGGCGACAACTACCGCCGGACATCGTCGATCTGCTCCGCGACGCCGGGCTCTTCCACCTCGCCGTCCCTCGGGCCTACGGCGGCGTTGAGGCCGACCCGGTCGAGGCGTCGCGCATCGTCGAGGAGATCTCGGCAGCGGACGGCTCCGCCGGGTGGTGCGTCATGCTCGGCATGCAGGCCGGCCTCTACTGCGGGTTCCTCCCGCCCGAGGTCGCCGGCGCGGTCCTCGGAGAGGGCGGCATCTTCGCCGGCACCGCACGCCCCATTGGCCGCGCACGGCCGGCACACCACGACGGCGTCGAGGGCTACCGCATCTCTGGTCGCTGGCCGTTCGCGTCGGGCTCCTCGCACGCCACCGCCTTCACCGGCGAGGCGCTCCTGTACGAGGACAGCTCGGACACCCCAACGAAGAGCGAGGATGGCAGCGACCGCGTCGTCGCGTTCTTCGTTCCCCGGGACGAGGTGACAATCCACGACACCTGGGACACAACGGGGCTGCGGGGCACCGCCAGCAACGACTTCGAAGTGGACGACGCGTTCGTCCCTGCCGACCACGTCTTCGACTTCTCCCGGCCGCGGCACGACTGGGCTCTCTTCCGCTGCCCGGCGCTCATCTTCATGAACCACGGCGCACAGGCCCTCGGCCTCGGGCGAGCCGCGCTCGAGGCGGCCCGCGACGTGTTCACCTCGAAACGCGGGTGGGGCGGGGTCCCGCTGCAGGAGGTCGGTCGGGTGCAGGAGGCCTACGCCCTCGCCACGGCCCGCTACGAGTCGGCACATACCTATTACTACGAGTGTGGCGAAGCGCTCTGGCAGGACGTGCTCGCGTCCGGCGCCGAGGGCGCCCCCGAGCTCCGAGCGAAAGCGCGCCTCGCCGCGAGCCATGCGGTGACGGATTCCCTCGGCGTGGTCGACTCGCTCCACCGCGCCTGCGCCACGACAGCGATCCAGCGGTCGAACCCCCTCGACCGCATCTTTCGCGACATGCATACCGCCGCAGCGCACGTCATGGTCGGCCCGCTGGTGTACGAGGCCGCCGGCCGCGTCCTCCTGGGCCGCCCCGCCGACTTCCCATTGTTCTGACCGATCTGCCGATCTCTCGATGCCTCTGCCTGCGGCGAGGGCTAGCCTGAGATCCCACCGCAGACAGGACGCCCGATGAAGTACCGCCTGCTCGCCGCGCTCGCGCTGATCCTCCCGCTGGCTGTCGCCTGCTCGTCGGAGGATGGTGGCGCCACCGCCTCGAAGTCGCCCGAGGAAGGGCGGCAGCAGATCAGCGCCGCCATCGAGGGCGCCCTTGCCACGTCGTACGAGTTCGAGGCGACCGTGGAGATGTCCGCGGTCGGGGACACCCCCGCGTTCACCCTGAACGCCGAGGGCGCCGTCGACGCGCAGAACGACCGCGTGCGGGCGAGCGCCGACCTCGCCGGACTGGTGGCATCCATGGCCGCCGGGCTCGGTGGCGAGGGCAGCGACGGCGCGAGTGACGGCATCGGCGCGATGCTCGGCATGCTCGGCGCCGGGAATCTCGAGGTCGTGCTCGACGGCACTACCGCGTACGTCAGCAACCCGCTGCTCGCGTTCCTCGCACCGCAGACCGGCGGGACGAGCTGGGTCTCCGTCGACCTCAGCCAGGGGTTCGGCGAAGGGATGCCGGGCGGCGACGCCCTCGCCCCCGCGGCCCTGCTGCAGTCGCCGAGCAACATCCTCCCGCTACTCACCCAGGTGACCGACGTCACCCACGCCGGGAGCGAGAAGGTGCGCACGGTCGACACCACCCGCTGGGACGCGACGCTGAACGCCGAAGACCTGCAGCAACTCGTGGAGGCCCAGGCCGCTGCCGGGGCGATCACCGCGGAGCACCTCGACGCGCTGCGCGCCTACACCCAGAGCCTCTCGGACCGCGTCAGCGACATCCCCGTCTCGCTGTGGATCGACGGCGACAACAACCTCCGACGGATCACGCTCACGGCGACCGGCACGGACGAGGCGACCGGCGAGGAAGCCACCGCGTCGGTCAACCTCGAGTTCTTCTCCTACGACGGGAACGTGGAGGTCACGCTTCCGGACCCCGCGGACGTGACGCCGCTTTCGAGCTTGACGTCGCCGTAGGCGCGCCACTCCTCGACGTCGGGTAGAGTCCCTCCGTTCTTCGACGGAGGGTCCATGCGCACGTCCTCGATCCTGCTCGCGTTCGTGAGCGTCTTCGCGCTGGTCGGTTGTGTGTCGGGCAGCGAGTCGACACCCGTCGTGACGGAGACTCCGACGGCGTCACCGACGCCGGACGCGAAGGAGCTCGTCTCGACGGCCCTCGATGAGACGGCGGCCACGTCGTACCGGTTCGAGATGGAGATGCTCATGGAGGGCATCCCCCAGGCGCCACCCATCACCATGCTCATGGATGGTGCGGTGGACGAGGTGGCTCGACTGATGTCGTTGCGGACCGACGCGACGGAGATCATGGGCGACCTCGGACGCTACGACATGCTCCTCAGCGACGAACTGGTCTACCTGCGGGGTGGCCCGTTCGGCACCCTCGCCGACACCGAGTGGGTCTCAGCCGATGCCGCCGTACTCAGCCAGTACGGGGGTGACCCGTTCGCCTCGCAGAATCCCGCACAGCAGCTTGAGCTGATGAGCCGCGCAGGCGACCTGGCGGAGGCCGGGCGCGATGTCGTCCGCGGGGTACCGGCCACTCGGTGGAACGGCACCGTCGATCTGGCGAACGGAACCCCGGAAGAACGACAGCGCGTGGAGTCGGCGATCGCTGACCTCGGCGCCACGCTCGACGACGTGAGTACCTACGACACGTCCGTCTGGATCGACGACGATGGGTACATCCGGCGACTGACGATCAGGTATTCAATCGCGGCTCCCGGGTTCGGCCCCGGCATCAGCATCGACTACACCCTGACGTACGAGATGTTCGAGTTCGGGGCGCCGATCACCTTCACCCTGCCGGCCGACGAGGATGTCACCGACGTGACGTTCCAGATCGCGCTGGCGCTGGGCCAGGGCTAGCCGGCTCAGCCGGCTCTCCGTCACACCTCAGGGCGGACCCGCGCGTACCCTGTTCGTTCCCACCCCGGCCAGCGCCCGGAGGGGTCCGAGGAGACAGCGTGCCCGCCCAACCGCAAATCACCACCCTCAGCAACGGCCTTCGCGTGGTCGTCACGCCCATGCCGACGGCGCAGGCCGCCGCCGTCTCGTTCTTTGTCGGCGTCGGGTCGCGCTACGAGGACGCTCGCACGAACGGCCTCTCGCACTTCATCGAGCACATGCTCTTCAAGGGCACCGAGCGGCGCCGCACGGCCCCGGAGATCTCCGAGGCGATCGAGGGCGCCGGGGGCGGCCTGAACGCCTTCACCACGAAGGAGATCACCTGCTACTGGAACAACCTCCCGTACGAGCGCGTCGAGACCGGCATCGAGGTCGTGGCGGACATGGTCCAGCACTCGCTCCTCGACCCCGACGAGCTCGAGCGGGAGCGCCCGGTGGTGCAGCAGGAGATCCGCCGCGGCCACGACTCGCCGGGCTCGAAGGCGTCCGAGCTGCTCTCGACCGCCACGTTCGGTGACCAGCCGATCGGCTGGCCGATCGCCGGCACGATCGACACGGTCCAGGGGGTGACCCGCCAGGACTTCTTCGACCACATGGGCCGCTACTACACCGCCGCCAACTCCGTCCTCTCGATCGCCGGCAACGTCGACGTGGACGCGGTGCTCAAGCTCGCCGAGCGGGACTTCGCTGACCTCGAGGCGGGCGCTGCCGCGCCGACGCCGCCGGCCGACGCCACGCGGCCATCCGAAGCGGAGCACTACATCGCCGTCGAGCTGCGCGAGATCGAGCAGACGAACCTCGCCCTGGCCGTGCACGGCCTCGGCCGCCGCGACCCGGACCGCTTCGCGCTCGACATCATGAACACGGCCCTTGGCCGTGGCATGTCCAGCCGCCTGTTCAAGGAAGTCCGCGAGCGCCGCGGGCTGGCCTACTCCGTCGGCTCCGGCTCGACGCGCTACCGCGACATCGGAACGGTCTCGGTTTCCGCGGGCGTGACGCGCGAGCACCAGGAAGAAGCGCTCGAGGTCATCGTCGCGGAGCTCCATCGCCTGGTGGACGAGCCGATGGGCGACGAGGAGCTGAACCGGACGAAGGACTACGCGGCGGGCTCCTTCCGCCTCTCGCTCGAGACGCCGATGTCGTTCGCACAGCGGTGGGGCAGCCAGCTCCTCCACGACGGCGAGCTGGAGTCGGCGGACGCCACGGTCGCCGGCCTCCGGGCCGTGACCGCCGAGGACGTCCAGCGCGTCGCCGCCCGCCTCTTCGCCGACCCGAAGTTCTCCCTCGCCGTCGTGGGCCCCTCCGCCCCCCGCGAGCGCCTCGACGAGATCCTCCACGGGTAGTTCTCGGGATGCAGAAGCGGAAGCAGAAGCCCTCTCCCTCGCCCTCCCCCTGGAAAGGGGGAGGGGATCAGAGACGGAGCGCCCACCGAGAACGCCCTCGCTTCTGAGGAACCACCGGCGAACGATTCCGACCCCCTCTCCCTTCCAGGGAGAGGGTGGGGGTGAGGGCATCTGCTCCGATCGAGCCAGGGCCCGGAGGGGTCCGAGGAGACAGCGTGTTCGCCCAACCGCAAATCACCACCTCAGCAACGGCCTTCGCGTGGGTCGTCAGCGCCCGGCGCCGACGGGCGCAGGCCGCCGCCGTCTCGTTCTTTGTCGGCGCACGGGTCGCGCCGCATGGTGACGCCTTCGTACCGAACGGCCTTCGCACTCATCGAGCACATGCCTCTAAGGGCACCGAGCGGATGCCGCACGGCCCCGGAGATCTCCCCGAGGCGATCGAGGGCGCTGGGGCGGCCTGAACGCCTTCACCACGAAGGAGATCACCTGCCGGAACACCTCCCGTACGAGCGCGTCGAGACTGCATCGAGGTCAGGCGGATATGGTCCAGCACTCGCCCTCGACCCCTGACGAGCTCGAGCGGGAGCGCCCGGTGGTGCAGCAGAGATCCGCCGGTCACGACTCGCCGGCTCGAAGGCGTCTGGAGCTGCTCTCGACCGCCACGTTCGCACTACCGATTTGCCGCCGATCAAAGCCGCACGATCGACACGGTCCAGGTGACCCGCTGCACTTCTTCGACCACAATACGGTCAGCGCCACACCGCCGCCAACTCTGTCCTCCCTGATCGCCGGCAACGTCGACGTGGGATCGCGGTGCTCAAGCTTCGCCGAGCGAATTTCGCTGACCTCGAAGCGGGCGCTGCCGCGCCGATGCCGCCGCCGAGCCGCGGCCAGCCAGCGGAGCAATTACATCGCCGTCGAGCTGCGCAGGAGATCGAGCAGACGAACTCTGCCCTTTACGGGTGCACGGTAGCCTGCCGCGACCTGACCGCTTCGCGCTCGATATCGGGCGAACACGGGCCTGGCCGTGGCATGTCCAGCCGCTGCCTGTTCAAGGAAGTTCCGCGAGCGCTGCGGGCTGGCCTACCTGTCGGCCTGGCTCGACGCGGGGCCACGCGACATCGGCACGGTCTCGTATCCGCGGCGCACGCGCGAGTACCAGGAGGAAGCGCCTGAGTCATCGTCGGAACTCCACTCGCCTGCGGACGAGCCGGATGGGCGACGAGGAGCTGGAACCGGACGAAGGACGCGGCGGCCCCTTCCCGCCTTCCGCCCCCGAGACGCTGATGCTGTCGCCCGCTCAGCGTGGGGCAGCCATTCTCCACGTGACGGCGAGTTGGAGTCGGCGGACGCCACGGTCGCCGGCCTCTGGCCGTGACTGCCGTGGGACGTCCAGCGCGTCGCCGCCCGCCTGCACACCCGAAGTTCTCCTCGCCGTCGTGGGCCCCTCCGCCCCTGCGAGCGCCTCGACGAGATCAACGGCAGAGAGCGCGATGAGCGGGCTCGACACGCCGCCGCCCGATGCGCCGACGGTGGCGCAGATGGTGATCGCCGGGCTGGCGAGTCGCCGCCGCTGATCTGCGGATCGTGGGGCAGCGTCAACGCCGTCGCTCGACAGCGTCGGAGGCGACTGCGTACTGCGTGCCTACACGCTCCTACTGCACGGCCCTGAGAGCGAAATGGCCGGGAGCCGGCGGGTGATGGCCATGCCGCGGTGCCGAGGCGCTGAGGAACGCGATCCCCGCACGGTGGAGGTGTTAAAGCAGCGACATCGCCTTTACGTGCCGGAGCGACTCTGAGGCTGGTCGTGACATCACCGGATGCCGGGCGCCGCTCGGGAGCGCGGAGAGATGACGCCAGAGGTCGCTCGCGGCCCTGGCGGCTCTCGCGAAGCTGCATGCGCATTCCCGCCACGCCAGCGGCTGCTTCGCTGACACGCGGACGCGATCCGTGGCGCCCGAGGTGATCCCCGCGCTCACTTCACTCGCGCTGGGGCAGAATCTCTGCCGTTCGATTTGGCCGTCCCTCGTCGCGCACCTGCTCGCGCGGATCGCGCCGGCGCTGGTGATGCAGGTGAGCCTACCTGAGAACAGCTCCTCGCCTACGTCGACCTGCGCGCGGCCGTCTCCGCCACATCGGGACTTCTCGCCCGGACACGCGTGACCGAGGACGGCCACCTCACCGGGCTCATCGACTTCGGCGACGCGCCGTCCTGCCGCCGTCGATCGACCTTATTGCCTTTCGCGTCGGTCTACGGTTGGGACCTGACCGGAGGCGCTCTCGAGGGCTACGCCAGCAACCCGTACTGCGGGATATCCGTCGTGCCGAGGCGTACCAACTGCCGTGCTGATCGCGCCGCAGCGCGTGGAGAAGTACGTGCGGTTCGCCTGACGAGGCGCGCGGGCCTTGTGCGTCGTAGCGTTCTCGGGAGGCGACCTCCCCAGAATGCGCGATCCGTCGCACGGACGCGTAGGCGACGCGTGACTCCGCCGGATGCCCTCACGAACTGCCCACCGATCCGGATTCACATGACGAGCGCGGCCCGGCAAGAGCGCGCGACTGCTTCGTGCTCGCGCACGGCTTTTCGGTGGAATTCTGAGATGTGGTTCTGCAGATGCACGTCCCTTCGCAGGACTACCGGCTCATCATCTGGATGCCCGCGGCCACGGTGGTTCATCGGCTTCTTCGATGACGTCGAGACGCGACGATGCTGCTCGCCGAGACCTGCGTGGACTGCTGCAGGAGCTTCTCACGCCGCCGACGGCGCTGATCATCGGCGGCATGTCCTTCGTGGGCAGATCGCATGCAGCGCCGTGGACCACCCCGCCGACGTGCGCACGCGCTCATCCTCAGCGACACGACGACGCGCGGAACGCGCTGACGGATCTGATCCGGTTTCAGGAGTATCCGGAGGGGCCGGCGACCCGCATGGAGGGCTGCCACGCGATGCGGATGCGCCCGGACCTCACCGACGCGCCTACACCTCCAGGCGCTGACGCTCGTCATCGTCGGCACGCAGACGGATGATCCTCCCTGGGCCTGAAGGACTCTGACGGCCTGTTGCGCTGGCGGCTCATCCCGCTTCGACGGCTGTGTGCACGGCACGAGCAGTCAGCGTCCGCGCGACTGGGGCAACGGGAGGTGCTTAGCTTCCTCGCCGACGTCGGCGCGGGCACGGAGCTCGGCGAAGACGAAGTGGTTCAGGACGGATCGGTCATGCTGGCGCCGCCCGCAGCATCTCTGTGGACGACGCGCTCGATGAAGGCAGCTGAAGGCGGCCGCCCGAGCGCCGCCGCCGCCGATGCGATCCTCATCGACCTCGCGCATCCTCTTTCGCTCTACAACCAGCGCGCCATTGAGGCGCACGCAGCGCGAAGCGCCACGCCTGGCATGATTTGGCAAGACCGGCTGGTCCTGTGCTCGTGCGGGTCTCCCTGACGCATCGCTCGGGCGAGATGGCCGCTGCGACATCGAGGGCGTCGTCGGGCCGTGGCCTGGGAGTCGTCGTCTCAGGCGTCGAGGAGCCGCAGGATCGCCTGGCGATGCGGACGCCTCAGCAAGTTCGAGATGCGCGGCGGCGGACTCACCGGCGAGATCGCGATCATCCCTGAGCTCGATGCGCCGAGGGGCTCGTGGCCTCATGCATCTTCCTGTCCATCGACCGCATCCGTGCCGTCTCGCTCAGCATCGATGGGCTCCGGCGAGACCTCCGCTCGCCCGGGCGCGGACGCCCTGTACCAGCACGCGATGGCTGACGTTTCGATCCACTCGGACGCGGCGCGCATCCCGTGGTTCGTCCACGAACCAGCACCACCGGCCCGGCGCTGAGCACATTTCCAACGCTTCGCCCATGACTTTTGGGGGCGGCCGGCGTGACCGGGTTCACCACGAGTGGGCGAGGCGCGCGGCATGAACTTCGCTTCTTCTCGCCCATCGCGTCTGAGGCGGCGATCGCTCGCCGCGATGGCGGCGGAGTAACGCGGCAGCGCGTGGCGAGTTCCTGGCGTCGTCGCGGGCGAGGCAATCGAGGTGCTGGGGTACGACTGCCTGCCGGTCGCCGGACAGTCCGGCGCGCCTGCGCTTCGCGCTCGAGTTGGTCGCGGCGATCGAGAACGCGAGGCCGCTGAGTAGCGGCTCTACTCAGCCGCGATCGCGCAACCTATAACATCAGTCCGTGGCCGACGATCCCTTCCAGAACCTCCCGCCTGAGGACCTGAGTTCGCTGAATGTTATGCGGGCAGGCTGCTCGGCGGCCCCGTTGCCTCCTGATGACGACTCTCATCAAAAGTCTCAACGTCATGCCGCTCGTGGTTCATGCTCCGTGTCGGCGGATCCGCCGCTCGTCGCGATCCTGGTCGGATAGGCCGGTATACCGCGGAGATGCCAGGCCCACCCGCAGGAGTTCGCCCTCAACTTCCTGAAGCGTCCCTACCTCCACCACGTCCAGGTGGCAATTTCGGCTCGCCCAAGGGCGAGGAGGTCGATAAGTTCGAGGCGACGCGCGGAGACGTCTGTCCCGGTGCGACCACGGCCCCGCTGCTGATGAACTGCGCCGGGTGGATCGAGTTGGCAGTGGTGGAGACGCGCTGTTCGGCGATCACGTCCTCTTCCTCGGTGGTTGCCGCCGTCCTGCGTCGACCTCCTGATTCGTATGATGGCGAACGGAAGCGATGCGCCTGATGCGGAGAACGAGGGACGATCGTCCATCGCAATTTCCTGGCGCCAACGAGTACTCGGCGCTCTCCCGCGTACAGAGGCGGATGCCGCGCGACTTCGAAGCGCCCGAGCGCATCCTCTCCGCGAGCGCGTCGCCGAGGAGCCTGAGCCGACGCGCAGGAGTGCCCGCGAGCGCCGCGAAGAGCGCATCGGTTTTGCATGATGAGGTGCGTTGGGGCAACGCCGTCGACCTCGACGCTTACCGATCCGCTGAGCTGGCCGACCGCCCGCCTCGAGGAGGTTGCTGCGACGAGCCTGACCTGACCCGGTTCATCCGGTGTAATCGACGGACGGTTTGACCAAGCGCGCGCGTGAGCTCCCCCACCCGTATCTTCGAGGAGTTCCACGACCCGCGCCTCTCGTGACGCTGTCGCTCACCCTCGACGAAGGCTTGATGACTCCGGCTTCTACTCTCGACCTGCCCGCGACGGTTGCAGGTCGGCGTCGAGCGCCCGCTCGTCGTCGTGGACATCGGTTGCGGCACGGGCGAACTGGCCGTCGCCCTCGCCGCGCGCGGCTGCGCGGTCACCGGAGTCGAGCCGTCGCCCGCCATGCTTGCCGCAGCCAGAGTCCGTCCCGGCGCCGATCGCGTCCGGTGGATCGAGGGGGACGCGAGCGCCCTCGAGGTGAGCGACGCGAGCGTCGACCTCGTCGTGATGACCGGGCACGTCGCGCAGGTGATCAGCGACGAGGACGCGTGGCGCTCGACCCTCGAGAGTGCCCGTCGCGCCTTGCGCTCCGGCGGCCGACTCGCGTTCGAGAGCCGCAATCCTGCGGCGAAGGCGTGGGAGCGGTGGACCGCGGAACAGAGCCGCGCGCTCGTTCCCACGACACCCCTGGGCACGGTCACCTGGTGGTGCGAGGGAACGACAGTGGACGACGAGCTCGTGTCGTACGAGATCCACTACGTCCTCGAAGACACCGGCGAGGAGTTCGTCTCGAAGAACCTCCTGCGCTTCCGGTCCTGGGATCGAATCTCGGACGCCGTGCACGGCGCGGGCCTCGAGGTGGAGCACGTCTTCGGGAACCACGCGCGTGCCCCGTTCGAGGTCGACTCACCGGAGTTCGTCGTGATCGCGAGGCGTCGCTGACGTCGCGCGGACGGAGCCGCACTTCCGTTCCCGCGCCCTCGTGGTTACGCTCTCGGCCGGATGGAGGGCAGACCATGGGCCTGAGCGCGATCTTCGGACGCCCCAAGATGACCTACCGCGGCGTGGGCGAGCAGCCGCCGGTGAGCGAGTGCTGCGTGAACCACCCGCTCATGCCGCGCTGGCGCGGTCCCCAGGTCATGGAGGACGACCGCCTCGCCATGGGCTACGTCTGCCACGCCTGCGGCCGGGAGTTTCTTCCGAGCGATGTGCGCGATCGCCGGCTGATCCGCGGCGGTCACGCCGTCGTCCCCAGCGCCGCGCAGGTCACCCACGCCGAGCAGCCGTCGCACGAAGAGACCCCCGAGGAGCTCTCGGAGGAACTCGACGCCGAGGAAGCGGAGAAGGAGTCCTAGCGACTTCAGCCGCCGAACCCGAACTCATGAAGCCCCGCCATCGCGGGGCTTCTTCGTGCCCGGCCCGAGAATCCGTCGCCCCAGCCACCGACACAGCTCCAACTCCGCTATAATTCGGTGGTTGGCGAACTAACGAACAACGAGCCCGAAAGGCCACCGTGGCCCTCGACGATGTCCTCCGCGCGCTGAGCGATCCCACCCGACGCGAGGTGGTGCGCCTGCTCGCCCGGAGCGGCCCGATGAGCGCCGGGGACCTCGCGGATCGGTTCGACCTCGCCAAGAGCACGATGTCGGGGCACTTCAACGTCCTCCGGCAGGCGGGCCTCATCGTGTCGGAGCGGCAGGGGCAGAGCATCGTCTACTCCGCCAGCCTCTCCGTCCTCGAGGAGGCGATGGCGTCGATCCTCGACGGGTTCGGGATCGGCGGCCGGGCGGAAGACCGCCCGGCGGGGAAGCGCGGAGATCGCCGCGCGGAGAGCGAGCACGAGCAATGACGGGCCACACCACGCACAACGCGAGCAGTGAGCGCGGCCCCGCCGTCTGGTCATGGCGTCGGGAGTTGCCGCTCCTCGCCATCGTCGCCGCGATGTTCATCGCGTCGGCGGTCGCATGGCCGTTCGCCGACGACGAGATTCCGACGCACTGGAACGCCGCCGGTGAAGTCGATGGCTACGGCGGGAAGGTCGAGGGACTCCTCCTCCTCCCCGGGATCGCGATCGCCGTGTGGCTGCTGCTCGCGTTCCTCCCGCGGTGGGACCCGGGGCGGCGAAACTACGCCTCCTTCGGCACGGCCTACCTGCTCACGCGGGTGGGTGTGCTCCTCTTCCTCGCGCTCGTCCACGCCGGCGTGATCGCCGTCGCGGTCGGCAGCGGGATCGACATCTACTTCCTGTTCCCGCTCGGCATCGGCGCCCTCTTCTTCGCGCTCGGCAACGTGATGCCGAAGTTCCGCCCGAACTACTTCGCCGGCATCCGCACACCCTGGACGCTGGCGAGCGCGAAGTCGTGGACGGCGACGCACCGCCTCGGCGGGCGGCTGTTCATGCTCGGCGGCGTCCTCTTCGCAGCGATGGCGTTCGTGCGCGCCGAGTGGTTCGTGATCGCCCTGGTCGGCGTGCTGTTCGTCGGCGTCGCGTTCCTGTTCATCTACTCCTACCGCGTCTGGCGCGATGACCCGGACCGCGTGCCGGTCGGCATGGTGACGCCAAACGCCGAGGAGTAGCGCCGGGCCGGGAGACCGACATCGCGCCAACCTCGTGAGTCCGCGCCGCGCGTGACGCGCGCCGCCCCACCTCGCATGATGTCCGCGAGGGAACGGCAGGGTGTGGCTCGTGGGTGACGCCGTCTCGTCCGAGGTCGCTCTGCGGCTCGCGATCGCGCTGGGGATCGGGCTCCTCGTCGGCGCCGAGCGCGAACGTCGCCTCGCCCGCCAGCAGCGCCGTGGCACCGCCGGTCTCCGCACCTTCGGCCTGACGGCCCTCCTGGGCGGCGTCTCCGAGGAGGTCGGTGGCACGGCGATCCTCACGATCGCGTTCGCGTTCGTCGCCGCCGTCGCCGTGGCGAGCTACCTCCGGAAGTTCGAGGAGCACCCGGGGCTCACCACCGAGATCGCGCTCCTTGTGACGTTCCTCCTCGGCGCGCTCGCCCAGCGCGAACCGGCGCTCGCAGCCGGGATCGCCGTCGTCATGACCGCCCTACTCGTCATGCGCAGCGCCATGCATCGCTTCGTCGACCAGGTGCTCACCGAGCAGGAGGTCCACGACGGCCTGCTCCTGCTCGCGTGTGCGCTCGTCGTGCTGCCGCTCGTCCCCGACCGCACCGTCGATCCGCTCGATGTCGTGAACCCCTTCGCGGTGTGGCGGCTGGTCGTCCTGCTGATGTCGATCAGCAGCCTCGGCTACGTCGCCGTCCGCATCGTCGGACCGAGGTACGGCCTCCCGCTCGCCGGCCTCGCCGGCGGCTTCGTCTCGAGCACCGCCACGATCGGCGCGATGGGGACACGCTCGCGCGAGGACGGCGTCGTCCGCGCGGCGGTCGCCGGCTCGCTCGCGTCGACGCTCGCGACGTTCGTGCAGATGGCCGCCGTGCTTGCCGCCGCGAGCCTCGCCACGCTCGAGGAACTCCTCTGGCCGCTGGCCGCAGGTGGCGCAGGAGCCGCCGTCGTCGCGCTGGTCGCCGTGCTCGGGTCGAGCTCCGGCGAGGGCATGCGCGAGGCGATGCAGGGCCGTGCCTTCAGCCTGCGCGCTGCGGTCGTGCTCGCCCTCGTCCTCACGGGCGTGACGTTCGCCGCCGCGATCGCCTCGGAGGTAGCGGGCGAGGCGACCGTCATCCTCGCGACGGTCGTGGGCGGCTTCGCGGACACGCATGCCGCGGCCGTCGCCGTGGCGTCCGTCGTCGCCGCCGGGCGGGTCGAGCCGTCAGCGGCGGCGATCGGCATCCTCGGCGCGATGAGCGCGAACGCCGCGAGCAAGGTGGTCGTCGCGCAGATGAGCGGCGGGAGCCGGTTCGCGATCCCGGTAGGCATCGGCGTGGCCGTGTCGCTCGCCGTCGCCTGGATCGCCTTCGCGCTGCAGTCGATCTAGCGGCGCGTCACCGCTTCGCGGCACCCGATCCCCTCTGGCCTCTGGTTTCGCTTCAGCGGCGCCGCCCCGAGGCCTTCCCCCGCACATGCCGGGAGACCTCATCGGCCAGCGCCGCCACGGAGCGCCGAGCGCACGTGAACGTCTTCTCCGGCGCCGCGGTCGCGAACGGCTGGCTCACCTTGTGGTCGAGCATCGTGTTCGCCCAGATCGCCACCACGTCCGCGCGCTCCGCGAGGTCCTTCGCCCGACGCGCCCCGGTCGGCCGGTCGCCCTCGACGAACTCGATCTCGACGGCGCTCCCGCGCAGCGCGTTGCGCAGCGTCGTGCGCGCGTTCGGCGAGCCGCCGATCACCAGCAGCCGCGTGCGTCCCGCCGCGACGAGGTCCTGCGCCATCTGCTGCACGTTCCGCGCGATGTCGCTGCCGCCGCAGACCTCGCAGCCCTCGGACGCCACCTCGACCACCCGGCGCCCGCCGACGTCGAGGGCGTTCCGGCACGCCTCCGCCGAGCACACCCGCGCGATGCGCTCCTCGATCGCCGCGACGGCGGCCTCGCGCTTCGAGGCCGCCATGTTCTGCTTCCGGTCGTTGGTGAGCCCCGCCTCGATCAGCGCGAGTCGCGCCACCTGCTTCGACGCAACGCGCACGAACCCCATCTCCTCGAGGAGCCCTTCGATGGGGAACGTCGCTTCAGCGGGCATGAGTCGAGGTTACCCGGAGTTCGATATCAGACGGAGCACCATCCCCGACGCCGATTCCGGTAGCCTTTCACGTAATGAGCGAACCAACTCCCACCCCGCCCCCGGTTACCGAGGAGACCGCCGGGGGCGGCCGATCACCTCGCAGTACGGCACGTGGACCTGGGGCCACTGGCTCGCGCTCTGGATCTTCTCGTGGCTCGGCATCCCTGATCACGCGCAGTGGCGCTCGCACGGAACGGAGGCGGCGACCTCCGACCCTACGACCCGGACGACGAGGCTCGCCCTACGGCCCGCTCACCATGCCGAACATGGAACGCCCGCCCGACGAACCGCGCGGGGCTATCCGACCGCAACGACATGTGACAGACACCTGGATCGCTCGGTTCTCGCTCTCAGCGGAGCTCCTGCGCTATCCCCACGAGGATCGCCCCTCCGGCCCGCGCAGGTCGCAGAGCGATTCGGTACACGTCCTCGTAGTTCTCGATCGTGCCGGACGAGCTTCGCCCCCGTGCGCGCGCCTGGAAGGCGGGCGACGGTCGCGATCGACGTCATCGACGGTGAACGATCCACCATGCAGGAGCCCGAGGGCGTTCACCGGCCGAGGATCCGGGTGTGCGCGATGCACCTCGGGCGTGCGTTGAACTTGCTCAACTCGAGACGGCGCGTGCCCGTCCGGCGTACCGAGGTCATCGAGCCGTCATACCACGGCCCACCTGCTGCGGCAGCGGTGATATGAGCGGCAATCCCCAGCACAACAGCCCCTCCTCCGGAACGAGGACCGACCGTCGCCCGGCGGCAACCCGGGTTGGAGCAACGCTGCCCCGATCGATCGCCCACCTCGCGCCGGACCTTCGCAGGGAAGTCATCTCTCGCCATCAATCACCCCTTGACACGAACGTACGTTCGTAGTCTACCGTTCCCCTCCTAGCGAACGCATGTTCGCCACCCACGTAGGCCCGGGCGGGGCGTCCGAGGGGGACACGCATGGCGCTGGCCGATGCCATCACCGCGCTCCGAGGCAACCCACGCCTCGCGCAGTGCTTCACCGACTGGCGGTCCTTCCCGCCCGAGCCGCCGAGATACGCCGACTGGCCGGCGAGCGTCGACCCTCGGATCGTCGGGGCGCTGGCGAAGCGGGGGATTGAGCGGCCGTACACCCACCAGGCGCAGGCGATCGCGCATGGGCTGCCACGTTCTCCCGGAGGGCGGGGGAACGACCAGGTCATCGTCACGCCCACCGCCAGCGGCAAGACGCTCTGCTACACCGTCCCCGTCCTGCAATCGATCCTCGAGGACGACTCGGCGCGGGCGCTCTACCTCTTCCCGACGAAGGCGCTCGCCGCCGACCAGCTCGACGAGCTGCACGGGCTGGTGACGGACGCCAGCCTGCCGGTGAAGACGTTCACCTACGACGGCGACACCAGCCCGAAGGCGCGGCGGCTCGTGCGCACCTCGGGGCACGTGGTGATCACCAACCCGGACATGCTGCACACCGGCATCCTGCCGAACCACACGAAGTGGGTGCGGCTGTTCGAGAACCTGAAGTACGTCGTCATCGACGAACTGCACACCTACCGCGGCGTCTTCGGCTCGAACGTCGCGAACCTCCTGCGCCGCCTCCAGCGCATCTGCCGCTTCTACGGGGCCGACCCGACGTTCATCTGCTGCTCCGCCACGATCGCCAACCCCGGCGAGCTGGCCGAGGCGCTCATCGGACGCCCCGTGGAGGTCGTCGACGACAACGGCGCGCCGCGGGGCGAGCGCGTGGTCGCGCTCTACAACCCACCGGTGGTGAACGAGGAGCTCGGCATCCGCCAGGGCGTCGTGAACGCGACGACCTCGGTGACGGGCGCGCTCCAGGCCGCCGGCGTGCAGTCGATCGTCTTCGCCGGCTCGCGCACCCGCGTCGAGGTGCTCACGCAGTACCTGCGCGAGATGCGCGGCGGCCGCGCGATGAATCCCGGCGGCACGCCGATCGTGCGCGGCTACCGCAGCGGCTACCTCCCGAAGGAACGCCGCGAGATCGAGGCCTCCCTCCGCGACGGCAGCCTCCGCACCGTCGTCGCGACGAACGCCCTCGAGCTCGGCATCGACATCGGCGGCCTCGACGCGTCGATCGTCGCGGGATACCCCGGCACGCTCGCGAGCCTCAAGCAGCAGATGGGCCGTGCGGGCCGCAGCCTGCAGCCGTCGCTCTCGGTGCTGATCGCGTCCTCGACGCCGCTGGACCAGTACATCGTGCAGCACCCGGAGTTCGTCTTCGGCGAGACTGTGGAGGCGGCACGCGTCCACCCGGACAACCCGATCATCGCCGCCGAGCATCTGAAGTGCGCCGTCTTCGAGCTACCCCTCGACGCCGAGGAGCAGGCCGCGGTGATGGGCGCGCACACGCCCGACCTGCTCATGGCCCTCGAGGAGATCGGGATGGTGCATCGCGCCGAGACCCCGGAGGGCGTCCGCGCCTACTGGAGCAGCGAGGCCTACCCGGCCGAGGAGGTCTCCCTCCGGCTCGGCGCGGAACAGAACGTCGTGATCATCGACCAGGGGCCGCCCGCCTCGGTCATCGGCGAGATCGACCGCCCGTCCGCGATGACGCTCCTCCACACCGAAGCCATCTACATGCACGACGGCCGCCAGTACCACGTCGACTTCCTCGACTGGGAGGAGCTCAAGGCGTACGTCCGCCCGGTCGACGTCGAGTACTACACGGATGCCCACCTCGCGGTGGACCTCAAGGTCATCGACGAGTGGGAGTCCACCGCGCACCCCGCCGTAACCCCCGAGGCCCGCAGGCGCGCCACTGACGAGTACGACACGCACCCCGTCCCCGACGTGGGTGACCGCCCCCCGTGGGCCGACGTCCACCGCGAGCCGCTCACCGCCTGGGAGCGCACCGACCGCTCGACGATCCTCCCCTCCGATCAGGCCCCCTCCCCCTCGGGGGGACGGTTGGGGAGAGGGGAGTCAGCCCCCGTCATCCGCGGCCACGGCGAAGTCGCCATCACCTACCTCGCCACGATCTTCAAGAAGATCCGCCTCCACACCCACGAGAACATCGGCTGGGGCAAGATCGGCCTCCCCCAGGACGACCTCCACACCGGCGCCTACTGGATCGCGCTGCCCGAGTCGTTCACGTCCGGCCGCAGCAAGGTCGCCGTCGAGGCCGCGCTGCACGGCGTCGGCGCGTTGCTCTCGAACGTCGCGCCGCTGCTGCTGATGTGCGACCCGCGCGACCTCCACCTGAGCACGCAGCAGAAGAGCCCGCACACCGAGCTGCCGACGCTGTTCCTCTGGGAGTCCGTCCCCGGCGGCGTCGGCTTCGGCGAGCACCTGTACCGGGAGACCCCGCGCCTGCTCCAGATGGCGCTCGACATGGTCGAGGGCTGCCCGTGCGCCTCCGGCTGTCCCGGCTGCGTGGGCCCCGGCGCATCCACCGAGACGAACAGCGCGAAGGCCGGGGCCATCGAGGCGCTCCGGGCGCTCATCGCCGGCGTCGCCGCACCTACCGCCACGGTCGGCAGCGAGGCCGCGGGCTAACGATGGTCCTCGAACGCCCCGCGCCGACGCCCTCCGACCTCTGGCCCCCTCCCCCCCAGGGGGAGGGCGGGGGAGAGGGTCACGAGGAGCCGCCCTCACCTCCGCGTCCGACCGAGTCCCCCGAGGAAGTCCGCGCCCGCCTCCGCTCCCTCATCCGGCACCTCGAGGCGAAGCCCGTGCGCCCGAGGCAGCACGCGACCGAGTGGCGCCCTCGCGCCTGGGGCGTCGAGGAGACCTTCGCCGAGGGCTCCGTCTCTGGCGCCGGCCGAGCCGTCTCGCGTCGCGACACGCCGGCGGGATCGTGCTGGCTGATCGAGGAGCGATTCCCGCTCGACTTCCACATCGGCGCTCAGCCGCTCCACGAGATCGCGCACGTCACCCCCGCGACCTACGCGCTCCTCGCACCCGGCGAGGAGGCGGAGGACGCCGATCTCGACGAGCTGGTCTTCCTCGACATCGAGACGAGCGGGCTCGGTGGCGCCGGGGCGATGGCATTCCTCGTCGCGGCCGGTCGCTTCGAGGGCGCCCCTTCTGCTGATGGTGGGGGAACGCGCGAGTTCGTCCTGCGCCAGTACCTCGCGACGTCGCCTCCGGAAGAGGCCGGCGTCCTCCGCGCCGTCCTCGACGACTACGAGGTGAGCGCGGGCGACCCGGTGCTGGTGACGTACAACGGCCGCACGTTCGACGGCCCGATGCTCGACGAGCGCGCGACGATGCACCGCCAGCGCGCCGGCTTCGACGCGCTGCGCCACGTCGACCTGCTCGCGCCGGTCCGCACCGGCCTGCGCGGCGCAATGGAAAACTGCCGCCTCTCGATGGTGGAGACCGAGGTCCTCGGCGCGACGCGACCGAGCACGGAGGTCGCGGGCGGCGACGTCCCCGGCTTCTACTTCCGCTTCCTCCGATCGAACGACGCCCGTCTGCTTGCGCCGATCGTCGAGCACAACGCCCTCGACGTGGTCTCGCTCGCCGCCGTCCTCGCGCGCTTCGGGGCCCTGCTCGCCGGGACTCGCGCCGCCACCCCGCTCGACGCCGTCGCGCTCGGGCGGCTGCACGCCGCGCGCGGGCAGCACGACGACGCCACGAGGCATCTCGAAGCAGCGATCGCCCTCCTGCCGTCGAGCGCCCTCCGCGACGACGTGATGCTGCGGCTCGCCGCGCTGCACCGGAAGGCCGGCCGCCGTGACCTCGCCGAGCCACTCTGGCGCGAAGTCGCCGCCCGCCCCGACGGCGGCATCGCCCCGCTCGTGGAGATCGCGAAGGCCCTCGAGCACGACCGCCGTGACTACCTCGCCGCGATCGAGGTGGTGGACGAGGCCCTCCGCCGTGCCGAGCGCCTCGTACGCCTCGACCGCGCGCAGGCCGCACGCTGGCGCGAGGTGCTCGAGCATCGGCGCTCCCGCCTTACTCGCCGCGCCGAGCGCACGGCCCTCTGACCCCCTCCCCCCTCGCGGGGGAGGGTTGGGGTGGGGGAATCGGAGCCAGTTCCAGGGGCGAGCCCTCCGATGGCTCCCCCTTCGACTGGCTCAGCGTGAGCGAGACCTGTCGGAACGCCCGAGGAAAACGGGCCGTGCTCGCTCGCCAGCGAACCAGCGTGGGCACCTCGGGCTCGGCCTCCTCTCCCTTCCATGGAGAGGGTTGGGGTGAGGGCTTCCGCCTCCGAACCGCGCAGTCGGTCCCGGCGCCTACCTCGGCTCCGGCTCCGACGCCGACTCCGGCGTCACGAACCCCGAGTCGAACGCGAACACCGCCGCCTGCGTCCGGTCGCGCACCTCGAGCTTCGAGAGGATGCGCTTCACATGCGTCTTCACCGTGCCCTCGGACACGACGAAGGACTCCGCGATCTCAGCGTTCGAGTAGCCCCGCGCGATGAGCAGCAGCACCTCCCGCTCGCGCGGGGTCAGCGTCTCGATCAGCGGGTGCACCTCGCCGCTACGCGGGAGGACGGCGCTCGGCACGTCCGCATCGACGAGCGTCGCGGGCGGGGGCGGGATGTCGCGCGCGCGGGAGCCGAGCATGAGCTTCGCCCAGCGCCCGAGCAGCCATGCCTCGAGGTTCAGGACGTGCAGCGAGACGAACAGACTGACGAAGCCGACCGGCACGAGCATCCACGCCTCCTGCAGCGTGTCGATCCGCCAGCCAAAGATCTCCATCCACGAGTCCTGGGAACCCCACACGTCGATCAGTTTGTAGGTCAGCGGCGCGGTCAGGAGCGTGACCGGGAAGACGACCGCGACCGCCGTGCTCACGAACGCGGCGATCCCCAGCGGGAACCGCGAGAAGAGGTAGACGACCGTCGTCCACGTCGACGGGTCGAGCAGGATCTGCTTCGCCTGCTCCCGGATCGGCACGTCGCGCTCGTACCAGGTGGGAGGTCGACGCATCTCGACGCCGACGAGGTGTCGGTGAAGCAGCGCCTCGAGGTCTCCCGCCCACCTCGCGCCCAGCACGAGCACGATGAGGATGGCCAGCCCGAACCACGTCCAGATCAGCGCCCCGCCCAGCGCGCCCAGCGTCACGAGCGCGACGAAGTACGCGATTCCGAGCGGGAAGGAGAGCAGCAGGTACAGGACGCGGGTGTAGGTCCACCGGCTCCCCAGCGGCGCGAGCCACTGCCACTGGTCCGGCAGGCGGCGCCGGGCGGGGTAGATCGGGATTGCAGCCATCGCTTGGCCCTCCTCTGCCATCCCAATCTCTCCTCGTGGCGCACGGAGGGCGTCTCCCTCAGGGGTGATTCTCGCTTCTGAGGAGCGATTCGCGGGGGTATCCGCGCCGATCGCGGCGGATCCGGGGCGATTCACCGGCGTGGTTCGACACGTCCTGTCGCCAACGGTACGATTGGAAAAACCCGGGAGCTCCCCACCACCCCCGAGCGTTCTTCCATGGCCAGGTATGTCTTCGTCACCGGCGGTGTCGTTTCCTCAGTAGGGAAAGGCATCGTGACCGCCTCATTGGGCCGCATCCTCAAGGCCCGAGGGCTCACCGTCTCCATCCTGAAGCTGGACCCGTACATCAATGTCGACCCCGGCACGATGTCGCCGTACCAGCACGGCGAGGTCTTCGTCACCGATGACGGCGCCGAGACGGACCTCGACCTCGGCCACTACGAGCGGTTCATCGACACCGACCTGTCGAAGATGAACTCCTCCTCCTCTGGCCAGATCTACGAAGAGGTCATCCGCAAGGAGCGCCGCGGCGACTACCTCGGCGGCACCATCCAGGCCATTCCGCACGTCACCAACGAGATCAAGCGCCGCATCCGCCAGGCCGGCACGCAGCTCAAGGCCGACGTCGTCATCGTCGAGGTTGGCGGGACGGTCGGCGACATCGAGGGCCAGGTGTTCCTCGAGGCGATCTCCCAGATGCGCGCCGCCGCGCCGCAGGAGACGCTCTCCATCCACGTCACGCTGCTGCCCTACATCGGCAGCACCCACGAGCTGAAGACGAAGCCGACGCAGCACTCCGTGCGCGAGCTTCGCGCCTTCGGCATCCAGCCCGACGTGATCATCGCCCGCTCCGACTACCCGGTGCCGGACGCGCTTCGCGAGAAGGTCGCGCTCTTCTGCTCCGTGCAGAAGGAGTCCGTGATCCCGCTGCAGACCGCGCGCTCGATCTACGAGGTACCGCTGATCCTCGAGGCCTCCGGACTCGGCGAGATCGTGACCCGCAAGTTCGAGGTGACCGAGGCGCGTCCCGACCTCGAGGAGTGGGCGCAGTTCGTCGAGCGGCTCACCGCGCCGAAGAAGCGCGCGACGATCGCGATCGTCGGCAAGTACGTCGAGCTCCACGACGCGTACCTCTCCATCAAGGAGGCGCTCGTCCACGCCGGCGTCCACCACAACGCCGAGCTCGACTTCCGCTGGGTGCACTCCGAGCAGATCGAGGCGTCCGACGCGGCCGCGCAGATCGGTGCGCCCGAGGATGTCGACGGCATCCTGCTCTGTCCGGGCTTCGGCGACCGCGGCCTCGAGGGCAAGATCGGCGCCGTCCGCTACGCGCGTGAGAACGGCATCCCGTACCTCGGCGACTGCCTCGGGATGCAGATGCTCGTCGTCGAGTTCGCCCGCAACGTCGCGAAGATGCCCGACGCCAACACGACCGAGGCCGACCCGAAGTCGCCGTTCCCGGTGATCTCCCTGCTCTCCGAGCAGGAGGAGGTCCACGACCTCGGCGGCACGATGCGCCTCGGCGGCTACGACTGCCGGCTCGTCCCGGGGACGAAGGCCCAGGCCGCCTACGGCACCGAGGTCGCGCGCGAGCGGCACCGCCACCGCTACGAGGTGAACAACAGCCTGCTGCCGCAGCTGGAGCAGGCCGGCCTCATCGTCGCCGGCCGCGACGTGGACACGAACCTCGTGGAGATCGTGGAACTGCCGGACCACCCGTTCATGGTGGGCGCTCAGTTCCACCCGGAGTTCACGAGCCGCCCGAACAACCCGAACCCGCTGTTCCGCGACTTCATCGGTGCTGCCGTCCGGCACGCCGACGACCGGGGAGCCGCGGCGCCGGAGGTTTCGGCCGAAACCAGCGCTCAGCCTGGGACGGTGTCGAGCCTCGCGTGACGTTCTGGCGCTTCGTCCACATCCTCGCGCTCTTCTACTTCATGGCCGGCGTCGGTAACACCGTCGTCCCGGTCTGGAAGGCGTGGCTCGCGGAGGCCCTCGACGAGAAGGTGCTGCACCTCCAGGACGCGCACCGGAACGAGACCTTCTTCCTGCTGCCCGGCATCCTCGCGGTGTTCTTCTCGGGCTACGCATGGGCGGCCTCCGCCGACTACAACATCGTCACCACCGGCTGGCTGGTCGCGCTGCAGGTCGTCACGTTCGTCGACCTCTTCATCTTCCTGCCGCTGATGGGCGTCGGCCTGCGCCGGGTGCGCTACCTGGCGCTGTCCGCGAAGAAGCACGGCGAGGTCACCGATGAGCTTCGGGACGCCCTCGCCGACAACGTCCCGCTCGTGTTCGGTACGCTGATCGCACTGTCGATCCCGGTGATGGTCTGGCTACCGGTCGTTAAGCCGTTCTAGCCCTCACTCACCGACGCTGATCGTGGAACGCCTCGACGGCCGCGCTGGCCGCCAGGCATCGAGGAGCACCCCATGCGCATCTTCATGGACACCGCGAACATCGATGACATCCGCCGCGGCGCCGCGCTCGGCGTCGTGGACGGCGTGACGACGAACCCGACGCTCGTCGCCAAGGAAGGCGTCCAGTACCGCGATCGCATCATGGAGATCTGCGAGGTGGTGGACGGCCCCATCTCCGCCGAGTGCATCTCGATGGAGTACGAGCCGCTCGTCGAGGAGGCCCGCCGGGTCGCCTCGTGGCATCCGAACGTCGTCGTGAAGATCCCGATGTCCGAGGTGGGACTGCGGGCGATCAAGACCGTGAGCGCGGAGGGCATCCGCGTGAACACCACGCTGGTCTTCTCCGCGAACCAGGCGCTCCTCGCCGCGAAGGCCGGCGCCGCCTTCGTCTCGCCGTTCATCGGCCGCCTCAACGATGCCGGACACGACGGCATGGAGGTGATCCGCGAGATCGTGAGCGTGTTCGACACCTTCAACCTGCCGACGCAGGTCCTCTCGGCGAGCATCCGCAATCCTCGCGATGTGACCGAGGCGGCCCTCGCCGGCTCGCACGTCGCGACGCTCCCGCCGGCCGTGCTGTTCGCGATGGTCAATCACCCGCTGACGGACAAGGGCATC
Source organism: Dehalococcoidia bacterium (assembly GCA_020634075.1). GTDB lineage: Bacteria > Chloroflexota > Dehalococcoidia > UBA2979 > UBA2979 > W-Chloroflexi-9. The sequence continues at coordinate 58,273 of JACKCJ010000004.1, read as the reverse complement.
GAGATCTTCCTGAACGACGCGAAGAAGTACTCGCCCGTCTAGCGAGCCACCGCCGACCGCCCGTTCCAGGAGCTGCGCCTAGCCGCGCGTATCCCGCAGGCTCAGCGCGAGCGTCACGAGCACCAGCGCGGGGAGGATGAACTCCATCGCGCCGTGGATCGATGACCGGTCCGCCGCGATCGCGAACACGCAGATCGCGATCGCGCCGAGGGCCAGCGGCAGCGAGTCGCCGACGAGGAAGTCGTACCAGAAGCGCGCGAAGCCCACGAGGAACCGCGTCACGTCGTCGCTCCCGCTCCGCCCGCCACGGCCTGCGCGCGGCGCGCGCCGAGCCACCGCGCCAGCGCCCAGCAGACGACGGCGTAGAGGATCACCAGCACCGGGAGCATCCCGTCGCCCAGCGTCCATTCGAGGCCCGAGCCTTCGCCGAGCCAGAAGGTCCCGAACGCGGCCAGCATCAGCCCGACGGCGAACTTGAGGTCATTCTCCGGAACCCGGCTCAGCGGTCGGTGCACGAGCACGCCGGCGATGACGACGAGCACGCACGCCGATGCCGCGCCGAGGGCGGACAGCGCAAGGTGGTCATCCTTCGTCCCAAAGGTGAGCACGATGAACGCCACTTCCAGCCCCTCGAGGAAGACGCCCTTGAACGCGAGCGTGAAGCCGGTCCAGTCGACGAACCCCTCGGTGCGCGCGGACGATGACAGCGCCGCCACGTCCTTCGCGAAGATCTGGTCTTCGTCGTGCAGCGACTTCCACCCGGAACGCCGGAGGATCGCCTTCCGCAGCCACTGCAGCCCGAACATCAGCAGCAGCACGCCGACGACGGTCTGCAGGATCTCGATCGGGATGGACAGGATGAGGGACGGCCCCAGCGCGGCGACCAGCACGACCAGGACCAGCGAGGCAGCGGCGGCAGCGATGAGGGCGGTGCGCCACCCGCGGGTGATACCCACGGCGAGGACGATCGTGAACGCCTCGACGACCTCAACGGCGGAGGCCAGGAAGGAGGCGAGGACGATCAGGAAGAGGCTCATGCAAGCCCTCCAACGCCCGCGTTCTACACCCTCGCATCAGGCCTGTCATCCCCGCGGCCACCGGGCCTCAACGGCGGCTGTGCAGGCGCACTTGTCGAGCGGAAGACGAAACCGGTAAGATTGATGCATCCCACAACCCTGTGGATGCCCCACCTGAACCCAGTTGCCGGCTCTCCAGCGCGCACGGGTTCCCCGTTGAGATCAGGCCATAGCCCATGACTACTTCGTCGCGCGGACGCGATCTCGCGTCTTCGGATGCCCCGACCCGGTCCCGGCGTCGCTCACGCCGCGGTGGCGGCGGTGGGGGCGGCGGTAACAGCGGAGGTCGCGGACGGCCGCCCCAGGCCGACCCCTCGCTGGAGCCGATGCCGGAGATCGACCCCGACGTACCCGTCCTCGACATCGCCGAGCTGGAACAGCGCTCCCGCGATGACCTCATCAACCTCGCCGAGCACGACCTGAACCTCGAGGGCATCTCCGGGATGCCCAAGCCGGAACTCATCTTCCGCATCCTCGAGGCCCAGGCAGAGCGCCGCGGCACCATCTTCTCGGGTGGCGTCCTCACCATCGCCGACGACGGCTTTGGCTTCCTCCGCGGCGAGCGCATGCTGCCCGGCCCGAACGACGTCTACGTCTCGCAGTCCCAGGTCCGCCGCTTCGGCCTTCGCCCCGGCGACTACATCACGGGCCAGGTCCGCCAGCCGAAGCCGTCCGAGAAGTACTACGGCCTGCTGCGCGTCGACGCCGTGAATGGCATGGACCCCGAGGAGGCCAAGCGCCGCCCGGACTTCGACGCCCTGACGCCGATCTTCCCGAACAACATGCTCCGCCTGGAGACCGACCAGCACGAGCTCTCGCAGCGCGTGGTCGACCTCTTTGCCCCCATCGGCCGCGGTCAGCGCGGCCTCATCGTCTCGCCGCCGAAGGCCGGTAAGACGATGCTCCTGAAGTCCATCGCCCACGGCATCACCGGCAACTGGCCGGACTGCCACCTCATGGTGCTGCTCATCGGTGAGCGTCCCGAAGAGGTGACGGACATGCGCCGTTCCGTCCGCGGCGAGGTCATCGCCTCGACGTTCGACGAGCCGGTGGAGGACCACGCCCGCGTCACCGAGGTCGCCATCGAGCGCGCCAAGCGCCTCGTCGAGGGCGGCGTCGACGTCGTGATCCTGATGGACTCGATCACGCGGCTCGCGCGTGCCTACAACATCGCGATGCCGACCTCGGGCCGCACGCTCTCCGGTGGTATGGACCCGATCGCCCTCTACCCGCCCAAGCGCTTCTTCGGCGCCGCGCGGAACACGGAGGAGGGCGGCAGCCTCACGATCATCGCGACCTGTCTCGTCGAGACCGGGTCGCGCATGGACGAGGTCATCTTCGAGGAGTTCAAGGGCACCGGGAACATGGAGCTCCGGCTCTCCCGTCGCCTCGCCGAGAAGCGGGTCTACCCCGCCATCGACCTCCTCGGCTCGTCCACCCGCCGCGAGGACCTGCTCTTTGGCGAGGACGAACTGCGCCAGGTCTGGCTGCTCCGCCGCATGGCCTCGATGCTCGAGGAAGACAGCGGCGACGCGACGGACCGCATCCTGGAGCGGCTCGCCAAGACGAAGACGAACGCGGAGTTCCTCGCGACCCTCAAGACCGACGTCATCTAGCGCCCGGTCACCTCGCGACCTCCCGAACCGCCCGCCTCGCGCGGGCGGTTCTGCGTCTGGCGCAGGATCCCACGCGAGGTACTGCCTCTGACCCCGTCCCCCGCCAGCGGGGGACGGGTGAGGGTGGAGGGCTGCCTCTGATCCCCTCCCCCGCCTGCGGGGGAGGGTGAGGGTGGGGGGCTGCGTCGCGCCCTCCGCACGAGCACGCGAGCCCTCGCACGGCTCCCCCTTCGACAGGCTCAGGGTGAGCGAAGGCTCTCGGGAGACTCGGCAAGTCGACTTGCCTGCTTCTCGGACGGCGGGCTCTCGAATCTGTTAGACTGATCGGGCCCCAACTCGACAAGGGACAAACGAACGAGCCGTGCGAGCGGCTCGTCTCTGTGCGTCTCTCGCACCCGTCGAGGCAACGACAACCGGGGCAGGGAGACACCATGGCATTCAACGACCGCGAACTGACCTGCCGCGACTGCGGCGGCCCCTTCATCTTCTCCTCCGGCGAGCAGGAGTTTTACGCCACCAAGGGCCTGCAGCACGACCCCGTGCGCTGCCCGTCCTGCCGCCAGCAGCGCAAGGCGATGCGCCCCGAGGACCGCGACGAGACCCCGCGCTTCGGCGTCTACTCGTCGTGGGGCGGCCGCACGCCGCGCCAGCTCCACGTCGCGTCCTGCAACCAGTGCGCCCGCATGACCGAGGTGCCGTTCGTCCCGCGCGGCGACCGCCCGGTCTACTGCTCGGACTGCTACAACGACATCCGTCGGAAGCAGGAGGCGCAGCAGCAGGCCGAGGAAGAGGCGGCGCTCGCCCGCATGTCCGCTGCGGCCGGCCGTACCGCCGACCCGCTGGAGAGCGATGCCGCCACGGAAGCCACCGAGGCCCCGGAGGCCGTCGAGGCCGCCCCGGCGCGCCCGGTGGTGCACGACCCCGAGGCCGGTCGCATCTAAGGGATCACGATCACCGGCCCGCCGGGCCGCATAGACCACAACCCGGGCGGGCCGTATGGTGATCGTCCGTCTTCAAGAGGAGAACTGACCGATGGCGAACAGCCCCCAGGCTCGCAAGCGCGTCCGCCAGACCATCAAGCGCACCGAGCAGAACAAGCCCTTCCGCACCCGCGCTTACCGCGCCGTGCGTGACGCCCGCGCCGCCATCGCCGATGGCTCCGACGACGCGCCGCAGCTCGTGCGCGTCGCCCAGCAGGAGCTGGACCGCGCCGCGCGCCGCAACATCATTCACCCGAACGCGGCGTCCCGCCGGGTCTCGCGGCTGAACCAGCAGCTGAAGGCGGCTTCCGCCTCCTAGTTACTCGCAACCGGCCGATCGATGGACCCCCGCGCGAGCGGGGGTTTCTCGTTTCACCATCCGATCACACGCCCGACTCGTCGTACATTGACCCGCGTCCTCCCCGGACGGACGATCACCACATGACCTCCCCCGACCAGGGCCAGGACGCAGACGGGCCCGATCGGGCTCCTCGCGATGCCGCGTTCGACGGCGGTGCGTACGACGACCGCGACATCGAGCCGTTCGCCTGGCCGGAACGCCCGCGCTTCGACCGCCCCGACCCTCGAGGCCCGCGCCGCCGAGGACCTCCCGAGCCCCCGCCCGAGCCGAGCACCAACCGGGCGCGCTTCCTCGCACGCTCGGAGCGTCGCCCCGGTCTGAACCTCTCGGGCATCGGCATGGGCAGCGTCGCGTCGGCGGCGGGTGTCGTCGCCCTCGGCTTCGTGTTCTCGCGCCTGCTCGGGCTCATCCGGTCGGTCGTCATCGCCGACGCGTTCGGCACCGAGCCCGACCTGTCCGCCTACTGGGTGGCGTTCCGCCTGCCCGACCTCGTCTTCCAGCTTCTCGCCGGCGCCACGCTCTCGGCGGCGTTCATTCCGACGTTCAGCCGCGTGATCCTGAGGCAGGGCGAGGCCGCCGGGTGGCGCCTCGCGTCGAGTGTGCTCAATCTCGTCGCAATCGCGACATTCGTCGCGGCGGCGCTCGCATTCCTCGCAGCTCCGGTGATCGTGCCGCTGCTCGCCCCGGGCCTCGGCGAGGCGACGGGCCGCGAGGCCGAGCTGCAGGCACTGGCCGTCGAGCTGACGCGGCTGATGCTCATCTCCCCCCTGTTCTTCGGGATCAGCGGCATGCTGATGGGGATCCTCAACGCGCGGCAGCACTTCCTCGCGCCGGCGTTCGCGCCGGTCGTCTACAACCTCGGCATCATCTTCGGCGCCGTCTTCCTCGCGGGCCCGTTCGGCATCCACGGGCTCGCGTGGGGTGTCGTCCTGGGTGCCCTCGGCCACCTCGTCGTGCAGCTGCCCGCACTCCGCACGGTGGGGATGAAGTGGCAGCCATCGCTGGACCTCGGCTCCGCGGCGGTCCGGGATGTCCTCCGGCTGATGGGTCCGCGCGTCATCGGCCTCGCGGCGGCGCAGATCAACCTGCTCGTGATCGTGTTCTTTGCGTCGTTCGTCTCGGACGAGGCCATCAGCGCGGTGAACTACGCGTTCCTCATGATGATGCTGCCGGTGGGCGTGATCGGGATGGCGATCTCCACCGCGGTCTTCCCCACGCTCGCGGCGCAGGCGGCCGCGCACGACATGGGGCCGCTGAGGGCATCCGTCTCGAACGCGCTGCGGGTGATCCTCTTCCTCTCCATCCCGGCGTCCGTCGGCCTCGTCATCCTCGCGCGCCCGTCGATCCAGCTCCTGCTCGAGCGCGGCGAGTTCGACGCCCGCTCGACGGACATGGTCGTCGACGCACTCGTCTTCTACGCCGCCGGCATCTCCGCGCAGGCCGGCATCGAGATCCTCAGCCGCGGCTTCTACGCGCTCTCGGACACGAGGACTCCCGTGACGATCGCCGTGATCTCCATGGCGCTGAACATCGCGTTCGCGGCGCTGCTCGTGCAGCCGTTCGATATCGCCGGCCTCGCCGCGGCGGCCTCGCTCTCCGCCTTCATCGAGTTCGCGCTCCTGGTCAGGCTGCTCGACGTGCGGCTCGGCGGCCTCGAGCGCGTCCCGCTGCGGCGCTCCGTCGGATCGACGGCGATCGCGAGCGTGGTCATGGCGCAGGTCGTGATCATCGTGCGGCTGCTACTCGGCGCTGCCGGGCTCGACGAGGGTTCGATCCTCGGCTCGCTCATGCTGCTCGCGATCGCAGGTGGCCTCGGGGGGCTCGCGTTCCTCGCGATCTCGGCGGGGCTGAACCGCGACGACTACGACCTCTTCCTCCGCCGCTTCCGCCGCTAGCCCTTCCCCGTCCGCCTACGATCCTCGAACCACCTCGGAGCCTCCGAGGAGAGAGGGGCACGCCATGGGCAAGCTGGGCGAGGGCTACGCCGAGGTCGAAGCGTTCATCGCGGACGCGCACCGCATCCTGGAGGAGCACGGCGGACCGAACGAAGCCGCCTTCGAGGCGATCGGCCGACGCATGCAGCCGCTCGCGAAGCGCACCGACCTCGAGGATCTCCGTGACGGGGCGCCACTCCCGGGAAACTGGATCTACAGCGAGCCGGATGGCCTCACCCTGATGCTCTCGACGTTCCCCACCACGACCGCCGTCCACACGCACGGCGCGTGGGGCGTGATGGTCGGGTACAAGGGCACGGAGCGGTACCGGCAGTGGGTCCGCGAGGACGACGGGAGCGTCCCGGGCAAGGCGACGCTCCGCCTCCTGCGCGACATCGAGGTGAAGCCGGGCGACTTCGGCTGGTGGTACCCGCCGCCGAGCGACATCCATCAGCAGGTGCCGGACGAGGGCGGCGTCCTCGAGCTGATCCTCATGGGCAACCCACCCACGCCACACCGGCTGTACTTCAACCCGGACGCGGGGACGTACGAGGAAGGCGAGTACGCGACGCGTCACTACAAGCAGTAGCGGAGACCGTACTTCGACGCCGTCATGCCAATCTTGATTGCCGGGTGATTGCCCCGGGGGGCGATACTTCACGCCATACGTGATAGCCACTGAGACGGGAGGGCCTCGTGGAGTACCGCGACCTCATCCGCACTGACTCCGACTGCGTGACCACGATCACGCTGAACCGGCCCGACCGCCTCAACGCGATCAGCCCGAACCTGGTGCACGAGCTCCTGCACGTGGTCGAGTCGACCGCGAACGACGACAACACGAAGGTCCTCGTCATCACCGGGACCGGGCGAGGCTTCTCCGCGGGCGCCGACCTCGCCGCGAGCGTCGAGGAACGCGAGCACGACAAGGAGCTCGACCAGCGCGACGGCTACCGCCGGATGGTGCAGGGCTCGATCGGCCACTGGGGTGTGCTCTACTCCGCGCTCGGCCACTATCCGAAGCCGATGATCGCCGCGGTGAACGGCGTCTCCGCCGGCGCCGGGCTCTCGCTCGCCCTCGCGGCCGACATGCGCATCGCCTCCACCGAGGCGCGGTTCATCGCCGTCTTCGCCCGGCGCGGGATCGTGCCGGACACCGGGTCGACGTGGCACCTCTCGCAGTACATCGGCCGCCCCCGCGCGATCGAGATGCTCCTGACCGGCGACGAAGTGGACGCCCAGACTGCGCTGGCGTGGGGACTGGCGAACCGCGTCGTCGAGCCGGACGTGCTCATGGACGAGACGCTGGCGCTCGCGAAGCGGCTCGCCTCGGGGCCGTCGGTGATGCTCGAGATCACGAAGCGCATCGTGAACGACATCACCCGCGAGGGCCTCGACCGCCAGATCCAGAACGAGGGCTGGGCGGGCACCCGCGTCGCGCTCTCCCAGGACTCGGGCGAGGGTGCTCGCGCCTTCCTCGAGGGTCGCGCGCCGAACTGGACGGGCCGGTAGCGTCCGCTACCGAACCAACGAGGAGCAGCGTCACGACCTTGCGACGCGTTGGCGATAGGACTGTCAGCCGGAGGCCGAGCACGACGAGCAGCACGGCATAGTGACCTCCGTAGCCTCCTGCCATGTGCAAGGAGGCAACATGAGCAACGCACCATCCCTACGCTGGCCCCCGGGCGCGCGCCGATACGCCTGGCGCGGCGCCCTTCTCGCCATCGCATCGGTCCTCGCCCTCGGGCTCATCGCGTGCGAAGACGACAATGACGACATCGAGGTGGGCGACGCAGAGACGCCGACCACCACGACGGACGGGACCGCGAGCGCGACCGGCACGACGTCGGGCGCGGACGTTCCCGGTCCCGCTGACGTCGACGAACTCTCGCAAGTGGCCATCGGGAGCACGGTCCAGTTCTCCGCGCCAGTGCAGAACATCATTGGCCCCGGCGCGTTCACGGCCGAGGGCTCGGGTGGCGATCTCGACGAGGACACCCTGATCCTGCTGCCGTCGTCGGTCGACATGCCGGCTGACATGGTCGCCGCCGACGGCGACGGCACGGTCGACGTGGTCGGCTCGGTGATCGAGGTCGTCGTGACCGATCTCGGCGACGACCCACTCTTCGACTTCCGCGACGACGAACTCGACGCATTCGGCGACTGGGACGGCGGTCGCGCCGTGGTCGCCGACTCGATCACCTTCGTCGGCGGTGAGCCTGACGCCGATGTCGAACCAGACGAGATCGGCCAGACGGTGACGGTCAACGGCGAGATCGACACGGTCTTCTCGGATCGCATGTTCTCGATCGGTGGTGACTCGGTTCTCGGGCTCGGCATCTTTGGCGGTTCGACCGTGCTCGTGATGGTGCCCGACGGTGTCACCCTCGACCCGGCGAGCCTCGCCGAAGGCACCCCCGCCGAGGCGACCGGTACTGTCGTGGAGCTCATCGTGACGGACGTGGAGGGCGACTACTTCGCCGACACGCCGTTCACTTCGGATGAGGAGTCCGCGTTCGACCAGTTCGACACGGGCGACCTGGGCGTGGTCGCGAGCGAGGTCACGATCATCGAACCGTAGACCGTGTCCGACTCACCGGCCCCGGTCGGCCACACCGAGACGGCGTCCCTCACCGGGACGCCGTCTCAGCATGTCGTCGGCGCGCGGCGTAGCCTCGGATCATGGCTCACGCACGCGCGAATCCCGAGGACCACGGCCACTCGCACACCAGTGATCGCCGACGCCTGGCGATCGCGCTCGTCCTCGCGCTCGGCACCGCCGCGATGGAAGTCATCGGCGGCGTGGTCAGTGGATCGCTCGCGCTGCTGGCGGACGCCGGGCACGTCGTCACGGACGCCACAGCGCTGACGCTCGCGCTCGCTGCTGTGTGGATCTCGAATCGCCCCCACACGCGACGCCTGACGTACGGCTACCACCGCGTCGAGGTGCTCACCGCGTCGCTCAATGGTCTGCTGCTGTTCGGCATCGCCGCGCTCGTCGGCTGGCACGCGGTCGAGCGACTCCGCACCCCGTCCGACGTCGAGTCGGGCACGCTGCTCGTCGTCGCGGCCTTCGGCCTCGGGTCGAACGTGATCGCGCTGTTCATGCTGCACGGCTCGGAGTCGGTGAACGTGCGCGCCGCGAGGCTCCACGTCCTGAGCGACCTCGGCGGATCGGTCGCGGCCGTGGCTGCCGGGCTGATCGGGGTCACCACCGGCTGGGATCGCGCCGACCCTGCGCTGTCGCTGGTGATCGTCGTACTCGTCTGCGTGGGCGCCTGGCGACTGCTGAACGACACGATCTCGATCCTCATGCAGCGCACGCCCCCGGGCCTCGACCTCGCCGAGATGCAGCGCGCCCTCCGCACGATCCCGGGCGTCCATGCCGTGCACGACGTGCACGTGTGGACCGTCACCTCGGGCTTCGTCGTCTTCACGGCGCACATCGAGGTGCATCGACGCGACCCGTTCGACGTCGTACATGACGCGGTGCACCTGCTGGAGGACCGCTACGGGATCGAGCACGCGGCGATCCACCCGGAGCGCGTGCGACTGCTCGACATCGAGGACGGCGGGCCGCGGGAACCTGCGAGCGAGGACGCCCGCGCAGCCGAGAGCGCCTAGTCAGTCCTCCGCCGCAGCGTGGTCGCGGCCAGGACGAGCGCGACGAGGGTGGTCAGCACCACGATCGACGCGTCGCGCCAGAACTCGCGGTCGAGCGTCGGGTGCGTCGCCGCCGTGGCCAGCGCCTGGTAGGCGTAGGTCAGCGGCAGGAAGTCCGACACGATCTCGAGCGGCCGGGCCATCTGCGACCGCGGCGCCATCAGGCCGGCGAGCAGGAACTGGGGCATGATCACGGCGGGCATGAACTGCACCGCCTGGAACTCGCTCCGCGCGAACGCCGAGACGAAGAGACCGAGCGACATTCCGAGGATGGCGTTGCCGACGGCGAGCAGCACGATCACCCAGGCGGGATGTTGCGCCTCGAGGCCCAGCAACTGGAACCCGACCACCGAGGTCACCGTCGCCTGGATCGCGGCGAGGATCGCGAACGCCAGGCCGTAGCCGAGCAGCAGGTCAAGCTTCGCGATCGGCATCGACATCAGGCGCTCGAGCGTCCCCGTCGTGCGCTCTCGGAGCATCGCGATCGACGTCACCAGGAACATGATCGTGAGCGGGAACAGCCCGAGCAGTGGTGGCCCGACGCGCTGGAAGGCGCCGCCCTGCCCGTCGAAGACGTACTTCATCAGCGCCATGAGCACGGGCGGGACGACGAGGATCATCGCGATCGAACGCCGGTCGCGTCGCAACTGGCGCAGGATGCGCTCCGCGGTCGCCAGCACGATCCGCGGGCTCACGAGGCGCCCGCCAGCGTGATGAAGGCCTGCTCGATGTCGTCCGTCCCGGCGCGCTCGAGGAGCTCGTCGGATGTGCCGGTGGCGACGACCCGCCCTTCGCGCATCAGCACCAGGGAGTCGCACCGGGCCGCCTCGTCCATGACGTGAGTGGAAACGAGCAACGTCGTCCCGCGCGCCGCGAGGTCGTGGAACGTGCGCCAGAGCGCATTGCGGAGCACGGGGTCGAGGCCGACCGTGGGCTCGTCGAGGACGAGGAGCTCCGGTTCGAGCAGCAGGGCGACCGCGAGCGACACGCGGGAGCGCTCTCCACCGGAGAGCGTGCCGACGACCTGCTCGCGCTGCTCGCCGAGCCCGACGAGGCTCGCAACTTCGGCGACCCGTTCCGCCTTCGTGTCGAGCACACGAGCGAAGTAGCGGAGGTTCTCGTCGACGGTCAGGTCGAGGTAGACGCTGGGCGCCTGCGTCACGTAGGCGACGCGACGGCGCAACTCGGAGGATCCCGCGGGGCGCCCGAGCACCTCGATCGTCCCGCCGTCAACGATCTGGACCCCGACGATGGCGCGCATCAGCGTGGTCTTGCCGGACCCGCTGGGCCCGAGGAGTCCCGTCACGACTCCGCGATGGAGTTGCAGCGAGACGCCCGGCAGCACGAGCTTGCGGCCGCGCCGGACCCGGAGGTCACGGATGTCGACCACGGCATCGGCCGTCTCGGTCGCCATCGCCCCTCCCCTCGATCTCACCTCACCTCGCTTATACACCTCGCCGCCGCCATGAGGCTCGTCGACCCATGCGACGAAACGAGGGGCCGCCACCGGGCGGATCGGTGACGGCCCCTCGGGATTGCCCCGTCGGGATGGATCCCTCAGGAGGTCATCGGCTTCCGCTACTTCGGCCGGACGTTGGCGTTGTAGTGGAAGACGTTCTCCGGGTCGTACTGCGCCTTCACCGACCGCAGGCGCTCGAGCACGCCGCGGTACGCCTCGGGCAGACGCTCCTCGGCGTCGTCCTGGAGGAAGTTCACGTACGCCCCGCGCGAAGCGGGCGCGAGCTGCTCCCAGAGCGAGGACGCCCAGGCGCGGTGCGTGGCGCCGTCATCCTCCGGGTCGTACCAGATGCCGAGGACGGTCAGCATGATCCGGGCGTCGCGGTGCGCGAAGGCCGTCGCATCGGCGGGGACGCGAGCGATCGCGCCACCCATGCCACGGATCTGGATCATGTTGAACGGTGAGCTGGCCGCCTTCATCGCCTCGATGACCGCCTCGATCTGCGCGTCCTCGAGGTCGTCCCCGAACATCGTCCGGATCGCCGCGCCGTGACGCTTCGTCCCCTCGGCGGTGTAGACGAACATCACCGGGTACGGGATCGCCTCCACCGTGTCGGCGATCGGCGTCGCCAGCGCGCGGATCGGTGCGAGGGCGGCGTCGCGCGCAGCGACATCATCGAGCGCCCCCGTCCACGTCACGCCGACGAGCAGGACGATCTCGCCGATGCGGTCCTCCGGGATGAAGGGCGCCGGTGGCGCTGCCATCAGGAAGGAGATCGTGGTGAGGTCGTCCACGGCCTCCGGGGCGTAGTCGAGGTAGCCGCGCAGCACCTCGGGCGTGGCGGGCAGGACGATCACGCCGCCGTGCACCATGCCGTTCGGCGCCAGTTGGAACGTGAAGTCGGTGATGATGCCGAAGTTCCCGCCGCCGCCGCGGATCGCCCAGAACAGGTCCGGGTGTTCCTCGACCGAGGTACGGAGGATTTCGCCCTCGGCGGTGACGACGGTCGCCGCGAGCAGGTTGTCGATCGTGAGGCCGTACTTCCGGGCCATCCAACCGATACCGCCACCGACGGTCAGGCCACCGATCCCCACGGAGCCGGTGTCACCAGTCGTGAGCGCCAGGCCGTACGCGGCCGCGGGGCCGGCGAGGTCCTCGGAGGTCACGCCCGGCTGGACGACCGCGGTGCGCGAGACCGGGTCGATGTTGATGCCACGCATGCCACCCATGTCGATGACGATCGCGTCGTCGATCGAGGAGTGGCCGAGGCCGCTGTGCGCCCCCGAGCGCGGGGCGATCTCGATGCCGCGCTCCCGGGCGAAGCGGACCGTGAAGGCCACGTCCTCCGTGCCCGCGCAGCGCACGATGGCCGCCGGGTGACGGTCGACGGCGATGCTGACGACCTGCCGCGCCTCCTCGTAGTCCGGGTGGTCCGGCGTAACGACCGTGCCGAGGATCCCCGCGCGCAGGGCGTTGAACGGGTCATCCGTGTTGATGCTGAAACGTGCCGCGATGCTGGTCATTGAGTCCCTCCCTTGGGCTGCAACCAGTCCCTTGTGGGCTGCAGGGAGAGCATGGCCCGCGGCCGATTTGCGCGTTCCTACGGGCTTCCTAACGTTCCTTCACTGTTCCCTAAGTTCATCCGATAAGATCCCTAACCCGGCCCCGGCGTCCCGGGGAAGCTGTTCGACTGACATCGGATCGGCACTCTTCGATGTTCCGGATCGACGATGAGCTCAAGGAGTTCTGCGAGTCCGGCGTCTCGGTGATCATCGGGACGGTGGACGCGGACGGGCTGCCGCGCGTCGGCTACGCGTGGGGGCCGCGCGTGCACCCGGGCGGCCAGCGCGTCTCGATCTACCTCGAGGTGGCCCGCAGCGGGCCGCTCCTCGCCGGCCGCGAGGCGAACGGTCAGATCGCCGCGACCTTCACGGACCCGGTCTCGATCCGCTCCGTCCAGCTCAAGGGCCGCATCGTCGATGTCGGCGAGCCGAACGAGGCCGAGAACACGTGGGTGGCGCGGCACCGCGATGCGATGACGGTGAGTTGCTCACTCATCGGTGACCCGCCGCACATGATCCGCAACATCTGGCTCGACCCGACGGTCCGGATCGACTTCGACGTCGAGCGAGCGTTCGACCAGACACCCGGGCCGACGGCCGGATCCGCGCTATGACGACCGCCGCACCGCTCGCCGTCCCGCTCGAGAGCATCCCGTCCTGCTGGGAGGGGGTCATCCCTGCGGCGATCTGCACCGTCGGCGAGGACGGCACGCCCAACGTGACCTACCTCTCGATCGTGCACCGGGTCGACGAGCGCCATGTCGCGCTGTCCCGCCAGTTCTTCAAGAAGACCGACGAGAACACCCAGCGGAACCCGCTCGCGCAGGTCGAGGTGATCGAGGTCGACACGGGGCGACTCTTCAACCTCGACCTCCGCTACGAGCGCACCGAGACCGAGGGCCCGCTCTTCGAGCGAATGCGCACGCACCTCGACGCCGTCGCCCTCGAGAGCGGGCTCGCGAACGTCTTCGTCCTCAAGGGGGTCGACATCTGCGAGGTCACCGAGTGCTCCCTCGTCCCCGGGAAGCCGGCCGTGCTGAGTCCCGGCGCACCCGTGAACAGCCCGGTCCCACTCGCCCAGATCGAGGCGGTCTCCCAGCACATCAGCGAGGCGGAAGACCTCGAGGAGCTCCTCCAGGTCTTCCTCGATGCCTGCCGCGACCTCGTCCACTGCGATCACGCGTACGTCATGCTCGCCGACGAGACCGGCGACCGGCTCTACACGGTCGCCAGCATCGGCTACGGCGAAGCGGGCACCGGCTCCGAGATCGAGGTCGGCGACGGCCTCATCGGCCTCGCCGCCGCGCGGCGCCAGTCGGTGCGCGTCACGCACATGGCGCGCGATCTCCGCTACGCACAGGCAGCACGGCCGGCCGATGAAGCGCGGGACGAAATCCCGCTGCCCCGGCTCGCCTCCACCCAGAGCCAGCTCGTCACCCCGATGCTCTCTCGCCGTGAGCTGGTCGGCGTCGCCGTCCTCGAGAGCGAGCGCATCGGCGGCTTCCAGGCGGCCGATGAGTGTCTCGTCGGCATCCTCGCCAACCAGGTCGCGACGGCCATGACGCTCCTGGTGGGCGTGGAATCGGCGGGCGTCGGCGCTGACCCGACGGCCGCGCCGCACGAGCCCGCCGCGGTGGTCGTGAAGTACTACCCGGACGACGAGAGCGTATTCCTCGACAACGAGTACCTCATCAAGGGCGTCGCCGGCGGCATCCTGTGGCGGCTCCTTCGCCACTACGTGGACGAGGGCCGCGAGGAGTTCTCGAACCGCGAGCTGCGGCTCGACTCGTCGCTCGCCCTCCCGGACGTGAAGGACAACCTCGAGGCGCGGCTCATCCTCCTCCGCAAGCGGCTCGAGGAGCGCTGCGACTACCTGCGCATCGAGAAGGTGGCGCGCGGCCGCTTCCGGCTCGAGGTAGCGCGGCCGATCTCGCTGGTCACGGGCAATGACCCCGGCGGCTCCGAAGTCAGTGGCGCTGAGGTGAGTGGCGTCGAGGGTGGGAGCGCCGAGGACCGCGGCAGTTCCGGCTGACCTGCGACTTCCCCGATCGCGCGCCTATACTCGCGACGATCCTGCTCGGAGGCCACGTATCCCGCGTTCCCGCTCCCGATCCACCGACGAACAGGTCACCCCTGAGGACGAAGCCGCGGCTCGCGACGAGCAGCTCGCTCGCGCCGCGCTGACGGATCGCAGCGCCTTCTCCGCCCTCTACGAGGCCCATGCCCCACGCGTCTACCGCTACCTGCTGTCGCGCACCTCGGACCCCTCGGAAGCCGAGGAGCTCACCTCGCGGACCTTCCTCAACGCGCTCACGCGTCTGCACCAGTTCCGCGGGCGTGGTGCGAAGTTCCAGTCATGGGTGATGAGCATCGCCCACAACCTGCTGATCAACTGGTATCGCGACCGCGGCCGGCGCCCACCCACCGAGGCCCTCGAGGCGGCCGCGGCCGTCCCGGCATCGATCCCCGGCCCGGAGGCGAGCCTGGTCGAGAACGAGCGCATCGACATCGTCCGCCGCGCCATCTCCGCGCTGCCGCCGGAGCGCCAGGAGCTCATCGCCCTGAAGTACGTCGACGGCAGAACGAACGCCGAGATCGGCCGTATGATGGGCCGCACTGAAGGAGCGGTGAAGGCCCTCCATCACCGCACCCTCCGCGAGCTGCAGGAGCGGCTGGCCGAGGTGCAGGACGACGCGCCGCCGTCTCCGCCGCCCGCTCGATCGCGGCGCAGCGGGAGCTCGCGGCAGCGGAAGGGTCGGGCATGACGCAGCGCGCTCGCATCATCGGGGTGGGACGTCACCTGCCCGCGCGTGTCATGACGAACGACGACCTCGCGAGGATCGTCGACACCTCCAACGACTGGATCGTCGAGCGCACCGGCATCCGCGAGCGCCGCATCGCCTCCGAGACCGAGACCACGAGCATGCTCGCCGCCGAGGCGGCCCGACGCGCCCTCGCGTCCGCCGGAGTCGACGCGTCCGAGGTAGACCTCATCGTCACCGGGACCTGCACGCCGGACGGGATGTTCCCGGCGGTGTCCACGCTCGTGCAGCACGCCATCGGCGCGGGCGACGCGATGACCTTCGACGTCAACGCGGCCTGCACCGGATTCCTCTCCGCGCTGAGCACCGCCCGCCAGTTCATCGCGACGGGCCAGGCGAAGAAGGCGCTCGTCATCGGGGCCGAGACGATGTCCCGCATCATGAACTGGGAGGACCGCACCACCTGCGTCCTCTTCGGCGACGGCGCCGGCGCCGTCCTCCTCGAGGGCGTCCCCGACGAGGACGGCGCGAGCGACGCGTTCGTCCTCCACTCGGACGGCAGCCAGTCGGGTCTGCTCTACGCCACCGGTCCCTGCGGTCCCGGCGAGGCGCTCGCCCGCGAGGCGCACCTGGTGATGAACGGCGCCGCCGTCTTCAAGCACGCCGTCACCTCGATGTCCGAAGCCTGCCTCGAGGTCATCCGTGACGCCGGGCTCACCCCCGCCGACATCGACCTCGTCGTCCCACACCAGGCGAACCGTCGCATCATCACGGCGATGGCCGACCGGCTCGGGCTGTCCGGCGAGCGCGTCTACATGAACCTCGAGCGGTACGGGAACACGTCGTCCGCGACGATTCCGATCGCCCTCGCGGAAGCCACGGCCGAGGGCCGCCTCAAGGCCGGCGACCACGTCCTGCTCTGCGCCTTCGGCGGCGGCCTCACGTGGGGCGCCATGACGTTCGAGTGGGCGGGCATCCGCAACCCCGAGGCCGCCGTGGCGGACTCAGTGGTCGCCGCGGAAGTTGCCGCCGAGTAGCACCGCGCCTCCCCGCCGACACGGGCTTCCCGAACCTCGACTCCGTCTGCGAACGCCTCGGATGAAGGCGTCCAACCTCGCCCCTATGGGCCGTCCTCGATAGGATCGAGGTCTCCCCACCGCTCGGAGGCTCCATGGATCTCACGTGGCTTGGCGGCGCAGCGACGCGGATGCGGACTCGCACCGCCGCCGTCGTCATGGACCCGTACGACAAGTCCGCCGGGGGCACCCTGGGCCGTCCCGACGCGCACATCATCACGGTCAGCCACGACGACCCCATGCGGAACGGTATCGCCCAGGTCGCACCCGCCGAGGGCGACCCGATGGTCCTGACCGGCCCCGGTGAGTACGAGATCCGCGGCGTGATCATCGAGGGCGTCCGCTCCTCGCTCCGCGGCGACGGCGAGCCGGTCGACCTTCGCAGCACCCTCTGGCTCTTCGAGGCCGAGGACATCCGCGTCGCCCACCTCGGCGGCATGGGCGCAGCGCCCTCGGGCGCCGCGATGGACGTGCTCTCGGTCGCCGACATCGTCTTCGTGCCGATCGGACTGCCCGACACGCTCCAGGGCGCCGACGCCGCCAAGGCCGTGCGCGCGATGGAGCCCTCGATCGTCATCCCGATCGGCTACGACCCCGCCGACGAGGCCGCCCTCAAGGCGTTCGTCTCGGCGATGGCCGCCACGCCCGAGGAACCCGTCTCGCGCTTCACGGTGAACAAGCGCGACGTTGCCGACGACACGAAGCGCCTGGTGCTCCTCGAGGCACGCGCCTAGGCCACGACGCCGTCACCCGAGCACGAACGAGGCGCCCCGTGGGGCGCCTCGTTGTTGTGTCGCGAAGACCGATCCTCGCTACGGCAGGTAGTTCAGCGGATCCTGGTAGACGCCGTTGCGCCGCAGCTCGAAGTGGACGTGCGGGCCGGTCGTGCGGCCGGTCAGGCCGATGTAACCGATGACGTCCCCGGCGTTGACCCACGCGCCCGACTCGACGGCGAACGTCGACATGTGGGCGTAGAGCGTCTCGTAGCCGTTCCCGTGGTCAATGATCACGTGGTAGCCGTACGAACAGCACGGGTTACCGCCGACGAACGTGACCTGGCCGGAGTTCGCCGCGTAGATCGGCGTGCCCACCGGTGCCGCGACATCGATGCCGAGCGGGTGCGCGGGACCGAACGGCGAGGTCAGCAGGCCGAGGGCCGGCCACGTCCAGCCGGACTCCGACGCCGGCGGGATATCCGTGGCGCCCGGGCGCACCGGCGGCGGAGCCACCGGGACAACCTTCTTGCCACCCGGCACCAGGATCAGCGAACCCGGCTGGATGTTGTTCGGGTCGCCGGCGAGGCCGTTCGCACGGAACTCGACGATATCGCGCCAGTCTGCCTCGTACTTCGTCGCGATCTCGGTGACGGTCTCGTTGACCTTCACCGAGTGGACGATGCCCTCGACGGACGGGATCTGCAGGATCAGGCCCGGGTAGATCGCGTTCGTGTCCGCGACGTCCACGTTGTTCCACTTGATGTAGTCGACGCCGATGCCGAAGCGCGCGGCGATCCCGGAGAGCGTGTCTCCGGCCTGCACTTCGTACTCCCAGAAGATCGGAATCTTCTCGTTGGCGTCGCCGCCATCCACGCTGGCCTGCGACTGCGACGAGCCGTTCTGCTCCGCCTCGATGGCGGCGCGCGCCTGCGCGGTGTTGTCCTGCGCATCCGTCAGGACGTCGAGCGAGGTCTTCGGTGAGACGACGGTGAGGGGAACGGGGGCAGAGCTGAGGGACTCGGCGCCGGCGGTGGGAACCGCGGCGGCCAGGCCCGGGAGGCTGAAGCGCTGCGCATTGAGGACGGGCTGCGTCGGCAGCGCCGCCGTGTGGACGGGGAATAGCCCGACGAACACGATGACCCCGAGCAGGCCCGCGATGATCGAGAAGTTGACCGATGAGCGGAAGCGGCGCGGCACGCGGTCGGCGTGTACGCGCGCGCGCAGCAGCCTTCGGCTGCGGCGCGGCGGCCGCTGTGGTGTCAGCGTTCCGTGGATCGTGCGTCTCCCCTCCGCCCGCATGCCCCGCCCAGGGCTCACGGTCGTCAGCGCACTCGACGTCCAGCGCCGCGCAGTCTACGCGGCTTCGCGAACGCCACACAGGTCGGCAACACGGTTATGTTGCGCAACCCCGCTGGGGAAAGCGTAGCTTGTGGCAAGAGGCACAAACAACGTCGCAACATTTCATTTCCGCACGAATGTGCGAGGCGTTGCGAGGTTCATCGACACGCCTCTCGGCGGCATCACCTAGCCGCCCGCCATCGACCCCACGACCAGGTATGGCTCGACGCCATCCGCCACGGCGGACGGCAGGGGTGCGTCCGGCTCCTCGTTCGAGAGATCCTCGCCACAGGCGTAGAAGCGGACCAGCGCGCGACGGCGCTTCGTCGCGCGATCGCGGGTGAGCCCGACGAGCGTGGGGTACGTCGATTCGAGCGCGTCGAGGACTGACCGCTGCGTGACTTCGCCCGCGACCGCGAGCGTCACCTCGCCGTCGACCCCCGCCAGCCGGCGGAGGTGGAGCGGCAGGATGACGCGGATCGGTCGCTCGTCCATGGCCCGCTCCGCTAGGGGAGCGTCTGCACCTCGACGGAGTAGACCGAGGGCAGGTCGTGGACGATCGCGTTCCACGACTCGCCGCCGTCGTTCGAGGCATAGACCTGGCCGCCGGTGGTGCCGAAATAGATGCCGCAGGGGTCCATCTGATCCACGCACATCGCGTCGCGGAAGATGTTCACGAAGCAGTTCTCCTGCGGCAGCCCCTTCGTCAGCGGCTCCCACTCGTCGCCGCCGGTGCGGCTGCGGTAGACGCGGAGCTTGCCCTCGGGCGGGAAGTGCTCGGAATCGCTCGTGATCGGGATGACGAAGACCGTCTCCGGCTCGTGCGCGTGCACGTCGATCGGGAACCCGAAGTCGGACGGCAGGTTGCCGCTCACCTCGCGCCAGTGCTCGCCGCCGTCGTCGCTGCGCATGACGTCCCAGTGCTTCTGCATGTAGAGCGTCTCGGGCCGCGACGGGTGGAGGGCGATCCGATGCACGCAGTGGCCGACCTCGGCGTCGGGCGAAGGGATGCCCTCGGAGACGAGGCCCTGGTTCACCGGACGCCAGCTTGCGCCGTCGTCGTCGCTGCGGAAGACGCCGGCCGCGGAGATCGCCGTGTAGATGCGCCCGGCGTTCACCGGGTCCTGGATGATCGTGTGGGCGCCGAGGCCGCCCGCGCCGGGCATCCACCCCGCCGCCGTGCGGTGGTCGCGGAGGGCGGTGAGTTCCGTCCAGCTCTTGCCGCCGTCGGTCGAGCGGAACATCGCCGCATCCTCGACACCTGCGAGCACGGTGTCGGGATCGGCAAGCGACGGTTCGAGGTGCCACACGCGCGTGAAGGCCCACGGCTTCAGGGTGCCGTCGTACCAGAGGTGGTCGCCCGTCGGCGTGGCGTACGTGAAGTCCCCATCCACGGGGGCCCACGTCTCGCCGCCGTCATCGGAGCGCTGGATCACCTGCCCGAACCACCCCGACGTCTGAGAGGCGTAGATCCGGTTCGGGTCCACCGGCGATCCCTTGACGTGGTAGATCTCCCACCCCGGGAAATGCGGGCCGGAGACCTTCCAGTCCTTGCGACCACCGTCCGACGTGAGCACGAACGCGCCCTTGCGCGTCCCCACCAGCACCCGCACTCCGGTCATCACCGTCTCCTCGCTCGCTCGCATCTCAGCCGACCGCATCGACTGTGAGCCTCGGGAGGGGAGGCGTCAACGCCCGGTGTCACTCAGTGCTGCGCGACCGGTTGGCGTCAGAGAGACGGGCGTGCCGGCACGCCCTCGGCGGCCGCGACTGCCGCCGCGCCGCTGCCGCCCGGGAGGCGAACGAGCACACGTCCGCCGTCGGCGTTGCGCTCGAGCAGCAAGGCGCCACCCAGTTGGAGCACCAGCGCGTGCGTCGCGCCAAGCCCGGGACGGCGAGGAGCAGTCGCAGGCCCCAGCGGTTCGAACATCGTGGAGCGGAGGGTGGCGTCGAGCGTCCGAGCGTCGTCCTCGACGAGGATCTCGACGGCGCCGTGCGGATCGCCTTCCGCGGCTCGCGCACTGACCTCGACGTGCGTGCGGGAGAGGCGCCCCGGCGGCGTGAGGTGCGTCGACTCCAGCGCGGCCGCGACGGCGTGCAGCACGACCGCACTCACGATGTGCCGGAGCGCGTGTGCCGGCACGCGGACAACGAGGCCGGCGGGAACCGGGTCCAGCGCGACGTCCACGCGCCCCTCGAGGTCGCGCTCGCTCTCCGCGACGACATCCTCGAGCGTGGGACGGAGCGGCACCGCCTCCCAGTCGGGCGTTTCCGGGACGCTGTCGCGGCCGACTGCCGCGAACTGGTCCACCAGCTGAAGCGCCTCCACTGCCGCTGCGATGGGGGCGTCGAGGGTCACGCGGTCACGCCCGAGCTCGTCGCTCAGTTCCAGTGACGACTTCACGAACGAGAGGAGCTCGCGCAGGTCCGCGCCCACGCTGTCCGCGAGTTCACCGATGGCCGAGAGTCGCTCGACGCGCAGGCGGTCGGCCTCAGCGGCCCGGCGCGCCGCGAGATCGCGCCCGACGATGAGGATGCGGCCGCTGCCGAGGCTGATGAGGTCGCACTCAACGGATACGCGCGTCCCATCGCCCCGCAGGATGTCGCGCTCGACGCGGTCGACCCCGCTCCTCACGGCCTGCTCGACCGTCCCGCGCGGATCGGCGTCGCCCACGAGGAACGCTCGGAAGGGCTGCCCGACGATCTCCTCCCGGCGGTAGCGAAAGAACGCCAGGCCGGCGTCGTTGACGTCGATGTAGCGCCCGGTCGCATCGATGATGCCGAGCGGGTCGCGCGAGGCAGTGAACGACCGCCGGAATGCCTCGTCGCTGGCTCGGCGCAACTCGTCCGCGCGACGGTAGGTCCGCAGGCGCGGGCGGATGAGCGCCAGCACCACGGCGACCATCGCCGGGTTCGTGAGCATGGTGACGCTGACCCAGAACGGCAGGTCCACGTCGGTACGGGTGAGGCTGATGAGGTTCACCACGCGCCCGGCAGCACCCACGAGGATGGCGAGCGTCAGCGCCTGCCAGAGGCGTCGCTCCAGCCCCTCGCTCCCGCGCACGAGCACGGCCGCCTGGGTCGCGGCGATCGCGAGCACGATCCCCGACAGCCCCATCAGGGCCTCGTCGGATATCAGCATGGGGCGCTACGTCGCTCCGGCCGCGTGTCGCGCGCTACTCGATCGGACGGATCCGCGGACGAACGCCGCCGTAGAACGCGAAACGAGCACGCTGGTAATCGAGCATCGATTTTCGGAGTGACTGACATGCCGCTCAGTGTAGGACTCGAAATCGCAGGCGGGGATGCGTGCCCATCGGCGACCTGATCGGACGGCTGTGCGAGGAGGCTAGCCGACCCCTCCCAGCTCGCGGATCAGCCCGTCCACCCAACCCTCGATGAGGGGCCAGGGTCGCCAGTCACCGGGCTCCATGCGACTGAACGGAAAGTGGAGCTTCGCGGGATCGATCACGCCGCCGAAGAGTTCGACCGACGCGTTCGGCGGGCTCCCGGCCTTCTCGAGGGCGGCCCGGAGGCGTTCGCCCTCGCGGACGTAGGACTCGTCGTCGCGGTCAGCAGTCGTCGGACCCAGCGCGAAGACGCGGAAGGGAACGCCCGAGAGGGCGGAGCGGTGACGCTTCACGAACTTCGCGGCGTCGCCGTTCCAGCGCCCGTAGTAGAGCGGAGCGCCGAGGATCACCGCGTCGTAGCCCTCGAGGTCCTTCACCTCGCGAGATCGGCGCACCTCCGCCTGGTGCTTCGCGCGGCGGATCTGCTCCGCCATCTCGCCGGCCGTGTGGAGCGTCGAGCCGTGCTTCGTCTCGTATGCGATGAGTACGCGGGCCATCGCGGACCTCCTGCGCGGAGGATGCGCTCTCGGCGGAACGGATCGGAGGGCCCACAGTCCCGCGTCCGACCGCCGATCGTCCGGCTCGTCCAAGACCTCCGTCCGACTCGCTCGCCCCGAGGGCGTCCCGGCTGCGATACTGCCGGGGAGGTCGGGACGCCACGAGGGTGCCCGATCCTCGGAGCGGCTCCCCACCCGCGAGGCCTGTCATGCGCGCCACTGTCTTCAATAGCCCCGGCAATGTCACCGTCGAGGACCGTCCGACCCCGTTCGCGGGCCCGGGCGAGATCCGTCTGCGCGTGGGCGCCGCTTCGCTCTGCGCCTCCGACGTCCGCGTCTATCGAGGTGAGAAGTACGCCGCGCCCGGCGTCATCCCGGGGCACGAGATCTCCGGCGTGGTGGACCAGCTGGGCGAAGGCGTCACGGGGCTCGCGGAGGGCGACCGCGTCATCCTCTGCCCGATCGTCGCCTGTAACGCCTGCCGCTACTGCCTGCTGGGCCGCCGCAACCGCTGCGTGAAGCGCCAGACCCTCGGCTATGACCTCGACGGTGGGTTCGCCGACTACCTGCGCGTCCCGGCGTCACTCGTGGAGACCGGGCACGTGATCAAGATCCCGGACTCGCTACCCCTCGACCTCGCGGCAATCACGGAGCCCTCCGCCTGCACGCTCGCCTCGCTGGAGCTGTGCGATGTCGGCGCCGGCACGTCGATGGCGATCGTCGGGGCAGGGCCGATGGGCCTCATGCACCTCCTGCTCGGCCGTGCGCTGGGCGCCGGGCCGATCATCGTGAGCGAGCCCGTCGCCGAGCGACGCGCCCTCGCCGCCCGCTGGGGCGCGGACATCGTGCTCGACCCGGAGGCCGACGACGTCCGAGGCGCCGTCATGGACGCGACCGGCGAGGGTGCGGACGCCGTGATCGTCTCGGTGGGCATCAACGCGCTCGTGCCGCCGGCCCTCTCGCTCGTGCGGCCCCAGGGCACGGTGAACCTCTTCGCCGGCTTCCCGAAGGGCGGCGATCCCGTCCCCTTCGACCCGAATCTCGTGCATTACGGCGAGGTCATCCTCACGGGTTCGCAGAACGCGACGACCGACCAGTACCGGCGGACCGTGCAGTTGATCGGTCACGTCCCGCACTACGACGAGCTCCTCACCAACCGCTACACCGTCGAACAGGGTCCCGAGGCGTACGAATCGCGCCTCGCCCTCGCCGGCCTGAAGTCCCTCGTCGAGTTCCCCGGCGTGGACGAGCGCTAGCAAGGCGGAGCGTTGGCGCCCACCTCGACGCCGGCACCGCGACGATCGTCCCCGGGGGAGGGCGCATGAACTGGCGCCCGACGTTCCTGAAGGACCCCGAGCCCGATCCCGCCGAGCTCGAAGCCGAGGCTGAGCGAGCAAAGGCGACCGCGGCGATGGTCCGCCGCTTCCGCGATACCCGCGTGCTCGCCGGCCTCTCCTTCGCCGACGTCGAACGAGACACCCGGATCAACCGCGCCTACCTCGAGGCGATCGAGGATGGGCGGTTTGGCGACATCCCCGCGCCGATCTACGCGCGCGGCTTCGTCCGCTCCTACGCGCGCTACCTCGGACTCAACCCGGAGGAGGCGGTCGCCGCGATGCCGAAGCTCCCGCCGCCCCTGGGCCTGGAGCCGATGGCGGGCCTGCGACGCACCGTCGCGCCGGCGCTCCCCGCGGTGAACCTCCCCGTCGCCGGCGGCATCGCGGCGGCGCTCCTCCTCGCGATCGTGGCGTACCTGTTCCTTCCGATCTTCGGCGGGGGCGGCGATGAGCCCGCCGGCACGGTCACCGCGACGGCGTCCGTGACGTCGACCGTGCCGGGAACGTCGACGGCCACGACCGAGGCAGGCGTCCCCCCCACGACGGCCACCGTGCCGCCGTTCAACGAAGGCACCGCGCCGGACTTCACCGGCGTCTCGCGCGCCACCGCCCAGGCGACGATCGCCAACCTCGATCTCACGCCGCTCTTCGTCGATGCCGCGTCCGAGGCTCCGGCCGGCACGATCTTCGACCAGTCGCCGTCGCCCGGCACCGAGGTCGAGGCCGGCGATGTGATCACGCTCTTCGTCTCGACCGGCCCCTAGTCGGCCTCGGGTCCGAGGGCAGCCGAGTCGCTTCGGCACCGCCAGCAGCGCCGCGCTTCCGCTACCCCTTCGCAAGCCGCATCGCGGCACGATCGCTTCGTTCCAGCGTGGCGCTCCGTTCCAGCGTGGGATGGAACGCCGCTCGCATCGAACTCAACGAAGGGAACGAGTGATGAAGCTACCGAACCGGTTCATGCCGAATGGCGACGACGACCGCGCGGGCGACGCCGCGCAGGACGTGATCGCGCTGAGCCTGGTCGGAGATGGACTCGTGTCCGTGCTCTGGCCCCGACGCCACGTCATGCTGTGGAAGTTCGGCCCGAAGCCATACCAGCGGCTCGCGAACGCGGTCGCCGATCACCCGATGATGATCCGCGCCGTCGCCGCGGCCGAGTTGGCTGCCGGCCTCTGGTGGACGCGCCGCCTCTACCGCGCGCACGCCTCGTAACGCTCCGAGCCCGCGACCACGTTGGCCGTCGCACACGAAGAAGCCCTCGCTCACGCGAGGGCTTCGCTGTTGCGGGCCGGAACCCTACTTGCCGAGCAGGCGCTTCAGCTCCGCGATGTGCTCGTCGAAGTGGCTCGCCATCGATTCGACCTCCTGGCGGAGGGAGCGGCGCATGCCTCTCTTCCGACCGGGGCGCCCCCAGCCGGCATCCGGCGTGTGAGACAGCACGGCGACCGTCTCGCCGACGGCCTTTTCGAACGCCGAGAGGAGCGACTCTGGGTTTGCGTTCTTCAGGCGCTCGGACTCCTCCGACTCGTCGAAGGGCATCCGCTCCGGGTCGGTCATCGTCGCGATGCGGTAGATGAAGACGCTGTTCTTCTGCGTGCCCACCACGAGGTGCGCGAGAATCCGCGCCGGCGACCAGCTGCCGTCGGCCGGCTCGGTGCGGAGCACCCCGGCGGAGACGCCACGGAGGACATCGCGGAGCCGCTCGGGGCCCGTCGCGACGGCGTCCACCAGGTGGGCGTACTTCTCCGGCGCTCCGGTCACGAAGTCGATTCGGCCTCCGGTCATGACACCACCTCCAGCATCACCTCGACCTCGACCGGCGAGTTTGCCGGGAGCGCGGCGACGCCAAACGCGACGCGCGCCCCGATCCCGAGGTCTTCACCCAGCACGTCGCGGAAGAGTTCGCTCGCGCCGTTCACCACCCGGGGATGATCAGTGAACTCGGGCGTACTCGCCACGTACCCGACCGTCCGGAGGACGCGAAGGCCCTCGAGCGTGCCGTGGACCGACTTCGCCGCGGCCAGCGCGTTGATGCCACACTGCCGCGCGGCGGCGTAGCCGTCCTCGAGGCTGACCGCGTCGCCGAGTCGACCCGGCGTCATGATGGCGCCGTCGCGGGTCGCGACCTGGCCCGAGACGATGATCAGGTTCCCGGACTTCACCGCCGGGCGATACACCGCCGCCGGTGCCGGTGCGTCGGGCAGGGTGATGCCCAGCTCGGCCAGTCGTTCATCAACGCTCATCGCGACCCCGATCGTGCGAACGCGCCCCGTCGAGCGAGACGCGCGTGTCCTGTGTTCCTCGGATCAGAGCGATTCCGGCCCGAGGATCCGCTCGAGGATCCCCGTGAGGTCCTCGTCGTTGTAGAAGTGGATGGTGAGGGTGCCCTTGCCCTTCGCGCCGCGCCGCAGGGCCACCTTCGTGCCGAGCTCGCGCTGGAGGGCATCCTGGAACCCGGCCGTGATCGCCTCCGGGCCGCGGCTCGCGGCGGGCTTCACGCGCTTCGGCTTGTCGGCCGCCCCCGTCCATTCGCGGACGAGCGCCTCGGTCTGGCGGACGTTCAGCTTCTCCTTGATGACCTTCTCGAGCGCCTGCACCTGGCGCGCCTCGTCCGGCAGGCCGAGGAGGGCGCGTCCGTGGCCCTCCGAGATCTCGCCGCTGGAGATCGCCGCGCGCACCTCCACGGGGAGGTCGGCGAGCCGGATCGTGTTGGCGACCGCGGTGCGTGACTTGCCGACGCGCTCCGCGACCTCCTGCTGCGTGAGGCCGAACTCTTCCATCAGCCGCTGGTAGGCGGCCGCCTCTTCCAACGGATTGAGGTCATGCCGCTGGACGTTCTCGACGATCGCGATCTCGAGCAGCTCCTGCGGGGTGCTCTGCCGGATCGTGACCGGGACGCGCTCGAGGCCCGCCGCCTTCGCGGCGCGCAGCCGGCGCTCGCCGGCGATCAGCGTGTAGATCCGCTGGCCGTCGTGGCCCACGTCCTCCATGACGAGGAGCGGCTGGATGATGCCGTACGTCAGGATCGAGTCGGTCAGCTCGAGGAGCTTCGACTCGTCCATCACCGTCCGGGGCTGCTTCGGGTTCGGCACCACGTCGCCGATGGGCACCTCGGTCACGGGCACGCGCTCATCGCGCGCCGGCTGCTCGTCCCCCGGGATCAACGCGCCGAGGCCACGACCCAGTCCACCCTTGCGTGCCACTAGAACTGCCCTTCCGGATCATTCGCCGCCACCGATTCGACGGGCACCTCGGCGCGATCGTCCCGCTCGACCTCCGGGGTCGCCGGGACGGCGGGCCGCACGACGCCGGCCGGGGCGCGATCGCCAAGCGACGCGATGAACTCGTCCGCCAGCGCTTCGTAGGCCCGGGCGCCGGCCGAGATCGGGTCGTACTGCTGGATGGGAGCGCCGTGACTCGGCGCCTCCGCGAGGCGCACGGACCGAGGAATCACCGTCGCGAACGTGTTCGGGAAGTGCGCGCGCACCTCCTGCTCAACCTCGCGCGAAAGGTTCGTGCGCGCGTCGTACATCGTGAGGAGCACGCCGCGGATCGTGAGGCGCGGGTTCAGGTTCCGCTTCACGAGCTCGATCGTGTGCGCGAGGTGCCCGAGCCCCTCCAGCGCGAAGTACTCCGTCTGCACGGGGATCACGACCTCGTCCGCCGCGGCCAGCGCGTTCACGGTGAGCATGCCCAGCGATGGCGGGCAGTCGATGAGGATCATGTCGAACCGCTCACGGAGCGCTTCGACGGCGCGCTTCATGCGGAACTCGCGGGCCATGACGGAGACGAGCTCCACCTCGGCGCCGGCGAGCGCGGGGCTCGTTGGGACGACGGCGAGGTTCGGAGTCTCGGTCGCGACGACCGACGGCAGCAGCGGCGCTTCCTCGACGAGCGCGGCGTAGAGGCCGCCGCCATCGGCGGGACGGTTCACGCCGAGCGCGCTCGTGGCGTTCGCCTGGGGGTCGGAGTCGAGGACGAGCGTCCGCACGCCACGCGAGGCGAGGGCAGCCGCGAGCGACACGGTGGACGTCGTCTTGCCGACGCCGCCCTTCTGGTTCGCGAACGCGATGACGATGCTCACGCGGGCCGTCCCCCATCGGCGACGTCGCCACCAGCCGCCTCGGATGCGGGGTGGAACCGGTCTTCGATCTCCGTGAGGGAAGGGAGGACGCCCGGACCGCGCACTTCGCAGGCCGCCGCGGCGCATGCCGCAGCCAGCCGTCCGGCGAACTCTTCCCCCGCTCGCAGCCCGAGTATAAAGGCGGCCGCGAACACGTCCCCGGCCCCGGTCGGATCGACGGGATCGACGGGCGCGGGAGGAATCTCGCGCGCGCCCCCACGCGACACGATCCTCGCGCCATGTGCGCCACGGGTCACCACGACGCGTGCTGCACGCGCCGCCAGGTGCTCGATCGCGCCCGCCGGCCAGAGCCGGGTCTCCTCCTCCGACAGGAAGATCGTGACGTTCGGCCGAGCGGCGTCGACCAGCACCGAGGACGGCTGCGCTCGGTGGGCGATCCGCTGGTCCGGGAGGACCGCGCGCTGCAGCCCCTGGGCGAGCAGCCCGATCTCGGCGAGCGGGTAGTCGTCGATGAAGGCCGTGACGTCGACGTCCTCGGCGAGCAGGGGAGCAAGCAGCAGCGTCGCGGGTTCCGGCCAGTCCCGGGGCGCGTCTGCGGGCACCAGCGTCCGTCCGGGGGGCTGGAGCAGGCTCTGGACGCGCTCGCCGTCCGGGAACTCATGGCGCAGCGTCAGGGTCTCGGCGGCCACGACGTGGCGCCTGTGCCCCTCGAGCGCAGCAAGTTCGGCGTCACCACCCGCGAGGGTCAGCACATGGGCCTGGATGCCGAGTGCGTCGCTCGCACGTGCGGTATAGAGAGCGGTTCCGCCCGGGACGCGCTCCGTGTGATCGCGCACGACTTCGTCCCAGGTCACAGGGGCGACGATCCACACAGGCTCCGGTGACGGAGTCAGCGGCACGCGGATTCCTTGCGCCGGCGTCCGAGGCGGTTGAGGTGGAACCTCGACCGCTCTCGGGGCACCTCAGCTAGTCGTCGGGCAGGATCTCGACCTGGCGCTCCTCACCGGAGCCAACGCTCTCGGTTCGGACGCCTTCCTCTTCGCGCAGGGCGATGTGGACGATGCGCCGCTCGTGGGCCGGCATCGGCTCGAGCGTGATCACGTCGCCGGTCTCGCGGACCTCCTGCGCGATTTCCTTCGCCAGGTCGACGAGCATCTCCTCGCGACGACGGCGATAGCCCTCGATGTCGACACCGAAGACCGGGGGCTTGTTGCCGCCCTTGGAGACGACGGTGTTCACGAGGTACTGCAGGGCGGAGAGCGTCTCGCCACGGCGACCGATGAGGACACCGAGCTCGTCCGAGACGTCGTCGTCGTCGCCGT
Source organism: Dehalococcoidia bacterium (assembly GCA_020634075.1). Classification (GTDB taxonomy): domain Bacteria; phylum Chloroflexota; class Dehalococcoidia; order UBA2979; family UBA2979; genus W-Chloroflexi-9. Next base: position 29,140 of record JACKCJ010000004.1, on the reverse strand, counting down.
AGATGTCGAACACCTGCTCGATGAGACCGATGCCGTCGCCGGGGGTCTCCGGGTCGCGCGCGGTGATCTGCGTGTCGACATAGCCGAGCAACGTGAGCATGTCGCGAAGCGTGGAGCCGGCGAGGTCGAGGTCGTCGGCCGGGTCCTCGATCGGAGCGTAGGGGAGCTCCTCCGGGGAGCCGGGGACCGGGATAGCGTCGTCGTCGGACACGCCCTCGATCGGCTCACCGGACCGCTCTTCACGGTCGCGGCTGCGGCCATTGCCACCGCGACCACGTCCACCGCGGCCTCCACGCCCACGACCGCCGCGCGGCGCGCGACCACGGTCGTCATCGCCAGCGTCGTCATCGTCATCGTTGCCGCGGGCCGTAGCCACGGCCTCGACGGGCTCGTCGTCGGAACCCGACGCCTCGGCCTCGTCGCGGTTGCGACCGGCACCGCCGCGGCGACCACGGCCACCACGACGCCCACGGCGGCGGCGCGGACGGCCGTCGCTGGAACCACCCTCGGCGTCGCCGTCGGTTTCACGTGAAACGTCGCCGCCCTCGGTGGACGAGGAGGCTTCGCTCGTGGGCTCGCTGAGGGGCGTCACCCGCACGACGGCGGGCTCGGCGCCGCGGCCGAAGAGGCCGCCGCTCTTACCCTCGGTGACGACGACGACGTCGACCTGTTCGCGAGGAAGACCGAGTTGCGCCAGAGCCTTGCTGACCGCCTCGTCGACCGTCTTTCCCGTCGTCTCCATCTGCGTCCCCCGAATCGGTACCGCTGCCGTCGGCAGCGTCAGTCTGCGAAGTCTTGCGGGATGCCGGGCGGGCGGGGTGCGAACCTCGACGCGTCCCCGGCTCCGGCAGGGTGATGCCCCACGACGCGCGCAGCGGCGCGGGGATGAGCGAGGCCCAGGTGAAGTCGCCCGGGCCGACGAAGATCCACTGCAGGATGATGCCGATCGCGTTGCTCGCGAACCAGTACAGGCCGACGCCCGCCGGGCTCGCGAAGACGATCCAGCCGAACATCGCCGGCATGATGTACAGCATCATCTGGTTCATCTGGGCCTGCTGGCCCTGGGCGCTGGGCGAGGTAGCCGTGCGCCCCGTCGAGATGCGCTGCTGCAGCCACATCGCGCCACCGGTGAGGACCGCGAGGACGATGTTGCCGCTGGCGCCGAGGTCCATCCCCAGGAACGTGGGGCTCAGCGGCACCGCGTTCTGGATGAACTCCACGTTGTAGAGCTTGCCGGAGAGGTTCAGGACACCCTCGGGCGTGTCGCCGAGCGTGATCCGGATGACCTGGTAGAGCGCGATGAAGATCGGCATCTGCAGGAGCTGCGGGCCGAGGCAGCCGAGCGGGTTCACGCCGGCTTCCTTGTAGAGCTTCATCACCTCTTCGTTGCGGCGCCGCGGATCCGAGTACTTCTTCTGGATCTCCTGCATCTGCGGCTGGATCTCCTGCAGCGCCCGCATCGAATGCAGCATCCGCAGGGTCAGGGGGAAGAGGAGCGCGCGAGAGACGACGGTGAAGATGAGGATGGCGAGGCCGTACGACCCGAAGGCCACGGCCGTGAGGCCCACCATGATGTTGATGAGCGGGGTCTCGAGGACTGTCTGCCAGATGGCGCCGATCGGCATGCCGGTGGTGCTCCCCTCAGCCCTGCGCTACTGACCGGCCGCGGCCAGCGGCACGGTCTGGAATGCGCCATTGCTCGAGGCATCCACGCGCACGAGCTCGTGGCGCGAGGTGACGAGGTAAATGTCGCTGTCGACCACGGTGGGGTTCGCGTTCACGTTCCCCTCGAGCGTGGCGTCCTGCTGCCAGGCGACGTCGCCGCTCTGAAGGTCGAGGGCGAACACGCGACCGTCGCGCGCGATGGCGATCAGGTGGCCGGCGGCAATCACGGGAGCGGCACGGAACTCGGCATCCTCGCCCGCGACGAATGACCAGACCTCGGCGCCCGTGGCGCGGTCGATGGCGTAGACCACGCCGTTCATCGTCGCGGCGTACACGATGCCGTCGCTCACGAGCGGGCGGGCGAGGAACCAGCCGTCACCGGGGAATGCCCAGCGCTCCTGGCCGCCGTTGGCGACCTCGAGCGCGTGGAGGTGCTGGTCGAACGCCCCGACGATGAGCAGGTCGCCGTCCAGCAGCAGGTCAGCCGCGCTCGGACCGGAGATCTCCTGCTCCCAGACGACGTCGCCGCTCGTCGCATCGATCGCGACGGTGGTGCCGTTGTCGAGGTCACCGATGTACAGCGTGCCGCCCTGGAAGGCGGGCGAGCCCCAGATCCGGCGGTCAGAGGTGCGGAGCGTCTCGCCGACGGTGCCCGTAGCGGCGTCGATGAGCACGATCCGGCCGTCGGCCGTCGCGACGTAGAGCGTGTCGCCATCGAGGATGGGCGTCGCGACCACGTGCGCACCGAGGTCGACGGCCCACGCCTCGGAAGCGTCGGTCACTGAGACCCGGGCGATCCGGCCGGCGTAGTCGGCGAGGTAGGCCGCATCCCCGTCCACGATGGGGGTCGCGTAGAACGCGTGGTCGCGCTTGTCCTCGTTCGGGAACGACCAGGCGATGGAACCGCTCGCGGGGTCAACCAGCGAAACCTGGCCCGTCGAGGTCTGCACCAGCACGTCACCATCGACATCGGCCGGCGCAGCCCAGCCCTCGGGGCGCTGGATGTTCGCGCAGGCGGTGCCGAACAGGGCGACCGAGAGGAGTGCGCCCGCGAGGAGCCGCCGGCGATGTTTCACGTGAAACACGGTCGAGGTCCGGCCGGGGCTGGCGTCGGGATGTTTCACGTGAAACATCCTCGGGAGCAGCGAGTGGAGCATCAGCGAAGGCTCGCATCCGTCAGCGGTGACGCCGCGTCTGCGGCGGTCACGCGCGGGCTATCGGTGTGGGCACGCTTCGTGTGAGTGGCGTGCGTGGTGGCGGTGGTGGGATCGGCTGCGCCTCGAGACGCGCCAGAGGCAGTATCGGGGACTGGGTCGTACCCGCCACCCCCTCCGGGGCGGCAGCGCGACAATCGGCGGGCGGCGAGCTGGACGCCTCGAAGCGCGCCATGACGCTCGATGGCCTCGTACGCATACGTCGAGCAGGTGGGTTCGTAGCGGCAGGCAACGCCGAGCATCGGCGAAATCAGCGCCCGGTAGGCGCGAATCAGGCCAAGCAGGACTGTCCTCATGCGGTGACGTCGTCCAGGAGGCGGAGTTTGCGGGCGTTCTGCATCACAATGCTCTGCAGCTCTCCGTAGCTCACGGAATCTGCCCCGGGGCGCGGGACGATCACCAGATCGAACCCGCTCACCCAGTCCAGCCCGCGGACAATCGCACGGAGCCGCCGCTTCACGCGGTTACGGACCACGGCCCCGCCGACTTGCTTGCTCACGGAGTATCCGACGCGCGAAACGTCGGATGCCGTGGACAATGCCACGAGTTGGAGCAGAGGATGACGCGCCCGACGGCCCTTCCGCATCACCTCGGTGAAGTCCGCGCGCTTCCGGAGACGCTCAGGCCGGCGGCCGGGCATCGAAGGAGGGGCGTGTGGGGCCGGATCGAGGGTGGTCGTGTCGTTCGCCGTAGGGACGGTTGAGGGCACTGCTCGCCTCCAACTGCCTCGACGCGCTCACCGGCGCGTACGCGCGCCAGGCGACGGGGCGAAGGGCGTGGTGGCGATCCCGAACTGGCCGCGGGACTCTGATTCCGAGGTGCGGGTTAGACCGACAGGCGAACGCGCCCGTGCGCACGGCGACGCGCGATCACGGCGCGACCACTCTTGGTCGACATCCGCGCGCGGAAGCCAAGCTTGCGCTTGCGGGGAATGCGCTTTGGCTGCCAGGTACGCTTCACCGCTGCTCCGATCGTTCGTGTTTAGCCAACGAAGTATAGGAGGCGCATTCGCCTTCGAGCAATCCACCCGCGTCGAACGTTCCTCGAGGATCCGGCCGACGGCGATCGCCGGCCTCGAGAGCCGCTCACTGGGCGCGGGACCGCGCTGCTCCAGCGGCGGCTCGGCGCCGAACATTCGCCGTTCTCGTCGACCAGAACTCGTATCCGGAAGTGTATTCCGAAGAACCAACGGGGTACGTGGCGGACTGTCAGCGATTCTTCTGGCATTCAGAAGAGAATACCGAGCAACGACTCGCTATAGTCCTCGCAGAGGTACGCCACCGCGTGCCATCGGGGCGGCCTGCGGTTCCGTTCCGCGATCATTGATCTGGTCGCATCATGCGCCGTCAGATATCCCGTAGCGTGACCGGCCTGAAGGCGTCGCTGTCGCTTCGGCTGATTGTCCCTGTACTAATCGCGCTTCTTCCTCTCTCATTCTTCGCTCGACATCAGATCGAGCAAAATCGAGAGCGCTCGCTCGATCAGGCCGAAGCCGCCATCACGACGGCGACGAGTGCGCTGGCCAGCAGCGAACGCATGGTCATCACGGACGCCGGCGCCATCGTCATCGGACTCGCCGGCCTGCCCTCTGTCGCCGGGACGCGCGAAGAGTGCGAGGCGACACTTCGCGCCGTCGCGGACATCGACCACCGATTCGCGAACCTGGGCGTGATCTCGGCCAACGGCACCGTGACGTGCAGCGCGTTGCCCGTGCCCGAGGGCACCAACCTCGGTGATCGCACGTACTTCATGGACGCCATGCGCTACGACGGCCTCGCGTGGGGCGCGTACCAGGTCGGCCGGATCACCGGGGAGCCCTCGATCAACCTCGGCTACCCGCTCCACTCCACCGACGGGCGGCCGATCGGCGTCGTGTTCGGCGCCGTGAGCGTGTCGTTCCTCAACGACCAGCTCTCGATGGTGGAGCTGCCCGAGGGCGCCTCCGCGATCGTGGTGGACCGTTCGGGCACGATCCTCGTCGACACGGGCGATCCCGGGCGGGTCGGGGACCCGGCGTACCGTGTCTCTCTCTCGACCCTGCTGCAGACACCGAACTCGGCGCTCGTCGGCCTCTTCGACGGCGAGGTGATCGCGAGCGTGCGCGAACTCACCGGCGGCGCCGTGGTTGTCGCCATGCCCCGCGCCGACCTGGATGCCGCCGCCTTCGCCGAGGCGAGGCAGGTGCTCTTCGTCGGGATCGCCGCGGCCCTCCTCGGCGGCGGCATGGCCTTCCTCCTGACGTGGCTGGGTGTCGCGCGACCCATCACCGGGATCCGTGCCGTCGTGCGTCGCCTCGCGTCCGGGGACCTCAGCCAGCGCATTCGCCCCTCGTCGCCGGACGGGACGCTCAACGGACTCGCGTGGGACGTCGACGAGATGGCGACCGCCCTCCAGCGCAACGCGGAGGAGCTGCGGCGCTACGCGTTCGAGGACATCGAAACGGGGCTCCCGAACCGCCAGGCCCTCCTGGTGCGGATGGCACAGCACGACCGCGGGACGCTGGTGTACGTCCGGCTCGACTCGCTCTCGGACGTGGCGGCGATGTTCGGCTACCAGGCAGCCGACGAGGTCGTGCTCGAGACCGCGGCCCGGATCGTGCCGATCGCAGCGTCGCGGGAACTGGTCGCCCGCATCTCGGACGGCAGCTTCGCGATCTTCTTCCCGGATGCCGACACACCCGGCCAGGCGTCGGCGCGCATGAGCCGCATCCTCGATGCGCTCGACGGCGGCTTCCGGATCGGCGATGGGTCCATCGAGGTCGTGACGCGCGCCGGCGCCGCGATCCTCCCGGATGACGCGGACGACCCGGAGACGCTGATGCGCATGGCCGAGCTGGCGGCGCGCGGGGCAAACCGCTCGGACCACGGCACCCTCTTCGACCCGAGCTCGGACCAGCAGAAGGCGGAGAACCTCCGTCTCCTGAGCGAAATGCGCGAGGCGCTGCTCGCCGACCGGTTCGAGGTCTTCTACCAGCCGATCGTGCCGCTCCGCGGCGACGGTCCTGCCCACTTCGAGGCGCTCATCCGCTGGACGGGGGACGACGGCGTCCGGCGGTCACCCGGCGAGTTCATCCCGCTCGCGGAGCGCACGGGCGCGATCGAGCACATCGACCGCTGGGTGCTGGGCAGCGTGGGTCGGCAACTCGGCCACTGGAGCCGGCAGGGCTTCGCCCCCGAGGTCTCGGTCAACCTCTCCGCCCATTCCCTGCTCAACGAAGACCTGCCGGAGTACCTCCAGTCCGTGATCAGCGCCTTCGACCTCGACCCGCAGCAACTGCACATCGAGATCACGGAGACGGCGTTCCTCGAGGGGTTCGCCGGGCCGCTGCGCGTCTGTGAGTCGCTGAACGGAATGGGTGTCTCGATCTCCGTCGACGACTTCGGCATGGGCTACTCGCCGATGCAGTACCTGCGCGAGTTCCCCGTCGAGACGCTCAAGCTGGACATGTCACTCGTGCGAGACATCGAGCGCGACCCGTCGGTCTCCTCGGTCGTGCAGGGGATCGTGCTCGTGGCGCAGAACCTCCGGCTGCGCACGGTCGCCGAGGGCGTCGAGACGCCCGCCGCGCATGCCGCGCTGCTTCGGCTCGGGGTCACCGACGCACAGGGCTACTACTACGCGCGCCCGATGCCCCCCGACGACGCCCTGCGGTGGGCGCGATCGTCGCGCGCCTCCGCCTGATCTTCCGCACGCTGGACAAGCGAACGGCGGCCTCGCGGCCGCCGTTGTCGTCGATTCATGCGCCCGAGGGTGGTAGGCGGCTAGTGGTGGTCGTCGTGCGGGGCGTCCGGCTTCTGGAACTGCCAGTCGAGGTTCCGCTGGCGCCGGTACATGTAGCCGATGGTCGTCAGGAGGAAGAGCCCGCCCAGCGTGAGCGCCGTGAGGGTCATGATCATCGTCCAGTCGGCGGACGGGTCGAGCGCGCGGCTGTGCGCATCGAAGGTCGACTCGGCGTGTCCCTCCGCGGCCAGCGCGAAGGCGGGCATGGAGACCGCGAGGAGCAGTCCTGAAGCAGCGGCGATCAGACGACGAACCATCGAGGGCTCCCAACCAGCACACGCGTGCGCGGCAAATCTACCAAGCGACGGCGCAACGGGCACCCCTCCGGCCGCCGTGCCTCCGACAACCCGCTAGTGAGGCAGGCTCGGCGCGTCCGTCCCGAGGTAGAGATACCGGTACATCGCATAGTTCGCGGACACGTGCTCGAGGTACGTGCGCGTCTCCGTGAAGTCGACCGCGTAGAGGTAGCCGTCCGGACCGGGGAACGGCTGAGCGTCCAGCCACCGTGCCGCGTTCCCCGGGCCTCCGTTGTACGCCGACAGCGCGGCGAGCATGTTCCCATCGAACTCGTCCAGCTGGACGCCGAGGTAGTAGGCGCCGAAGCGCGTGGCGATGCGGGGCTCCGCGAGGTCCTCGAACGACCAGCCCTCGACGCCGAGGTCGCGAGCAATCGCCTCGCCCGTCGGGTAGATCACCTGCGTCAGCCCGAACGCCCCGGCGCTCGATCCGGCGGTCGGATTGAACGCCGACTCCTGGCGCATCAGCGCATAGAGCAGCAGCACGGGCACGCCAAACTCGTCGGCGGCAGCCGCCGCGTCGGAGAGGAACGGGATCGGGTACGCCAGCGCCAGCAGCTCCCTGGGCGCCTCGAGGCGTTCGGACGGGGGAACCTGGCCGAGGATGACGTTCGCAGCGTTCAGGGCAACGTCGTAGAGCGCGTGATCCCGCGCGGCATATGCGAGGTCGACGAGCTCGAACGGCTGCCCGCGTCGCGCGAAGAGCGCCGAGGTCAGCAGTCCACGGGCCACCTCCGGCTCCCCGGCCTTCGCGAGGATCCACGCCAGTTCGACATCGGGTTCCTCGAGGATCGGCGACTCGACGGCGCGGCTCTCGCCCCGCGACGCGAGCCACACGTCGATCGGGACGCGGCTGGACGGGATCGATCGCGGATGCTCGTCCGCCGCCGACGCGGGGATGGGGCCGACGATCGCGTCCCCGCTCGCCTCGAACGCGGCGGCGTACGAGGTCGGGTCGTACGAGGTCGCCGGGGCGAGATCCGCCGGCGGGGCATCGAACAACGCCACCAGCACGTCATGCCAGTGGGCGGCCTCGGCGGCGGTCGATGGCGAGGCGCTCCGCGTGATCGCCGCAAGGCGTGCCGTGCTCTCCGCACCCCGGTCCGCGAGGCCGAGCGCGACGGCCGCACGGAGCTCCGCGTCCTCCGCGAACGTCGAGTTCGGGAAGGACTCCACGAGCAGGTCGTACTCAGCCACGGCATCCTCGGGCCGATCGAGCTCTTCGAGGACCCGGCCGCGCCAGTAGCGGGCGTCATCCGCCCAGTCGCCGTCCGGCGCGGCGCCCAGCGAGTTTCCGTAGGCCTCGATGGCGCCCTCGCGGTCGTAGGCACGCTCGCGGAGCGCCCCGATGTAGAACCAGGCCTGCCCGGCCTCGGTGTCGTCGAGCGCCTCGTCGTCGAGGAGCGCCTGGTAGCGGTCGAGCGCGTCGTCGTTCCGGAAGGCGCGGTAAGCAACGTACGCCGCCACGAGTCGCGGGTACGGCACCTCGTACTCGTCCAGGAGGTCCAGCGCGTCCTGCGCCGCCGCGGAACCCGGCTCGGTGGTCATCGCGTCGATTGCGAGGTCCTCCCAGCCCGGCACGCCCGCCGCCTCCGAGATGCGCGCGCGCTCCCAGAGCGCCGAGGCCCGCGTGAAGCTGCTGACTGCGAGCGAGTCGACCTGTTCCAGCACGAGCAGCGCCTCGCCGTTCCGGCCGGCCTGCTCCAGGGCCACGGCGCCCTCGGTGATTGCGATAGCGTGGACGGAGGTGGGGAGGCGTTCGGCGGGGCCGCCCTCGCGGAGCAGGTCCGCGTACCGGGTCGCGGCCGCGGCTGGTCCCTCGGCGAGTGCCACCATCTGTGCGGCTCGGAACGTCGCGAACGGCGCGAGGTCACCACGCGAGTCGACGACGAGGTCAAAGAGCTCCGCGGCCAGCTCGTATCGCGCGGCATCGCGCGCCTCCACGGCGGCGCGGTAGGTGAACGTGGGGTTGGCACCCCCCGCCTGCGCCACCATCGCGCTGAAGGTGAGCCGGATGTCGGGGATGTCGAGGACGGAGTTCGAGGGCGTCCCGGGGGTGGTCGTCGTTGCGGGACGGCCGGATCCGCCGGTGGCGTCGGGTCCGGGCCCCACCGCGCCGCCGCTCGCGCCAGTCGTGCCGAGTGGGACGCTGACAGAGATGCCGTCGCCCTCGGTGGTCGGGACGTCGCCGGCCTCGCGCGTCCCGGCGAAGGCCGCGAGCGCCACGACGAGCAGGGCGGCGAGAGCCACGACGCCGACGCGACGCGCGACACGATTCGTCATGGATCCATCGTATGCGGGGCGGCCGACCGCGCATTGCAGACACGACGGTGCTGGCGGGACACCTCCCGAATCGACGGGGCTTCGGAGGCACCCGTATCATGAGGCGGCTCCGGGCGGGGGTATGTAGGGATCGCTGGTGACGCCATCGCGCCGCCCTGACCTCGTCGTACCTGTACCCGATCGGCCGCTCCCCCCTGGCGAGGCGGTGGCGTGACGGTCTGGGTCGGCCGATACGCGATGGTGTCCGGGCAGGTGCGTGAGCACGGGCCCTGGCTCGTGGACCGCGTGCGCCGCAGCGAGGACCAGGAACTCCGCGTCGTCGTCCTCGCCGAGCCGACCGATGCCCGCTCTGCCGAGTTCTGCCACGAGGTCGCCGAGGCGGTTGCCGTCCTCTTCGCGCGCGAGTCGCTCTCCATCACCGGCGGTCTGCTGCGCGCCCTGCGCCAGGCGCACGCGAACCTCGCCGAGTGGAACCGCCGATCGCTGCGCGAGCACCGGGTCGCCGTTGGCGTGACGTGTGCCGTCGTGCGCGACGGCCGCGAGGTGCTCCTCGCCCAGGTCGGCCCCGGCGTCGCGTATGTCCGCGAGGGCGATCGCATCACCCGCTACCACACCGCCGAACTGCCCGCGGCGACACCGATCGGATCGCCGGACCCGATCGAGCCGCTGTTCACGTCGCTCACGCTCAACGATGGTCAGCTCCTGTTGCTGACCGAGAACGCCGAGGCGGCCCTCGGCCGTCACACGATCGAGAACGCCCTCAACGCCGGGCCCGAGCAGGCGCTGGCGCAGCTCTTCCCGCACACGCGCGGCCTCACCGACATGAACGCCGTCCTGATCGCCGACCTCGACATCGACGAGGACCAGATCGCGGCGCCGCTCGACTTCGAGGAAGACCCCGAGGAGATCGAGGGCCGCGAGGTGGCGTTCACCGGGATGGACGACATCCCCGAGCCGCCGCCGGTGCGACGTCCGCGGGGCTGGAAGGTCCTCGGAAGCGGCGAGGATGGGGGCGCACCACGGCCTCCCCTGCCGAGCATTCGTCGCACGCGGACGGTCGGCGGGCGCGGGAACGCCCTCGCGCCGCTCGTACCGTGGCGGACGGTGGCGCTGGTGGCCGCGGCCGCCGTTGGCCTCGCGCTGCTGGCATGGCTCGTCCTCCCGGGCATCCTGTCCGAGGACCGCGCCGCCGAGCTCGACACCGCGATCGCGCAGGCTGAAGCGCAGCTCGAAGTCGCCGCGACCGCCGAAAGCGCGGATTCGCAACGCGAGGCGTTACAGGCAGCGCTCACCGAGGCCGAACGGGCGAGGGCGCTCGCGCCCGACGATCCCCGCATCGAGCAGATCGTCGCGAACGCGGAGGCGCGCCTTGCGGCCCTCGACGCGGTCACCAACGTGGAGAACCTCGAACGCCTCGTCACCTTCGAGGGCACGATCACCGCGCCTGTGCAGCCCGAGGAACTCGTCGCCGGAGGCAACGCCCTGTGGCTCCGCGAGTCCGGGCGGGGCCGGGTGATCCGGCTCGATCCGGCGGGTGAGGCGGAGCCCGTCGAGGTGTACCGCGCGGGTGAGACCTACGGCGACGTGACCGCGCGTGATCCGGCGGCGATCGCCTGGGACGCCTCGACGCAGCGCCTCCTGATCATCGACGCCGGGCGGTCGTTGTTCGCCGTCGATATCGGCAACGACACGGCCGCTCCGCTCGCGTTGCGAGACGCGGATGAGATGCGGTCCGTGGCGGGCATCGCCGTGTACCTCGGAAACCTGTACATCCTCGACCCGGACGGCGGCGAGGTCTGGCGTTACCTCCCGGCCGCCGAGGGTTTCGACTCCGAGCGCACCGGCATCCTCGGCGGTGTCGACCTCGCCGGATCGACCGGTCTCGCCGTCGACGGCGAGGTGTTCGTGCTCGACGCCCCGTCGCTGCGCCACTTCGTGCAGGGTCGCGAGGAGGAGCCGATGCTGCGCGGCATCGACACGCCGACCGAGACGCCCGTGGGACTCGTCGAGGACGTCCTGCGGGAGATCGTCTACGTCGCGGACCGGGGTGGCGGACGCATCGTCGCGTCCGACCGCGAGGGCGAGTTCTTCCGCCAGTACCGGCACCCGGACTTCATCGACCTGCGCGGCGTCGCCGTCGCGCCGGACGGGACGGCGCTGTACGCCCTCACGTCCGACGGCATCTCATCGTTCCCGGTGACACCGCGCTAGGCGGCGTCCGCCAGGCGACTAGTTCGCGCTGGGCAGCGTGACCCGGAACACGCAGCGGTCGTCGCCGTGGAGCCGCGACTCGGTGAGTTCCACGTCGCAACCGGTCGCGCGCTGAAGCGACTGCACGTCCATCTCGCAGACGGTCGGCGCGACGCGGGCGGCATCGAGGTACGGGCACGTGTACTGCACGAGCCGCGCCTCGCGGGCGGAGTCTTCCATCTCGACGACGTTACCGTCGGCCCGGAGGAAGTTCGCGACCAACTCCGCCCGTGCATGCAGCGAACCGGCGGAGGCGTCGGGCAGCGGCGTGGCCAGGCGCCCGGCGGCCGCGACGACAAGCTTCTCCTGCAGACCGTCGGGACAGACCTCGCCGGCTGCCTCGAGGAGCGCCACCGCGAGGCGGTCGTACGCCTTCGGGTAGAGCGCCTCGCCGGCGTCGGTCAGGCGGTACGCCAGGGCGGGACGCCCGACGCGGCCCTTCAGGTCGCGGTACGCGACAAGGCCATCCTGCTCCAGGATCGAGAGGTGCTGGCGGATGCCGGTGGTGGTCAGCGAGAGCTCGCGACTGAGGTCGCGGACGGTCGCTTCCCGGTGCATCCTGAGGTAATCGAGAATGGCCTGTCGGGTTGATTGCATTTGGTAACTCCTGACTGGACGAAACCACGAGCAGGGGAGGAACCGGTATGCCCGAAGGTCCCGTGTCATCCGGGAGCAACGGACCGAGCGCGTGGCGCGCCGCGGCCGATGCTGCGCTGGAGAGTGCCGCACAAGAGTTGCGGACGCAACTGGTTGCCATCGCCGAGCAGATCGATCCGTTCCCGGCGTTCCCCGGCGCCGTCTTCGCCTACGGCATCGAGGTCGAACCACGCGGGGGCGGTGACCCGGACCTGGGATGCGTGATCCTCGGCAACGACGGCCAGCTCTACGAGTTGGAGATCGGCCTCGACGACACCCAGCCGCAGCAAGCGGTGGCCGACGCGAGCACGGAGCGACACGAGGAACTCCGCCCGCTGGACGTGCCGGTCGCGGTGTTCGTCCACTACGCCCACGCGGCTATCGAGGCCGCGGCGAGCTACGTCGAAGGCCAGGGCGCGGGCGACTAGCCCCCGATGAAGGACATCTCCACCCGCTGGAGATCGCCGGTCGCCTGCGTGCGCAACTCGGAGTAGCGGTCGGTGCGGGCGCGCCAGAGCGCGTCGATCATCGCGCCGAGTTCCTCGTCGGACGCGCCGTCGCGCATCGCCGAGCGGAAGTCCGTCCCCCCGGCGGCGAAGAGACAGGTGTAGATGCTGCCGTCCGCAGAGAGGCGCGCGCGGGTGCACGTGCCACAGAACGGCTGCGTCACGGAGGTGATGAAGCCCACCTCGCCGGCCCCGTCGCGGTAGCGATAGCGCCGCGCGACCTCGCCGGCGTAGTTCGCCTCGAGGGGTTCGAGTCCGAACTCGGCGTCGAGTTGCGCGACGAGGTCGGCCGCGGGGATGACCTCGTCCAGCCGCCAGCCATTGGTGGTGCCGACGTCCATGAACTCGATGAAGCGGACGATGTGCGGCGTGCCCCGGAAGTGACGCGCGAGGTCGAGCAGCGTGTGGTCGTTCACACCCCGACGTACGACGGCGTTGACCTTGATCGGGCCGAGGCCGGCCGCCGCGGCGGCGTCGATGCCCTCGAGCACCATCGCCACCGGAAAGTCCATGTCGTTCATCGCGCGGAACGTCGCGTCATCGATCGAGTCGAGGCTCACCGTGACGCGATCGAGACCCGCGTCCGCGAGCGGCTGCGCGAGGTGCTTGAGCATCGTCGCGTTCGTGGTCATCGCGATCTCGACGGGAGCACCCTCGGGCGTCTCGATCTCATGCAGCATCGCCACGAGCTTCGGCAGCTCGGCGCGGAGCGTGGGCTCGCCGCCGGTCAGGCGGAACTTGTTCACGCCGCGCGCGGCGAACAGGCGGGCCAGGCGCGTGATCTCCTCGAAGGAGAGGATCTCGGAGCGCGGCAGGAACGCGAAGTTCGGCCCGAAGATCTCCTTGGGCATGCAGTACTGGCAGCGGAAGTTGCAGCGGTCCGTGACCGAGATCCGCAGGTCATGCAGCGGCCTGCCCAGCGCGTCAACGAGCGCCGGTTCCCCCTGGGGGCGAGGGTCGAGATCGTCCAGATCGGGATGCATCATCACGATCGAGTGTACGCCTCGGTGGTTGCGGAACCGTCGAGGCGAGCGGCAGCGGACGACAGAGATCGGGCTAGCGGAAGAGCTTGCCGATCAGGCGACGGCCGGTCGATCCGCCGGGTGCGTTCTTCGTCGCGGCCGGGCGGAGACGGCGCTTGAGCGCGCCCTCGGTGTCGCCGTTCTGGACGGAACGGGCGTCCTGCTTGGTCTGACCAACCATGCGCTTGAGCTGCTTGAACATGGAACCGAACCCCTCTGCTCTGACGAGCAAGCGCCCCCAGCCTACGCCCCGCGGCTAGACTGACGACCGATGGACGCACAGCAGCCCGACCCCGACGCCCCGCAGCGCCTGAGCCACGTCGACGAGCGCGGACACGCGCGCATGGTCGATGTGTCGGCAAAGGACGTGACCTCGCGCGAGGCGACGGCCCGCGGGCGCGTCGTGATGCAGCCCGAAACGCTCTCGATGATCGTGGAGGGGCGGGCACCGAAGGGTGACGTGCTGGCGACCGCCCGGATCGCCGGGATCATGGCCGCGAAGCGCACGCACGAACTCATCCCGCTCTGCCACCCGCTCCCCGTCAGCGGAGTCACCGTGGACCTCGCCCCGTCCGAGGACGGCGCGGGGATCGACATCGAGGCGACCGTGCGCGTCACCGGCCAGACCGGCGTCGAGATGGAAGCGCTCACGGCGGTCAGCGTCGCGGCGCTGACGGTGTACGACATGTGCAAGGCCGTGGAGCGCGGGATGCAGATCGAGGCGGTGCGCCTCGTGGCGAAGTCGGGCGGCAAGTCCGGGGACTACGCCGCGCCGTAGCACCGATGATCACCGGCAGGCACAACAAGAGGGCCCGCCTCTCGGCGGGCCCTGCTGCGTTCAGCGCGAAGCGCGCAATGGTGAGATCAGGCGGCGACAGTCTCCGCCATGGACGTGGGCGCGAGACCTCCGAGCATCAGCTCCAGGGCCATCGTGTGGGCACACGTCGATTCACGTTGGAAGAAGTCGCAGGGACAACTCCAACTGGCTCCATCGAACGAGACGTCGTGGTCACCGTTATTCCCCTTCACGGTGACGGTGAGCGTACGGACCGCGAAGCGTTCGGGGTCCTCCGCGTAGCGGTGCGCCTTCTCGATCTTGCCAATCATTCCTGAGTGCATCGGTCCTCCTCGAACCTAGCCACTGGCCGGGAATCCTCGGCGGAACCTGTGGATTCCCGGAAACAAAATCGCCGCGGGCGAGCCGCGGCGTTCTTCTCAGGGGAGTGCGTGCTGACCCGTGGGGGTCGTGTCCTTCGATCCGTGCATCGCGCTGCCTCCTCGGTGCGGATGACGTCCTCGGGTTGAGATGCACGCTACGCCTTTCGGGGGCAGCGCATCAACATCGTGCGTGCGTGCACAGGCGCAATGTCAGGATCTGGCCGAGATTCACGTTGAGGCGCCGTCGAGCTCGTTGAGTCGAAGTGGCGCCGGCGCGTCAGGAGTACCGGTCGAGGACCTCGTACCGTGCGCCACCGGGTCCGAGGTGCGAACGGATGAGGAGCGCCTCCCGCGCCACGAACGGCTCCGGGTCCGGCGGGGGAAGCGAGCGGACGTGGTCGGCGATCGCGCGACGATCCGCAGCGGTGACACGATTCCGCACCCGCGCCAGGGTGATGTGTGGCGTGAAGCGACCCTCGTCGAACGGCAACTCCAGCGCCTCCTCGACGGCCGCATTCGCCCGCTCGTGTAGCTCGCGGAGGCCATCGAGGTCACCATCCACGCCGAGCCAGACGACGGAGGTGCGCGCCGGCGCGCCGAAGGTGCCGACGCGTCCGAGCCGAAGCTCGACGTCGACGGGCGGCAGGTGCCGCCGTAGCGCTGCCTTGAGTCGCGGGGTGTCGAGGTCGGCGACCTCGCCAATGAACCTCAGTGTGACGTGCAGGTTCTCGAGGTCGACGAGCCGTGCGCCGTCGCGAACGAGGGACGGGAGCGCGCGCTGGATCGCCTCGGCCTCACGCTGCCAGGCGGCGGGAGCATCGAGGGCGACGAAGAGCCTCATCGGCGTCTAGTTCGTGTCGTCCTCGGCATCATCCTCAGGCTTGGGCTCGGACGCGGCGTCGTCCTCAGGCTCCGGCTCGGACGCGGAGTCGTCGCCTGGAGCCGTGTCGTCCTCGTCGGCAGCCTCGGCGGCTTCCTCGGCCTCCGCCCGATCGCGCGAGGCGATGAAGGCGTGCTCGGCGGCCGCGCTGAGCGCCTGGACGTCCGAGGGGATCTCGACGCCGCTCGCCTCGGCAGCCGCGACTGCCTGGATCAGCTCATCGAGGACTTCCTCCTCGTCGCTCTCCGCATCGGCGGTGGTGCCGTCCACGTCGTCCGGCAGATCCTCGAGGGCCACGTCCTCCGGCTCGGGGTCGCGGGGGCGGAGCGCCTCCGCGATCGTCTCGTCGTCGAGGCCGAGCGTGGCCTGGATCTCGGACGGCGGCAGGTCGACGTCCTCGGGCAGCGGCGGGAGCTGGCCGGGGCGCTCCAGGCCGAAGTGCTCGAGGAACCGCGCGGATGTACGGAACAGCATCGGGCGGCCCGGACCAGTGGCGTGCCCGGCCGACTCGATGAGGTCGCGCGAACGCAGCGTGGCGATCGCGCCATCGCTGGAGACGCCTCGGATCTGGTCGACCTGGCCGCGAGTGATCGGCTGGCGGTAGGCGATGATCGCCAGCGTTTCGAGCGCGGCGGTCGAGAGGCGGCGGTTCGCTTCCAGCCCGAGGAACCGCTCGATGAAGTTCGCGGCTTCGGGTGCGCTGGTCAGTTGCACGCCGGCGGGGCCCCGCTGGACGCGGACGCCGCGGCCCGAGTCACGAAGCGCCTCGGCGAGCTCGTCCAGCGCGCGCTCGACGCGTGCCTGCGAGACGTCGACGGCGCGCGACAGGTACGGCACATCGATCGGGTGGTCGGCAACGAAGAGCAGCGCCTCGAGGAGCGAGGGGAGCTGATCGAGGTCCTCGAACATCTCCGCCTGCTCGGGCTCGGCATCCTCGTCGATCACCTCGGGCTGAGGCTCGTCCTCGGCATCATCCCCGGCCGCCTCGGTGGACTCAGTGGCCTCTTCGGACGCCTCGGCGCTCGGGTCATCGAACGCGCGAGGTGGCTCCATGCGCGCCGGCGAAGACGCCGACTCCTCGGCCTCCGGCGGCTCGGGAACAACCGGTTCGGTGTCGGGCTGCTCGGCCCCAGGGTCCCCTGAGTCCTCAGACTCCTCGGCGTCCTCAGGGTTCGGGGTGAGCTCCTGCTCGTCCGTCATGCGTCCTCATCGTCCGGGTGAATGCGGCTGCGCGATGGGGAGGAGGCGCGCGTCGTCCGCAGGTCGAGTTCGTCGTACTTCACGTCCGCGAGGGGCGGCTCGCTCAGGAGCAGACCCAGGCGGTGATGGACCAACCAGTCGGCGGCATCGTCCACGCCATCGAGGACATCGTCGATGCGCGCCTCGGGTGAGACGCGAAGCCATGCGTGCACGCGCACCCGGCTCCGCCCGCGATTCTCGACGCTCACCTCGGCGTCCCGCACTTCGTCCAGCTCGAGGATCGAGGCGCGGAGCTGCCCGGCGATGGCGTCGACGGCCATCCTCCCACGCTCGCCGGACAGGTGCACCGGCCGCCGGGGGTGAGTGCCGCGCCACCACGCGAGCACGAAGCCCAGCGTGCCGAGCGCCACGAGGAACACCGTGGTCGTGAGCTGCGTCCGGCCGTCGCCCTCGCGCTCGGCGAGCGTCGAGGCGCCCTCCGCGACCGTGTCCAGGACGGGGGTCCAGGCGACCCACGCCACGACGATCAGCGACGCGCAGAGGACGGCGAAGGCGATGGGGCCACGGAGCGAGCGGAAACGCGACGGACGCGGGATCGTGTAGTCGGTCGCGGACTCCTCCGCCTCCCCGCCAAAGCGAAGCGGCGCGGCGCTATCGAGCGCGCGGGCGCCGGCGAACGAGTCGTAGGAATCGCGGGGGAGTCGAGCCATAGGGCAATCCCACACGGCCGGCCGGCCCCGTGGACCGATCGCCTGCCGTGCATGCCCCCGCCGCTACCGATGGGCTCACTGTACGATCCTCGCCATGATTGTGGACATCCACACGCACATTTTCCCGCCGAAGTTCGTCGAAGAACGCGAGCGACTGGCCGCACACGATCCGCAGTTCGGCGCGATGTACGCGTCGGAGAAGGCGATCATGGCGACGGCCGAGGACCTCCGCGAGTCGATGCGGACGGCGGGCGTCAATGTCTCCGTGGTCTGCGGATTCTGGTGGCAGGATCCCGAGCTCGCCGCGGAGCACGCGCAGTACCTCGGCGACGTCGCCGCGCAGTCGGACGGCTCGATGATCGCCTTCGCGCCGACGTTCGACCGGCCTGACCGCTGCGCCGGGATCGGTGAGGTGCGCCTCTCGGATCACGCGGAGTTCCCGGCCACGGATGCGCCAATGCTCGTCCACTGCTCGGAGGAGGTCGGACACCTGTACCCGGGCAAGTCGGGCGGCCTGTCCCCCGGCGGGCTCTGGCGGCTGCTGCAGGCTCAACCCCGCGCACGCGTGATCGCCGCCCACTGGGGCGCCGGCTTCCCGTTCTTCGGCCTCATGCCAGAGGTCGCACGGATCCTCGAAGAGGGTCGCCTGCTCGTCGACACCGCCGCCACGAGCTACCTCTACCAGCCCGAGGTGTTCCGCCGCGGCATCGAACTCATCGGGACGAGGAACATCGCGTGGGGGTCGGACTACCCACTCCGCTCGCAGTCCGTCGACCTCGGCCAGGCGCGCGACGCGCTGCGCACGGACGGTGAAATCAACGCGATCCTCGGCGGCAACGCAGCCCGCTTCCTCGGTCTCGAGGGCTGAGCCGGCGACCGGTTACCCCAGCATCACCTCGTCCTCGACCACGTCGATGACCTCGGCGCGGCCGAGGAGGTGGTCGTCCGTGAAGCGCTTGCACGCCTCGACCACCGAGCGGGCGGCGGCGAGTTCGCCGGAGACCACCGCGAACCCGACCTGCGCGCGGTTCACGTAGTCCTGGTCGCCGACCTCGGCCGCGCTCACGTGCATCCGCGACCGCAGTCGCTCCACGAGGGAGCGGATGACCGCGCGCTTCTCCTTGAGGGAGTTCGCCTGCGGGATCGCGATCGTGACCAGCACGCTGATGGTGACCATGCGGCGATGTTCACACAGCCGGCACCGGCGTGCTGGTCGCTTCCGCGGAGGCGGCCTACCCGGCGGTCCAGCCGTTGTCGGCGGTGATGATCGCGCCGTTCACGTTCGACGCCTCGTCCGACGCCAGCCACGAGACGAGCGCGGCAATCTCATCCGGCTCCGCCATGCGCCCCGCCGTCGCGAGCGCTGGCTGGTACTGCTCGAACGCCCAGGGGCTCCTCGGCGCCGCAGTCGTGCCGATGTTCGTCTCCACCCCGCCCGGGCAGACGGCGTTGCAGCGGATGCCGGCGTTCCGATAGGTCCACGCCGTCGAGCGCGTCAGGCCGATGACGCCGTGCTTCGAGACGCCGTAGGCGACACCGGAGATGCCGCCCTTCAGGCCACCGACGCTCGCGATGTTCACGATCGCGCCGCGGCCGCGCTCCATCATCCCGGGGACGACAGCGCGGGTGAGCATCATCGGAGCGTCGAGGTTCACCGAGAGCACGCGCCGCCAGAGCGCATCATCGAGCTCGTGGACCGGGACGAAGCTGTCCATGATCCCGGCGATGTTCGCGACGATGTCGACGTGCCCGTGCTTGTTCGCCTGCGCGACGGCAGCGTCGACCGCCGCCTGCTGGGTGAGGTCGCCCGCGACGGGCTCCAATCCCTGGCCCGCCTCGGCAGTGACCTCGCGGAGCCCCTCCTCGTTGACGTCGCAGGCGATCACCGTCGCGCCCTCGAGGACGAGACGCAGCGCCGTCGCGCGGCCGATGCCGGAACCGGCGCCGGTGACGATTGCCACCTTGCCCTCGTGCCGCGTCGGGTCGATGTGTCGGTTGTCCATCTGTCTCTCTCCTACCGTGGTGTACCTCCAGTGTGATCCCGTTCGCTGGCGGCGCAGTGGTGCGTTGGTCCCCTTGCGGGCGGGCCGATCGCCAGCCATGCGCATAGGATGAGGCGATGTCCTCGCCGGCAGCGCCGAGTAGAGGACGGTGGCAGCGGAGGAGAGAGCCATGTCCCGAGGCACCGTGGAGTTCATTCAGCGCGGAGTCGCGTTCGCCCACCGGGCGCTGAAGGATGCATGCAACGGGACAGACGAGCAGCTGCACTTCATCCCGCCGGACGGCAGCCACTCGATCGCCTGGTGCCTGTGGCACACGGCACGGATCGAGGACGCGATCATCAATCAGCGGGCACGTGGCATCGCTCCCGTCTGGAACGAGGAGTGGGCGCGGCGGACGGGCCTCCCGCTCGACGGCAACGGGAACGGCCAACCCGACGACGAGGCGCGCGCGGTCCGGATCACCGACATCGGCGCCTTCCGCGAATACCAGGAAGCCGTCTGGGCCGCGACGAACGAGTTCCTCGAGGCGGCCACGGACGACGACCTCGAGCGCGAGGTGCCGACGCGGGGTGGCGGGACCGAGAGCATCGGCGAGGGCATCTCGCTCCACATCCTCGGTCACTTCAACGGACACCGCGGGGAGATCAACCTCCTCCGCGGCATGCAGGGGATGCCGACGGTGCTGGTCTCAGAAGGCACGCACTAGCCACCCCCGCGCACCCGTCTCGGAGTGTTCGCACACACGACGAAGCCCGCCTGACGGCGGGCTTCGCTGCGGGGCAGAGGACGGGATCGAGCTAGGCGCTGCGGCCTGCGCGTCGCATCAGGCGAGCCACGCGCTCCTCGGTCGGCGGGTGCGTCGAAAGGAGCTTCGCGCCGCGCAGGCCCGCGAACGGGTTCGCGATGAACAGGTGCGCGGTGGACTCCGGGACGTTCATCGGCACGCGGCGGGCGCCCATCTCGATCTTCTGCAGGGCGGAGGCCAGCGCCTCGGGGTCGCCCGAGATGTCGGCGCCGTCCGCGTCCGCCTCGAACTCCCTCGAGCGCGAGATGCCGAGCTGGATCAGCGTCGCGGCGATCGGGGCGACGATGAGCGCGAGCAGGCTGCCGGCGCCATTGCGCCGGTCGCCACCGCCGAACCAGAGGCCCATCCACCCGATCATCGAGATGGCGGAGGCGATCGCCGCGACGATCGAGGAGGTCAGGACGTCGCGGTTCTTCACGTGCGCCAGCTCGTGACCGAGCACGGCACGGAGTTCTCGATCGGTGAGCATCTGGCGAATGCCGGCGGTCACGGCGACGGCTGCGTGCTCGGGGCTGCGGCCGGTGGCGAAGGCATTGGGCTGCATCGAGTCCATCGCGTACACGCGCGGCATCGGCATGCCGGCACGCTGCGAGATGTCCTCCACCATCGCGAAGAGCTGCGGATCCTGGTCGCGCGAGATCTCGTGCGCGTGGGTGGACTTCAGCACGATGTCCGCGGAGAACCAGTACGAACCGAAGTTCATCGCCAGGGCGATCACGAAGAAGACGAGCGCCCCACCCATGCCGCCGATGGCACCACCGACGGCGATGAGCAGGCCGCTCAACGCAGCCAGGAGGACGGCGGTCTTCAGGTTGTTCATTCGTTCATTCACTCCGTGGTGGGTTTCTGGAGAGAAGTTTACGCGCGCCGCGGGTCGAGGCTGTGAAGCATCTGCTAACCGCCGACGCCAACCAATCGCTACGCTCACCAGCCGATGAGTGAGAACGGTCCGGCACTCCAGCGGTCCCTGTCCTCGTTCGACGTGACGAACATCACCGTCGGCGCGATCGTCGGGGCCGACATCTACGTCGCGTCGGCGATCACCGCATCCATGCTCGGGCCCGCGTCACTCATCGCCTGGGTGGTCGCCGGCGGACTTGCGACGATCATCGCGCTCACGCTGGCCGAGTGCGCGCGCCTGTGCCCCGAGGTGGGCGGGCCCTACGCCTACACCGCCCGCGCGTTCGGGCCGTTCCCGGGGTTCCTCGCCGGCTGGTCGATGTGGATCGCGGAGCTGACCGCCCTCCCCGTGTTCGCCATCGCCTTCACGAACTACCTGGGGGCGTTCGTCACGCTCTCGAACGCCGAGGTCCACCTCGTGCGCCTGGCCTTCCTCGCGCTGCTGACCGCGATCAACGTCGCCAGCGTCCGCCTCGCGGGGCGCGTGAACGACGCGCTGACGTTGCTCAAGCTCGCGCCGCTCGTCGCGCTCGTCCTGGGCGCGGCGATCTACGCGGTCGTGCATGGGGGCGAGGTCGGCGCGCGTCTCGACCCATTCGCGCCGTTCGGGTTCGAGCGCTTCCCGGAGGCGCTCACCCTGATCGTCTGGGCGTACATGGGCTTCGAGCTCTCCACGGTGCCGGCCGGCGAGGTGGCGAACCCGGGCAAGACCATCCCACGCGCGATGGTCCTGGGGATGGCGATCGTGACGGCGTTCTACCTGACCACCAACCTCGCGGTGTACGCACTGGTCGGGACGGACGAGCTGGCGGCGAGCCAGACGCCGCTGCGCGACGCCGCGACCGTCGTCTTCGGCGGCGTCGGTGCGGCGCTGATGACTGCGGGCGCGATGGTCTCCGTCTCCGGGTCAAACGAGTCGGACATGCTCGGCGCCTCGCGCCTGTCGTTCGCGATGGCGGCCGACGGACTCCTGCCGCACCGGCTGGCCTCGATCCACCCCCGGTTCCGGACGCCGTGGTTGGCCCTGATCGTGCAGGCCGCGATTGCCATGGCGCTGACGTTCGTCGACGCGCTCCCGGGATTGATCTCCTTTGCCGTCGTGAACCTCATGGTCTCGTTCCTGCTCTCGGCCTTCGCGCTGCTGCGCCTCCGCCGGGGTCACCCGCGACCGCGCGCGCTTCACCGAGCGTTGCCCTACCTCGCGATCGTCGTGTGCGTCGGACTCCTCTCGGCGTTGAGCCTGCAGAACCTGGCCCAGGGCGTCGCGGTGCTGGCCGTCGGAACCGTGGTGTTTCTCGCAAGCTCGCCGCGCCAGCCACTGCCGGAGGTCCTGGACACGATCACTGATCGAGAGCGCGTGCTGGCACGCCTCGCGCGACGCCGCATGCGGTTCCTCGGGGGCGCCGTTGGCATGCTCGCGGGCCACCGGACGCCGCCACGTCGACGGGCGCACGACCGGCGCGGGGCCTGACAGCCGGGCCGCTCCTCGCCTAGTCTCCCGGCATGCCAGTTGCCTTCGGTCTGAACCGTTTCGACTTCCGCACACCCGACGACTTCGCGACCGACGTGGCTCGCGCCGAGTCGCTGGGATGGGACTACGCCTTCATCCCCGACTCCCAGCTGCGCCGGCACGACACCTACGTCATGCTCGCGTTCGCCGCGAAGGCGACCAGCTCGATCCACCTCGGGCCGCTGCTCACGAACCCGGTGACGAGGCACCCCACCGTCACGGCCTCCTCGATCGCCACGGTCGACGTCGTCTCGGACGGCCGCGCGATCCTCGGACTCGGCATCGGCGACACCGCCGTCCGGCTCGCCGGGCTGAAGCCGGCGAAGGTCGCGACGATGGAGGCGGCGACGCGGCAGATCCGAGACCTGCTCCACGGCGGGAAGGTCGACGCACCCCGAGGAGCGGGCGTGCCGCACGCGCGTCCCGTGCCGGTCTGGGTCGCGGCGGCGGGACCTCGCATGCTCCGCGCTGCGGGACGCACCGCGGATGGCGTCTTCCTCCGCGTCGGCACGCACCCGGCGAACCTGCGGGCGGCCGTCGACGCCGTGCACGAGGGGGCCCGGGAGGCAGGACGCGACCCGGGATCGATCCGCCTCGGACTGGTCGTGCACACGGCCCTCGGCGCCGGGGGCGAGGACGACGCGCGGACGCTGCTCATCGCGAAGTCGATGGCGGCCGGGTTCTACGAGTACTCGCCCCACCTCTTCGAGGTCCCGGGCCTCACCTGGGACGGACCGGACGTCCACGAGCTTCAGCCGCTCGTGAACCCCGACTTCCATCACCACCCGGACCTCGTGGAGTCCGGGCGGATCGTCGACTTCCTCTCGGAGGAGGCAGCGAACGCCTTTGCGTTCCGCGGGACGCCCGAGGCGATCGCCGAGCAGATCGCGGCGACGCTGTCCCTCGGCATCCCCTTCGAGATCGTCGTCCCGCACCCGGTGCCCAATCCGCCGGTTCCCCGGACGGGCCCCGACTTCATGGAGACGCTCGCGCGCGAGGTGTTCCCGCGCGTCCGCCAGCTCACCGGCCAGGCTGCGTCGTCGCCCGGCTGAAACTGAAGCGCCGCGAACCGCTGCCTGCTGATAACGCGCGCGTGACGGGCGACACCCGACTCTAGGACGACATCCCGATCGTCGAGAGTGGTGCTTCGTGTTCCAGCGGACGTGGCGGGACACGGGGTTGCTCGCGCTGGCGATCGCCCTCGGTCTCGCCGTCTACAGCCTCAGCCAGTTGCTGGCCCATCCCCTGCTGCTCGTCCTCGCAGCGATCGTGATCGCGTCGGCGATCGCGCCGATCGCGAGGTTCGTGGAGCGCTGGGTGCCGAGGGTCGTCGGGGTGCTCGTCGTGTACCTCGCGGTGGCGCTCGTCCTCGCCGGCATCGGCTGGCTGATCATCCCTGCCCTCGTCGAGCAGGCGCAGCAACTCGTGGACCAGGCACCCTCGCTCGCCGACCAGGCGGAGCGCTGGGTAGAGGACCAGGGCGTGCCGATCCAGGGGAACATCGGCGATCAGATCCGGAGCGCCCTGACCGAGGGCGCGCAGACGATCATCCTCCTCGCTCCTTCGACGTTCTCGGCCGGCCTCGAGATCCTCCTCGTCGTCGCGATGGCGGCGTACCTCACCGTCTCCGGCCCGGCGATGCTCGAGTTCGTCCTGACGCTGTTCCCGCCGGACCGACGCGACTACGCCCGCAACACCCTCAGCGAGGTCAGCCAGACGATGGGCGGCTACGTCCGCGGCAGCATCATCGACGGCGCGATCATCGGAACGATCACGTGGATCGGGCTGATGCTGCTGGGCGTCGACTTCCCGATCGTGCTTGCCCTCGTCGCGTTCATCGGTGAGCTGGTCCCGGTGCTCGGCCCGATCATCGCGGCGATCCCCGCGATCGGGATCGCGGCGACGGACTCGCTGACGCTCGCACTCGCGGTCGCCGGGTTCTACTTCCTCCTCCAGCAGTTCGAGTCCTACGTACTGCTCCCGGCGATCATGCGGCAGCAGGCGGACATCCCACCGCTGCTGACACTGGTCGCGTTGCTGGCGGGGAACGCCCTGGCGGGCTTCATCGGCGCGTTGCTGGCGATCCCGCTGTTCGGCGGGGCGTTCGTGCTCTTCAAGCGCGTGGCGGTGCCAGCCCTGCGGCGCGAGAACCAGGCGCCCGAGCACCCTCACGACTTCGAGGGCGGCGGTCGCCCCGCCTGAGCATTGCTTCGCCGAGCGGCCCATCCGTCGGGCGGCCTGTCCGTCGGGCCGAGGTCGACGGTGGCGCCCATCCCCCCGGCCCCCTTCCCTGCGCGGGAAGGGGGAGATCAGAAGAAGTGGGTGAAACCCCTCCCCCAACCCCCTCCCCTTGCCGGGGGAGGGGGCTTCCAGATCGGGACGGTGCAGCACCCACCGGGGATTCCGTGCATTCCAGTGCTGTTGCGCATGCCTGCACGCCGTGCGGCGAGGGTCATCGCTCCCCGACTCGCACGATGCCGACGACGCCTTCCTGTCCGCGCGGAGGGGCGAGGGTTCGCGCCCACTTGGACGCACCGGCGCACACGACGGCCGCGGGAGCGTGGCGACCAGCGGGTCGGTCTCCGGCTCCCCCTCCCTCGGTAGAGGGAGGGGGCTGGGGGGAGGGTGTTCACACTCTGATCCTCCCCTCCCGCGACGGGAGGGGACGGGGGTGGGCCGCCCCCCCGCGCACCTCGCACCTCGCACCTCGGACCGGGCGAACCAGCGGCGGGAGCGAGGGCAAACGAAGAGGCCGCCCTCGCGGGCGGCCTCTGTCGGTTCGAGTGAACTCGAAGGGTTGGGCTACAGGCCCAGCTGCTGAGCAACGGCCTCGCGGTGGAAGTCGCTGTCGCCGAAGGCGATCTCCGCGCGCTTCTGGCGGCGGAAGAAGAGCTGGATCTTGTAGTCCTTGGTGAAGCCGATACCACCGTGGATCTGCTGCCCGTGGGCAACGACGCGGCGGGTGGCCTCGGAGCACCAGGCCTTCGCCATGTTGACGGCCAGGGTCGTGTCGGCGGCGGGCTGGCCCGACGCGATCGACCAGGCGGCCTTGTACATGATGAAGCGGGAGCCGTCGACGTCCGTGACCATGTCAGCGCACTTGTGCTGGATGGCCTGGAACGAGCCGATCGGGCGACCGAACTGCACGCGCTCCTTGGCGTAGTCGACGGCGATCTCGAAGTCCATCTGCGCGAGGCCCACGAGGTAGGCGCACTCGGCGGTGGTGTACTTCTCGATGACCGGCTTCAGCGCGTCCCAGCCCTTGCCGTCGGCGCCGAGGAGCTGGCCCTTCGCGCCGTCGAGGACGACCTCGCACTGCTTGTCGCGGGCGATGGTCTGGAGCTGGGTGACCTTCACGCCCGGCTGGTCGGTGGCGACGATGCCGAGGGTGGTGCCGGAGCCGGACTTGCCGGCGACGATCAGGTAGTCCGCGACGTTGGCGTCCGGGACGAAGAGCTTCGTGCCGTTGAAGGTCACGTCGCTGCCGGAGACCGACGCCTGGCACTCAATCCCGGCCTCGTCGAACCGAGCGGACGGCTCGGTCAGCGCGAGGCTGAAGATGAGGTCGCCGGAGGCGATCTTCGGAAGGAACTCCGCCTTCTGGGCGTCCGAGCCGATCTCCATCAGCGGGACCGCGCCACCGAGGACGGTGGACATGAACGGGCCCGGGACGAGCGCCCGACCGAACTCCTCCAGCAGGACGCAGAGGTCAAGGAAGTCGAAGCCGGCGCCGCCGTGCTCCTCCGGGATCAGCAGGCCCTGCCAGCCCTGCTCCGCCATCTTCTGCCAGAGGACGGGCGAGTAGCCCTTGTCGTCCTCTTCCATCTCCCGGACGTGAGTCTCCGGGCACTCATTCTCCAGGAACTCCCGCGCTGCGTTCTTCAGCAGCTCCTGCTGCTCGCTCAGACCGAGGTCCACTTGGCTTTCCTCCCGTGTGCGCCTCGCCAACCGTGTGGTCGAGGTCGCTCCCTCAAGTGACTAGTGATCCGCCTGACCGTGCCGGACTTCAGAGAAGCCCGACACGGCGATGTACGCGTCGACTAACCGCGGGGGAGGCCCAGGCCTCGCGTCGCGATGACGTTGCGCTGAATCTCGTTCGAACCCGAGAAGATGGTGTGCGGCACAGAACCAACGTAGTCCTGCACGTGCTCCGCCTTCATCGGGGCGTACTTGCTCTTCGGGTCCCACACGTTGCCGTACAGGCCCCACGCCTTGGTCTCGGTGCGAGACAGCCGCTGGTGCAGCTCCGCGCCGTACATCTTGTTGACCGAGGCTTCGTAGTTCGGGACGAGGCCGCGGTTCTGGATGGAGACGATGCGGAAGGCGAAGTTGAAGAGGATCTGCGTCTCGATGGCGCGGTCGGCCATCTCGAGGCGCACGGCGTCGAAGTCCTGGCGGCGGAACTGCTTGCCCTCGTTGCTGTCGAGGAACTTCTTCACCTGGTCCAGGCTGCGCTTGTAGGAGATGGCGCCGGCGATGCCCGAGCGCTCGAAGTCGAGCAGGGTCATGCCGACGTACCAGCCGCGGTTCTCTTCACCGATGCGGTTCTTCACCGGGACGCGGACGTCCTCGAAGAAGGTCTCGTTGAAGTGGTGCTTCCAGCCCATGTTGATCAGCGGCCGGAGCGAGAGGCCCGGCGACTTGATGTCCATGACGAGGAAGGAGATGCCGCGGTGCTTCGGCGCCTCGGGGTCGGTGCGGACCAGCGCGAAGAGCCAGTCAGCCTGGTGGCCGCCGGAGGTCCAGATCTTCTGGCCGTTGACCACGTACTCGTCACCGTCGCGGACGGCGCGCGTCTGGAGGGACGCGAGGTCCGAACCGGCGCCGGGCTCCGAGTAGCCCTGGGCCCACGCGACCTCGCCGGAGAGGATCTTCGGCAGGTGCTCGGCCTTCTGCTCGTCGGTGCCGTGGACGATCATGGTCGGGCCGATCATGGACACGCCCATGCCGCCCGGCATCGGAGCGGCGACTTCCGCCATCTCCTGGTTGTAGATGAACTGCTCGATGGTCGTGAGTCCGGCGCCGCCGTACTCCTTCGGCCATGCGGGAGCGATCCAGCCCTTCTTCGAGAGAGCGTCGGCCCACTGCATCGCCGTCTCGCGACGCTTCGGGTCCTCGGACTTGCGGTCGGCCTGCCAGCCGCCCTCGAAGCCCTCGCCGCCGTCCTCGCCGGACCGGTACGCCTGCGGGAGTTCCTTCTGGATGAAATCGCGGACTTCCTTGCGGAATTCCGCCTGCTCCGGGGAGTCGCTCCAGTCCATGGTTCTGGATCCCTTCCTGTGCCGTGCAAGTACCGCGCTTGAGGCTGCGGTCATGCGCAAGCGCATGCGTGATGGCACACCTGATGGGCGCACGAGTGTGGCGCCTCAGTTGCGTTCGGGTCTGCGTCGCGCGGATTCCCCCCACCGCAAGGCCGCTCGCCCACGCGCACTATCGTTGTACGACCGCCGCAGGTCAACACCCTCACGTGAGGTGGAGGGAGGTTAGGCCCGAGGTTGTCACCGGGTGCCCTCCTGCGTGTGAGACCACTAATTAGTGGTCTCACAGCGTTCCGGTCGCAACGCCCCTCCGCGCCTCCAACCATGAAGCAGTTGACCGCGGGGTGCCCACGGAACGATTCTCTTCCGGTCGTTCAGGCGGGGTTCGGCTCACACAACTACGCATGACCGACTGTTACTGATGCGATCCCCAGCTCGCAGTCGGAGTGATGTGTGTCGCGATCCCGGCCGGCTCGTTCCGCGCTCTCGCTCCTCGCCGCCCTGAGCTTCGCGACCGTCTCCCTGGCGCTGGCGGCGCCCGGACGTGTCGAGGCTGCTCCATCGGCGCAGGAGTTCGATGCGATGTGCCGCGACGTGGCGGCGGTCGCCGGGTCGCAACCGAACGTCACCACGGGCGTCGTGATCGTGGACCTGCAGACCAATGACCGGTGCGGCATCAACGCCGACCGCCAGTACCGGACCGCATCGCTCTACAAGACCGTGGTCGCCGCCGAGCTCTGGCGCCAGGTCGAGGCGGGCGACGTGAAGCTCGAGGACCGACTCACCGTCGAGCCCCGCCACCACATCGACGACGCTCCCGAGTTCCGCCCGACCTCGCCGTACACGCTCTCCGTCTACGAGGCCGCGGAGCGGATGATCACCTTCTCGGACAACGGGACGGCCTTCGCCCTGCGCGAGATGCTCGGCCTCGACACCGTCGACGACGCGACCGAGTGGCTGAACATGCCGGCGACATCGCTGAAGAACACCTTCGTCACCTCGCCGAACGACCAGGCGATGCTCTACTCC
Organism: Dehalococcoidia bacterium; assembly: GCA_020634075.1. Classification (GTDB taxonomy): domain Bacteria; phylum Chloroflexota; class Dehalococcoidia; order UBA2979; family UBA2979; genus W-Chloroflexi-9. The sequence continues at coordinate 35 of JACKCJ010000004.1, read as the reverse complement.
GAGCTCTACCGCGGCGAGGTCGTCGATCGCGCGTC
>JACKCJ010000039.1 GCA_020634075.1 Dehalococcoidia bacterium | reverse complement strand
GGCGCCGACGACGACGCCCTCGAAGTCACCGGCGGCACCGGAGACGGCGGCATCGACGGCATCGTCCGCCTCGACAAGCTCGGCCTCGAGCACATCTACGTCCAGGCCAAGCGTCACGACGTGAACAACAAGGTCCAGCGCAAGGACATCCAGGCCTTCTTCGGGGCGCTCACCGACCGCACCGCCACCAAGGGCCTCTTCATCACCACCGGCTTCTTCGCGAGCGGCGCGCGCGAGTTCTCCAACCGCCGCGAAGGGATCGTCCTCATCGACGGCGATCAACTCGCATCGCTGATGATCGACCACGGCGTCGGAGTCGAACGCGGCGCGATGGTCGAGATCGTCCGCGTCGATCACGGTTTCTTCGAGGAGGGGTAGCTCGGCGGGCTCGGAGATCCGCGGGGGAACACAGATGGGCGATGCGAACCGATGGTGGCTGAATCCCGGAGAGACGATCTGGTCCGGCGAGGGCGGAGCATCCGGGGTCTTTTCGTGGGACGACGGCAGGACGTGGGGCATCAAGGTCCAGCTGGAGGACGCGGCTCACGAATGCCAGTGGGACCACGACACAATGGGTCTCCTGCGCCACCCGCGGGTGTCGTCGGATCTCATGCCAGGCCTGAGCGACGTCCTAGTCGAGCGCATGCCGAGGCGATGGGGGGATCTGACCCAGGAGGAGCGTGCCGTGCTCGACCTCATCGCGTCGCGGCTCGACACGGAGCGATGGGTGATGGGCCGTGTACTCCGTACGCAGCTGTCACGAATGCCGAGAGATCGTTGGGATCCTATCGTGGGCCAGCTGGTTCCTCGATACCTCACCACCGAACCTGCCGATGTCGACAAGTATGGATTGACCCTGTCCGGTGTCCTCGCGACCAGCACGACTGGTCACTTCACGGAGTTCTACGAAGCCGTTCTTCGATGGCTCCACGATGCGTTCCAGGCCGATCCAGCCATGATGCGAATACGCGCAGGTGACGTGCTGAGCGCCTGCGGTTGGAAGGACGACATCAAGCATGTCCGCCTGGCGTACCACCTCCTGAATATCGCCGGCTGGACAGGTGCGGGCCGGTCACCCGCAGACCGAGCGCATTTCGACGTCGAAGTCTCCGACGATGTCGAATCACTGGCGTGCTGCAAGACCTTTGCGAAATACCTCGACTACCTGCGAGAGGGCACGAGCGGCCGCCCCTGGCCAACGGCCCCCGCTCTTGTTTCGAGCGAGCGGCAGAAGGGTGACGCTCGGGAGGAACCGCCCCTACGCACTCTGGTAGAGGGCTCAGCAGCGGCCGGCGCGTCACCTCAACCCGCACGAAAACCGAAGATGCCGAGGGTCTTCGAGACGTCCTTCAGTACCTACACTTCCAAGGGATCCATCGGGCAGGGAGGTAACGGGTTCGTTCACAGAGTCGTCAACGAAGATGGCACAGAGTTCGCTCTCAAGATCTTGAGCCCGGATGCCGCCAACAAGACAGAGAAGCTGAAGCGCTTCCGAAACGAACTCGCCTTCTGCAAGAAGTGCGAGCATCCCGGCATCGTCAAGATCATCGACGAGGGCTTCGCTGCCTTCGGAGACCTCAAGCTGCCCTTCTACGTGATGCCTCTCTACGCCGGCACGCTACGGGAGGCGATGGGCACAGAGGGCTTTAGGCACCGCGCAAGCGAGCACTTCGTAGCCATTCTCGACGCACTGCAGGCCGCGCATTCCGCCAACGTGATCCATCGGGACCTGAAGCCCGAGAACATCCTGCGCGACGCGGAAGCGGATCGCTACGTCCTGGCCGACTTTGGAATCGCTCACTTCGACGAGGAGATGCTTGCGACGAGCATCGAGACGCGCCCAAACGCTCGGATGGCGAACTACCTCTACGCTGCTCCAGAACAGAAGCGACCGGGCCGCGCTGTCGATCTACGAGCAGACCTCTTCGCGATTGGCCTGATGATCAACGAGGCTTTCACTGGCGAGGTCCTGCAGGGTACCGGCTTCAAGAAGGTGGGCGACGTAGACCCGGAGGCCGCCTTCCTCGACGGGATCGTCAACAAGCTGACCGAGCAGGAGCCGGAGCGGCGCCTACCAAGTGCCGCCGAGGCGATCCGCTTGATCGAGGCTGGAAGCGCCAGCGAGACGCAAGCCGAGCAGCTTCGAGCGGCAGCGCCACCAGACCCACGCTACTCGGGGGTCGAATTGGCTGTACTGGACCTCCTGCTGGAGGAGGCGGCCAAGAAGCCACGCGTGATTCTCGGCTCCACGGGCGTCTTGCAAGCACTCGGCGAGTTCGAACGGGACGACGTCATCGAGGCGCTGGAGCTCCTCGAGTCGGACTATCTTCTGGAGCTCTACAGATCGACAGGGGGCTTCCATGTCCGCGTTCTCGCCGCGGCGTGGTTCCACCGCGCTTCGGCGGTGGTCGGAGTCGATCCCGAGCGCGACCTCACACGAATCCTGCAGCTGTTGCGCGAGGGGGACGCGGATGGGGCCGAGCTGATGGAGAAGCTCGGGTGTACCGTCGCGGGCATCGTTTTCGCGCTAGATGAGGCCGAGTCGCTCGGGTACGTGAAGATCGTCAAGGTGATGGGTGATGGGGTGAATGGCATCGCCTCTGCGTCGATAACGGCGACGGGCAAGCGCGCTTTGCGCGAGGTTGGAGCGTAGTCCGACCGTGCCCGGTCAGCGACGGGTCTCGGAACGAATGCGGTCCCGTAGAGCTTGCCAAGGAGCACCCTCGGTTCGAGGCCGCACTGGCTCGTCTCTCAGGTTCGCGTACATGTCGGGGAGCGGAGACGGCAACGCGTTGGCGGCGAGATGCTGCTCCACCTGCACTGCCGCCCTCTCGGCGATCATGACCTCCTGCTCGGCGGTGGGAATCGTTGCGTCGATGTCAGCCCCTCGCCCCCGTTGCTTCGCGTACTCGTAGACTCCCGTGTTGGCTCCCGACAACAAACGCTCCAAGAAGCGCGCCGGCCATGGCAAGCAGACCCGCGATTCTTCGAAGTCCCTGATGCCGGCGGACGACGCCCATCATGCGGACGTCCGCGCGCGAGCACCGGCCGCCGACCGAATCCTTGCCCTGCTCCACGACGATGACGTTTCCCTCGTGGTCGAGGAGGTCCACAAGACACTCATCAAGGCCATCCTCAGGAACGCCTCGCGCATCGACTACGAGCGGTGGCGCGAGCGCGGCTACCCGATCGGCTCCGGCGCGCGATGGAGTCGCTCCACCGTTCCGCGAGCCAGACGAGGCTCAAAGTCGCCGGCATCCGATGTCTGCCCGAACCCTCCCAGACCCTCCTCAACCTCCGCATGCTCTACCTCTGCGGACGCTGGGACGAGTTCTGGAAAGACGCTTCACTCATGGAAAACCTCGTTGCCGCCTTCGAGCCACGCGTCGCAGCCGAACCGAATGCCCTGCAGGGGGCGGCGTAACCGGGCTTTGGATCACACCCGTTGAGTAGTCAGCGTGCTCGATTCGACTCACCGCGGTAGCGGTGTGATCCCGAGCCCGCGTGCCTCCGGGATGGGAACGATGTCGAGGTACATTCCCGGCATTGAAGCCTCGATGAACTCGTCTAGGCCGTGCGTGTAGGCTTGCCACGGCGTGGAGGTTGTCGTCCCCACCATCGTCGTTTCGATGAACCAGAGGCGCATGTCGCTCCCAGCGGCGGCCCTCACACCGACGAATGCATGACCGCTGACGTATACGATCACGGGCTCGAGGCCCATCAACGAAAGCAAGGATGAAAAGAGAAACGTCCCGTCGATGCAGTTGCCGGTGGAGGTGTCGATCACCTCTTGGGTGCGGCGGACGTGCTGTGTGCCAGCGCCGAAGTACGATGTCGTGATGCTCGTGTACGTGATCCCGCGCGACCGCAGCTCCTGGAAGATGGCAACGAGCGAATCGCGGACGACTTCCTCGCGACTTGGCGTGCGGTTCCACCGGACTGTGCGCGAGACAAAGTTGTCGGTCGTGTTGAGGATCACGTACCAGTACCAACCTGCGCTGGGCGCGGTGAACGATTGAGTGGCCCCGGTGACCTGATCGCGCCAACGCCATCCGGTCGCGGTCCCGCCGCTCGTCCAGATCGCGTACTGCGCGTCATCGAACACCCAGACGTCGACATCGTCGTCGGATCCTCCGTCAACGTAGGTCAACGCCGACATCGTCGTTTCGCCGGACTCCAGGAAAGTCGGCTCCGACATGTAGTAGCCGACGCTCAGTGACGTCGCGGGCCGCGTGTAGCCGCCGCGGGAATACCCGAACGCGCCGAGCGGGCCGGTGAAGTTGACTCTCGCGGCAACCGAAGGCAGCAGCGCCTCGACGGCGGTCGCGTTCGGCTCGACGTAGACAGCGCTCAGATCCCGCATGGACTCCAGCGGGACGGTGGGGTGAAGCCAGACGATGTCGTTCACCGTCATGACCCGAACCGGCTGCATGTTGACGGCTGCGTCGGTGGCGCCGATGCGGAACGCAGACTCGATCCGCGCGGTGGCCGGCGCCCGAAGCGCGTAGAGGGCCGAGAGATCGAACGTCGGGTTGAGACACACGCGGGAAGTGCCCCGGGCGGGCACTGTGACGCGCTGAGTCGCGTCGGCGCCGTAGCCGGCGAAGCGCACGACGAGGTCGCCGGTGGCCGACGAGTCGCTGCTGTTGTTGATGCTCGCGCAGGTGAGCTGCATCTCGATGGGGTGCGTGACGGTCGTGCCGAAGAGGTGGGCGATGTACGTCGGAAACAACGGAGTCGCCGCGTCCGGGATGAGCGCGGGATGCTCCCACGTGACGGTCAAGGTCGCCGCGACGCAGCTCGCCATCATCGCGCAGTCAGCGTCGTCGCAATCGGTGGCGCCGTCGCCGTCGTCGTCCACGCCGTTCGCGCATGTAGCCGCGGTGTTCTCGCGCCCTGGGGCGGCGCAAGCTACGGCCGTCGCACATCCCGGGTCATCGCAGTCCGTCGCACCATCGCCGTCGTCGTCCGCGCCGTTGTCGCACAGGGCGTCGCCGGTCTCGGGCGGGGGAGGTGAACATGCCGCCGCTGCTGCACATCCCGGGTCATCGCAGTCGGTCGCACCGTCGCCGTCGTCGTCCGCGCCGTTGTCGCACAGGACGTCGCCGGTCTCGGGCGGGGCCGGTGAACATGCCCCCGCCGTCGCACATCCCGGGTCATCGCAGTCGGTCGCACCGTCGCCGTCGTCGTCCGCGCCGTTGTCGCATAGGACGTCGCCGGTCTCCGTACCCGTCTCGCAGAACGCGTGGAGCTGGCAGGCGACGTCTTCGCAGTCGGTCTGCCCGTCGCCATCGTTGTCGATCGCGTCGGAACACTCGGCGGCGTTGGCCTCAGCGGGCGGGAAGAACGCGTCAGCGACGCTGCCCGCGTCGGGGTTGCCGGCTGGCACGTTCCCAGGTCCGCAGGCGGCGAGGAAGGCGGCGAAGGTCAGGCACCCGGCCGTCCACGACCGATTGCAGAAGGTGGCGTTCATTGGTTCTTCTCCACGCACGCAAGCATGTCGTCGGATGGGCCGTCGATGGACGCCGCCGTACTGCCCAACGATACATCTTTGATGCGAGCGGTACCAGCGTGGCGCCGCGCGTTACGCGGCGAGCCGCACTTCCATCCACTCGTGGATGGCCTCCAGCATACGGTCGCGGTATCGGGCCCCCCGCAATGCCCTTCCCAAAACCCCCATCGGAGCCCCGGTGGGTTTGGTCGTTTGAGGACGTCGACGAGGAATCCGCTGCTCGCGCCGGAGGTCCCGTCCCGCTGCGGAGTCATCGTCACCGTCCTGCGGTGCATGAGGCCTGCTGGGGCGGGTCCGAGGTTGACATCGAGACGAAGCAGCTCGTGCCCTGACACAGCTATTCTGGCGCCTGGACTAGATTAGACTAGGACAGCGGGGAGGACGATGGCCTGGTGGATCACCGTGTACTGCAAGCGTGATTGCAGTGCCCTTCAGCCCTCGGACCTTGCCCACGGGATTCGCGGGGGTGATCCGGAGGCTCTCGCGGGGGTCGACTACGACTCCCTCGCCGAGGACTGCGGGGTGCCCGAGTCCCTGGTGCCTCCGGCGCTCGAGCACCTCCGAGTCACGGACGACTTCGAGGTCCGCTACCAGCAAGATCCGAATGCGAGGCCGATCATCGTCCACCTCTGGATGCAGCCCGAACGCGTTCGAGAGGAGGTTGGGGAGTCCTACGAGGTCCGAAGCCCGCCGAAGGGTGCAGCACCGTTCCTCGAGCGTTGCCAGGCAGTCGTGGGGATCGAGCTTGGATTCTCGATGGCCGGAACGATGGGCGTCGTCATCGCTCATGAGGTCGCGCGCTACCTCGCCCAGAAGTACGACGGAGTGATCGTCGACGACGACGATCGCTGGGAGGTGGTGCGCGACGGTGAGCTCACCGCGCTCGAGGGGTGACGCGGTCCCTCTGACAGCACTCCGATGGACATCGGACGTTCCGCAAGCGCCCGGCCATCGGACGCTGCGAGATCGGCGCGCAGCGATCGAGGAGCTGGAGGTGCCGCGAGGTCAGCAACCGGCCACGTCCCACGCCGATGGTAGGTTCGTGCCCCGCCTGCGCAGCTACCCATGAACCCCGAAGCCCTCGACAAGCTACAGCGCCGACTCCTCGCAGCCGTGCTCGTCGCGCGCTTCGTCGTCTTCCAGGTCTCCAGCCACGCAGACGGCTGGGTCCCGGCGTGGGATCTCGTGACGATCGGCGGCGCGCTCGCGGCGCACCTGGGAATCCTCGCGTGGCGGGCCGCGCCTGCGTCCCGCCGGGGAGCCGACGTGCTCGCCCTCTGCCTCCTGCTCTCCGCCGTGGCCGCCAAGGTCGCGATGACGGCCGTGGCGCTGTCGGACTCGAGCTCGGTCGTCGGGATGCACGTTTACTTTGCCGGGACGGTGTGGACGTTCACCGGGGAAGCCGTTGCGATGCTCGTCGTCGTCGCGGGCGTCTCGATCGGCCGTCCGACGCGCGCCCACCTGCTCGCGCTCGGGTGCCTGGCGCTCGTGGGCCTCGATCTGGGCTGGCGGGCGATCGCCGACAGTGGGTTTGGGCGTCGTGGCGCGGTCGACCCCTACGTCTGGCGGGCCGCGCAACTCGGGCTCGCGGGCCTCCTCTTGGGCGGGGTCGGCTGGAGCCGCGATCCCAACCTTCCGAGCTCGAGTCGGTTCGGCTGGGTGGTGGCCGCGTGCGTGGGGAGCTGGTCGCTGCCTCTCGCGCCCACGCTCGCCGCTGGCGTAGGTGTGCCGCCCGCGCTCGTGCTCGCCGGGCTGGCGCTGTGCGCCCTGCTGCCTTGGTGTTTCGTGTTGCGTTCGGCTCGCAGCACGAGCTGGCCGCTCGGCGCCGCCGGAGTCGTCGGGGCAGCGGCCGTCCTCGGGGTGGCGACGCACGTCTTGGCGTACGCCGCCCCCGCCGACCTCGACCTGGAGGCGAGCTCCATCGAGCGATGGGTAGTCGACGCGGCTGCGACCATCGGTGTGGTGGCTTCCGCGCGGCTACTCGCCGTCCAGATCGGGCGCTGGGGGCGGGCCGCACAGGTCCTCGCGGGCGTCGCGTCGATGCTGCTCGCCGCGAGCCACTGGCGCGAACCAGCGATGGTCGCGGCACTCGTCGTCGTGTGGCTCTGGCGGGTGCCTCTTTTCATTTGGCCCTCTCTGAACGGATCGTGAGCCCACCGTGCGGATGATCGAAGGCCTCTCGCCCGACGAGCTCCTCGCCATGGCGGACGACGAGCTCGATGTGCTCGTTCTGTCGGGCGAGCCCATCACCTTCCGCTCGGGGACGGCCGAAGTCCCGGCCGCTTCGAGCGGTGCGAGGCGCCTCGTGATGGAGCTGGCCCACGTCGACGGAGGCGGGAGGGGTCCTCCACGCTCTACGCGCTCGCTCATCGCTACGCCGCAGCCGCGGGCTCGGTGAGGTCGAGTGGCGGGTCCACGCGCTCACTTGCGCGAAACCGAACTTGCGGCTGCGTGAGATCCTCGAGCGACGGGGCTTCGTGGTGAAGGACGTCGTCGGGTCGGGCGAGGTCTACTGGAAGCTCGACCGCGTCACTCGGCGCGACGGCTAGGTCGCGCCCCGAGCGTCGTCGAGGCGACGCAGCTCGCACCTCTATTTGCCCCTCGGGACACGACGCCGCGGACCGCTCATCGTAGGCTCCGAGCGTGAGCCTCTTCGACTGGTACGAGCCGATCCCGCCGCTCTCGTGTCCACGGTGCGCCGCCGCGCTCGCCGGGTGGCAGGGCAAGGAGGGGGCGCCGGCTCAGTGGGTCTGGCGCCAGGGCGAGGCGGCTCCGGTCGATCAGAGGGTCGATCCCGAGTGGCGCTCTTCGGGGGACGCGGCGCGCCTCCCCGTCCGGTTCGAGATCTACACGACGTGCTCGGAGGGCCACCACGTGGACGCGCTCGGGGAAGCGCCCGAGGGGATCTGGACGCACACGACGCTCATCACGGCCCCAGTCCCTCCGCGCCTCGGGCCCAATCGTCGGTGGTCGTGCCCGTGCTGCGGCTGCTTCACGCTCGACCAGGAGCCGCCGGGCACGTTCGGGCTCTGCCCCGTGTGCTGGTGGGAAGACGACAGCGTGCAGTTCGCCGATCCCGACTACGCCGGCGGCGCGAACGTGCCGTGCCTGCGCGAAGCCCGTCGCGAGTACCTGCGCACGGGGGTGGGCGATCCGGCCGGCCGCGCCCACGTTCGACCGCCGCGCCCCGACGAGATCCCGTAGCCGGCTCGGCGCGTCGTCGTTCGCCGCCGTGACATCAGGGCGAGCTGCTTCGGCTCGTCCACCTCCGCCACTCCACGTCGGTGTGGATCACCTCGCCGACGACCCGACTTGTCACCTCGTCGAGGTAGCTGCGGAGCGTCGCGCTGCCGGACTGGAGCTCCGGCCGCTCGTCACGCGCCATCGTCGGCCTCGCCGCGCTCAGCCCCAAGGTCCTCCCGGCGGCCACGTCCCGGCGGGCTCGCCCTCGACGACCGCGGTCGCCACGGGGAGCAAGAACGCGCGCAGTATCCGGACCACGTCCAGCAGCTCCTGGTCGTCTTCGACTCCCGTTCGCCGGAGGAAGGCGCGCCACTGCGTCGTCTTCGTCGCGTCCGTTCCGAAGTCGTCGTCCAGCCCTTCGGGGCAGACTGTGGGGAGCTCGGTTCCACGGCGCTCGAATGTCGCCGCGAACGCCTTCCCCAGCGCCGCGCGATCGAAGTCGAAGCGGCGCGAGAGAACGACCAGGTCGTAGTAGTCCTTCATCCTGGTGTTCGGCAGGCCCAGGTGGACGATTGCGTGGAACTTCTCGGCCACGACCACCTCGCGGCTGTAGGCGCGAAGCGTGGGCGCCGGCTGGTCCGGGAGGAGCGTCGGGACCTCCACGGAGGCAGGTGGGATAGCCGTCGCGTCGCCGAACCCCACGTCCACTTGAAGCGGTATCCGGGCAGTGCCCAGCTTGGCCTCCATCGTCAGACGGATCCCGTCGTACTCCTGGTTCCCGCGGATCTCGGCGGCCGCGATGGACCCCCCGTCGAAGACGATCCCGTCGGCCAACACCTCGAGCGCGACGACCTCTCGGAAGACGTCGACGAGCCGGTCGGGATCCGGGGAGCCGAAGCCCAGGAGATCGAGATCCTTGGTAGGGCGGTGTGGCGTCTCTGTCCAGACGGCGAACAGGGTGGCCCCCTTCAGGACGAATCCCGAGGCGTGCTCGGAGCGGGAGAGTCGATAGAGCAGCCGCTCGATCCCGAACCGGACCAGCACCCGCTGGAACTCCTCCCCGCGCTCCTTGGACAGCGCAAGGAGCCGTGTGCGGACGGAGGCGCCGCTCCCGCGGTCGCCACGCTTGGTCACTGCATGCTCTCGAGGTACGGGCGGATCGGCCCCGAGACGCCGTCGCGCCGCGCGATCTGGGCCAACTCGGCGACGGACGCTCGCCCGTCTCGGAGGGCCTCGCGCATCGCTTCGAGCGCGACGTCCAGGCCCAGCTTGTTCCGGTAGCGGAAGAGGTCGACCACCGTCTTCGCGAGCCCGTAGACACGTACGCGCGCCCCCTCGATGAGGTGCTCTTCCACATCCTCCTCGAGCCGGCTGCCGGAGAAGCGAGCTACCTCGACCCTGACGCTCTCGAGCTTGGGGGCCCACGTCCGAGGAGGAAGCGCGATCCAGACCGTGTGCGGGACCTGGGTACCTAGACGATGGAAGGCTGCGGCCGACGTCATCGCGATCACCGCGCGCGGGCACCTCAGTGCGACGAGCGCCAGGTGGTGGTGCTCCGTCGGCTCGAAGTCAGGAAGCGCGAAGACCCCGCGATCGATGCGTACGAGATCTCCCCGCTCGACCAGGCGGTGGACCTGCCTCCGGGCCACGCCCTCGTCTTCGAGGTCCGCCGCGACGATCAGCTCTTCTGCGCCGACCCGAGCCATGTCCTAAGTCATATCCTTTCACGACCGAAACGCAAGGTTGTCAGACATGCGCGACCAGCTGCTCGAGCCTCGCGGCTCTCAGGTGAAGGCGGTCCTGGGCATCGGCGACGTCTACTGGAAGGTCGACCCGGTCGCGTAGGGGCTCGCCACC
>JACKCJ010000038.1 GCA_020634075.1 Dehalococcoidia bacterium | reverse complement strand
GTCACGCGAGCCAGTTCTCCACGGACAGGCCGGGGACGCGCTCGAAGTGGCGGATGTTCCCCGTCACGATCGTGAGGTCGTGCGCCAGCGCGATGGACGCGATACGCATGTCGGCGTCGCTGATCGGAGTGCCGTCCTGCTCCAGGCGGGCACGGAGCACGCTGTATTCGCGCGCCGCATGCTCGTCAAAGGGGAACACGACGAGGTTCGCCGTCACCAGCTCCGCGATCCGGTCGAGCAGGGCCGCCCCGCGGTCGCCGAGGCGGTGGGCGCCGTACAGCAGTTCGCCGAGCGTGATGCTCGATGTGGCCTGCTCAGCGGGTGGGACGGCGGCGATGCGCCGCAGGAGCACCGGCAGCGGCGCCGACCGCATCAGCCCGCTCAACGTGTCCGTGTCGAGTAGATACCTCACGACGCGTGCTCGACTGGACGCCCGGCGTCGCGCTCGCGCTCGGCGTAGATATCAGCGAGCAGGGTGTCGATGTCCGTGTCGGCGACCTCGTGCCAGAGGCCGACGAGCGCCATCGCTCCCATCGGAGGTTCGCCGGACGGGCGATCGAGGCGGGCGAGCTCCTCGACGCCCACGATCGCGGCGACCTCACGCCCGTGCCGCTCGAGGACGTATCGCTCGCCGCGGCTGCGGACACCATCGAGGATCGCCGCGAGGCGCGCACGCGCCTCGGCGACGCTGATGTGCTTCGTGGTCATGAGAGCCTCCTTCGTCCTATCAGGGAGGATTGTACGAATCGTACAAATCGTACTATCTGACCTGTATTCACGCCGTTGCCCCGTCCACCCTGGTCCACCAACCGCCGGACTCCGGGACCACCAGCACCGGAACCCCCGCCACCTCGCGTGCCACCCGTCGGACCCGCTGCAACGACGGGTATCCGGCGCAGACCACGAGCAGCACCGGCATCCGGTCGAACGCCATGTCCCAGGCCCCGGCGGCGTAGTACCGCTCATAGCCCTCGAACTTCGCGCGGAGGCTCGCTTCGCTCTCGGTGCCGCGGTCGTACTCGAGCAGGAACGGAGTCTCGCCGTCGCGGCCCACGAGGATCCCGGCCGCGTCCGGGCGGATCCAGAACCGCCGGCCCTCGAAGTAACAGGCCGCCTCGCCGGTGTTCTGCCAGACGGCCAGCCGACCGCCGTCACGCCGTGCGCGCTCCGCCAGCTCCACCATCACGGCATTCACGCCGAGCTCGTGCAGCAGCAGCCGGGGGAGCCCGATGCCGCCGGAGCCATCCGCGGCGAGACGCGGGACGTAGACCGCGCCCAGCCGCTGGAGGCGACGCGGCTGGTCGTGCTCCGCCAGCGCGAACGCCCGCAGTCCGTCGTCCGTGATGTGCCAACCCGGCTCGGTCAGGCCCGGCAGCTCGACGGAGGAGATGGCTCCGTGCCGCTCCAGCGCCGCCAGTCGCTGACGCACCACCGTCGGCGGATCCCAGGTGAGTACGGCGATCTGTCGCTCGATCAGCCACGGGTGCAGTCCGGTCCACGCGAGCAGGTGCAGCTCGGCGGGCGTGAGCGCGATCGCGAGGGCGGCGACACGCTCGCCGACGCCCAACCGACGCACCCGCGTGCGGTCGAGCGTGCGGCGCAGCGGCGCGCCGGTCCGTCCGACCTCACCGAGTTCCCCACGCGCCAGCCGGCGATGCGCCTCGCGTCCCGCGATTGGCGCCCGCGCCGCGCCCCAGCACAGCGGTGTGTCCGCCTCGGAGCCCGGCCGCCGCCAGCGCGCTCGCAGCAGGCCGTGCTCTTCGACGTCCGCCGCCATCGCGAGCACCACGTCCGGCACCTCGCGTCCGTCGCGCGCGCGACCGGAGAGCAGACGTTCCCATGTCCGCAACTGGCGGGCGTCCGCGCAGACGAGCGCGATCGCCGTCCCGGGGGCTGCCCCCCTCCGGGACCGCCAGGCGCGCCCGATCGCCTGCCGCGCCGCGTCCGTGGCGCCCGCACGGTCCCAGGCGACGAACACGGAGCGAGGCCCCTCGTCGTCCTCGACCTCTACGTACGCCATCGCCGCCCGCGGCCACCATCGCTCCAGCACCGGCGCGCGGAGCGGACACGCGACGGCGTCCACGACCGACGTGCCGCGAGGGCGAAGGTCGGCGACGAGACGCGCCACTGCGCGGTTCACGGCCGTCACCGACGCGATCCGGGCGAGCCGGCCCAGGAGCTCCTGGCGTCCGACCGGCAGAACGACGGCCAGGTCGTCTGCGGCCAGCCCGCAGCGTTCGGCGAGGGCGGACATGGCCTCCTCCCGCAGGTAGTAGAGGTGCGGTGGATGCGAGCCGGCGGCGCGCGGGGCCACCCAGTCAGCCCAGCCGCACCGGTCGAGTTCCGCGAGGAGCCGGCGCGCCTCGCTCCGGTCGATGGCGAGAAGCCCGGCGACGTCGCGATCGCAGACGAACGGCAGCGCCGCGACGGTGCGGAGGGCTTCCCCGAGCCGGTCGTCGACGGTCATACCGTTTCGTCCGTGGTGGTGGCCTCGTTCTGATGGTCCGATGGCGCGGTGCCCCGGCCCGTCCTCGTGCTGGCTTTCTCGCTTTGTTCGTCCGCCTTCGCCTTGAGGCGATCCGCGTGGTCCTGGCGGTCTTCCAGCATCAGCTGCACTTCCCGCGCCACCGTCTCGCGCGGTCGCCCGAAGCGCGCAGCGGAGCGTTGCGCGATCGCCGTCGCGCGTGCGCGGTCGAGCGGCGGCGGCGGCGCGACGCCGAGCGTGAACGCCGGGGGCCGCGCGAAGCCGTCGTACCAGCGCGCGTAGCAGGTGTAGTCGTCGAGGGAGACGAGGTCCTCGACCTCGAGGCCACCGCCGAGCTCCGGGATCAGGCGGCGTGCGTCGTCGGCCGAGCACTGGAATGCCGTCAGCCCGTCGCAGTTCGCCAGGATCGTCGGCGCGAGGTCGCGGTCGACGGCGTCGAGCTTGGCGAGCGACTGCGTCACGAGCGTGTAGGACGCGCCGTACTTGCCGAGCTCACTGAGCGCGCGGGGATAGTCCACGGCGCCGAGCGTGCTCGACTCGTCGATCAACTGGATCACCCGCCGCCGCTCTTCCGGCGGGAGCCCGACCTGCTCCTCGACGAGCAGCGCGAGGAGGTTGAGCGCCGTCGCCCCCACCAGCGCCGACGCGCCCTCGCCGAGCGTGCCCACGGAGGTGTTGATCACGAGGACGCCGCCGTGCCGGAGGATGTCCCGCGGGTTGAAGGTGGAGACGGGCTGGCCGAACACCAGGCGCGAGGCCTCAGTCAGCAGGAACCGACCGATCTTCGACGTGACCGGCGTGGCGATCTGCTGCTGGAGCGCCTGGCCGGGGAAGGCGTAGTTGTCCCGCCACCACGCCTTCACCGCCGGGTCGTCGATGCGCCGGAGTAGGGCCGACCGGAGATGTGAGTTCGTGAGGAACGGGGCGACGTCCAGCAGCGTGTACTGCTTCTCACGGGCCCGTCCCCGGTTGACCTCGTGGAGCGAGGCGAGGGCGGCGCGCAGCGCGCCCTCCATGCGCGGGCCCCAGTTGGAGGGCCAAAGGCGGGACATCATCGTCACGATGCCTTCGACGGTGCGGTCCCGGTCGGGGAAGAGCGTGACGTCGAGCAGGTTGAGGCCGATCGGATGCTCCGCGCGCGCGAAGTCGAGGTACACGGTGCGGTCGGCGATCGCGTCGGGCACCGAGGCCAGCACCGCCTCGGCCAGGTCCTGATGCGGGTCGACGACGACGAGCGCAGCATCGTCCTCGCCCGCGGCCATACGTTCCATCACGCCCGCGGCGATGTGGCGGAGCAGCGTTGACTTGCCGCGTCGCGTCTTGGCGACGACGAGGTGGTTGCGCGCGAGCAGTGGCTCGGGGAGCGCCACCGGACGGCCGTGCGCAGCGGGCGCCGTGCCCACGAGGACGCCGCGCTCGGCGTGCCCCGGCACCGGCGCGATGCGTTGGGCGGTCGTCCGTCGCACCGTGGGCCCGTCGATGGCGTCCGGAAGATGCCAAAGCGCGGCAGCCTCGGCAGCGTTGAGCAGCAGTCCCGCACGGCGGGGTCGCGCCAGGCCACGGCGCGGCCGGCCACCGCGCAGGCCACCACCGGAGGGGTCGTCGTAGGCCGCGAAGGCGCGTCCCGCGTCGACCGCCAGCGCCCGCGCCCCGGTTTCGTCCTGCGCGATCCCGAACACGGACAGACGTGCGGCCATCAGCGGGCCGGCGAGCTTCGTGGCGACCACCGCGCGCGGGAGCGTCGGATCGCGCCGCCACAGCCGGGCCGCGAGCGCGCCGGCCGCCGGGATCCCGACCGCGCCGACGCCGGCGGCTCCGGCCAGGAGGCCCCACTCCCCGGCTTCGTACCACTGCCAGCCCTGCAAGCCCGCGGCCGCGGCACCGCCAAGGAGCACGAACGGGATCGGGCTCGCGGCTGCGCCGGAGCCCTCGTACCGCGGCGTCGTCGGGCGTTCCTCCCGCGCGCGGATGCGGTCACCCTCGTTTCGCCTGGCCGGTCCCAGCGCGAGCCGGAGCAGTAGGCGCTCCTCGGAGACGGGGCTCACCGCGGCGACGACGCCGAACAGGGGGTCGCGTTCGAGACGCCACTCCGCACGGAGCGGCAGGGCGGCAGCCCTGGCGGGCTGCATGGTCACCACCGCGGCATGCTCGCCAGGGGCGAGCGCGAGGGGATCGCGTTCCACCGCCGACACCACGGCGCGCGGATGCGCCGCCCTTGCCTGCACGGTCATGTGGGCAAGCACGTCCGCCGTCGCCGCTCGCAGCAGCCAGCGCGGGCCGTCCACCGTCACGAGCACCTCGAGCACGACGGATTCGCCCGCGAGCGCCCCGAGCATGCCCCGCGCGGCGCGCATGCCGCCCTCGAGGTCGCGGGGCGGGACGACTTCCACCAGCGGCGGCCGGTCAGCGAGCGGTGACGCCATCACCGTCTCCTTCCGCCGCGGACAGCAGCGCCATGAACGTCTCGCGTCCGCCCGGCTGTCGGCCCAGTTGGTTCACGTCCTTCACGTCCGACGGCAGTAGCACCATCGACACGTCGGAGGGCAGCCGGTCGGCCAGCGCTTGCGCCGCCTCGCACCCCGCGTCGTCGCCGTCGAGCACGAGCACGACCCCGGGCGCGTGTTCGAGGAGCCGGAGCGGTTGCGCACCGGGATGCGTGCCGAGCAGCGCGCAGGCGGGGAACCCCCAGGACCGCAGCGTGAGCCAGTCGAACGGGCCTTCAGTGACGAGCAGACGGTCGTGATCGCGCGCGACCTCGTACCCGAGCAACGGCTTCGGCAGCGCGAGGTCGAGATACGGCAGCGAGGTGTCGTCCGCGGGGACGCGGCCCGTCATCCAGGCGCAGTATCCCGCGCGCAAGTCGGGGATCACGACGCGGCCGCGCATCGCCTCGCGCCACTCGCCATCGCGTCGCCGGTCCGGATAGAGCAACCCCATCGCGGCGGCGCGCCGCACGCTCAGGCGCCGACGCTGGAGGTAGGGCTGCAGCAGCGTGCCGTCGCTGTACCCGAGGCGTGCTTCCGTCACCAGCCACTCCGGGACGCCGCGCTCCTCGAGGTAGCGGAGCGCGTGCGGCGTGCGCAGCAGGGCCTCGTGGTAGAGCTCGCACGCCGCGGTGAGGATCAGCCGGTCGTCGAGCGCGAGGGCGCGCGGAACCCGCGCCTCCGCCCGCGGCGCGGCGCCGCGTGGCTCCCGTTCGCCGAGCACGTCGAGCGCCTCGCGGAACCCGACCTGTCGGACGCGCCGCACGAAGTCGATCACGTCGCCGTCCGCCGCGCAGCCGAAGCAGTGGAAGGACTGCGTGTCCGGGTACACGACGAAGCTCGGGCGGTCGTCCTCGTGGAAGGGACAGCGCGCGAAGAAGCGCCGGCCCGAGGCGCGCAGGCGCACGCCGTGCGCCGCGATCACGTCGGCGATCGGGTGGGCGCGCTTCACGCGCTCGACGTCGACGGTCATCGCGCCACCGCCCGCTGAGCGGCGACTTCCGCCGGCTGGGTCGTGGAGAGGCCGTGTTCGAGCTCGCTCGCGACGACGCGGAGCGCGACGTGGTTGCCGCCGGTGAGGAGCAGCGCCTCGCCGCGGCGGGCGCTGAGCAGGAAGTCGCGCTCGCCGCGCGAGAGGTTGAAGGTCTCCGCGACCACCGCGATCGTCGAGCTGTCCTGGCGGAGCAGGAACTGCGACGCGCTGTTCGCGAGGATCGTGTGCCCCTCCGGCGACTGGAGGAAGTCCCGTGCGTCCTGTGTGACCGTCGTCAGCCCCAGCCAGCGTTTGCGGGCGCGGCGCGCGATCGACGCGAGGAACCGCGCGCCGTCGGCATGGCGCATGAGCGTCCAGGCCTCGTCGACGAGCAGGACGCGCGGTCGCGGCGTGCGCGTCACCTCCCGCCAGACGTAGTCGGCGACGAGGTGCATCGCGACCGGACGGAGCTCCTCCTCCAGGTCACGGAGGGCGAACACCACGAGCGGGCGGTCGAGCGACACCGTCGTGTGCTCGGCGAAGACACGCCCCAGGCTGCCGTCGACGTAGCGGACGAGGCGGTCGGCGAGGCCGAGGTCGTCGGCCTCCCGCAGCACCGCGAGCAGGTCGCGCATCACCGGGGGTTGACGGTGGTGGGTGCCTGCGTCGCGGGTGATCCCGACGCGCCGATAGGTCTCGTACAGCGCCGCGTCGAGGAGGCCGCGTTCGCGCTGGTCGAGCGTCCGCCCCGGGTCGGCGAGCATCACCCCCAGCAGCCCCTGCAGCGCGAGCACGCGTTCCGCGAGCGGGTCGCGGCCGGACTCGTCGTTCCCGGGGGCGAGGTCGAAGGGGTTGATGCGCTGCTGCGAGGTCCCCGCGAGGCGCACCATCTGGCCGCCCACCGCCTCGCAGAGCCGCCCGTATTCCTCTTCCGGGTCGATCACGAGGTAGTCGACGCCGCGCACCATCGCCCGCAGCGCCTCGACCTTGCTCGCGTAGCTCTTGCCCGCCCCGCTCGCGGCGACCACGACGCGGTTCGCGTTCTGCTGGTCGGGATGGAAGCGGTCGGTGATGACGAGCGAGTGGTTATGGAGGTCCTCGCCGAGGAGCACGCCGTCGCGCATGCCGAGGTGGCTCGAGCCAAACGGGAACATCGTCGCCGCGCTCGACGTGTCGAGGTTGCGCCGTCGCCGCAGGTGGTCTTCGCCCGCAGGCAGGCAGGAGAGCAGGCCCGGCAGCATCTCGTACATCGCCGGGCGCACCCCCGCCATCATCCCCGCGAGCACGCCGCGCAGGCGCGCCTCGCGCTGCTCGGCGGCGGCGGCCGTGCGTCCCTGCACCCGCAGGTAGCACGCGGTCGAGAGCACGCGTTCGTCGCCCCGTTCGAGCGCGTCGCGCAGCCGCGCGACGTCCTCGTAGGCGACCTCGCGTTCGACCGACGCGATCCGTCCGCCCTTCGCGTCGAGCATCCGCGACGACTGGATCTCGACCAGGCGGTGCGTGAGCATCCGCACCACCTCGGCGGAGTCGAGCGGGTCGAGGTGCATCGCGAGGTCGCAGGGCTCGTCGAAGTCGATCAGCCGGCCGATCCAGTGAGGCGTCACGTGGCGGGGGTAGTCGGTGAGCGCGACGATGCGGTTGGCGGTGGCGTCGACGCTCACGTCCCTCGCGGACTCGACGATCGCGGCGGGCGCGACGGCGTCGGCCGCAGACCGGGCTCCGGCGGCGAAGCGGTCGGCGGCAGGGCTCGGGGCGGCACGACCGACGCGCAGGTTAGTCATCGCCTGCCTCCCTGGCCGGTCGCGGGACCCCGGGCGCCGACGTCAGCACGGGCGAATCCTCGACGCGCACGGCGCGGCCACTGAGTGGGACGCCGGCGAGCGACGCCTGCCACAGGGCGACGAGCTCGTCCCGGTCGAGGCGGTGCGCCGTGACCCCGATCGCGGCGAGCGCCTGCAGCACCTCAGCGGTGCGGAATGCCAGCAGGCGCCGCGCCGCGATCAGCGGTGTGTGTTCGACGTCCGGCCGGTGCCGGCCGAACCAGCGCCGACGGCGACCCGGCGCGCCGGGAGTACCCGCGGGGATGATCACGTAGCAGTGGCGGTCGAGCAGCGTGCGCTCGCGCGCGATGCGGCGGACGAAGCTCTCGTGGTCCAGCGCCAGGCGGTCCCAGAGCTCGCCGTGCCGTCGCCGGCGGTCGTCCACGAAGCCGTCGAGGTAGCGGTCGACGTCCGTGGGCACCACGCGGACGAGGATCTGCACCGGATACGACAGCCCGTTCAGCCAGCGGCGGTAGCCCGCGAGGATCGCCTCCTGCTCCTCCGCGGCCTTGAGCGCGTAGTTCACGGGGATCGCCTCGACGATCGCTCGGAAGTCACCGCCGCGGAGACGGACGACGTCGCCGATCACGTCGTCCAGCGGCAGGAGCGTCTGCGTACTCGCGCGCGGTGCGGCCTTACGCGGCATCGGCCACCTCCCCCTGGGAGCCATCTGCCTCGCCGGGAAGGATCACCTCGTGCGCGCGCCGGGCTCGACGTCGGGACACGCCCGGCCGCCAGACCGCGACCCGCGGCGCCGACCAGTAACGGACCAGCACGAACACCCACTCTTCGGCCGCGCGACCGCCGGGACGCCAGAGGACGAGCACGGCGCACACCAGCACGGTGACGAGCGCGGCGCCGGCACGCAGCGCGATCGGGAGCGGGAGGTCGTTCCACGCGCCGTAGGCGAGGGCGAGCCCGATCGCGGCCGCGAGCAGCTGCCGCATCGTGAGCCCGAGGACCGCGCGGTCGGCGACCTCGAGATGCGTGGGAATCTCGTGCGCGGCGCTCATGCGGCACCGCCCATCGCCGACTGCACCATCCCCGCGATCACGCGCGCCAGCAGCACGAGCGCGAGTCCGGCCAGCGCGTTCATGATCGCGGTCTTGCCCGTCTCCATCTGGCGCGGGCTGCCGGCGGCCGACATATAGAGGAAGGCGCCCCACGCCACGAAGAACGCGGACACGGCGACCGCGACACCGACGCCGATGTTCAGCAAGTTCGTGAACAAGGCGTTGATCTGTTCCATCTGCGGTTCCTTTCGCGCGCGGCGCGTTCCTAGCGCGCCGGCTCCACTGCTTCCAACTCGATCGCGGAGACGAGCCACCGGCCGTCCTGCCGCACCAACTGACAGCGCATGCGCTGGCGGACGCGTTCGTCCTGTTCCGTGCCGCTTCCCGGATCGATCCAGCGGCGCTCCTGCACGACGGTGACGGCGACGGTCGCTCGCCCCGCCTCGAATGACGTCACGTCCGTGGTTTCGACGTGCGTCGTGAGCCGCCGTTGCATCTGGACGCTCTGCGCGTCCACGCTCGCGGCCGCGAGGGCGCGTTGCAGGTCGCCGGTGCTGAGTGCCGCAAGCCGCTGTGGGTACGCGGCGCTGCGCGTGGCGTCGTATGTCCCATAGGCCAGCACGAACCGCCGGGCCGCGGCCTCGACGGCAGCGGTCGCGTCACCCCGCTCGGTGAGGCGAGTGGCACCCCGGCAGACGCTGCCCACCCCGATCGCGAGGAGGAGCGTGGCGAGCCCGAAGAGGGCGAGGCCGACGAAGCGCGGGCGGCTCATCGCGCGCCCCCGGTTGCGACCGCGGCGAGTGCCGCCGCGGCCTCGCCCTCGACTGCCGTGTAGTAGGCGGCGCGGGAGAGGACGAGCGCGACGTACTCCCAGTCATGGTTGTAGGCGTGGACGGCGCCCGGGAGGTCCGTGAGGACGTGCGCCGCGAGGAGATAGCGCGCCATCGCCGGGATCACGTCCCGATAGTCGTAGGGGTCGCCGCCTTCGCCGAACGCGGCCCACGAGGACGGGAGGAACTGCCCGTAGCCGATCGCGCCCGCCCAGGAGGTGCTCATGTTGCGACCGAAGCCGCTTTCGACCGAGGCGATGCCCGCGAGGAGCGCCCAGGGCACGCGGGTCTCCGCCTCGACGGCGACCATCACCGCGAGGTGCTCCACGGGCAGGGACGGCGGCTGTTGTGCGCCGCCCGTCTGGGGTGCGGCGGCACCGGCCAGCCCCGCGAACGGCGTGGCGATGGCGAGGGCGGCGATCACGACCACCGCGATCGCCGGGATGAGCACCGCCGCGAGCAGCAGCGCAAGCAGGCGGATCCCGTCCCGGGCGACGTCTCCGAGCACCGAACCGGCAAGCAGCGCGACCTTCACCATCAGCGCGCCCCCGCCCCGGCAACCGCCGCCCCACGGGCACCGAGCCCGCCCGCGAACCGGCTCAGGACGACGAGCGAGACCACGGAGGAGAGGCCCGCATGCCGCGCCTGGCTGGAGAGGAGCGAGGGCACGCGCAGGGTCAGGTAGCAGACGGCGATGCCGAGCAACAGGGTGAGCACGGCGTTCGCCGCGTCCCCGGGGGCCAGCTCGACCATGAGCGAGGAGCCGAGCTTGAGGACCAGCACCTGCACGCACTGCTGGAGGACCGTGATCGGGAGCAGGTGCGCCCACCAGCGCGCCCACCCCTGCGTCTGCGGCAGCACCCAGCAGACCACCATCGCCGGCCCGAGCACGGCCAGGACACAGATCAGGGCGAGCCGCATCAACATCTGGAAGGCGAGCAGCAGCGAGACGACTCCGTAGGTGACCGCAACCATCACCGTGGCCATCCCGGCCTGCGTCGACGTGGCCTGGTCGTACCCCGGCAGGCCGGCGTCCCCGACGGCCGCGGCGACGGCGTTGTTGAGCTCGACGAGCACGCGGACGATGTCGAGGCTGAGGTTCGCGGCGAGCGCGGCGATCAGGAGCCGCGGCAGCAGCTCCAT
>JACKCJ010000037.1 GCA_020634075.1 Dehalococcoidia bacterium | reverse complement strand
CACGAGGTGGTCACCTGCGCCGCCGTTTCGCTGGCCGGGCTGGCCGCCGCGACGACCGGGCGCCCGGAAGCGAAGTAGGCCGTGAGCTTGCTCGGGATCGACATGTCGATGTCGGTCGGTCGCTGCGGGGCGAGCAGCACGTCCGCTGCATCAAGGACCGCGGGGACTTCCTCGGACGGTTGGAGGGGCTGGAGGAGGCCGCGCATCCGCCCGTCCGCGATCGCCGTCGCAAGCCGCTCGCGCTGACTGCCCTCGCCGACGACGAGGAAGCACACGTCCGGCTCGTCGCGCAGCAGCGTCGCCGCGGCGATCACCGTGTCGAAGTCCTGCTTGAAGCCGAGGTTGCCGGAGTAGCCGACGACGAATGCGTCCGGCGCGACGCCGAGTCGTGCGCGGGTCTCCTCGCGAGGCCGAGTCGGCGCCGCGGCGAGCGTGGTGAAGTTCGGTGCGTAGGTCACGGAGCGGGCGCCCGCGGCGACGACCGGCTCCTCGAAGCCGCGCGCCACGACGACCACGTGGGCACCTCGGACGATCCGTCGCTCGACCGCGCCGACGGCGCGCGCGATCCGGGGCGACGCCCCCGGCACGCCGCCGTGGGCGGCGGCAGCGGAAACGAGGTCCTGCACCAGCAGGCCGACGGGCTTGCGTCGCACGAAGCCGGCGAGGCGCGCGGCGAGGCCGCCGGAGAGCGTGGGGATCACGCCGATGACGGCGTCCGCCGAGCGCCGGGCGACCTCGGGCAGCGTCGCGAGGCCGTATGACGCCTCGAGCAGGAGCCGCCCCTTCGCGTCGGGCGTGGACGGCACGAGGTGCGGGACGCGGTGGACGCGGACGCCGTTCACTAGCTCAGTGCGCCAGCGCCACTCGCGGCGGTCGCTCGTCCACTCCGGGTAGTGCGGGTAGCCGGTGACGACGTCGACGCGGTGCCCGGCGGCAGCGAGGGCCTCGGCGTAGGCCGTGGTGTAGGGCGCGTTTCCGAGTGGCTCGGGGGCGTAGTGGAGCCCGGTGACGAGGAAGCGCGCCATGAAGAGCGGCGCCTATACCGGCCGGTTGGCGCGGTACCAGTCGACCGTCTCGCGCAGCCCGTCCTCGAACGAGGTCGCGGCGCGGAAGCCGAAGCGTTCCTCGGCGCGCGACGTGTCGAGTCGGCGCTTCGGCTGACCATCCGGCTTCGAGGCGTCCCACGCGAGCTCGCCCTCGAAGCCCACGGTGCGCCGGATCGTCTCCGCGAGGTCGCGGATCGTGATCTCGTCGCCGGTCCCGAGGTTCACCGGGTCGGGATCGTCGTAGCGCTCGGCGGCGAGGAGGATGCCCTCGGCGGCATCGCGCGCGTAGAGGAACTCGCGGGAGGCGCTGCCCGTGCCCCACACCGGGACCTCGGCATCCCCGGCCTCCTGCGCCAGCACCATCTTCCGGATCAGCGCCGGGATGACGTGCGACGAGGCCGGATCGAAGTTGTCGCCGGGGCCGTAGAGGTTCGCCGGCAGCAGGAAGATCCCGCTCGTCCCGTACTCCTGCCGGTACGCCTGCTGCTGCACGAGCAGCATCTTCTTGGCGAGGCCGTACGGGGCGTTGGTCTCCTCGGGGTAGCCGTTCCAGAGGTCGTCCTCGCTGAACGGCGTGGGCGTGAACTTCGGGTACGCGCAGACGGTGCCGACCACGACCATCTTCTCGATGCCGCGACGGCGCGCCGCCTCGATCATCTGGATGCCCATGATCGCGTTCTCGTAGAAGAACTGCCCCGGGTGTTCCTGGTTCGCGCCAATGCCGCCGACGACGGCTGCCGCGTGGATCACGATGTCAGGCCGGGCGGCCTCCAACGCGCGCTCGATCGCCCCGGGATCGCGGAGGTCATACTCGCGGCTGCGCGGCACGAACACCTCGGCGGCGCCGCGCGCGGCGAGCCCGTCCACGATGAAGCGCCCGAGGAAGCCGGAGCCCCCGGTGACCATGAAGCGACGGCCCTCGAACCAGTTGCCGGCGGTCGAGCTCACGCGGAAGCCTCCACTGGACGGAGCACGGTGTCGGGGTCGAGCCCGGCCTCGCGGCAGTCCGCTTCGAGCATCAGCCGCACGAGCTCGTGGAAGCGCGTCGTTGGTTCCCAGCCCAGGCGCTCGCGCGCCTTCGAGGCATCCCCGCAGAGGAGGTCCACCTCGGCCGGCCGGAGGTACGCGGCGTCGAACTTCACGTACTCGTCGTGGTCGAGGCCGGCGAGGGCGAATGCCTCGTGGAGGAACTCGTAGACGTGGTGGGTCTCGCCGGTGGCGACGACGTAGTCGTCCGGTTCGTCCTGCTGCAGCATCCGCCACATGGCGTCGGTGTACTCCGGGGCATAGCCCCAGTCCCGCTGCGCGTCGAGGTTGCCGAGGAAGAGCGCGGGCTCGAGGCCGGCGAGGATCCTCGCAACGCCGCGGGTGATCTTCCGCGTCACGAACGTGGGGCTGCGGCGCGGTGACTCGTGGTTGAACAGCACGCCGTTCACCGCGAACAGCCCGTAGGCCTCGCGATAGACGCGCACCATCGCGTGCGCCCCGACCTTCGCGGCCGCGTACGGGCTCTGGGGGCGGAACGGGGTCGTCTCGTCCTGCGTCGATTCGAGGACGGCGCCGTACATCTCGCTGCTGCCGGCCTGGTAGAAGCGCGGCTTCACGCCCGACTGGTGGATCGCCTCGAGGAGCGCCGTCGTGCCGACAACGATCGTGTCGGCGGTGTACTCAGGCATGTCGAAGGAGACGCGGACATGGCTCTGTGCGGCGAGGTTGTAGACCTCGTCCGGGCGGATCTCCTCGATCAGGCGTCGCAGCGAGGAGGAGTCGAGCAGGTCGCCATAGTGCAGCTTGAGGCGGACGCCCTCGACGTGCGGATCCACGTAGAGGTGCTCGATACGCCCGGTGTTGAAGCTGGACGACCGACGGATGAGCCCGTGGACGTCATAGCCGCGCGCCAGCAGTTGTTCGGCGAGGTAGGAGCCGTCCTGTCCGGTGATCCCGGTGATCAGTGCGACTCGTCCCACTCGAGCATCCCTCGCTGACCGCGCGCAACCGTACATTACAGAACGGCCACCCAAGGCGCATGCGCGTCCCGCGAGGCTGGGCCGGCCAAGGTGGGGCCGACAGCCCATGCTCACGTGTGAAGATTGGGCGACCTCACACTCAGATCACACTCCACTTACCCGTCTCTTATGCGCCTCCCGGTACTGTCGCCTGCATCGACCGGCAGGCCGGTCGCCCTCGAACATCCATCGAGACATCCAGCCCGAGTCGACCTGCCCCCGTGGCCCGCCCGGAGGACTGAATGCCCCGTAATCGATCGCTCATGGCCGGTGCCCTGGTCGCCGTGCTGGCTGTCGCCGCCGCCGGCTTCGGCGGCTGGTACTTCTTCATCCGCGGCGACGAGCCGCCGCCCGTGAACCTCGCCGACGCCGTCGCCGCCGCCTCGACCGCCACGGTGAGCGCGCCGGCCTCCGGTGGCGCCGCGACGACGAGCACGGCCACCGCGACTGCCATCGCCACGGAGAGCGGTGGCGGTTCGTCATCGGCTCCGGCCGAGGGTGACCTCAGCGGTACGTGGACCGTGGACGCGGCCAACTCGTTCGTCGGCTACCGCATCGACGAGGAGCTCGCGCGCATTGGCAGCACGACGGCCGTGGGGCGCACCTCGGACGTCACGGGCACGCTCGAGTTCGACGGCTCGACGATCACCTCGGTCGATGTGACCGCGGACCTGAGCACGTTGCAGAGCGACGACGACCGCCGGGACGGGCAGCTCAAGCGGCAGGCGCTCGAGACGAACGAGTTCCCCGAGGCATCGTTCGTCCTCACGGATCCCATCGCCATCGAGGGCGACCCGGCGAGCGGTGAACCGATCTCGGCGACCGCCGTCGGTGACCTCACGATTCACGGTGTCACGAACCGCGTGGAGCTCGCGCTCCAGGGGCAGCTCGTCGATGGCCGGGTGGTCGTGGTGGGTTCGACCGTGATCGTGCTGGCTGACTACGACATCGAGCAGCCCAGTTCGATCGCCGTGCTCTCAGTCTCCGAAGAGGGCACCATGGAGATGCAGCTCGTCTTCGTCCGCGCGTAGCGCGGACTCTCGAACAGACTGCCCTGGGCGGCAGTGGGAAAGGGAGCGGCGCCTAGCGCCGCTCCCTTCGCCATACCAGGCGCAGGCCGGACCACGTCTCGTCGATTGCAGCGACCTTGTTGTCCACGAGGCCCAGCGGGAGGGCGACGTCGCGCACGACGTCCTCGGTCATATCGGTCGGCACGCCGGAGGCACGTTTCGGCCACGCGATCCACGCGCCACCGGCGGGGTGGATCGCACGACCGAGCGCGTCGATGCGCCGCTCGAGGTCACGGCGTCGCGTCACGAAGCACACGGCGACCTCGCAGCCTCCGCGTAGCGTCGTGCGAAACGTGACGCCGTCCGGGAGGCCGTCGAGTGTGTCCTCGAATCGGTCGGGTGCATCGAGGAGCGCGACGCGCGCGCCCTCGCTGATGCCGAGCTTGCGGGCGAGCGGGGTGCCGGAGTAGCCGGCGGCCATCCCTAGCTCCCGGCGTCCGCGACGAGGGCCACGAGCCCGAGGCTGAGCAGCAGGATCCCGCTGCCGACCAGGCCGCCGGTGACCCGCAGGTTCATCGGCCGGTCGAACGTGTTGCGCACGAGCCACAGCAGGTCGCCGAGGGCGAACAGCGCGAGGCCGACGATGAAGAGGATGAGCGCAGCGTTGTCCAGCACCGACCGAGCATACCCGGCGTATGTTGTGGCCGATATCCGAGCCGTCTCTGCGCAGGAGACCGCGCGATCCTCGGAGGCCCTCATGCCCGACCTCAGCGGCAGGCACGCGTTCGTCACCGGTGCCGGCTCCGGCATCGGCCGCGCGATCTCGCTCCGGCTCGCCGTCGACGGCGCGGCCGTCGTCTGCGCCGACCTCGACCCCGCACGCGCCGAGCACGTGGCCGCCGAGGTCGCCGAGCGCGGGGGACGCGCCGAGCCACTCGCGCTCGATGTCTCGGAGCGGGACGCCGTGCGGGACGCCCTCCAGCGCAGCGTCGACCTGATCGGTGGCCTCGACGTCGTCGTGAACAACGCGGGCGTCGGCGGTGGTCTCGGCTGGGACCGCACGACCGCGGTGAACCTCGATGGCGTCTACTACGGCACCAGCTACGGCGCGGACCTCCTCGCCCGCCGTGGCGGCGGGGCGATCGTGAACATGGCCTCCATCGCCGGCCTTCAGGGCCTTGTCGGATCGGCTGCGACCGAGGAGCTTCCGGATCCGGACTCGGGCGCCGGCGCCTACGTCGCCGCGAAGCACGGGGTGGTGGGGATCACGAAGCAGTTCGCGCTGAGCTACGCGCGCCACGGGGTCCGCGTGAATGCCGTGTGCCCGGGCTACATCGACACGCCCATGATCGAGGGCATCACGTCGGTTGACGCGGGGCGGCGCTTCCTCGAGTCGCTGCACCCGATGGGGCGCCTCGGACGGCCCGAGGAGATCGCCGCGGCCGTCGCCTTCCTCGCGAGCGATGACGCCGCGTTCGTCACCGGCGTCGCGTTCCCCGTCGATGGCGGGTACAGCGCGCGCTAGGTCGCGCTGGCCGGCGAAGCGGCGCTACCTCTCGAGTTCGGCGATGCGTCCCATCGCGTCGAAGGGCATGAACGGGTTGTGGGCGACCTCCCAGGCATGGCCCTCTGGGTCCGCGAAATAGCCCGAGGTGCCGCCCCAGTGCATTGTCCGCGCCGGCGCGATGATCGTGCCGCCCGCGCGCTCCGCCTCCGCCAGCACCTCGGCGACCTGCTCGGGCGTCTCGACGTTGATCGCGATGTTCGAGTCGCGCGGCCCGGGTGGCGGGTCACCCTCGATGTGCATCTCGCGATAGAGGGACGGGCGGTCGTAGAGGCCCAGCACGGTCCCGTTCAGCCAGAAGAACGCCACCTCGCCCGGCACCGAGGCCTTCGCCGCGGGCCAGCCCAGCCGCTCGTAGAAGCCTCGCAGGGCGTCGACGTCCCCGGCGCCGAGCGTGACGAAGTTGAAGCGAGCGGGCACGGCCATGGGATACCTCCGAGGAGACACTAGCCGCGGCGGATGCCGTCCGCGTGTCATCGCTGTCACGATCAGGCGGGAACCGGTGCCGCGTACCCGTCGTCTCACCTCCAGCGCCGACGTGGCGTCTCCAGAGAGGAACTCAACCCAATGACCCGAATGCGTTCGATGGCGCTGCTGTTCGCTGCCGCCGTCCTGTCCGTGGCGATGATCGCCTGCTCCGACGACGAAGCCGGCGGCGACGGCGACACCTCGCCGACCGCGACCTCGCCCGTGGCGACGGCGCCCGCCGGCTCCACCACGCCCGGCTCCGCCACCCCCGGGCCGGACAGCCCGGTCTCCTCGGACGACCCGACGCCGTCGGGCACGCACGAGCCGCGCCCGGCCGATGACTTCGACCGCGTCGAGGTGCCCGCGCCGATCGAGTCGGCGGAGGTGCTGTTCCTCGAGTCGTTCCCGGTGCAGCACCACCTGCACATCGTCTCGGGCCTGCCGAGCGGGTGCGCGCAGTTCGTCGGGGCCGAGGTGGAGCGAGACGGCACGACGTTCACGGTGACGGTCACGAACTCGGTCCCGGCGCCCGACCAGGAGGTCGCCTGCACCGCGATCTACGGCTACCAGGAGAGCAACGTGGACCTGGGCAACGACCTGGAGGCCGGGACGGAGTACACGGTCAACGTGAACGACATGACCCTCACGTTCGTGGCTGAGTAACGTTGTACGAATAAGCGAACAGAGTCGCTGGAGGAGGGGAGCCGGGCGAGGCTCCCCTCTCCACGTCTAGGGGGACGCCTCGCGCGAGCTTCCGTCCGTCGGAAGGGACGCTCGGCGCGGGCGCATGTAGCATCGGCGGGCATCTCGATCTCGAAAGGACGGGAACGCCTCATGCCAGACGCACCAGTCGCCGTGCCCCAGGACCAGCAAGACCCGACGAAGCGCTACACGCCCGAGGGCTACGAGGTCCCGGCTCCCTCCGAGAACGATGTGCTCTACGAGGTCCGCGACAGCATCGCGTGGATCACCCTCAACCGGCCGCTGATCCTCAACGCCGTCGACTGGTCGCTCACCCTGAACCTCGGCCGCCGGCTCGAGCAGGCGGAGAACGACGAGGACGTGCGCGTCGTGGTGTTGCGCGGCAACGGCCGCGCCTTCTGCGCCGGCGGCGACCTCCAGTCCCAGAAGTTCTACCCGAAGCCCGAGGACATCCCGCAGCCCTCGATGATGGACAACGTCCTCCGCATCTGGCGGATGCCGAAGCCCGTGATCGCCGCCGTGCGCGGACACGCCCTGGGACAGGGCATCGAGATCGCCGGCATGTGCGACCTCACGATCGCGGCCGACGACGCCCAGTTCGGTGAGATCCAGATCCGCCACGGCTTCGGCCCGCCGATGCTGGTGACGCCGTTCCTCACGGGCCTGAAGAACGCCAAGTTCATCATGCTCAGCGGCGAGGTCTTCTCGGCCGAGGAGGCGTACCGCGTCGGCCTCGTGAACCGCGTCGTGCCGGCCGCCGAGCTGGACGAGGCCGTGGAGACGCAGGCGAAGAAGCTGGCCTCGCTGCCGCCGACCGCCGTGGCGCTCAACAAGCTCGCCGTGAACCGCGTGTACGAGCTGGCCGGCTTCCAGGCCGCCCTCAACTACCGCGACGACCCGGTGATCCAGGCGCTGAACGACTCGAGCCGCGACGACAAGGTCTCGGCCGAGCGTCTCGCCACCCTGCGCGACCAGGGCTGGGAGGCGTTCAAGCAGCAGCGCGACGCCGCGTTCCGCGAGTAAGGCGGACGGCTAGTCCTCGGGCTCGTCGAGGAGGTCGCTGAGGAACTCGCGGAGCGTGAGGCGCGTGAC
This sequence comes from Dehalococcoidia bacterium, assembly GCA_020634075.1. Lineage (GTDB taxonomy): Bacteria > Chloroflexota > Dehalococcoidia > UBA2979 > UBA2979 > W-Chloroflexi-9. The sequence continues at coordinate 3,503 of JACKCJ010000037.1, read as the reverse complement.
CTCGGGCTGTTCGAGCCAGGGGAAGTGCCCGCAGTCGTCGAGGATCGCGAGCTCCGCGTTCGGAAGACGGAGGGCGAGCCGCGCGGTCGCGCTCAGCGGCCGCGGATCGCCCACGCCGTTCATCAGCAGCACCGGCGCCGCGATGCCCGAGACGCGGTCGGCGAACCCGTCGAGGAGCATGCGGGCCCAGTCCGCCGTCATCGCGCTGTTCATCTCGTAGTTTGGCCCGGGCGCGCGGTAGAGCGCGGCGGCGCGGTCGAGGTCGTGCTTCCGGTCCGCGAAGTCGGTCGCCCAGGTCAGAGCGCAGAACTCGCGGTCGATCTCCTCGTTCCATACGCCGGCGGCGCGCTGGATGTGCAGTTCTGCGAGGCGGTTGCGGTCGTCGGGTGAGCGCCGAGCGGCGGCCTCCGCCTTGTGCTCTTCCTTCCACTCGAGGTCGACGCCGGTGCCACTGATGAGGATCAGCGCCGCGACGTGCTCCGGGTGCTCGACGGCGTACGCGAGCGCCAGCGCCGCGCCGAACGAGTGCCCGACGAGGATGAGCTTCGGCTGCCACCACTGCTTCCGCAGCGCCTCGAGGTCCGCGACCGCGGTCGCGATGTCGTACGGCCCGACGCGGTCGGAGCGTCCCGAGCCGCGCTGGTCGTAGCGGTAGACCTCGACGAGGTCGTCCACCATCTCCGCGAGCGGCCCGAAGTCCTCCCAGAGCCCCGGCCCGCCGTGGATCATCACCATCGCGGGCGGTTGGCCTCCCGCCGCGGGGGACGGTGTCCCCTGCTGGCTCGTCCAGATGCGCGCGCCATCGACGTCGACCATTGCTTCGGTGGGGGGCGGGGCGTCCGTAGGCATGCGGCGAGTCTAGGGGCACGTTCGTGCGGCGTATCCTCCGCCCGATCGGAGGACCACCCATGAGCAGCCTCTTCGACCTCAGTGGACGTGTCGCGCTGGTGACGGGCGGGAACGGCGGCATCGGCCGCGGGATCGCGCTCGGCCTCGCGGGCGCGGGCGCCGACCTCGTCATCCTCGGGCGGGACGAGGCGAAGAACGCGGCGGTCGTCGAGGAAGCGCGCGCCCTCGGGCGGCGCGCGATCGGCGTCGCGTGCGACGTGCGGGAGCGCGGTCAGATCGAGGCGGCGTTCGCCATCGCCGAGTCCGAGTTCGGGCGGCTCGACATCCTCGTGAACAACGCCGGCATCGCCGCCGGCGGACGCCCCGAGGAGATCCCCGCGGAGACGTGGGACGCCGTCCTCGGCACGAACCTCACCGCCATGTTCCACGCCTGCCAGGTCGCCTACCCGTTCCTCGCGGCCTCCGAGCACGGGAAGGTGATCAACATCGGCTCCGAGTACTCCCTGTTCGGCGCCGCGGGCGTCCTTCCGTACTCCGCGAGCAAGGGCGGCGTCGTGCAACTCACGAAGTCGCTCGCCGTCGCGTGGGCGCGGGACGGCATCCAGGTGAACTGCATCGTCCCCGGCTGGATCCGCACGGAGATGACCGCCGGCGTCCAGGCGAACGAGCGCAGCTACACCCGCATCATCGAGCGCACGCCCGCGCGCCGCTTCGGAGAGCCCGAGGAGCTCGCCGGCGCCGCGGTCTTCCTCGCCTCCGAGGCGAGCGACTTCGTCACGGGCGTCGTGCTGCCGGTGGACGGCGGCTACGCGGCGGGGTGAGCCCCTAGTCCCGCTGGAGGATCACCCCGGCGTCGCGGAGCTTCGCGATCTCGGCGTCGGACAGGCCGCCCTTCGCGAGCGTCTCTGCCGAGTGCTGGCCGAGCGCCGGTGAGGGGCCCTGGGCGCGCGTCGGCGTGAGCGACATGCGCGTGATCGGGCCGACGACGCTCTGCGGTCCGGTGACCGGGTGTTCCATGTCGACCATCACGCCGAGCGCCTTCACGTGCTCGTCTTCGGACAGCTCTTCCGGGATCTGGACCGGCGCGACCGGGACGCCCTCGGCGCTGAACTTCTCCACCCAGTAGGCGACGGTGTGGGCACGGATCGTGGCCTGCACCTGCGCCTTCCACTCATGCACCTGCTTGATGTTCTCGGCGTCCCACGGGTCGAAGCCCTCTTCGTCCGTGCGGTCGTGCTCCATGCCCAGCACACGACGCGCGCCGTTGCGCGTCGCCTTCGTGAGGCAACCGAGGACGATCTGTCCGTCCGAGCAGTTGTAGCCGTTGTAGTAGAGGCGCGGCGGCCCGGCGCCCGCCCAGCGGTAGTCGCGGCGGATGCGCAGGACTTCCTCGTACGTGGCGCCGTTGGCGCGCGCGGCGTTCACCTTCTCCACCATCGGGTCGCGGAGCACGGCGTCGGTGACCGCCTGGCGCATCACGTAGACGTCCTGGATCGCGAGGGCGCTCCGCAGGAGGGCGCCGTCGATGCGCTGTCCGAGCCCGGTCTGCTCGCGGTGGTAGAGCGCGGCGTTGATCGAGGCGACGCAGGCGAGGCCGGTGACGTAGTCCGAGATCGCGGGCGTCAGCTGTGCCGGCTCGCCCTCCTCGGTGAGCTTGTCGTCGCCCGCCACGAGCCCCGAGTACGCCGACGCCACGAGGTCCGTCGCGCCCTTGTCGGCCCACGGGCCCTCTTCGCCGAAGCCGGTGATGTTGCAGTAGATGAGGCCGGGGTGGATCGCCGAGAGCTCCTCGTAGCCGAGGCCCATCCGCTCCGGCACGCCCGGGCGGTAGTTGATCAGGATCACGTCGAACGACTTGATGATCCGGTGGATCGCCTCGCGCCCCTCGGGCTTCGAGAGGTCGATCGCGAGCGACTTCTGGCCGCGGTTGAGCGACTGGAAGCGCTTCCCCTCCTTCGGCACCACGGCGCCCGAGTTCCGGTAGCCCTCGCCCTCGATGGGTTCGAGCTTCACCACCTCCGCGCCGAAGTCGGAGAGCACGATGCCCGCGAACGGCCCGGCGACGATCTGCGTGCATGCCAGCACGCGGATGCCGTCCAGGGCGCCCTTCGCGTTCGGGTCGGTCGCGTTCGCCATCGTGTCCTGCCTCCTACGTCGCGCCTTGGACGCCGCGCGAGGCTAGCAGGGTACGAGTAGTTCGGGATCGCGGTCAGGACGCGCGGCGCAGTTCGCCCTCGGCGGGCGCCGGTCCGATGTCGACGAGCGGATTCGCCTCGATGCCCGCGAGGTGACGCAGCAGGTCACGGATCGTGACGATGCCGACGATCTCGTCCGCCTCGTTCACGATGGGCAGCGCCGAGAAGTCGCGCTCGAGGAGGATCGCCGCGGCATCCTCGATGCTCGTCTCCTCGCGCACCGTGACGAGGTGGTACTCAGCTACCTGGAACACCGGATGGCGCCGGTATCGCGCCTCGGCCTCCCGCTGGGCGGGGCCGAGCCCCATCGCGCGCAGCAGGTTCCGGTCCGAGATCAGCGCCACGACGACATCGCGGTCGGTCAGCAGGAGGTGGTGGAGGTGGCGGTCTCGCATCCGGGCGAGCGCCTGCTCGAGGCTCACGTTCACGTCGATGGTCTCCACCGGCGCGGACATGACG
>JACKCJ010000036.1 GCA_020634075.1 Dehalococcoidia bacterium | reverse complement strand
GGCGCGACCAGCTGCGTGGCTGGCGGCGTGATCGACTCGTGCTCGCCGGGCACTCCCGCGGCCAAGGACGCCACATGCGATGGGGTGGACGACGACTGCGATGGCACCGAGGACGAAGACTACCCGCCGCTCCCGACGAGCTGCGGCGTCGGAGCATGTGGCGCCGCCGGTGCGATGAGCTGTGTCGCTGGGACCGAGGTCGATTCGTGTACACCCGGCACCCCGGCCGCTGCCGACGCCACGTGCGACGCGATCGACGACGACTGTGACGGCACCGACGACGAGGACTACGCGCCCACGGCCACGAGTTGCGGCGTCGGTGCTTGTTCGGCGAGCGGGGCCACGGCCTGCTCGGCGGGCGCCGTGGTGGACTCTTGCTCGCCGGGCATCCCCGCCGCGAACGATGCGACCTGTGATGCCATCGACGACGACTGCGACGGCGCCGAGGACGAGGACTACGCCTCGCTGGCAACCGGCTGCGGGATCGGTGCGTGCTCGGCCGTAGGTGCGACCAGCTGCGCGGGCGGAGCCGTCATCGACTCCTGCTCGCCGGGTGCTCCGGCCGCGAGTGACGCGACCTGCGATTCCATCGACGACGACTGCGATGGGGTCGACGACGAGGACTACCTCTCGTTACCGACGGCTTGCGGAATCGGCGAGTGCGCCGCCAGCGGCGCGACATCGTGCGTTGCAGGCGGCGTGGTCGACTCGTGTGACCCAGGCGCGCCGACGTCGGACGCGAACTGTGACGCGCTCGACCAGGACTGCGACGGAGCGAGCGACGAGGACTACCTCTCGACACCGACCGCGTGCGGCGTTGGCGCGTGTGCAGCCGCGGGCGCGCTGGTCTGCTCGGCTGGCGCGGTCGTCGACACGTGCGCACCGGGTACGCCGGCGCCCAGTGACGCGGTCTGCGATGCCGTCGACGAGGATTGCGACGGCGCGACCGACGAAGACTTCAGCCCGTACTGCGCGGCTGACGCGACGGTCACCTGCGTCGCCGGCGCCGAGGCCACCACGGAATGCGCGGACGCCGACGTCTGCAACGGGGCCGAGACGTGCAGCGCGGGGGCCTGCGTCGCGGGCACACCGATCACCGTCGACGACGGCAACCCTTGCACCGACGACTCGTGCGACCCGCTCACCGGCGTCGCCCACGATCCGACCGCGGTAGGTACCTCTTGCGATGACGCCGACGTCTGCAACGGCGAAGACCTCTGCGACGGCGCGGGCGTCTGCGAGCCGGGCCTGCCGCCGGAGCTCGACGACGGCAACCCATGCACTGACGACACCTGCGACCCGCTCACCGGCGTGGCCCACGACCCGAGCGGCGCGGGTCTGTCCTGCGACGACGGCGATCCGTGCAACGGCCTCGAGACGTGTGACGGCGCAGGCATGTGCATCCCCGGCGTGCGGCCCCTCGAGGGACCGTGCGTACCGGCGCCGCCGACGGCCGGCATCTTCGTCGACGAGCGCCGGGAGGTGATGACCTCCACCGTCGGCGGGGCTGTTTTGTCCTACGACGGCTTCAACGCTCCGACCCTCAACGCGAACGGGCTGTTCTGGAACCCGTCGACCGCCGCCGATGGGATGGCGGACGTGTACATCGACCTGGCTGGCACCACGCCCCAGGTCATCAGCGAGTACCGGGTGGGAGCCTCCGGTGCCGCCGACGCTCGCTTCTTCGAGCTGTGGACGTCGAGCACGACCATGGCTCCCGGCGACTTCACCCTAGCCTTCTCCGGCGAGGTCACGGAGCTGGGGGACCAGACGTTTACCTTCCCCCCCGTCGGGGCCCGCTTCGTCCGGGTCCGCGTACTGGAGAGCCTCGCCGGGGTCGCTGGCGCGGGTCGAATCCAATCGGCGACGATCTGGACGCGTGATCGCGATGGCGGCGCCATCTCCCTCTACGAAGCCGGCGTGCCCGTGGCGGCCAGCGCCGGATCGCATCCCGAGTACGGCACGGACTTCAGCACCACGACACTCTGGGACACGTTTGGATCCGGCGCGCCCATCGCGGGGCAGACGCTGACAGTCGACCTCCCCGGCACCGCCTACCACGTCGTGGACCGCGTGCGTCTGTGGGGCGGCAACGGGCCGTGGCAGGTCCGCAACTTCGAGGTGCTGGCCTCGGCCACGACCGACGACCCCGCGGCGTTCAGCGTCGTCGCCACGGCCGAGCTGCCGCGGCCCGATCCCGCGCGCAACTTCTGGTTCTTCTTCCCGCCGACACGCGCTCGGTACGTCCGACTGCGCACCATCGACAACTACGGCGGCGCAGGCGCCACGCAGTTGGGCGGGTTCACGGTCTTCACGGCTCACGAGGGTGGGCTCACGGTCCCGTTCGAGGATCGATCCGCCCAGGGGGGCGAGCCGATCGTGGCGTGGCGCTGGGACTTCGGCGACGGCACCGTCTCCCACGAGCGGCACCCGACCCACACGTTCCCCGCGCCAGGCACGTACGTCGTGAGCCTCCGGGTCATCGACGCGTACGGTCTCAACAGCACGGACGAGTACGTCTACTCGGCGTACGGGCCTCCGGTCGCCGACTTCACCGCCGATCCGATCCCGTCGAGCCAAGGCCAGTCGGTCAGCGTTCGGGATACCTCGTACGCGATGGGCGCGCCTCTCGTCGAGGTCGGCTTCACGCCAAACGGCGACGCTCTCGGCACCACCGTGACGGGCGTTCGGGTTCCTCGCTCGCCTGGGGGCGTGGTCGCATGGACGCCCAACTACGGCGGAACCCTCGCCGGGACCGTCGATGCGATCGACGCCACCCTGCTGCGCGACGAGATCACTCGCGAGCTGACGATCGACAACATCCCGCCGACGATCGACTTCGGCGAGGACCAGACGGTGGTGTGGGGCCAGCCTTGGCGGCCGGTGTACCCGGCCACCCTCCACGACGCGACCCCCCTCGACTCGCCGACGTGCAGCTACGACTTCGACGACGGTCCCATCGTTCCTGGACCGACTCCCTGCCTCGTCGCCTCCTTCTACGTCGAGCACTCGTGGGCGGTCCCGGGCACCTACGTCGTCCGCGCGATCGCGACCGATCACGTCGGCGCCGAGGGCGAAGACCTGTTCACCGTCGAGGTGACCCCGCGTGACGCGGCCATCGCCCTGTCCCCGGTCCCCGGCGCAGCCGCGGGGGGCCTCCAGGACGTCACGGCGCAGATCATCGACGCCTATGACGCCGCTACCCCGATCGCGGGCCGCACGATCGAGCTCCGGCTCGGAGCCCAGGTCGCCACCGCGGTCACCGACGCCAGCGGTCGCGCAACCGTTCCGCTCAACTTCACCGCAGGCGTGCCGGCTCAGGTCACCGCGACGTTCGCGGGCGACGCCTACTACTACCCAGCTCGCGGTGAGGCGAGCTTCCCCGAGAGCCTTCGCCCGAGCTACCCCGGGAACTGCGGCACCGACTACTGGATCGCCATCCCCAACCCTTGCGGCGACAGCGGGGAGTGTCCCTCTGGCGGAGGCGACCCCGCCTTCCGCTACAGCCTCTTTTTCAGCGCCGAGGCATCGACCGCGGTCCGCGTCGACATGCCCGGGCACGGCCAGACCGCCTACGCCTATGTCGACAGCACGGGAGTCGGCACGTTCGACCTGCCCCTCGACGTCCCCGCCCGCGGCGCCGTCCGCGCGACCAGCACCATCCTCGACGACGCGATCCACATCACCAGCGAGCGCATCGTCTGCGTCCACGAGCTCTCGTACGTACGCCAGGGTACGGACGGCTTCCTCGCCCTGCCGACCAACTCGCTCGGGACCGACTACGTCGTCGGCACCGCCGCTGGTTTCGTCTGGCCCGGCTTCACGCGCTACGTCAGCCAGTTCGTCGTCGTCGGCACGCAAGACGCCACGGACGTCACGATCACCCAGCCTTCAATCTCCAGGCTGGCCCGGATGTGGGACCGGCGATCCAACCCGCGGGTGTCCCCTTCACGATCCGACTCGACGAGGGCAGGTCGTCCAGCTGCGCGCCGCCGGCAACACCCCCGCCAGGCCCGGTGATACGAACTACGACCTGACCGGCACGACCGTCACCAGCACGGCCCCCGTCGCCGTGATCGGCGGCCACATGTGCGCGTACGTGCCGGTTGGTTTTCAAGCCTGCAATACGCTGGTCGAGCAGTACCCCGCCACCGACACTCTGGGCACCGAGTACCTCGTCACGCCGTTTGCGCTGCGCGGCACAGGCTACGTCGTTCGCGTCGCCGCCAGCCAGAACGGGACCGAGTGCGCCTCGACAGGACCCTGCTCGCCACGCTCGCCCGCGGCGAGCTCCACGACATCGACGTCGCCACCCAGACGGCCCACGTCGTGACGACGAGTCAGCCCGCGCTCGTCTACCAGCTCGCCAAGGGAATCACGACGGAGACGACCTCGACCGTGACGGGCGACCCGGTAATGACCCTGGTCGTCCCCACCGAGCAGTTCGACAACGGCGCCACCGTCAGCACCGTCCCGGATCGCACCTACACGTTCTTCGACGGCGTTCGGGAGCAGGAGGAGGTCTGGGCCTACGAGCACTTCTTCAACATCGTCGTCCCGACCACGGACGCTGGCGGCGTCCGCGTCGACGGCGCGCCCGTCGCCGCGCCCTTCACCCCGATCGGCGCGAGCTCGTGGTCGTACGCGCAGGTGCCGGTGGTCGACGGCGCGCACCGGGTCACCCACGTCTCCCCGGCCGTGCCCGTCGGCGTCTCGGTCTACGGCTGGGCCGAGGCCGACGGCTACGCATACCCGGCGCGCCTGCGGCTGACCGACCTCGCGGGCGGCTGCACGCCCACCCCGACGACGCCCGGCGACGGCCTCGACAACGACTGCGATGGTCGCTGGGACGAGGAGGAGGCCGACGGCCTCGACAACGACGGCGACAGCCTCGCCGACGAGGACCTGTTCTTCGAGACCGGCCCCGCCGTCAACCTCGCCCCTTCGCGTACGATCGCGTCGACTCGCTGCTCGAGGAGGGCACCAAGGTGCTCGTCGCGACGGGCTTCGACCCGAACGGCGACCCGCTCACCTACGACCTGCTCAGCCCCACGATGTTCGGCAGCTTGGTCGGCTCCGGCGCCACGCGGACCTACACACCCATCGCCGACTACGCGGGCCCCGACTCCTTCACGTACCGGGTCTGTGACGCGACCCTGTGCTCGGACCCGGCGACGTTCAGCATCACGGTGCGGCCGGCGAACGACCTGCCCATCCTCGCGATGGACGCGCTCTACACCGCCTACGAGAACAGAGCGCTTCGAGCTCGCCCTCGTCGGTAGCGATCCCGAGGGTCTCCCGCTCGGCTGGGAGCTCGTGTCGGGCTGGCCCAGTCAGGCCGTCGACTCCGAGCTCGAGCGCTTCTCGTGGACGCCCGACGAGCGCTTCAGCGACCTCATCGTGCCCGTCACCGTCGCGGCCACCGATCCCGAGGGAGGCCGCGCCGAGGTGACCTTCGGCATCCGAGTCCTGCCGCGCCCCGACGCGCCCTTCATCACGTCGCGCCCCGTGCGCACCGCGCACTTCGGCATGACCTACGTCTACGACGTCGAGGCGTACGACCCCGACACCTCGATCGTGTACACGCCGATCCTGGAGTACTTCCTCGCCGACGGCCCCGCGGGCATGGGCATCGACCTGAACACCGGCGTGATCACCTGGTCGCCCACCCTCGCCGACGTCGGCCCCCACTCCGTCGAGGTCTTCGTCAGCGACGACACGGGCCTGCTCAGCGAGCCGCAGCGCTTCGTCCTCACCGTCAGCGGTGACTCGAGCCCGCCCGTCGTCACGATCACCCCACACGCCCGACCCGGTGGTCGCGGGCGACGTGGTCACCCTCACCGTGACCGCGACCGACGACGACATGGTGCTCGTCGAGGGCCTGACCGTCGACGGCGTCAACGTGCCCCTCGACCCGAGCGGCGTGGGGACCTGGACGGCCACCACGCCTGGCCGCTTCGACGCCGAGGCGAGCGCGATCGACCCGACCGGCAATCGTGGCTTCGGCGAAGCGCAGCTCCGCGTACTCGATCCGAGCGACACCGAGGCGCCGTTCGTCGAGCTCACCGCGCCTGTCGCCAACGACATCCTGACCTACCTGCACGACGCGGTCGGCACCGTGCGCGACCCAGAACCTCTATCGCTGGTGGCTCGAGATGCGCCCCGCCGATCGGGATGGCTTCCGCACCATGCTCACCGGCACCCACGCCGTGGAGTCGGCGCTGCTCGGCCAGCTCGACGTCACCCAGCTCCGCAACGGGATCTGGATCCTCCGTCTGCGCGCCGAGGACCTGAACGGGTCACGTCCAGCGTGGAGGTCCCCGTCCGCGTGCAGGGCGGGGCCAAGCTCGGCGTCGTGCACCTCGAGTTCACCGACCTGGTGGTCCCGGACTTCGGTATCCCCATCGCCGCCAACCGCATCTACGACAGCCGCGACGCGGACCAGATCGGTGACTTCGGCTACGGCTGGACCCTCGACATCCGCCAGGGCTCCATCCAGCACAACTACGTCGTGGGCGAGGGCATCGCCGTATACACGACAGCGGGCGACATGCAGCCCTGCCAGCGCTTCGACGACCAGCTCGGTCACTACGCCGAGGTCCGGCTCAGCGACGACGAGTGGTACACGTTCCGGCCCGTCGTGCTCGAGCCCGGCCCGCTCGCGGGTGGCTGCAGCGGCACGGTCGCCTACGAGCTCGTCGACGGCGTCCGCCCGGCGCCGAGCTGCGCATCATCGGCGACAGCAACGTGCGCGCGAGCGCGATCGAGGTGGCGGGCTTCGGCGCGTTCGCGACCGAGAGCAACCTGATCAGCACCGTCGACGACAGCCTCTTCGACCCTCAGGACTTCGAGCTCCTTCTGCCCGACGGCCGCCGCTTCGGCCTCAACGCGCAGCGCGGCATCACCTTCATCGCGGACCAGAACGGCAACTCCCTCGTCATCGTCGAGGCCCGACGACTTCGGCAACGACGGTGGCCTCGTCCACTCGAGCGGCCGCAACGTCGTGTTCGTGCGCGACGCCGAGGAGCGCATCATCCAGATCATGGACGGCGCCGGCCGCAGCGTCGGCTACGCGTACGACCCCGAGGGCAACCTCGCGACCTTCACCGACGTGCTCGGCCGCGACACCCGCTTCGAGTACAACGCGCCTGGCCACCCCCACCACCTGACCGACATCATCGACTGGCGAGGCGTCCGCATGGCCGCCATCGACTACCAGCCCGACGGCCGGATGCGCGAGATGTGCGACGCCGACGGCGTCTGCATCGAGCAGCAGTACGACCTGGTGGCGCAGACCGTCCTGCGCTTCACGGGGCTGCCCGCGCCAACGCGCTATGCGTACGACACGCGCGGCAACATCAACCGCATCGAGGACGGGCTGGGCAACACGCAGCTCTTCACGTACGACGGCGCGCCCTGGGACAACCTGATCGAGCGGATCGATGCCGACGGGGTCACGCAGTACACGTACAGCGCGTTCTCGAGGGACCTGCGTTCGGAGATCCCCCGACCACGGGCGGTGAGGACCCGGACCTGTTCCGCACCGATCACACCTACGGCTTCTTCATCGGCGCCACCCACTACCGAACCGTGCTCGAGAGCACCACGCTGCCGAGCGGCGGGACCTACCACTACGCCTACGACGACCGGGGCAACCAGACCGAGGTCTCGGACGACGCGGGCAACGTGATCTTCGAGCGCGTCTACAACCCCGACGGCAGCATCGCGACCCTCACCGACCGCTTCGGCACCGTCACCTACGACTACGGCGCGCAGGGCATGCCGGTCCGCGTGATGGGCGCCGACGGCACCATCACCGAGCTCGACTACGACATCCTCGGCAACGTCACCGAGGTGCGTCGCGGCGGAGTGACCCAGCGCTTCCGCTACGACGCAGGCGGCCGACGGTTGCACTCCGACTTCGGCAACGGCGTGACGGTCGCCTACGAGTACGACAACGGCGATGACTGGACCGCAATCCAAGGGCCGACGTTCGGTCGGGTCGAGCGCCGGGTGAGCTCGTCGGGCCGCCTGCTGTCCTGGACCGAGCCGAACGGCGACACCTTCTCACAGACCTTCGATGCGTCGGGGCAGCTCCGCAGCCGCATCGACGAGCTCGGCAACGTCACGACCTACACCTACGACGCCGCCGGTCGGCTGGAGTCCACGCTCGACGCGGCCCGCGGCGCGACCACCTCCACGTCCGCGACCCGCTCGGCCGCGTGCTCAGCCAGACGGACCCTGCTGGTGAGGTGCGCTCGTACACCTACGATCCGCGCGGCAGCGTCGCCACGACCACCGACGAGCGGATGCACGTGACGACGAGCACCACGCTGCCGACGAGCACGTCCACGACCGACGCCCTGTCGAACACCACCACGAACACGCAGACCGACTACGGCCTGCCATCGTCGTCGACCTACCCGGGCGGCGCGTCCACCGCGAGCGCCTTCAACGGCCTCACCCACATCGACAGCAGCACCAGCTTCCCCGCTTCGCAGACCGACGAGTCGTCGCGCGCGTGCGCAGCTTCAGCTACGACGCGCGCAGCGTGCTCAACGGCGCCACCGACCTCGGAGGCAACCCCTGAGCTACGCGCACACCGAGGTGCTCGGCGGCGACGTGCAGTGGGACGTCCAGTCGGGCAACGTCAGCCTCACCGCCGAAGGTGCACGCGCTCCGGTCTCGCGCTACGGCAGCCGCGACGAGTCGCGTGACGGTCCTCGCCCCGAGGAGCTCGACGCGTGGACCGACCGGCTGCAGACCGTCACCAGCCCCCTCGGTGAGGTCACCCAGTGGACCTTCGGGCCGGGCGGCGAGATCAGCCAGGTCGACTACCCGAACGGCGGCGTGCTCACGCGCACGTTCGGCGCCGACCTCCGCATCGCCACCGAGACGCGCCCCTTCGGGACCACCCTCACCTTCGGCTACGACGTCGCGGGCCGCGTCACGAGCCGCACCGGCAGCGACGGCTCGGCGCAGGCCTTCACCTACGCGCCCGGCGATCGGCTCGACACGATCACCGACGCGACCGGCACCACGACCTACCACTACGACACGGCCGGCCGGATGAGCGGCCTCGACTACCCGAGCCAGCTCGGCTTCGAGCAGCAGTGGGATCCCAGTGACCGCATCGAGGCCGTCCGCGTCCACGCCGATCCTGCGGTCGACCCGCGGGTCTTCGAGTCGACGTACACCTACGACGAGGCGGGCAACCTCGAGAAGCGTGACCGACCCCTTCGGCCGGACCACCACCTACACCTACGACGCCCCTCAACCGCCTCGCGACCGAGACGCGCCCCAACGGCGTCACCAGCACGCACACCCACGACGGCCGCGGCTGGGTCAGTTCCATCGTGCACGCTGACGCAGGCGGTACCGTGATCGCGTCGGTCGCCTACATCCGATCGCCGAGCGGCGAGCCCACCCGCATCACCCGCGAGGACGGCAGCTACGTCCTCGTCGACTACGACCCCGCGCTCCGCGTCGAGCGCGAGCGCTACTTCGACGCCGCCGATGTCATCGAGGAAGAGCTCGCGTACACCTACGACGCCGACGGCAACCGGACCTCGCGGACCCAGACGCTTGGCGGTGGCCCGCCCGTGACCGAGACTTACGTCTATGGTCCGGGGTCCGAGCTGCTGCGTGTCGAAGTGGGCGGCGTGCCGACGCAGGAGTTCACGTACGACGCTGGCGGGCGCGTGACGCGCATCGTTCGGGACGGGCGCGACCTGACGTTCACGTACGACGCCGACGACCACGTCGTCGCGATCGATGAGGCGGGCACCGGGCAGAGCACGCGATTCGCCTTCGACGCCGAGGGGCGGCGCACCGAGCGGCAGGTGTTCGCGGGGGCCGTGCTGCTGAGCGCGATGGCCTTTGCCACGGCGCCGGGGCTGGCTTCGGGGCTGGACTCACCCCATCTGACGGATGACGGAGCCGGTGGTGCCGCGGCTGGGTACGTCTACGAGGGGGAGCACGCGCTGGCGCGGTTCGACGCCGGGTCGACCGAGCCGGTGTACTTCCTGCGCGACGCGATGGGGTCGGTGATCGGGCTCGTCGATCAGAGCGGCTCGAGCACGGGGAGGGTGCACTACGACGGGTTTGGAAATGAGCGACGGGTCGATGGCGGGCTGGCGGGGTTGCCGGTTGAGGGTGGGCCGCGGTTCCAGGGGATGTGGGAGGAGGCGGGGGCTGGGTACTACGTACGGGCTCGGCGGTATGATCCGAGGACGGGGCGGTTCTTCTCGCACGACGGCGCTGGGGGGAGACGGCGCCAACCGGACTCGTTCCACACGTACGCGTTCGCAGGCTCTGCCCCCTTCCGCTCTCGGGACCCGAGCGGCCGGGTGTTCTTCGGTGAGACCGAGGTCGCGGCCTTGGGACAAGATATCCTCCAACTCCAGGCGAGCGCTGCTGCGAGCCTTCTCCTAACTGCCGCCATCGCTTGCGCTGCCGTCCTGGTCGGGAATGAGCTTGCCGAAGGTAGCTTGGGGCAGGACACGACCGGCCCATGCAATCCGCCGGGAAGGGGCTGGTTCGTTCGCTTCGGAGAGGGGCCTGAGAGCCCGGCTGAGCTGCAGGCGGACGCGTCGCGCGCCAGAGCGAGCGGGTTCCCGTTTGGAGTGTCGGTCCGTTTCAGGCAGCGCATCTCCGGGCGCTCTGACCGGGCCGCCCGCCGGGCCCCGGTGGAAGAGGTCTACGCGCTCTTTAGCGTCGAGAAGACGGGTCGGGCGCCAGACCACTACACGGTTCATCTCCCCGATCCAGTAGATCCAGCCGTCGCAGTTGAGTTCAATCTAGTGTTCAGAGTTCGCTGAAACTGAAGTCAACTTCCAAATGGCATCTGCGTCCCTCGAACTAGCGAGTATTCAGCACCTAGACTGGTACGACGGTCCGGTCTCCGGCCTCGTGCGCGACGTCTCCACTGGAAAGCGGCTCCTCGCAATCCTACTGGCCTTCGAGCCTGATCGTAGACAACGCGTGTATGCCCTGATACCGCTTCGGCCTGACCTGGAGTCGGCTCTTGGGCAACTGGCTACGGAGATTGCCTCCGATTACAAGACGCCTGCCAATGCCGAGGAAGAGTGGGAGCGCCTAGACTCAACTGTTTCGGCCGCGGTGAAGTTCGCTACGGGCACTTTTTATTTGATTCGATGTCCTGCGCTAGAGGCGGGCACTGTTTCGCAGGCAGTTGAGCTCGATCTTGAGCCCTATCGAGCCCACCTGTCTTGGACATTGGATGAGGAGAGCATGACCCCAACCCGGATTGACTTCTGGCACCGAGCAATGCGCATCTCAGTCAAGTAGGGTGCAGATCGGCCCACGTGCGAAGGCATGATCCCACCCAGGGTCTCCCGGACGGCGATGACAACGTCCATAGAGATGATGATCGGAGATGGAGGTGATCGCACCCAGGGTCTCTCGGACCGTCATGACAACGGACGCTGCGATGCTTTGGGCCGCGCTCCGCTCGAGGCCGCAGCCACCCGCCCGGAGCCCGTCGGCGTGGAGAAGGATGATTGCACCCGGGGTCTCCCAGACGGTGATGACAACGGGCGTTGGAGTGCTGCGAAGCGCGGCTCCGCTCGAGGCCGTAGGCCCGCGCCCGGAGCCCATCGACGTCCATCTCACGTCCCGCGGGAGCGGATTGCTGCACCGGCCCGCCGATGAGGGACGACAAGATGATCGCACCCGGGGTCTCTTTGGTGCCGTCGACGACCTCTTTCGCCGCTTCGATCCGGTCCCTCAACCGGCGTGCTTGCGAAGATCTGTCCGAGGTGCGGGACCTCGGGAGGGGCGGGGGGCGACGGATCGCGGACGTCCGACGCCGGTTTCTGGCCCACCGTGCGCCCGCCAGCTCGTCCGGTTGGTCCGGCGGGCGCCGATCCCAGCGGGAAACACCGCCATCCGGTCGGCTCCCTGCAATTCGAACGGACCGGTGCGCGGCTCGGGCCGTCACCGAGCCGCGCGTGGCCTCGAGGGCCGACCGAGCCGAGCTACGTGTCGGGCTCGGGCTTGTGGCGCCGCGCGTCCTGGTTGCGCAGGATCACGAGCCGGGCCGTGTGCTCCCGAGCCGCGCTCTCGACGGGCGACTCGAGCCCACGTGTCTGGACCGGAGGGGGCGCGTCGTCGCCATCCACGGCGCGAGGCCCCGCGCCGAGGTCGGCCGGATCGACTCCGTCCTCACGCGCATCGGGGACCTGCTCTTGGAGCTTCTCGAGCGCCGCGCCACACGCGGTCGCGACGGCGTCGCGCGCGGCGAACGGCGACGCGGGCCACAGCGCGCTCCGGTCCGAGTTGCAGAGCACCGCGTCGGGGTGCATCTCGGCCACGTTGGCGCCGTGCTGGGCGACCATCTGCAAGGTGCCGCACGGGAAGGC
>JACKCJ010000035.1 GCA_020634075.1 Dehalococcoidia bacterium | reverse complement strand
CAGCACGGCCGCGACGACCTCGGGCTCGCTCACGCGCCGGGCGCCGCGCGCGGCAGCCAGCGCCGCGCGCAACGACTGGCAGACGGCGTCGATCTCGATCACGAGTGGGCTCGGCGGGGTCTGCTTGCGCGGGGTCGGCATCGTTGGGGCACCACGGTGGCCGGCGTCGTCGTGCCGCTCCGGGTCGCTGTCGTCGGCCATCTTATGGGGCGGCCCCGGTGCCTTCTTCCTCGAAAGGCGTTCAACGAAACAGGTTTTCGGGCGGGGGCATTGAACGAATGGCGTTGCAACCCGGCGGGATCGCTTACGCCGATCGACGAGTCACCGCTGCGGGGTGAGACAGAGCGTCGCGTCGGGGGTTCCCCGCATGGGCCCGGCGGCGGTACCACAGACAGCGATGAGCCAGGGCACGGCGAGCCTACCGCCGCAGGAGCGGCAGAGCTGGATCCTCAACGACGCGGTGGTCGGGATCCGCATCGTCGGCACGTCGTTCGACTACGTGCTCGCCGGGCGCGAGCTGTACTGGATCGGCCGCACGCAGATCCACGAGCACGGCGCCGGCTCGATCGTGATCGACAACCCGCACGTCTCCGATCGGCACGCGACGATCGAGCTACGCAACGGTCGGTGGATCGTGTTCGACCGCGACTCGCGCAACGGCATCTTCGTCGGTGACGAGCGGCGCACGATGTTCGAGCTGGTGCCCGGCCTGTCGTTCCGGATCGCCTCGATCCCGCTGGTCGCCTACAGCGAGGGCGGCCGGCGCGCTCGCGCGCAGATGCAGCGGTACTTCGGCCTCGGCGACGGTTTCCAGGTCACCGTGGAGGGCGTGCTCCGCGCCGCCGGCGAGCGCCGCCACATCGCGCTCATCGAACCGCCCGGCGGCGGCGCGCTCGCCGTCGCGCGCGCGCTCCACGACGCCTCCTCGCGGGCCACCTGGCCGTTCGAGGTCGTCAGCACGCTCGGCACCGAACGCGAGCAGCGCAAGCTGCTCGACCGAGCCGCGTACGGCACGATCGTGATCCCTGCCGACGCCCTGCCCGCGCGGAAGGCTCCGATCTTCGACTGGCTCGCCACGTGGAGCCATCAGGTCCGGCTGACCGTGATCGTCCCGCCCGGCACGCGCCTCGCCGCCGTGCTCCCCGAGTCGCTGCTGACCGGCACGACGATCATCCCGATCCCAACGCTGGCCGAGCGCAGGTCCGAGCTGGGCGAGCTCGCGGCCCACCTGCGGAACGACGTGTGTATCCGGCTCGGCCGCATGGACCTCGATCTCACGCCGCCCGACCTGCGCGCGATCGAGGCGCGCGCGTGGCCGGAGAACTTCCGCGAGCTGGAAGCCTACGTCGAACGGCTGCTCGCGCTCCGCGCGTTCCCGAAGCAGGCCCACGCCGCGAAGTGGCTCGGCGTCGTGCCGAGCACGCTGGTCGCGTGGAAGCACAAGTACGGCGTCGAGTAGTACCGAGTCCCCGCGTCAGCGCGCCACGGTGGCCCGGTAGCCGAGGTCGTCGATCACGGGCACCAGCGCCTCGGGCGCGACGCGCGCGGGGTCGTACGTGACCACGGCGTAGCCCTGCTCGTACTCGACCTTGGCGTCGACGACGCCGTCGACCTCGGCCAGCCCCGCTGCGATCCCGGTCGCGCACGCCTTGCACGTCATGCCCTCGACGCGGATGCGGACGGTCGTGGCGTCGGCGGTACGTTCGGCGGACCCCCTCGCCGTCGTCTCGGCGAACGCGCCTGCGGCGTAGGGGTAGGCCGCGAAGACGGCGACGAGCACGGTCGCGATCCACAGCATCCACTTGCCCGAGCGCGCGACGCGCGGCTTCTCGCAGACGCCGCACTCCGTCTCGCACGCGGGCTCGGGATCGGCGCGACGCGGCCGGCGGTACGTCAGGTAGAACCCCGCGCCGAGGAGCAGCACGGTGCCGCCGAGGAAGATGGGCCGGTACGGTTCGAGCGCGGCCGCGAGACCGACGCCCGAGAGCCCGACGACGGCCAGCACGGCGGGCAAGATGCAGCACGCGGACGCGGCGAAGGCCGCCACGACGGCTCCGAGCAGCCCGGCGCGCGCGGCGCGCGTCGGCTTTGCGGCGCGGTCGGAAGTGGGGGTGATGGGGGTGAGCGATGCCATGGATCCTCCATTCGAATGTCAGGAGATGGTCCGCGCGGGACGCGCGAGCCAGCGCAGGTCGGTCAGGCTGGCCACGCCCGCTCCGAGGAGCGCGCCGGCCAGCGTGGTCGCGAATGCGCCGGCCGCGAACGGCCGGCACTGCAGGTAGAAGACGGGTAGCTCGAACGCCGCGATCGCCAGCACCACGGGGAGCGCGGCGACCAGGCCGCGCTGCCCGTGCGGCCGGGTGACGGCGAGGCCAAGCACGGTGGGCACCAGCCCGTAGAGCAGGCCCACCGCGAAGAAGGCGCCGTCGCCGCGGCCCAGCAGCCGCGCGAGCACGGTCGAACCCTGGCAGGCATCGGCGAGCGGGCCCACCGGACACGCCAGCGACAGCACGACCAGCACCGCCGATGCCCACAGCGCGGCGCGCGCGCCGCGCTGTGGGCGGCGCGCGAGGACGACGTGGAAGGCCAGCGCGAACCCGACGGTCCAGATTCCGCCGCACACCAGCAGGGAGAAGCTCCCCGCCGCGACCGGCGCGCGCAGGTGGATCGCGGCGGCCGCTACCGACGCGGCCACGAGGCCGAGGGCGAGCGATGCCGCGACGGAGCGGGGCTCGTGCGGCGCGGCGAGCTCCGCGCGCACGCGCGCGAACAGCTCGATCTCCGCCCGGGCGGGGGGCGCCGGCGCCTCCCAGCGGTCGAGGTCGCGCCACGCCGCGGTGAGCTCGGCCAGCTCGTCCGCGCAGGTTGGACAGCGGGCGACGTGCTCGTCGACCACCCGTCGCACCACCGGGTCGGCTCGCCCGACTGCCGCGTCGGCGAGGTGCGGCACCACCGCGGGGCACGGCTCGGTCATCGCTCCTCCCACCGCTCGAGCCGCGCGCGGCGGCGGCGCTCCAGCCAGCGCCACGCGACCGCCACGGTCACCGTGAGCCCCAGCAGGACCACGAGGAACGCCTGTATGTCGCCGGCCGGGACGCCGCAGCAGCCGATGCCGAGCAGGAGGTCCATACAGGGTCAAGTACGCTGGCGCGGCCCCGGCGTTTCGCCGTGCGAACCCACCTCGTGGCGAAAGCGCTCGCGCAGCGATCGCAGCGCCCGGAACACCCGCAGCTTGATCGCGTCGGGGTTCACCCCGGTCACCGCCCCAGCCTCCTCGTAGGTCAGCTCCTGGTACTTGCAGAGGAGAATTGCTTCTCGCTGGGACTCGGGGAGGCCGTCGACGGCCGCGCGAACCAAGCGGGCGCGGTCACGCCACGGATCCGCAGCGTGCGCCGCGATCCCGAGGCGCTCGTCATCCGGCAGCTCCTCCTCCGGATGACGGCCGCGACGCCGGAGCTCGTCACGGTACAGGTTGTACGCGATGCGAAAGATCCAACCACCCACCGCGAGCTCACGGCGGTAGCGCGCGCGCGCCCGGTGCAGCTTTAGGAAGGTCCGCTGGAGCAGATCTTCGGCGAGCGCGGCATCGCGCAGCGCGCGGAAGAAGAACCCGTAGACGCGCCGATCGTAGCGGCGATACAGCGCCTCGAACGCCGCGGCATCGCCGTCGAGGTACGCCTGCATCAGCTCGCCGTCGCTCACCATCGGCGTGGCTCCGCGGCACGGCTCACGCGGCGCAGCACGAGAGCTTCGCCACGTCCTTCTCGAACACCTGGCAGGCCAGCTTGAGGCCCTCGGCGTTGGTGAGGTACGGGTGCAGCATCCTGGCGATCTCGTCGATCCGGATGCCGAACTGGATCGCCATCGCGGCCGGCTGGATCATCTCCCCGGCCTCCGGAGCCACGATGTGCGCGCCGACCAGGAGGTTGGTCGCCTTGTCGGCCACCAGCTTGATCAGGCCGCGCGTGTCGCGCGCGGCGATCGCGCGCGGGACGTACGCCATCGGCAGGCGCGAGACCGCGACGTCGATGCCTTGCGCGCGCGCCTGGGCTTCGGTGAGGCCGACCGAGGCCACCGCCGGGTCCGTGAAGGTCACCCGCGGAACGACGCGAAGGTCGTAGCGCCCCGCATTGTCGCCGAGCGCGTTGCTCGCCGCGAGGTTGCCTGCGTACGCAGCGACGTACACGAAGGCCGGATCGCCGATCACGTCGCCGGCCGCGTAGACGCCCGGGCGCGTCGTCTCGAGGTGCTCGTCGACGATAACCTCGCCCTTCTTGCCGAGGCGGATGCCCACCTCCTCGAACCCCATCCCGCGCGTGTTCGGTCGCCGGCCGGTGGCGACCAGCAGCTGGTCGGCGTGCAGCGTGCGCACGGCGCCGTGGTCGTCGATCTCGACGCGGATGTCACCGGCGCGCCCGGCGACCCGGCGGACGGTGACGCCTGCGTGGATCGTGAGCCCCTCGGCCTGCAGCGCCTCGGTGAGGCCAGCCGAAACCTCCTCGTCCTCGGCGGGGACCAGCCGCGGAATCGCCTCCACGACGCTGACGGCAGATCCGAGGCGGGCCAGCAGCTGCGCGATCTCGAGGCCGACCGCGCTGCCGCCGATCACGACGAGGCGCTTCGGCAGCTCCTGCAGCGCGAGCGCGTCGGTGCTGGTGAGATACGGGGTCTCGTCCAGCCCGGGAATCGGCGGCGCCCACGGGGAGGCGCCGGTCGCCAGCAGGATCTTCCGGGCGGCGACCGGCTGACCATCGACCTCGATCGTGCCGTCCGGGCGGAACCGGGCGTGCCCGCGCAGGAGCATCACGGACGGATACGCCGCGAGGACGTCCCAGTACTTCGCCTGCTGGAGTTCGGCGACGAGGGCATCCTTCTGCCCGACGATCGCGGCGAGATCAGGCGCCTCGACGCGCGCGCGAACGCCCGCGAAGGCGTGGTGGCCCGCGCGGTGCGCTACCTCCGCCGCACGGATCATGGTCTTCGAGGGAACACATCCGATGTTGACGCACGTGCCGCCGATCGCCCCCGCCTCCACGATCGCCACCTGTGCCCCGAGGTCGGCGGCCCGGATCGCCGCCGCGAAGGCGGCCGACCCACCACCGACGATCAGCAGGTCGAGCGTCTGCTCCCCGTCGAGACGTGGGCCGCCGAGCGGGCGGTGCGACTCGCCGACCACCCGATAGCCCTTCGACATGATCGCACTGGAGAGCGTCGCCGCGGCAACCGGGCCGCTCGTGATGACGCGCGCCACGCCGTCTTCGTAGACCGTCGACGATTCGACGACGCCGGGCACGCGGCGGAGGGACCGATCCAAGGTCGTGGCGCAATGGCCGCACGTCATCCCCTCGATCTGCAGGGTCCACTCGGTGCGGTCGCTCGGGCGTTCATGGCTTGTCATGCTCACTGGATGTTCAAGGGGCGTGCCGCGACCGAACCCATGGAATCCATGGGCATGTGGCAGAACCGGCGTCGCTTGATTCACCATTTTGGGGTACGGTCTTCACCATCTTGGGGTCGAAGCCAGAAGCCACCATCGTCGCGCGCAGCTCCCCGATGCGACGGGTGCTCGCCCTCGCGGAGCGCGTTGCCGCGAGCGATGCGACCGTGCTCGTCACCGGGGAGAGCGGCACCGGAAAGGAACTGCTGGCGCGCTTCATCCACGCGCGCTCTTCTCGCGCCCGCAAGCCCTTCCAGGCGATCAACTGCGGCGCGCTGTCCGAGACCCTGCTCGAGAGCGAGCTGTTCGGGCACGTGCAGGGGGCCTTCACCGGCGCGGTCCGCGATCATGCGGGATTCTTCGCGGCCGCCCACCGTGGCACGCTTTTCCTCGACGAGGTCGCGGAGACCTCGAGCGCGGTCCAGGTGAAGCTCCTGCGCGCGCTCCAGGAGCACACCGTTCGACCGGTCGGGGCGACGCGCGACGTGGCGGTGGACGTCCGGCTCATCGCCGCGACCAACCGCGATCTCGCCGCGATGGTCGCCGAGCGCACGTTCCGCAAGGACCTGTACTTCCGGCTGCGGGTCGTCGCGCTCGAGATCCCGCCGCTGCGCGACCGGCGTGACGACATCCTGCCGCTGGCTCGTGCGTTCATCGCGCGCTCGTGCCGCGAGAATCAGTGCGGTCCGTGTGCGCTCGGCGCCGAGGCGCTCGACCTCTTCATGGCGCATGACTGGCCCGGAAACGTCCGCGAGCTCGAGAACGCGATCGAGCGTGCGGTCGTGCTCGCCGAAGGCAAGCCGCGGATCGAGGCCGCCGATCTGCCACCGGAGATCCGCCAGCCGGCGCCGCGCGCACACGACGCCGACGACGGCCAGGTCACCACACTCGCCGAGCTGGAGCGAGGGCACATCCTCGCGACGCTCGCCCGGCTGGACGGCGATCGTCCTGCGACCGCCCGCGCGCTCGGGATCAGCGACAACACGCTCTGGCGGCGGTTGAAGCAGTACGGACTGGTCGAGCCGAGACGATCACGGCGGCGTACCCGATGAACTACACCATGTACTGGAGGACGACTTCAGGTCTCATCCCACGATCGGTCTCTTCCGTCGCCGCGGGTGAACGGCTGCCGCATCGCACCGGCGGGCTCGTCCTCGCAGCGACGATCTGATCTCCGCGAGCAGGCGCAACTTCTCGTCGATCTCGGAGATCGCGTCCAGCGCGCGATGCCGCACGACGCCGGCGCTCGTTGTCGAGTCGACTCGAAGCGCGAGGAGCCGACCGATCTGCCCGAGACTGAAGCCGAGCCGCCTTGCGCGACGGATGAAGCGCACGCGCGCGACCGTCGCGGCCGGATACCTGCGCTGGTTCGCGGGGCCGCGTGACGGAACCGGGATCAGGCCTTCGCGCTCGTAGAAGCGGATCGTGTCGACGACCACGCCCGCGGCTCGCGCGACCTCACCGATCGACATCAGCATGCATCCAAGCCTGCGCCTGGACCGCGGTCCAGGAGTCAAGCGGGAAGTGCGACCTCACTCGGCGCAGCAGGAGAGCTTCGAGGGGTCCTTGTATCGCGAGATGGCCGCGACCTTCAGCGCCTCGGCCATGGTCGGGTACACGTGCAGGAGCTCGATGAAGTCGTGCAGCGTGGCGCGGAAGCGCAGCGCCATCGCTGCTTCGTGAATGACCTCGGCGGCGCCGTTCCCGATCATCGTCACGCCGAGCACCTCGTCGGTCCTGGCGTCCGCCACCATCTTCACGAAGCCTGCGGTGTCCCGGATCGCGCCGGCCCTCGGCACCACCGACATCGGCGTCGCCCTGCACCAACAGGGATGCCCGGCGGCCACCGCGGCCTCTTCGGCCATGCCGACCACGGCCAGCGGCGGATCGATGAAGATCGCCCGCGGAACGACCCGGTGATTTACCTTCCGGGGCGGCTCACTCGACAGCGCGTTGTGGGCGGCGATCCCGCCGTCCTGACCTCCGATCGGCGTCGCCATCTGGCTTCCTTGCTCGCGTCCGATGACGTCACCGGCGGCGAAGATGTGCGGCACGCTGGTGCGGAGATGATCGTCGACGACGACCTGGCCCTGGGCGCCGATCCTCACGTCGGCCCGTTCGATGCCGATGTCGTCCGTGTTGGGACGGCGCCCGGTCGCGACGAGGAGTCGCTCGGCGCGGAGCTCGCGAGTCTGGCCGTCCGTCCCGCAGGTGGCGACCACACCATCGCCGTCCCTGCGAACCGCCGTCGCGATCGTCCGGGTCAGGACCGTGATGCCCTCCGCCTCGAAGATCGCCCGCACCGTCGGGCCGACCTCGGGCTCGTAGCCGGCCGCGAGCAGCTCGTCGCTGCGCTCGAGGATGGTGACCTCCGTGCCGAACCGGCTGAACATCTGGCCGAGCTCGAGGGCGATGTAGCCACCTCCGACGATGAGCAGCGAGCGCGGGAGCTCGGTCAGCTCGATGCTCTCGCCGCTCGTCAGCAGATCGCTGGTCAGGTACGGCACTTCCGAGAGACCCGGGATGTCGGGAACTATTGGACGCGACCCGGTGGCGATCAGGATCGCGTCGCCGATGAATCGCCTGCCATCGACGTCGACGGTCTTCGCGTCAAGGAAGCGAGCATGCCCGTGCTCGATCCGGAACTTCCCGCCGAGGAGGCTCTCGTACCTCTTCTTCCGGTAGCCGGCGACGATCTCGTCCTTCTGCCGGACGAGCGCGCCGAAGTCGATCTCGAGCTGCGCGGGCGTCAGCCCGGGATAGCGGGGATGCCGCGCGTCGTAGACGAGCTTCGCCGCCTCGATCAGGTTCTTCGACGGGAGGCAGCCCCGGTTGACGCATGTGCCGCCGACGCTTCGTGACTCGATCATGACGGCCGTCTTGCCGAGCTCCTCGGCGCGCAGCGCGGCGGCGAAGGCGGTGGAACCGGAGCCGAGGATGACGAGATTCGATCGTTGCGCGTTCATCGAGACCTCCTTCGGAGACGAAGCGTCACACCTCCACGCCGGCGAGCAGCGAGCCCTTGAAGACCTGGTTGAAGGGATGCGCGGAGAGCGCGTAATAGAGGGTCTGCGCGTCTCGGCGCGTGGTGACGAGGCCGAGTGCCTTGAACTTCGCGAGGTGCTGTGAGACGGCCGAGACGGTCACGCCGAGGATGTCCGCTATGTCGCAGACACAGACCTCCTTCAGCTCGGCGAGGATGTAGAAGATGCGCAAGCGCGTCGGGTTCGCGGTGATCGCCAGACGCGCCGCGAGATCGTCCAGCTCGGGCGTGAAGCGAAGCAGCTCGCTCAGCCGCTGGATGTTCTTCGTCGAGAGCGTCGGTCCCACGCACTTCATGGTCGCCTCGATCGCATCATCCGACCTGGGTCAGCGGCGTGCGGCAGGTCGGGCAGTGCTTCGCCTCGAGGGCCGCGTAGCCGCACGAAGGACAGCGATGAGTCGCCGGCCGCAACTGGCTCTGATGCTCGGGGCACCTCCCGGGCTCGCCGGTGCGCAGGTACCCATCCGGGCAGAGGTACGGAGTTTCTCCGGCCATGTCGTTCCTCCTTCAGGTTGGGGTTGGTGGGCAGTTTTGCGTCATGCCCGGGACTGGCGTGGGCAGCCCTCCTTGCAGCGAGCGACCGCCCTCAACATCCACTTTCGACGCAGCATCGGCTCCTCCTTTCTCATGCGGATGACTCGTCGATGCGCATCCCCTTTACCGTGCGTGCTCGGCCGCGGGGAGCCGAGGCTGGATCGGTTCGCCCGGCTCCGCAGGCACGCTCCGCTTCAGGACACCCAAGATGGTTCCCTCGTGGCGCACCCACCTTTCGGCGAGGACGCCGAGCAGGGCGCCGAAGACCACGTGCGCGATCAGGCTGGCAATGAACAGCTCGGGCCAGAAGCCATGGATGCCAAAAGGCCCCGCCATCATTGGCACAGGCGGCAGTGTCATCATCCCGAGCTCGAAGAAGAGACCCCACGCGATACCCCAGGGCCAGCGCGCCTTGCCCGCGAGCAACGTGTACATGACCCCGAACGTCATCCCGTTCAGGGCGTGGTACGCGTAGCCAGCAAGGAGGACGCTGGGACTCGTGTCCGTCCGCCCCAGGATCATCTGCCCGAACATCGTCGGCATGCCGCCAGGGAACGCGCCGAGCGCGACGCCGATCAGCCGGACGACGTCGAGCCCGATCGAGGCGAGGAACCCGGCCGCGATGCCGGCTCCGATTCGATTGAAGAGCCGCGGGTAGTGCGTACGCGCGTACAACCAGATCCCGGTGAAGACGATGAGGGCCGGGAGCAGCGCGAACGGAATGTAGCCGGCCATGAATCCATGCATCGCCTGCATCATCTGGGGCTGCATCGCTGGATCGGGCGGCGTCTTCGTCACGTCCACCATCGACATTCCCATCGAGCCCATCGCCACAATCCCGCCGAGGAGGAGCATGAAGATGGGCACCGCAGCCACGACGAACGCGACCAGCGTCAGGATGAGCTCGGTCTGCTTCCGGTTGCCTTGCATGGGTCTTCTCCTGCGAATCATGTTGAGCACGCTCGCGACCACGAGCCCCGCGACGGCGGCGTAGGCGCCGGGCCGCCACTGGCGAATGAAGACGAAGAGGAGGAGCGTCGCTGCGGCGACGCTCCCCACGATGAGCGGCCAGGGATTGCCACGACGGCGCCAGCCGGCCGCGAGGCCCCACAAGGTCAAGGCGAGGAACCCGACCAGGAGGGGCGCGAGGACCGCGTCGTTGATGAGGAAGGCCACGCCCAGCGCGGTCACGAGAGAGATGAGCGCCGGGAAGCCAAGGCAGCACGCTGCCGTGAAGAGCGCGCCGAGGAGGCCCACCTTCTCGATGTGCGGCGGAGGTTTCATCCTGGAGCCTTCCCGCCGGGGCGGTTGCGCCTGCTTCGACCGTCGCGCTCGTTCATGACTTCCTCGGTCTCAGCAGTTGAGGGTCTTAGTAATCACGCAACTGCTTAACGACCGGAGAAGCAAGATGCACGCCGCCGCAGAGGCTGCGGTGTTGGCCGGGGACGGCGCGGCGGACTGTGGCGAGGAGGCTCAGTGCGGCGGCGTTGTCGCCACGGGGCTCACCGCAGCGACCGAGCTCGTCACGCCCATCACGTCGATCACCGGCACGGATCGGAAGCCTCGGTAGTCCGGAAGCGAACTCGTCACCAGCAGCGGACCCGCTTCATCCATGCGCTTCTCCGCCACGCGCCAGGGAGTTCCGACCGACGTGCGCGAGGCGGTCGTTGGTCTGGTCAGGAGCGTACGATGACGGGTGATTGGTCTCCGTCCGCGGTGGCCCGGAGAAGCTACCTCGACACGTAGAGGCCGCGGATCCGCTCGAGGCCGTACCCGAGCGCAGTGCCGGTCACGGCGGGGACGAGAATCCAGGGCCAGGCAACGCGGACGATGGCGAGCGCGTCGAGCAGGGTGACCAGCGCGGCGAGGAGGAAGAGCGGGCCTGTGATGTGGCAATGGAGGCGCCCGCAGCGTCGAGCGTTGAACAGGCACGCCAACCCCATGACGATGAACGACGGGATCCACAACGTCCCGCGCGCCTGCGCCCAGAAGATGCCGAGGAACACGAGCGCGGCCGGGATGCACCAGATGACGAGCGCCGCGCGCGATCGCACCAGGTCGCGATCGCCGCACGAGGCAGACTCCCCGCAACAGCTCACGGCGCCGCCTTCGCGGAGTAGCCGGCCGCTCTGACCGCGGCGATCGCGGCGTCGAGCATGCCGTCGCGACCGTCGTGGCGCACGACGGCCAAGCCGCTGTCGAAGTCGACCGTCGCGGAGACGACGCCGGGCACCTTCTGGAGCCGCTTGGCGATCGTCGTCGTGCAATCGGCGCAGTCCATGCCGCTCACCTGCAGCTGCAGCGTCGCCTTGGCGGGGGCCTCGGTCGCGCCAGCGCTCGCCTTGCCGTCGCCGAGTAGCGGATAGGCGGCGAGCGCGACCACAACGGCCGCGGTGAACCACAAGGCGACGCGTGTGGCGCGACGACCGCGTGGGACGCTGCATCCGCACGCGTCTTTCTGTCGCCGGTACGTGAGCCAGAAGCCGACGCCCAGCGCGACGCCGGTCGCCGCGAGGAAGTAGAGCCGGTAGGGTGCCAGTGCGGCGCCGAAGCCGGCGCCCGAGAGGCCGACCAC
This sequence comes from Dehalococcoidia bacterium, assembly GCA_020634075.1. GTDB lineage: Bacteria > Chloroflexota > Dehalococcoidia > UBA2979 > UBA2979 > W-Chloroflexi-9. The sequence goes on along the minus strand of JACKCJ010000035.1, from coordinate 905 downwards.
GGCGAGCACCGCCGGCACCAGGCAGCACGCCGACGCCGCGATCGCGGCGGTGATCGCGCCGAGCATCGAGAGAGCGGCGCGTCCGCTCGATCCCGCCGAAGAGCGAGGAGCGGCCGCGAGGTGCGCGCGGATCTCGTCGACAGTCGGCGCCCCGTGGGCGTAGAGCCGGCAGGCGGCGCCGGTCGTCCGGGCGGCGCCGGTGAGGTCCCTGCCATCGATGAGGATCGTCGGTGAGCCCCAGCCGCGCAGCGACTCCGGCGTCGTCGCCGACTCGACGTCGACCTCCTCGACTACTTGATCGATCTGCTCGGCGGCCATGGCGTCGCGGAGCGCGGCGCGCGCGCGCTCGAGGTTCGGGCAGCCTTCGAAGTACAGGAGCTGGATCTTCATGGTTGGGTCAGTCGCAGCAGGAGGTCGGGGTATCAGTCGCGCCGAGCGGACGCGCCAGCTCGTCGAGGAAGGGACAGGTGCCGGTCGCGCTCGGCTCGTTGCAGTTGTGCGCGAGCCGCGCCAGCGCATCGCGCATCGCTTGCAGCTCGGCGATGCGCTGGTCGATGTCGGTGAGCTTCGCAAGCGCGCGCTCTCGAACCCGCTCGCACGGCGTGCGCGCCGACACCCGTAACGTGAACAACCCCTTCACCTCGGCGAGCGAGAAGCCGAGCGCCGTGGCGCGACGGACGAACGCCAGGCGGCGCACCGCCTCGGCGTCATACTGGCGCTGCCCTGCCGGCGTCCGGCGAACGCGGCCGAGCAGCCCCTCGCGCTCGTAGAACCGGACCGCGTCGATCGACAGCTCGGCGAGTCGGGCGACATCCCCGATCTTGAGAGGTGCTTCCTGCGGCGCAGCCACCATGGTCCCAGCATGGACCTGGAGTCGACTCCAGATTCAAGGACTATGTGTGGGG
>JACKCJ010000034.1 GCA_020634075.1 Dehalococcoidia bacterium | reverse complement strand
CGGGCGTTGCGTCGTCCTCGGAACTACACGCGGCGAGGACCAACGTGGACATCGCGACGATCGCGAGGACGACAAGACTCAGGGCGCGAGGGACGCGCAGACGTGCGGACATGCGGACACACTCCCGGTGTACCGGTGCGTGCATCCGAACCTTGTCCGGGCGCTACACGCGAACGTTGCGAGGGATGGGGGTATCCGCGTCTACCGTCGTCACGCGGGCACTACGCACCCATCTGCTGGCGTTCCGCGGCGGTCCAGCCGAGGACGCGGGCCTCAACATACGAGACGATCGCGGTCATGCCAATCCCGGCGGCGGCAAGGACGAACACCGCCGCGAAGAGCTCGTCGGTCGCGAGGTCGCCATTCGCGATGAGGATGAGCTGACCCATCCCACCGGCGCCCGAGAGGAACTCCGCGACCACCGCGCCGATGAGCGACAGCGGCACGCTGATCCGCAGCGCCGCGAAGACGTACGGCAGCGACGAGGGCAACCGCACCTTCCACAGCACCTGCGCGCGGGACGCATCGAGGACGCGCATCACGTCGAGGACGGCGGGCTCCACCGACCTCAGCCCCACCATCGCGTTCACGAGCATCGGGAAGAACGTGATCAGCGCGGCGACGATCACGCGCGGCCACACGCCAAAGCCGAACCAGATCATCAGCAGCGGGTACACCGCGACGATCGGCGTGACCTTCACGAGCAGCGCCGGCGGGTAGATCGCGCGTTCGAGGATGCGCGAATGCGCCATCACCACCGCGAGGCCGAACGCGACGACGCTCGCGAGCACGAGCCCGCCGGTCGCCGTGACCAGCGACTCCACGAGCGCCTCGAGGTAGCGGTCGGGTTCGGCGAAGAACGCGCGGACCACGTCGGAGGGAGGAGGCAGCACCCAGAAGCTGATCCCGCGCACGTCGACCCAGAGCTCCCAGAGGGCGATCAGCAGCGCACCGAGGACGAGCGGAGGGCCGACGAGCCAGGCGAGGCGGCGCGCGAGTGACATCAGGCGTCCACCGTCAGCGCTGCACGGATCGACCGGACTGCGTCAAAGAAGGCGGGGGACTCCTCCATCTCCGGCGCGCGCGGGCGTGGGAGGTCGACCCGGATGTCGGCGACGACGCGACCGGGGCGCGGCGACATCACGAGCACGCGGTCCGAGAGCAGGACCGCCTCGCGGACGGCGTGGGTGACGAAGAGCACCGTGATGCGCTCGGCCTCCCACAGCCGCAACAGCTCGACGCGCATCGCCTCGCGCGAGAGCTCGTCGAGCGCGCCGAACGGCTCGTCCATCAGCAGCACGCGCGGCCGGTGCACGAGCGCCCGCGCGAGGGCGACGCGCTGTCGCATGCCACCGGAGAGCTCCGCCGGGCGGTAGTGCTCGAACCCGGCGATGCCGACCTGGCGGAGCATCCCCGCGACGTCGCCCTGTCCCCCCGTCACCTCGAGCGGCAGTCGCACGTTCTGCTCGACCGTCCGCCACGGCAGCAGCCCGGGATCCTGCGCGACCAGGCCGATCCGTCGCGCGCGCTGCGCCTCGACGGGGGTACCCCCAAGCAGCCCGACCTCGCCCTCGGATGGATCGAGGAGCCCCGCGACGGCGCGCAGCAGCGTGGTCTTGCCGCACCCCGACGGCCCCACGAGGGACACGAACTCGCCCTCGGCCACCTCGAGGTCGACCGGAGCGAGCGCGGGCAGCGGACCGTCCGCGCCGGCGTACGTGTGCGCGAGACGGTGCGCGGCGATGGCGACGCCGGGCGGAGTGGTCGGAGGAGCGCTGGTCACACGGTTCCCGTCAGCTCGCCGGACGGGGCTTCTCGTCCGACGGGATCGCTGCGAGGATAGCGACGCGTCCGCGAGCGGGAGAGCGTCCAGCGGTCTCCCGGCGCCCGCGGGAGCGGCGGGAAGGACACGCATGCCTCACACGATCGCCCTCATCGGCGGGACCGGCCCGGAGGGCCGCGGTCTCGCGACGCGCTTTGCCCTCGCCGGCCACACGGTGATCCTCGGCTCTCGCGACGCCGCGCGCGGCGCGGAGTCCGGGGCGGAACTCGCCGCCTCGCTCGGGAACGACCGGGTCTCCGGAAGCGACAACGCCGGCGCGGTCGCCGATGCCGACATCGTCGTGGTCGTCGTCCCATACAGCGCGCACCGCCCGACGCTCGAGGGGCTTCGCGACGCCCTCGCCGGCAAGGTCGTCGTCGACGCGGTCGTCCCCGTCTACTTCGACAAGGGCCCCCGCCCGATCGATGTCCCCGCCGGCTCGGCCACGGAGGAGGCGGCGGAAATCCTGCCGGACTCCACCGTCATCGGCGCATTCCACAACCTCCCCGCCGACGTACTCCTCGACCCGCAGGCCCACATCGAGTCGGACATCCTCGTCACCGGCGGCAACGGCGAGGCGAAGGACACGGTGATGGCCCTGGCGAACCAGATCGAGGGCTGCCGCGCCGTCGACGCCGGCCCGCTCCGCTTCTCGCGCTTCGTCGAGGGCATCACCACCCTCGTCATCGGCATCAATGGGCGCTACAAGGCGCACGGCGCCATCAAGGTCACCGGCATTCCCGACGTGAAGCCGTAGGGGACGCCTCCACCGGTTCGTTCCAGCAGCGACGGCGCCGAGGCGCCGAGACGAGGCCGACATGCCCGACACCCCTCCCGACGTCCGCATCATCGGCGTGCGTGGCATCCCCATGGTGCAGAACGGCGATGACCTCGTCGCGATCATCGTGGACGCGACGGCGGCCCAGGGCACGCCGATCGAAGACGGCGACGTCGTCGTGATCACCCAGCGCATCGTCTCGAAGGCGGAGGGACGCGTCCTGCCGCTCTCCGACTTCGTCCCGAGCCCGTTCGCGCAGGCCTACGCCGAGCGCACGGAGAAAGACCCGAGGATCGTCGAGGCAGTCCTCCGCGAGTCGAAGCGCGTCATCCGGCAGGTCGGTGGCGTGCTCATCACTGAGACCCACCACGGCTTCAAGGCCGCCAACTCCGGCGTCGACGGATCCAACGTCGGCGGGCAGGACCTCGTGTGCCTGCTCCCGGTCGACCCGGACGCCTCCTGCCGCGCGATCCGCGACGGCCTCCGCGAGCGGCTGGGCATCGAGGTCGCCGTCGTGATGACGGACACCTTCGGCCGGCCGTGGCGGCACGGCCAGACGAACGTCGCCATCGGCGTGGCGGGGATGCTCCCGTTCCGCGACTACGTCGGCCAGCGCGATCTCGATGGGCGCGAACTGCGCGTCACGACGATCTGCGTGGCGGACGAGATCTCGGGCGCGGCCGAGATGGTCATGGGCAAGCTCGACGCGATCCCGGTCGCCCTCGTGCGCGGCTACGAGTACGACCGCGGCGAGGGCCACGCGACCGAGATCGTGCGCGAGATGGCGCTCGACCTCTTCCCCTAGGCGCGCCCCTCGAACGGCGAGCGGCAACCCACCGCCACGCGGCAGCGTTCACGGATCATGAGCCTGAACGCGCCCTCCGGCGCCGGCCCCTCGGCACACCCGCGCATGCAGCGGAACCTGCGCCTCCTCCCGTGGTGGTGGGTGCTGCGCTGGGCGTGGTTCGGCGAGGGCATCTGGGTCATCTACCTGACCGACGAGCGCGGGCTGACGCTCGGCGAAGCGCTGATCTTCGAGGCGGTGTTCTCGGCCGTCGTCATCGCCACGGAGCTCCCCACCGGCATGATCGCGGACCGCTTCGGGCGACGCGTGAGCCTGCTCATCGGCACCACCAGCGTCGTCTTCGCCTTCCTCGCGTTCGGGACCAGCTCGTCGCTCTGGGTGCTGCTCTCGGCATACGCGTTCTTCGCCGCGGCGGAGACATCGTTCTCCGGGGCGGACTCCGCGATGCTCTACGACTCACTCAAGGTGGTCGGGCGCGAACGCGACTTCACGAAGTACTACGGCCGCCTGAACGCCCTGGTGATGGGCGGGATCGGCGCCTTCACGATCGTCGGATCACTGCTCGTGAACTGGTTCCCGCTGTGGGTGCCGTTCCTCCTCAGCGCGGTGGCGACGACGCCGGCGATCCTCCTCGCCTGGCTGTTCACGGAGCCGCCACGCACCGAGGAGCGACACGCGTACTTCGAGACGGGACGACGCGCCGTCGCGCTGACCGTGCGGACGCCCGCGCTGTTCTGGCTGATGGTCCTGATGACCGCGACGACGACCGCGATCGCCACGATGGGCGTCTTCCAGCAGCCGTTCCTGCGGGACGCGGGCATCCCGCTGTGGGGCATCGGGATCGGGGTCGCCGCGCAGACCGGCCTCGGCGCGATCGGGTCGTGGATGTCCGAGCGGGTGGGCGCGCGGCTCGGCCTCAGCCGCGTCTTCTGGCTGATGCCGGTCGGAAGCGCGATCGCCCTCGTCGCCGCGGTGCCGGGGACGGCGTGGCTGTTCCCGCTCTTCATCTTCCCCTCGCTCGGGTGGAACGTGATGTACCCGCACTTCACGGAGTACCTCGCGCGACGCACCCCGGAGGCAGTCCGGGCAAGCGTGATCTCGGTGTCGAACCTCATCAGCGGGCTGCTGAGCGTGATCGTCACGCCGGTGGTCGCCCTCGGCGTCGACCGCCTCGGCTTCCGCCCGACGCTCACGGCGCTGGCGGCCAGCCTCGTCGCCGTCATCGCGATCGCCTACCTCGCCTGGCTCCGCGCCGATCGCGCCACGCCGTTCGAGGACGGCGCGCCGGGGGACGGCCGTCCCGACATCGACGCTCCCGACGCGCCCGCCATACCATCGATGCCAGCGGTCTAGGCCCCTCCGCCGCGGGCGGTCCGAGGCGTCGACCCCGGGAGCACGATGATCACCGACGACGAACGCGAGCCGCAGCCGGTCGACGACGAGCCGCACGAGGAACCCTCGCGCGACGGCACGTCGGGGCCGGTGACACCGAAGCAACTGCTTCGCACCGCGCTCGTGGACGACGAGGATCCGCGCTTCCCGCGCTGGCTGCCGATCCCGGGCGCACTGCTCGGCCTCGGCTGGGCCGGCTACCAGGCCACCGCAGGTGACGCCGGGATCCTCCCCACCCTCGGCGTCAGCACCGCGATCTTCGCCGGCACCACGCTCGCCGCGTGGCTGGGCTGGCAGCTGGAGATCGACTGACCGATTGACCGGCCGGCTCCGATGAGTGCGGCGCGACAGGCGGACGCGACGGCGGGGGATGACTCGTGCTGCATGTGCTCTTCGGTCCCGACGAGTTCCGCGCCTCCGAGGCGCTGCGCTCGTTGCGCGACACGCTCGATACCGACGGCTCCCTCGCCTCGAACACGACGACCATCCCGGGGCGCAACCTGTCGCCGTCCGAGCTGATCCAGCACGCCTCGGCGCTCCCGTTCCTCGCCCCGGTCCGCCTCGTGGTCGTGGAGAACCTGCTCACCTCGCTCGGCAGCCGCCGCGGGCTCGTCGACACCTGGCAGCCGTTCCTCGACTTCCTCCCATCGATGCCGGAGACGAACCACGTCGTGCTCATCGAGTCGCCGAAGCGCGACGACCGGGACAGCTCCGTCGCGCGCTCGCCGCTGCTCGGCGCGCTGAAGCAGCGCCCCAACGTCACCGTGACCGAGTTCCAGGAACTCAAGACGTGGGCGCGCGGCGGCCCGTCCGAGGTGGCCCAGTGGCTGCAGGACCGCGCGGTGCGGCGGGGCATCTCGATCCAGCCCCAGGCGATCGAGGCGATGGCGGAGATGGTCGGCGCCAACCTCCGCGCACTCGCCGCCGAGCTGGAGAAGCTCGCGACCTACGCCGACGGCCGCACCATCACCGCCGACGATGTCCGGCTGCTGACGCCGGTGGTGCGCGAGGAGCGCATCTTCGATCTCGTCGACGCGATCGTCGAAGGCCACGCGGCGAACGCGCTCAAGCTCCTCCGGCGGATGCTCGATGACGGGTCGGAGACGCCGGCGCACGTCCAGCTGCTGGTCGCGCGCCAGTTGCGATTGCTCGTGCGCGCGACCGAGATCCTCGAGGGCCGCGGCTCACAGGAGGACGTCGCGAGCATCACGAAGACGCGCGGCTTCCCGCTCACCAAGCTGATGCGCCAGGCGCGTTCGACGCATCGCGGGGCCGCCGAAGCTGCGCTCCGCGCCGTCGAGGCGACGGACCACTCCATCAAGACGGGGAAGTACACGGACGAGCTCGCGATCGAGCTGCTCGTGGTGCAGCTCGCCTCCCTCGCCCCGCGTCACACGCGCACCCGGCGCTGACGGCGCACCTCGGGGCCGCTAGTCGCGCAGACCGACCGCCATCGGGTTGAAGCACGCGGCGAGGTGGTCCGGCGCGTCGTCCATCTCCAGCAGCGGCGGCGCCGGCTCCGTGCGACAGACCGCGATCGCCTTGTTGCAGCGCGGAAGGAAGGGGCACTCCGGGGGGAGCGTCGAGAGGTCCGGCGGCTGGCCCGGCATCGCCCGCAGGCGTCCGCCCTCGGCGAACTGCGGCAGGCTCTGGAGCAGGCCGTACGTGTACGGATGCTTGGGCGATCGGAACGCCGTCCGCACGTCGGCCGTCTCGACGAGCTTTCCGGCGTACATCACCGCCACGCGGTCGGCGAGACGCGCGACGACACCGAAGTCATGCGTGATCAGCAACACCGCGCCGCCCGCGTCGCGGATGCCCTCCAGCCACTCGAGCGTCTCCTGGCGCACCGCCGGGTCGAGGTTGGCCGTCGGCTCGTCCGCGATGAGCATCTTCGGCTGGAGCGCGGTCGCCATCGCGACCATCACCCGCTGCGCCATGCCCCCGGAGAGCTGGAACGGGTGTGCGTCGAGCACGCGGTCGGCGTTCGGCATCACGTTCAGCAGCGCCTCGCGCGCGCGAACGCGGGCTTCGTCCTGGCCCACCTCGAGGTGCACCCGGAACACCTCGGCCAGCTGCTCGCCGATCGTCATCGTCGGCGTGAGCGCGGCGAGGGCGTCCTGGAAGATCACGGCGACCTCGCGGCCGCGGAGGCGTCGCAGTTCGTCCGTCGACAGCGTCGCGAGGTCCCGGCCGCGCCAGCGGACGGTGCCGGACATCGTCGAGGTGGCCTGTGGCAGCAGGTCGAGGATCGCGTGTCCCACGGTGGACTTGCCGGACGCCGACTCCCCGACGATCGCGAGGATCTCCCCGGCGCGGACATCGAACGAGACGCCGCGCGCGGCGGGAATCTCCCCGTCCCGGGTGCGGTACGTGACGCGCAGATCGCGGACCTCGAGCAGCGGATCGTCAGCCATGCGCGACAGCGTACTCCGCGCCGGAGGAGAACGAGGTGAGAACGACGGCCCACGCGGCGGGCCCGAGCACAGCGAGGGCGCACCGGCTGGTGCGCCCTCGACTCACGTCACGCGGAGAGCGCGCTAGAACGCGCGAATGGTCGCGACGAGCTTCCCCTGCACCTCGACGTTGGCCGCGTCCTCGATGATGGGCTCCATCGTCGAGTTCATCGGCTGGAGGCGCACCTTCGCGCCCTCGGGGTAGTACTTCTTGAGGGTGGTCTCCTCGCGGTCGACGATCCACGCCGCCACGACGTCGCCCGGGTCCGCGGAGCGCTTCGGCTCGAGGATCACGATGTCCCCGTCGTTGATGAGCGCGTCGATCATCGAGGTGCCCTGGACGCGGAGCGCGTAGAGCCCGGCGCGGTTGCCGGCGATGTCCGCGGTGAGGTCCAGCACGTCCTCGGGCGCGAGCTGGTCCGGGTGCACCGGCAGCGGAAGGCCCGCCGCGATCTTCCCGAGCACCGGCACCTGGACGGTGCCGCCGCGGCGGCGACGCTCACCCTGCCCATCGAGGAGCTCGATCGCGCGGGAGACCTCGCGGTCCCGGCGGATGAAGCCCTTCTCCTCGAGACGCTTGAGGTTGTAGTCCACCACCGAGGTGGAGGAGATGTCACAGCCGTTCTGGATGTCACGGATCGACGGCGGGTAGTCGTGTTCCGCGATGAAGTCCTCCAGGAACTGGAGGATGCCCCGCTGCTTCGCCGAGAGCTCGTCCGCCACGTCTGCCTCCCCGTGAGCCGGTCCGCTTGCTACCCCGCCGCGTCCCGGGCCGCCACCCGTTCGCTCCGCAGGCCGCGGCGCGTCCGCGGACGCCAGCCACCACCTCCGGCGCCGAAAACGGGCCGCCTTATCAACAGAACAGGCGTCGTGGGGACTGACTGTGGACAACCACGGCCGGACTGAGCCACGAACATCCGCCGAACGGCGTCCGTGAGGGCGCTGCGCGGCACATATGTTCTGTTCGAAACATAAACTACGGGCGCGTCCATTCCGCGTCAAGCACCCTTCGACACCCCCGCGCCGACGTCCGCGCGTGCCGGCCTGACCGTCACGGCGGTCCCCGGATAGGATCGAGGGATGGGAGCAGGACTCGAAGACGTCTTTGGCCACCAGGCGCCCGGCGAGCCGGACACGGAACGCGGCGAGTTGAGGCGCGCGCTGGTCGTGGCGGCGCACCCCGATGACGCCGACTTCGGCGCGGCGGGCACCGCGCACCTCCTCGCCTCCGCGGGCTGGGAGGTCCGTTACCTCGTCGTCACGGACGGCTCGAAGGGCACCGACGATCCTTCGATCGATCCCGCGTGGCTCATCGAGCGGCGCCGCGAGGAGCAATGGGACGCCGCGCGCGTGCTCGGCGTGACGGACGTGCGCTTCCTCGACTTCACGGATGGCGAGCTCACCTACACCGGCGCCGGCAGTCTCGGCGGCGGCCGCGAGGTGCTCGGCGCGATCACGCGCGAGATCCGCGAGTACCGCCCGTACGCCGTCTACACCCACGACCCCGAGCCGGTGATCATCCAGAACGCGTTCGTGAACCACTCGGACCATCGCGCGACCGGGCTCGCGACGGTGGACGCGGTCTATCCCACGGCGCGCGACCGCCTGAACTTCCCGGAGCACCTCGCCGCCGGGCTCGAGACCCACAAGGTGCGCGAGCTCTACCTGTGGGGTGTGAACGAGCCGAACTTCAGCGTGGACATCACGGACATCCTGGAGACGAAGATCGCGGCGCTCCTCGCGCACACCACGCAGTTCCCCGACCCCGGGTTCGTGGAGCAGGCGCGCCAGTTCTGGCGCGACGAGGACGGCCGCTCCCGCGAGCAATTCCGGCGCATCCTGATGTGGGCCTGATGGCGTTACCCCAGCCGGCGGCGTTCTGCCCCCGCTGCGGTCGCACCCTCGTCGATGGAGCGTGTGCGGACGACGGCTACCGCTGGTACCCGGACCCGAAGGTCGCCGTGGGCGTGCTCGTCGGCGACGCGGCGCAGCGGCTGCTGCTGGTGCGCCGCAACCATGAGCCGGCGATGGGCGCCTGGGCCTTCCCCTCGGGATTCGTCGACGCCGGCGAAGTCCTGGAGGAGGCCGCCGCTCGCGAGGTCGTCGAGGAGGCGAACGTCGAGGTCGCCGTCGATGCGCTGCTCGGCGCGTGGTCGACGGCGGGCAACCCGGTCGTGTTCCTCGCGTACGCGGGGCACGTCGTCGCCGGCACGCCGGCGCCGGGTGACGAGGCGTTCGAGGTGGCGTGGTTCCCGGCAGATGCGCTTCCGCCGCTGGCGTTCGACCATGACGCCGAGGTCGTCGACGCCTGGCGGCGCTGGCGGGCCTCGGAGGGACACTGATGGCCGATCCCACCCCCGATGACGTGACGCCGGCTGACGCGACTTCGGTCCCGCCGCGGATCGAGGACGACCGTCGCCCGATCACGCTGCTGCAGCAGCGGGGTATCGAGGCGGAGGTCCTGATCCCGTTCATCCGCCGGCTGGAGGCGGAGATGGGTCGCGAGCGAGCGCACGCCGTCGCGCGCGAGGTGATCGAGGAGATCGCCCGGCAGCAGGGCCGGCACGTCTCGGAGGCGCTCGGCCGGACGGACATCGAGGGCTTCACGCACGTGAAGGAGTCCTGGGGCGGCGCCGGCGGCGACCTCACGATCCAGACCCTGCGGCAGGACGGCGAGCAGCTCGACTTCAACGTGGTCGGCTGCCGCTTCGCGGAGATGTACCGCCGGATGGGCGCCGAGGACCTCGGCTTCATCCTGTCGTGCCAGCGCGACTTCTCGCTCTCCGAGGGCTACTCCACCGACCTCCACCTGGAGCGCACCCAGACGATCATGCAGGGTGCCCCGTACTGCGATTTCCGATACCGTCTGGCGCGACAGACGGACGTGAGCGAGGATGCACGCGCAGCCGAGGCCACCGAGGCCAACGGGGACACCCCCCCGGACGGCAAGCGCGACTGACACTCGCGTCACTGGCACTCGAACGTCATCGAGCGCCCACCGGGCCGCATCGCGGTCAGGCAGGCGCGGCAGGCATCTCTCGACCAGCCTCGCTCCGGCGTTCCGGAGGCGGCCCCAGCGGGAAGGAATCAGCGTGGAAATCACCATGGTGCTCACCGAGCGCGGCAAGGATCACTGGGACAAGATCCGTGAGGTCCTCAAGGAGGCGATGGACGAGGCCGGCGTCGGCGACGTGGAGGTCCAGGAGACCGTCATCCGCGACGACGAGCAGGCCATCGACGCCAAGTGCATCGGCTCCCCCACGATCCGCGTCAACGGCCTCGACGTGGAGTACATGGAGCGCGAGCCCGACGAGCGCTCCGCCGGCCTGCGCTACTTCAACACCGTCGCCGGTTGGAAGCCCGTCCCCGAGAAGGGGATGATCGTGCGCACCCTGCAGAAGGCGAAGGAGCTCGAGGCCGGCACCTAGCCGCTCGGGGCGCCTCCGGGCGCGACTCCTCGCAGTCCTCGTGACACGCCGAACGCCCTCCCCGTGGAGGGCGTTCGTGTAGGTGTGCCGGCGCGCGCCTAGCGCGATCGGGCCGTAGCCTGAACGTCCCCCTGCTCGCGGATTGGCGGTACGCGATGTCTGGCGACACCCGGTTGGTGCTGATCGTCAACCACAACCCCGAGATCGTGCTGCTGCTCGACCAGGTCGTGAACGACCTCGGGTTCGAGTCGGCCGTGCTCGCGAACGACAGCGACTGGCAGACGGACGGCTACCCGGCGCTGCTGGCGTACGTGAACGAGCGCGCGCCACAGGCGGTGCTGTTCGACCTGCCGCCTCCGTACGAGGAGGCGGCGGCGACGCTGCTCCGGCTCATCGGTGAGTCCGAGCTGGCGGAGCGCCAGTGGGTCGTCCTCTCCACGGGTGGAGCCGCCCTCGATGTTGTCGCGCGGGAATCCGGAGCCGCGACGCTGGCGAAGCCGTTCGACCTCGACGACCTGACGGTCCTGCTCGAGCGGGCCACCTCCCTCGACCCCGTCGCGGGAGGCGGCACGGATGCGGCGCACGCCGCCGGCTGAGGGCGATCTACACTCGAGGCGATGAGCTCCGAGGATCAGCCGAACGCCGAGTCCGACCGGGATCCCCGCCGCGCCGCGCGCGACGAGCAACTCGGCGAAGGCGCCGAGCGCGTCGGCCGCATGCTCGGACGGTTCGCGCGCAAGGCGCGGGCGACCGGCGAGGAACTCGCTCGCGAGGCGCGACCGGAGGCGGAGCGACTCGCGCGGCAGGCACGCATCGCCGCCGATGCGGCGCGCCCACACCTCGAGCGCGCGGGGCGCGAGGCCGTGAAGTACGCCCGCGAGCACGAGGACGAGATCAAGCGGGCGGCCCGCACAGGTGCCGAGTTCACGGCGCGACGCGCGATCCCGCTGCCCCTCCGCCCCATCGTCGACGCCGTCGAGCAGGACCGTCGACGCCGTCCGCCGCTCCGCGACGACCGCGCGCCCGACGACCCGCCCGCAACCGGCGCCTAGGCCGCGCGCGGCACCGCAGGCGCACGCTCCTCCCGGCGCTACCTGCTATCGTCCGGCGGCATCACCGACCGGCGTCCCGCCTCGCCCGAGGGAGCGCCGTAGCGCCAATCGAGGATCCCCATGCGTCTCTCCGTCTCCCTCCACCGGCTCGCGATCACCGACTGGCCGGGGGTCATCAAGTGGGCGCAGGAGGCGGACCGCCTGGGCGTCCACTCGATGTGGACGGCCGAGGCCTGGGCGCACGACGCCTACACCCCGATCGCCTACCTCATGGCGAAGACCGAGAACCTGAAGTTCGGCACCGGGATCACGCAGGTCGGTACGCGCACCCCCGCCCTCGTGGCGATGAGCTCGCAGTCCTTGTGGGAGATGTCGGGCGGTCGGTTCATCCTCGGACTGGGGAGCAGCGGCCCGCAGGTGATCGAGGGCTGGCACGGCATCCCGTTCGCGAAGCCGCTGGCCCGCACGAAGGAGCTGGTGGAGATCTGTCGCAAGATCTTCAACGGCGAGGTCCTCGAGTACGAGGGCGAGTTCCACCACCTGCCGCTCACGCCGGAGTACGGCGGATCCGGCGAAGGCAAGGCGCTCAAGCCCGGCGCTCCGCCGACCCCGGACCTGCCGATCTACATCGCCTCGCTTGGCCCCAAGAACCTCCAGCTCACGGGCGCGATCGCGGACGGCTGGCTCGGCGGCTCCTTCATCCCGGAGCACGCCGCGACGTTCATCGACAACATCAAGGCGGGCGCGGCGAAGGTCGGGCGCGACATCTCGCACTTCGACTACGCGGTGGGCGGCAGCATCCACGTCACCGATGACCCGGAGCGCGTGGCCGAGTCGTTCAAGCCGGCGCTGGCGTTCAGCCTCGGCGCGATGGGCTCGAAGGCGCACAACTTCTACAACGACGCCTACTCGCGCCAGGGCTTCGCCGACGAGGCGAAGGAGATCCAGCGCCTCTGGCTCTCCGGCCAGCGCGACGCCGCCCGCGCGGCGGTGCCGACCGAGCTCGTCCTCGCGACGCACCTCATCGGCGACCGCCAGCAGGTGGTGGAGCGGCTGAAGGTCTACCAGGACGCCGGCGTCACCACGTTCCGCGCAGGCGTCCCCGGCGAAAGCTTCGGCGAGAAGGCCGACCACCTCGCGGAAATCGTCGACCTGATGAACGAGGTCAACGCCTAGCCGCGCCGCCCCGGGCCCGCCGAGGGCGACACCGAC
>JACKCJ010000033.1 GCA_020634075.1 Dehalococcoidia bacterium | reverse complement strand
CGCCGAATAGCGCCTCGAGGACGCCCTTCGCGTCGAAGAAGTCGAGGCCACGCTCGGTCGGGCGCGACCAGCGGTCGAGCTCGGCGCCCGAGAGCGCCCCAACGACGACCTCGCGCTCATCCGGGAGCACGTAGTCGCCTGCGCTCTGGCCGGCGCCACGATAGGGGAGGTAGACGCGGCCGGCCTCGAACACCGCGATCTGCGGCGCTCCGGCGCGGATGCTGCGCTCGACCGTCTCGAGGAGGGCGTGGCGGAGCGTCGGGCGCATGACCTCGCGGTCGGAGGAGAGGGTGTTCCGGAGGCGAAGCGGGCGGATGACCTCGAGGTCCTCGCGCGGCATGACGCGGAGCAGTACCTCGTCGGTGGTCAGCGAGTAGGTGATCGTCTCCTGCAGGCCCGCGTCCACGAGCGAGTCCACGACGCGGTTGCGCAGCGCCATCATCGGCGCCGGCTCCCAGTCCGGGATCGCGCCCACGATGCCGGCGGCCGGCAGGCGGTCGTATCCCGCGAGGCGGACGACTTCCTCCGCGAGGTCATCGGCGATGCCGATGTCCGTCCGCCACCACGGCGAACGGACGCGGAACGAGCCGTCGGCGCTTCCCTGGTCCGTCTCGAGGACGTCGAACCCCAGCGTCTCGAGGATGCCCACGACCTCAGTCGTCGGGACCGAGACACCGATCAGCGTGTCGAGCCGCTGGCGCGTGATCGCGACCTCGGGGCGCTCCTCCGGGACGGGGTAGGTGTCGACCTCGCCCGCGCGGGCGGTCCCACCGGCCAGCTCGACGAAGAGTTTCGTCGCGCGGCGCGCCGCCTCCATCGCCAGCTCGGGCGAGAGCCCGCGCTCGAAGCGCGACGACGCCTCGGAACGCAGCGCGAGGCGAGTGGAGGTGCGGCGGATGCTCACTGGGTCGAAGCGCGCGGCCTCGAGGAGGATGCGCGTGGTCTGCTCGGTCACCTCGGTGTGCTCGCCACCCATCACGCCGGCGAGGGCAATCGGGCCGCGCTCGTCGGTGATCAGGAGCGTGTCGGGCGCCAGTTCCCGGTCGACGCCGTCCAGGGTGCGCAGCGTCTCGCCGGGTCGCGCGACGCGCACGCCGACTTCGCCCTGCAGCGTGTCCAGGTCGAACGCATGGAGCGGCTGTCCCAGCTCCAGCATGACGTAGTTGGTGATGTCGACGACGTTCGAGATCGGGCGCTGGCCGGCGGCGCGGAGGCGCTCCTGCATCCAGGCAGGGGAGGGGCCGACGGTGACGCCCTCGATGACCGTCGCGACATAACGTGCGCACAGGTCCGGGTCGTCGATGCGCACCGAGATCGCCTCGGAGGCTGGCGCGTCGCTCGTCGGGTAGTCCGTGCTCGGCATCCGCACCTGCGTTCCGAGCAGCGCGGCGACCTCGCGCGCGATGCCGGTCATGCTCATCATGTCGGCGCGGTTCGGCCACACGTGGACGTCGATGACGACGTCGCCGAGGTAGTCGACGAGGGGCGTGCCGACGGGCGCGTCCGAGGGCAGCTCGATGATGCCCTCGTGCTGGTCGGACAGCCCGAGCTCGCGCTCGGACAGCACCATCCCGGAGCTCTCGACGCCCCGGATCTTGGACTTCTTGAGGACGGCCTGCTTGCCGGTGTGCCCGTCGAACACCGTGGCGCCCTCGCGCGCGAAGGCGATGCGCTGGCCGACCGCGAGGTTGGGTGCGCCGCAGACGACGGTCTGAGGCTCGTCGCCGCCGTAGTTCACGGTGGCGAGGCGGAGGCGGTCGGCGTCCGGGTGCTGGTTCACCTCGAGGACCTCGCCCACGCGGATGAGGTCGCGGTCCCAGTGCGCGCCGTGGCGGTGGATGCCCTCCACCTCGGCGCTCGCCATGGTGAGCCGGTGTGCCAGGTCGTCCACGTCCACGTCCGCGGGGACGTCCACGTACTCACGCAACCACTTCAGCGAGACCAGCATGCGAGGCTCCCCGGCGTTCTTCGAGCGTTACGGAAAGTCTCGAACACCCGGCGCTTGCCTGCCACCCTCCGGGCTTGGAGTCTCCGCTCGATCACGCGGTCGGGTGCTGTGTTACGTTCCGGCGCGTTCTACGCGCTCGTGCTCGCGGGGAGGCCGATCGCATGCGCTTGTTCTCTCTTACCGTCTCGCTCTTGGTCGCATGCATGGCGACACTGCTGGTCGCCTGTGGCGGTCAGGCCGGCAGTGAAACAGATGCGGGCCTTCCGCCTGCCCTCGCTTCCGCGACCGTGAATGGCGTCACGTTCGAGCTCGTCGCCCCCTCGGGGCTGCCTGATGGGCTGGATGCCTCGGACATCACGATCGCGAGCTTCGAGACCTCCGATGGCGACACGCAGGTCGAAGGTGACCTGATCGCGGCGTTGGAACTCGGGCCGGACGGAGCGGAGTTCGACGAGCCGCTCCTCCTGACGTTCATCGCGCCCGCACCTCACCGGCACTACGCCGTCACGCACGTCGCAGCCGATGGGAGCGTCGAGGACCTCACCGCCGTGCCGCAGCGGGTTGAGCCGGACGGGGTCAGCCTCACGTTTGGCGTCGAGGTGTCGCACTTCAGCCGCATCTTCATCTCGACGCTCGATCCCGTGCTGACGATTCTGCTTCCGGACGGTCCACCGCCCGAGACCACCGCAGTGGGCGGTTCGGTGAACCTCCGGCTCGTCGTCGAGCTGTCGACCTCGCCCCTGCGGCTTCGGCGCACCGGGAGCACCGTGGTGACGGCGGAGCCGCAGCGCGACGAGGGCTGGACGCTTCAGTACGCCTTCCATAGTGACGGCCCGGAGGAGCTGGAGCAGTTCGGCCTGGACCTGCTTTTCACCGCAGAGCAGGAGCAGGCGCGCCGCCCGAGCCCTCTGGACCCAGTTCGGGTGCCGGCGAACGGTTCCGCCGAGGCCTCGGTGCCCGGCGGGACATCGACGCACACAATCACCCAGTCCTTCATGTGCCAGCGGCCGGGCGCATACGTCCTGTACTTCTTTGTCCGCGCCAACCAGGTGATCGACCGCGTAGAGACCCCGTCGGGCGGGGAGTCCCGCCGGGCGCGCTCCACGCTGTTGCACCGGGAGTTCATCCGCATCGCCGGGGAGTGTGTGGACGCTGCCCAGACGCCGACGTCGACGCCCGGGACCTTCACCGATCCGGGGACGCCGACCGCTACGGCGATCACGAACGGCCCGGCCGATCCGACCGTCGTGCTGCCGACTGCTCCGGCGAGCCCATCGCCTTACGTGATTGGAGAGTGGCACGAGGCGCCGCTGATCCTCGTGTATGCACACGACGGCGCCTGGTACGACGCACACAACCTCTCGGTCGTGGCCGCGCACGAGCCGTTCTGCACCTACGAGCACCTCCACGGTGGCGACATCCCGATCCTCGTGCCGGTCGACGGCAAGCCCGCGACCCTCTCCGAGATGTATGGCGAGTGCGGCTACGGCCCGTCCTCGGCACTGTTCTGGATCGAGGACCCGAGGCCGCACTAGCTCGTCCGGGGCCTCGACCCCCTGACCCTCGTGGTAGGGTCGGGCCGCTGTCGGAGGTTGGCGCATGTCTCGGGGTTGGCGGCTGGTTGGGCTTGGCGCCGTTGTGGCGTCCGCGATGGTCGCGGGGTGCGGCTCGGATGCGGACGGTGGCGACGGTGAGGAGTCTCCGCCTGAGGCGCTGGTGGCCAGCGCAGTCGGAGACGTACAGGTCTCGCTCTGGGGCGACCTCCCCGAGGGTGTGTCGGCGGACGACCTCACGATCACCGAACTCGACTTCCCAGCCCTCGCCCCGTCCTCGAACGTCGAGCCGCTCGCAGCGTTCGAGCTCGGCCCCGACGGCGCGACGTTCGACGAACCCCTCCTGCTGGCCGTGGAGGTGGCCGGGCGCATCCCCGGACCGGTGTGGGCGCAGCACGTGTCGTCGAGCGGCGCCAGCGAAGCGATCCCACTCGACCTCGCCCGGTATGACTCCGAGGCCGACCGCTCCACCTATGTGGCGGAGATCTCCCACTTCAGCACGCTCTTCGTGAGTTCGGTGCCCGAGGCAGATCGGCTGCGCGCGCGTTTGCTTCCGGAGCTGCCGCGAGAGCAGTACGCGGTAGGCGAGTCGTTCACCGTCCGCATCAGCGTCCCGCGGGGCGGACGGGAGTCGTTGGACTGGGTACGCCGCCCCAGCATCGCGGGCGATGCGTCTGCCGAGCACGCCTCGTCGATCGAGGGGGCGGACTGGTACATCCAATCGTCCTGGTACGTCCAGGGGCGCGACCTTCAGCCCCAGTTCGATCTCCGCCTGCTTCCGCTGTCGATGGTTGATCCGGATGGTCCGCGGACCGCTCCGCCGCCGCTGGATCCCACCGACATCGAAGGGAAGCGTGTCGACGTCGATGGGGAGCAGTCGGCGATCACGCTCGAGCAGACGTTCACGTGCCGCGAGGCCGGCCCGTTCCACATCTCGTTCTGGAGCCTCGCCTACCGCCCGTTCCGCATGCGCGAGATCCACGCCGACGGGTCCATCGTCGACGCGGGCGAGAGGTTCTTCGGCCGCCCGGACTCCCTGGATGTGTCGGGTGAGTGTGTCGCCTCCGAGGGGGCCGGCACTGCGGGTAGCTCGGCGACGCCGACCGCAGTCGCCGCCACGGAGACTGCGACGGCCACGCCCCGGGTGATCACGGGTGGCGAGGGCGTGCCTGACATCGCTCTGCCCGCGGCGCCGCTGGAGCCCACCCCCTTCACGCCGGGCGAGATCCTCGATGGCCACATCCTCGTGTACGCGTACGAAGGCACCTGGTACGACGGCAGCGCGATGGTGGTGACGCCGGCGCACGAGCCGTTCTGTACCTACGAGCACCTCCACGGCGTGACGACGGCGTCGATCCTCCCGGGGCCGGACGGGAACCCGATCTTCATCTCCGAGATGTACGGGGAGTGCGGGTACGGCCCATCCTCGGCGCTCTTCTGGATCGAGGATCCGAGGTAGCGGCGAGATCCAAGCTACGTAAAGACGCGGAGGCTGAACGTCCCACGGTTCATGGCGTCCCCGTTCACGACGGGGGCGTTCTCCACGTACCGAAGATGCACGTGCTCCGCGAGGAGGGCGGCGATCTGAGCGGCCCCGCTGACGGTCTGCGTGATCGAGCCGGAGTTCTGGTCGTGGATCACGAGGGTCCCGGTTCCCGCCGTGTACGACACGGCAATCTCGTGCCCGATGATCGGCTCGAAGGTGCTCTCGCGACTGAAGAACCCGCGCCCCATCTGCGCCACGATGACGCCGCGGAAGTTCGTGCCTGGCGTGACCGCTGCAATCGCCGTGGTGAATGCCGCCGCTGTTTCGGCTCGCCTGAGGAACGCGAAACGGCCCGCTGACTGTCCGGCGCCGGTCAGCCGCGTGAGTGCTCCGCCTCGGTTCGCGGGATGAGTCGGCCGAAGGGCGGAGCGGAAGTCCCCGAGCGTCTCCTTCAGGCTCTGGCCGGTGAAGTCCGCGAGCCAGTTGGCGTCGAGCTGTTGGCCCTCCGCCCATCGGATGAACGCGACCGACACCGCACCTGCGTCAGGGAGGTTGTACTGGGCCGCCATGCCTGCGACGGCATCGAGGAGAGTCTTGAGTCGCTTGATCTGCCGGAAGTTGGCCGGCCCAACACCAGTCCCACCGGGGCCTGCCGTGATGAGTCCGGCGAGATACCCCGCAGTGATCGCATTGCAAATGCCGCCGAGGCCATACTGGCCGAGCACCTGGGCTAGAGTCGCCGGTGTCCAGCCGCCCGCAGCGGCGGGCGGTAGCGTTGGTTCGGCGGCTTCGTTGGGGATGCGCACCCGCCCGCCCCACTGAGCCTCGGTGAGCCACTGGCCCTCGAAGTTGTCGTCGACGCCGCGGCTCGGGTTCTGCCAGTCATAGCGGTATTCGTACGTCTGGCCTTGAGCACGCCGTTGCCACCAGCGCTCCTCGAACTCCTCGTCCCAGTCCCACGTCGTCGCACTGGTCGAGTGCCAGGCGCGCTGGATGGCCGATTCCGGGAGGCGCATGAGCGTGGCGGCACGGGGATCGCGGCGGGCGAGGTCTCGCATCGCGCGGTTGCCCGGGAGCGGCCGCGGCGCTGGTTTCGTCGGAGCTCCGGGACGGGCGGCAGCGACGGGGGGCCGCGCCGCGAAGGTGCGTCGGTTCACCGGTTAGCCGCCGCCGATCGGCGGGACGAGGTAGATCTCGGCGTCGGGGGCGACGTCGGTGAACATGCCGGTGTCCTCGAGGATGGAGCCGTCGATCGCGACGGCGACGTCCGGGCGGAGGTCGCCGTCCTCGACGAGCCGGTCGAAGAGGTCGGGGGCGGACGCGCGGACGGCCGCGAACACTTCGCGGAGGGTGGTGCCCTCCACCTCGAAGCGCTCGCGACCGCCGGAGGCGTCGCGGAGACTGGCCGGCACGTGCAGGACCGGCATGCGCGTCACTCCCCCTGTCGGCGGGGCTAGTTCTTCTGCTCCATCAGCTCGGCGAGCAGCCGCGTCGGCGAGGCCGGGAGGTCACGCACGCGGATGCCGACGGCGTCGTAGATCGCGTTCGAGATAGCGCCGAGCGGCGGCACGATCGGCACCTCGCCCACGCCGCGGACGCCGAACGGGTGACCCGGGTTCGGCACCTCGACGAGGATCGTCTCCATCGAGGGCAGGTCGTTCGCCACCGGCATCCGGTAGTCGAGGAACGAGGCGTTCACCATGCGGCCGTCCTCGTTGTAGACGTACTCCTCGTTCAGGGCCATGCCGATGCCCTGGACGGCGCCGCCCTCGATCTGGCCCTCCACGTAGGCGGGGTGGATCGCGGTGCCGACGTCCTGGATCGCCGTGTAGCGGACGACCTTCACCTTGCCGGTCTCGCGGTCCACCTCGACGTCCGCGATGTGCGCGCCGTAGCAGGCGCCCACCTTGCCGACGTTGGTGGAGACGACGTCCGCGCGGCCCTGGATGTTGCCGCCGGAGCCGGGGAGCCGGCGCGCCAGCTCCTTGAAGGTGAAGACGTTGCCGTCCGGGCCCTTGATGGTCGCGTCGGCCTGGTCGTAGTTCACGTCCTCGACGTTCACGCCCCAGATCTTCGCCGCGCGCTCCTCGAGCTGGCGGCGCACGTCGTTGGCGGCCTGGTACGCGGCCCAGCCGGTCGCGAACGTCGTCCGGCTGCCGCCGGTATTGCCGGTGAAGCCGATGGTGTCCGTGTCGCCGACGAGCGAGTTGATCGCCTCGTAGGGGAGCCCCATGGTCTCGGCGAACTGCATCGCGAGGGCGGCCCGCTGGCCGCCGATGTCCACGGAGCCGGTGGTCAGCGTCACCGTGCCGTCCGAGTGGACGGTCGCGTAGGCGGAGGACTCACCGCCGCCGTTCTGCCAGAAGCCCATCGCCACGCCGCGTCCGATCTCGGCGCGCGGCTTCTCGGACTGCCAGTGCGGGCTGTCGATGACGGCCTGCATGACCTCGCGGGCGCCGATGTTGCCGTGCGTCGCGCCGTCGGAGCGCGGGGTGCCCTCCTGCGCGGCGTTCTTCATCCGCAGCTCCATCGGGTCCATCTCGAGTCGCTCGGCGAGCTCGTCCATGATCGACTCGATGGCGAACTCGGCCGCCGGGGCGCCGGGCGCGCGGTAGGCCGCCACCTTGGGGCGGTTCACCACGACGTCGTAGCCGAGGATGCGCTGGTTCGGCACCGCGTACGGGCCGAGGGCGCAGCGGGCGCCGCCGCCCACGGGCGAGCCGGGGTAGGCGCCGGCCTCGTACCAGAGCTTGATGTCGGCGGCGACGAGCGTGCCGTCCTTCTTCGCGCCGAGGCGCACCCAGGAGCGGGTGCCGGACGTCGGGCCGGTGGCCTCGAGGACCTCGGTGCGGTTCATCGTGAGCTGGACGGGGCGGCCGGTCTTCTTCGAGAGCAGCGCCGCGAGCGGCTCGAGGTAGACGACGTTTTTCGCGCCGAAGCCGCCGCCGATCTCGGCCGGCATGACGCGGAGGTCGCCGAGCGGGATCTGGAGGTTGCGCGAGAGGTTGTCGCGGATGCCGAAGGCGCCCTGCGTGCTCGTCCACACCTGGAGCTTGCCGTCGCGGTTCCACATCGCCGTGGCGTTGTGCGGCTCGATGTAGCCCTGGTGCGCCATCGCGGTCGAGTACTCGTGCTCGAGGATGATGTCCGCGTCGGCGAAGCCGGCGTCGATGTCGCCGAAGCCCATCTCGATCAGCCGGGCGACGTTGCCCTTGCGGCCGTCGACCTCGGGGAAGAGGTCCTCGACGAGGTCATCGAGGCCGTCCTCGTGGAGCAGGGGAGCGTTCGGGAGGAGCGCGTCACCGATCGAGGTGACCGCCGGGAGCACCTCGTACTCGACCTCGATCAGGTCGAGGGCGTCCTCGGCGGTGTGGTGGTCGGTCGCGGCGACGGCCGCGATCGGGTGGCCGCGGAAGAGCACCTTGTACCGGGCGAGGATGCGGTCCTGGTCCCACTGCGAGGGGATCGGGCCGCGGATCGTCGGCATCACCGGGTTCGGCACCTTCGGGAGGTCTTCGTGCGTGATGACCGCGAGGACGCCCGGCAGCGCCAGCGCCTTCGAGACGTCGATGCTCTTGATGCGAGCGTGGGCGTGCGGGCTGCGCTTCACGCGCCCGTACACCTGGTTCGCCATCCGCACGTCGGCGCCGTACACGGCGCGACCGGTCACCTTGTCCACGCCGTCCGGGCGCACGGGGCGGGTCCCAACGACCTTCCAGGGCTTCTCCACGGTGGTCATGGGTGTCCTCCCAACACTGAACGTGCGTACGGTTCGCGTCGCATCGTCGTCGCGCCGCGTTTCGTCGGTCTTACGAGAGGCGATGATACATCCCACTCCACCGACAGCCGGTATGTGTGACGCATGTTGTCGCCTCGTCGAGCGTGGCTTCACGTCGCGCCGTTATGAGATCGCCACAGCCTCCGACGTACGGTGAGGACGTCACTGGATGGAGGCAGACGATGAACGTTGAGCTGAGCGCACCTGAACTCGAGCTGCTGGTCCGCGTCGTGCGCGACCGCCTCGGCGACTACAGCATGCAGATCTCGGACACGGATGACTCGAAGTTCCGCGAGACGCTCCGCGCGGAGCGTGGCGAACTGCAGGGCATCCTCGACCGGCTCGTGCCCGCCAAGGCCTAGCTTCCCACCCAACACTCGAGGGCAAGCCCTAGACTAGTCGCGTGACTGGCGCGCGACTCGTCCTCGGCATGGTGGGCATCGCGATCCTCGGCGGGATCGTGGGTGGGCTCGCTGTCTTCGCGCTGCTCGACTCGGGGAGCGACGACGTCTCACGTGAGCGCGGCACGGTCGTCACGGTCACGGCGCGGCCCGACGGTCTCTTCTTCACGCCGGATCTCGACATGTGGTGCAACGACTTCCACCGCTTCTGCATCCCGCGCTTCGAGGATCCCCACGACGCTCACGCCTTCTACCTGGGTGATACGCACGACTACTTCCGCCAGGAGGGCTGCTTCGTCGACTGGCGACCGGACTTCGATCTCTCGAACTTCGGGGAGCTGACGGACGAGCAGCGCGAGGGCGGCGCCTTCCGGGGCGGCTGCAGCGGCAGCACGTTCCTCCCCGACGGCACGAGGGTCTTCGGGCCGTCTCCGCGCAACCTCGATGAGTTCCCCGTGCAGGTCGTGACGCGGACCGAGGGTGGTCGCGAGGCGACGTTCCTCGAGGTGGACACGACGCACCTCATCTGTGGGGAGTGGAGCGCCGACTATCCGCCGGGCGAGCAGCCGGCCGACGTCTGCGAGCTCGCTCCACCGTTCGACTAGCGGCCGCTGAACGAGCGCGCGAGTCGCACGAGGCCGGACGAGCGCGCCTATACTCCCGCCGTCACCCGCGACCTTCGGCGCGAACGTGACGCAGGGAGGGTGCCCCGATGACCGACAGCCGACTCGACCCGAACCTCGCCACCGAGGACTACGACGGCACCGAGTACGACACGATCCAGGTGGAGCGCGTCGGGCGCGTCGGCATCGTGCGGTACAACCGCCCGGACGTCCTCAACGCGATGAACCAGACGATGTACGCCGAGTGGATCGAGGCGTACGACAAGTTCAACGCCGACCCGTCGATCGGGGCGGTCATCACCACCGGCAACGGCCGCGCCTACAGCGCCGGCGCCGACGTGGGCGGGTTCGAGAGCACCTTCACCGGCGCGAAGATGGCGCCCCAGAAGAAGGCCGACCACGCGCCGTTCGACCCCTGGTACATGGCGGACGGGAAGCCCGCGATCGCCGCGGTGAACGGCGTCGCGATCGGCATCGGGTTCACCTCGATCCTGTGGCACGACATCATCCTCGCGTCCACCGAGGCGCGCTTCTCCGCGCGCTTCGCGGCGATCGGCCTGACGCCCGAGCTGAACTCGTCGTGGATGCTGCCGAAGCTCATCGGGATGCAGCGGGCGAAGGAGATGATCCTCACCGGCCGCATCTGGAGCGCCGAGGAGACCCGCGACATCGGCCTCGTGCGCCACGTGTACGAGCCGGACCAGCTGCTGCCGCAGGCGGTGGCGCTGGGCGCCGAGATCGCGAACAACCCCGCGAGCACGCTGAAGGTGATCAAGCGCCAGCTCATGGAGGACGCGCTCTCCGTCGACCTCACGACGATCCAGCGCCGCTCCAACGAGAACTTCGCCGACGCGCGCAAGACGCCCGAGCACCGCGAGGCCCTGTACGCGATCCGCGAGCGCCGTCCTCCCCGCTACCACGACGGCGAGTACATGGCCGAGCTGGCGGCGAAGGTCGAGCGCGGCGAGGCGAAGTAGCGTCGCGTGCGGGTCACGACCCGAGGACGGGGCGTGCTACGGGATCGTGATGCGATGACGGGAACTGTCACCCCGCTCTAATCGTGGAAGTGAGGGAATGGGAGGGCAGCCTTCTGGAGGTTCCCTTGCGCTCGACAGTTCTTCCGCTTCCAGCTTCCTCGTTCCGCCGCTTCGCGCTGCTCGCGACGCTCGCCCTCGGCGCGTCGCTGCTCCTCGCGGCGTGCAGTGGCTCGAGCGACAACGGCGGTACAACCAACACCGAGACCGCCACGATGACCGAGACCAGCACGGCCACGGAGACCGGCACCGCGACTGAGACGGCGACCGCCACCGAGACCGGCACGGCGACGGCTTCGGCGACGCAGGGCGGCGGCGGCGACGCCATCTCTCGCGGCGAGGAGCTCGTGAAGTCGTCCGGGTGCACGGCCTGCCACGGCGCCGGCATCTCGCCGGCGTTCAACGAGATCGGCAAGGAGGTCACCCTGGAGAACGGCGACACCGTGACGGTGGACGCGGCCTACCTGCACGAGTCGATCGTGGACCCGAACGCGAAGATCGTGAAGGGGTACAGCGCCGGCCTGATGCCGCAGAACTTCGGCGACACGCTCTCCTCGGACGACATCGACGCGATCGTCCAGTACATCCTGTCGGTGAACCAGTAAGGCTCTCGCCGACCCGGTCGGATCGCCGACGAGCACACGCCCCGCGCGCCAGCTGGCCGCGGGGCGTGTGCGTTGACGACGGGCGGGTGCGGATGAGGAGGTTCGGGCGAGGGGCGCGGGTGAGTGCTCGAGTCAGTCGCTGCCGGGGACCGAGCGCGAGATTGTTCCGCCGTCGCCCGGGGCCATCACGCGATCGCTGAAGTCCGCCACGGCACGGAAGCATTCGCAGGAGACGCTCTCGAGGGGACCCCGGTCCCTGACCCGGATCTGGCCGCGGGCGACGCTCTCGATCAGGCCGGCCTCCGAGAGGGTCTGGAGGGCGAGCGTCACGCTGGGTCGGTGCGCGCCGAGCATCTGACTCAGGAACTCCTGCGTCAGCGGGAGCGGATCCTTCGGGGTCTTCGTGCTCATCACCAGGAGCCAGCGTGCGGTCCGCTGGACGAGGTCGTGGAAGCGGTTACAGAGGACCGACTGGGACATCATGAACGCCTGGACGAGCTCGTATCGGCGAATCTCGTCTTCGAGATGAGGTAGGTCCGGGACTCGGCCACTGAACGTCGAAGCCGGCAGCCGCCAGGCCTCGCCTTCGACCTGGCAGACGCCCCACCAGGGCGACCACGGCAGCCCCCGGGCGACCCAGGAGCCGAAGAGGCCCTCGCTGCCGACCATCGCGATCTCGATTGGTTCTCCGCGCTCGGTCTGTGTGGTGATCGAGATCACCGCGTCGATCGGGAACTCGATCCACGTCACCGTCTGGTAGGGATCGATCAGTGCTGTCCCTCGCGCAAGGGAGTGCCGTTCGAGATCGCCGCTGATCGCGGCGAATTCCTCGTCTGGCAGCGCATCAAGGATCTGGTTTCCGGTAGCTGGCATGGCAGCCTCCCTCGCCGAAGAGGGAGCCGCGACTGTCGCATCGACGCGAGAGGCCAATCCGGAGTGCCGCCGGAAGATGTGCCGGCGGTGGGGCCGACGGTGCGGCCCCGATGTATGTGGCTACCACTGTAGGCGCTGGGACCGGCGCCGGGGGTACGCCGGCTGACACAACGCGTTTCATCCGCATCTCAGGCGCAGGGTCGCCGGGAGCGAATCATCATCAATCCTCACCGGCCGGACCGAATCGTCCGCTGCCCTGGCCGGTCACGGACGCGTTGAACGTCTGCACCTGCTGGAAGCACTCGCACGCCATGACCTCCAGCCCGGGGCGATCGGTGATCGCGATGAGCCCCCGTCCCTCGCTCCGGATGAGCCCGGCGTCCGCGAGGGTCTGGAGGGCGAGCGTCACGCTCGGCCGGTGCACCCCGAGCATGTGACTCAGCATCTCCTGCGTCACGGGCAGCGGCCCGGCGCTGGCCGTCGCCTTGGAGGCGAAGATCAGCAGCCAGCGGGCGGCGCGCTGAGGAAGGTCGTGGAAGCGGTTGCACAGGATCGACTGCGACATCATGAACGTCTGCGTCAGGCCGTAGCGCTGCACGCGGTCTCGGAGGACGGGGGCGTCCACCAGTGCCTGGCGAAACTCCTGCACCCCGAGGCGCAGCGACTCGCCGCCCAGCTGCGCCGTGGCAGTCCACGGCGCGAGATCGATCCCGCTGGCAGCCCAGGCGCCGAGGATCCCCTCCGGCCCGATCATCGCGACCTCGATCGGGTCGCCCTCGCGGGTCTGGCTGAGGAGCGAGGCGACCATCGTCACCGGGAACTCGACAGACTCGATCGCGGCGCCGGCCTCCATCAGCAGCACGCCCCGCTCAACCTCCACGGGACGGAGGTACGGAAGCAGCAGGACGCGCTCGCCTTCGGGGAGCTCATCGAGGAGTGCGTTGCCAGTTGCCACCCGGATCCCAATCACGGCGGGGCGGCAGCCAGCGACGCATGTCGCTCGACCGGACGCCGGGAAGGATGCTGATCCTGTTAGTACCCGTCGCGCATCGCAGGTTCAGTCTGCGGTGATACAGACGAGCATGGCGAGCGTCGCGGGAGCCCCCTCGATGACGCGTTGGTCGACGGGGCGCGACACGATCCGTCGCCGGGGAAGCGCTGTTTTCACCGGGGCGCATGCTTCTTGGTATGTCGCCATACAGCGAACGCGTCGTGTCGCGGTGCATACTCGGTTTCGGGCGGGGGCAGGCGTGCAGGGAGATGCGTAGCGAGAGGCGAGACTCTATGAGCGAACGCCAGGAATTGCGCGATGAGTACCTGAGCACCGTGTGTGCAGCACTGTCGAAGTACCTCCAGGCCGGGATGCCACTTCGAATTCACTCCCGAAACGACGGCCAGCAGTTGCACCTGACCTTCGTGCTCGACGCACCGGACACGTTTCACGCGATGGTCGAAGGCCGCGCGCCCCGGGCGGCTTCGTAGTGCCGTATATTTCGCGCCGCAACAGTCGGTCTCAGCGTCTCGCTGAGTAACCCTCGCCGTATCCGCGCCCTGGCCGAGCCGGTTCCACCGGGCCCAGTGGCGCTCCCCCGCAGGCCATGCTCCGAGGATGGAGCAGGCACCGAGGCGTTCGCGCCCCGGTCCTCGGAGAAGGCCCTCTCCTCCGCTTCGCCCAAGGCGGGGGAGAGGGCCTGAGGGGATCGTTCGCGCTGCCGCGCTCGTCATCCTCGACGCCCGAGGGCTCACGCAACCCCGCCCCCCACCCCAACCCTCCCCCGCTGCTCGGGGGAGGGGGCCGAAGGCTCTCGCGTTGCTCCTCGAGGCGTTCGAGCGCCTGGCGCTCCGGCTCCCTCTCGCGGTCCGTGGAGAGGGTGGGGTGATGGCTCTCCTCCGCCGTTCGGATCCGGAAGCCCCCTCCCCCGGCAAGGGGAGGGGGTTGGGGGAGGGGTTTCACCCGTTCCCTGATCTCCCCCTTCCCGCGACGGGAAGGGGGCCGGGGGGATGGGCCGCCGGTCGAGGTGACCTCGGGTGCTGCGAGGTGACTCGTGAGGCAGCCCCCCACCCCAACCCTCCCCCGCTCCCGGCGGGGGAGGGGGTGAGAGGTCAGAGGGAGAGTGGGCGCGCTAGAACTGGGGCGCTAGACCTAGAACTGGGCGAGGAAGCGCGGGTCGTTCGCGTGGAAGTCGCGGATGTCGGAGACGCCGAGGAGCACCATCGCCACGCGCTCCACGCCCATGCCGGCGGCGAAGCCCGTGTAGCGCTCCGGGTCGTAGCCCTGCGCCGCGATGATCTCCGGGTGCACCATGCCGGCGCCCATCAGCTCCAGCCAGCCGGAGCCGCGACAGACCGGGCATGACGGGTCGTCGCCGGGGCACTGGAAGCAGTCCACGGCCACCTCGACGCCCGGCTCGACGAACGGGAAGTACGAGTTGCGCAGCATCACCTTGCGCGACGGGCCGAACATCTGGCGCGCCCACTCCTGGAGCGTGCCCTTCAGGTTGGCCATGGAGATGCCCTCGTCGATCGCGAGGAGCTCCACCTGCTCCAGCATCCACTCGTGCGTGGCGTCGGTGGCCTCGTAGCGGTAGCACTTGCCGGGGACCGCGACGCGGATCGGCGGCTCGTGCTCCTGCATGAAGCGGACCTGCATCGGGCTGGTGTGGGTGCGGAGGAGCAGCGGGGCGC
This sequence comes from Dehalococcoidia bacterium, assembly GCA_020634075.1. Classification (GTDB taxonomy): domain Bacteria; phylum Chloroflexota; class Dehalococcoidia; order UBA2979; family UBA2979; genus W-Chloroflexi-9. The sequence continues at coordinate 1,585 of JACKCJ010000033.1, read as the reverse complement.
GTTCGTTGCCGTCCGGGCCCTGCACCTCTTCGTCGAACCAGAACGTGTCCCACATGTCGCGGGCGGGGTGGTGCTCCGGGATGCGGAGCGCGCCGAAGTTGTACGCGTCCAGCTCCACCTCGGGGCCTTCGATGACCTGGAAGCCCAGGCGCTCGAAGACGTCGAGGATGCGACGTCGCACCTGCGTGATCGGGTGGAGGCGGCCGCGGCGCAGCGGCCGGCCCGGCAGCGTCACGTCGAGGGCGTCGGCCTCGGTGGACGCGAGCGCGGCGCGACGCAGCGCCTCGCGACGCTCGTCGAGGGCGGCCTCGAGGATGCCCTTGACGCGGTTCGCCTCGGCGCCGACGACCTTGCGCTCGTCCGCGTCGAGCCCGCCGATGCCACGGAGGACGCCGGTGAGCTCCCCGGACCGTCCGAGGACGCGCGTACGCCACGCCTCGATGGCGGCGTCATCCTCGGCCGCCGCGAGGGCAGCCAGCGCGTCCCGCTCGATGCTGGCGATGCGGTCGGTGGTCTCGCTCATGGGGGAGCAGTGTAGGGGGGCGTCGGGTTAGGGGCTGTTGGTTGTCGAAGGCGTCACCGCGCCAGGATGTCGGCTTGGTCGAGTATGAGCCCGGGTAGTTCCAACGCGCGCACTATCCAGTCGACCAGTTCCTTCAGCGGCGACGCGTCAAGCTCCTGACGAATGCGGTCTGCGGGAACCTCGTCCAGCAAGGCGACGTATTCCCGAGCGATCCCCACTGGCGATACAGGCTTCTCGACAAGACCGAGATTCACACCGACGTGGCGACTCCACTTGGCGATGTCACGCAGGTCGTCCTCGGGACGCTTCTCGTATGCCTCACGTACCTGTTCCAAAGTCTGGCTGACATCGTGGTCACCGACTTTGGCGATGTAGCGCGCGACCGCTTCCAGGAAGCTGGCCTGCAAGGGAAGCACGGCCTCCAGCACCGTGCCATCGGGCGTGAGCGCCTTGCACTCGATGTCATGATTCTTGGCATAGGGCAGGAATAGAGCCATCCGCTCTTTCCCGCCTTTGTCGCCATCGAAAAGCGCGGCGATACGCGGGCGGGGCTGCGACTCTTGCAAGATCCGTGCGATGGCTTCTGCGTTGCGGCCGTCCCCAGTCCCGAGGATTGACACGGGGTTGATGTCGAACTCGCGCAGGCCCGACTCGATGGTCTTCTGTAGGATCGCGTTCATGTAGATCGGGTCGGAGTCACCTTCGACGAGGAGGACCTTCGAAGCGAACAGAATCGTTCCCGGAAGGTTCAGACCGAGCGCTTGTCGCGCTGGCTCCCAGCGGCCTGCGTAGGGCTTTGATTCGATCCTCGTACCATCCGCGTCTTTGAGGATGAGCCGGTGTCGCGACGGGTGATTCTTGTCGAGCATGAAGATCGAGTGCGTGCTGTACACAACCTGATTGGTGCTGGAGAGTGTCTCCAACACCTTTAGCAAATCGTGTTGACCGTCCGGATGCAGGTAAACGCCTGGCTCATCGAAGAGCCAGATGTAGGACTTCGCTGGCTGCTCCTGCTCACGTGCATAGAGGACTGTCTTCAACCAGAAGAAGTGGGTGAACCCG
>JACKCJ010000032.1 GCA_020634075.1 Dehalococcoidia bacterium | reverse complement strand
GCCGTCGATCGTGAAGGTCGCCGTGCCGGTGGCCATCTGGTCACCCTGGGCGCTCTCGTTGATGGTCTCGAGGTTCGCGGTCATGGTCATCGGCTGGCCTTCGCCGCCTGGCTGACCCTGGCCGCCACCCGGCTGACCGTTCGTTCCGCCGCCCTGGGGCACGTCGATGAGGACCATCGTGCCCTGCGGGATGCCGTCCGGGAAGGCGTCGCGGAATGGCTGATTCACGAAGTCCGGTGCGTTCACGGCGAAACCGATGAACTCGCCGTCGACGGTCGTGAAGACCGTCGTCACGCCGAGGGACTGAGCGGCGGAGCGCAGGTCTTCGATGCTGCCACCAGCGACGCTGAGCATCGCCGGTCCTCCCTGCTCAGGGATGTCGCCGGTGAAGAAGTCGTTCGAGGTCTGCGCGGCGGCCGGGGCGATGAGCGCGACTGCTGCGACCAGGGCGACAGCGGTCGCGCCGACAGCTCCGATCAGCCTTCGAACTGCGCGTCCGGGCGGCCGGGGCCGCGTCGATGTGGAAGTCGGAAGGGACACCGACCTCCTCCTTTCAGCCGCCGTGGGGCGGCGGTGCGAGTCGAAGGTGTGCCGGGCTTCGACGACTGGGAGCGTTGGTTCCCCACGCTAGGCGGTGAGGACACGCTTCCCCGTCGCGCGGCTCTTGCGCGATCGGCTGCCGTCTTTCGATTCCATTCGGAACGGGCCGGGCCGCAGATTCTGCTCGTCCGAGGCACAGCCCGCACGTTGCTCAGGCGGGTGCGGACGCGACACGCCCGCCCCGGAGTCGCGACCGGAGCGGTTCCTGAGGGCTGCTGAGGGTGTGGGACGCGCTAGTTACGTCGGTCGAGGACGTACTCGACGAGGCCGGTCAGCGTGTCGCGGACCTCGCCGGCCGGGAGGGCGTCGAGCGCGTCGATCGCCTGGTCGCCGAACTGGCGGGCGGTGCGGCGCGACTCGTCGATGACGTCCGAGTCGAGGATCTCGCGGATGGCGCGATCGAGGTTCGCCTTGCGACGGATGCCCTCGAAGGCCTTCTGGATCGGGTTGTCGTTCGAGCGCTGCTGCATGTAGAGGATCGCCGGCAGCGTGAGGGTGCCACCCTGCAGGTCGGAGCCGACGGGCTTGCCCATCACCTCGGGATCCCCGGTGAAGTCGAGGATGTCGTCCACGATCTGGAAGGCGATGCCGAGGCGCAGGCCGTAGAGGCGCATCGCCTCGCACACGGCGGCATCGGCGCCCGAGGCCATTGCGCCGCCCTCGGCGGCGGTGCCGAAGAGGGAAGCGGTCTTGCCGGTGATGCGGTCGAGGTAGCGCGTCACGTCCTCGGAGTACTCGAAGACGGTGATGTCCTGCGTGAGTTCACCGCTGGCGAGCGTCATCAGCGTGCGGGCGAAGAGCCGCACCACCTTCGGGTTGTCGGTCTGGGCGATGAAGTCGGCGGCGTGGGCGAACATGTAGTCGCCGAGCATGACCGACGCGGCGTTGCCGAAGAGCGCGTTCGGGGTCTGCTGTCCGCGCCGCGTTTCGGCCTCGTCGATCACGTCGTCGTGCACGAGCGTCGCGGTGTGGAGCAGCTCCACGCTCGCGGCGAGCGGGACGAGCTTCGAGAGGTCGTAGTCGCCGAGGCGGCCGCCCATGAGGGCGATCGCCGGGCGCATCATCTTCCCGGTGCCGGCGAGGGCGGTCTCCAGCATGCGCTGGAGGAAGGCGAAGTCCGTCGCGTCGGTGATCGAGCGGATCTTGTCGGCGACGAGCGGCAGATCGGATGCGACGGGGCCGTAGAGGCGCGCGAGGTCGCTCGACGTGCTGGTGGTCATGACGTCTCCGGTGCGTCCAGGCTGAACCCGAACAAGCGTGCCGCGTTCTCAGCAGTTTGCCGTGCCACGTCCGTGGCGTCGATGCCCCGAAGTCCTGCGACGAACCGTGCCGTCTCGGCGACGTATGCCGGCTCGTTGCGCCGACCGCGCCACGGCTGCGGTGTCAGGTAGGGGCAGTCCGTCTCGACCAGCATACGGTCGAGGGGGACGGAGCGCGCCACCTCCTGGCCCCGGTCGTTGCCGGGGAACGTCACGGGCCCGGGGACGGAAATCAGGAAGCCGAGGTCCATGTAGCGCCCGGCGAGCTCGAGGTCGCCCGCGAAGCAGTGCATCATCCCGATCTCGCGGTCCGGGCCGAGGTATCGGCCCACGCGACCGGCCCACTCCTTGAGCACCTCGAAGCAGTCTTCGTCGGCATCGCGCGAGTGGATGATCACCGGCAGGTCGTGGCGGCGCGCGAGGTCGAGCTGCCAGAGCAGGGCGGCGTACTGGTCCTCGGGCGAGGAGAGGTTCCGGTAGAAGTCCAGCCCGGTCTCGCCGATCGCGACATAATCGCCACCGGCGACGGCGGCCTCGATGGCGTCACGCTCGGCGGGGAGGTCGGAGGCGCTGTGCGGGTGCAGGCCCGCTGCGGCGTACATGCGTGCGTCGGTGGCCGCGATGTCGCGCGAGGCGAGCGTCGTGCGGAGGTCGCACCCGACCTGCACGATGGCCGCGAGGCCGGTGGCCCAGGCGCGCGCGAGGACCTCCTCGTGGTCGTCCGTGAACTGGGAGTCCCAGGTGTGGGAGTGCGCATCCACGACGCCGGGCAGCGGCTCCGGCGGGGGCGCGAGTGGCTTCTTGCGGTTCTTGTGCTTGCTCACGATCGGCCGCGCGGGTTACCGGGCGAGGCGCGCCGCTTCTTCCTCGACCACGGAGTCGTCGAGCTTCTTGAAGAGCGGCTCGGGCGCGGGGAGCGTCGTGCCGGCTACAACGGGCGTGCGCTGCCAGCCTGCCGCCTGCACCTCGCCGTCGTGCGCGAGGAGGGTCCACACCTTCTGGGAGGTGAACGGCAGGATCGGGTTGAGGAGCGACGCGAGGCCGGAGATGACGTTGAGGGCGACGAAGAGTGTCTCGGCGGCGTGGTCGCGGTCCTCCTTGACGCGTACCCACGGCTGGCGGGCGTCGAGGTACTGGTTCGCGGCCGTCGCGACCTCCATCGCGCCGTTGAGCGCGCGGCGGAGCTGAACGCCCTCGAACGACTCGCCGACGGGCCCGAATGCCTCGTCCACGCGGGCGAGGAGGGCGGTCGACTCCTCCGAGAGCTGTGCCGGCGGCTCCGGGACGCGCTCCTCGAAGTTGCGGCGGGTGATGGTCAGCACGCGATTCACGAGGTTGCCCCAGCGCGCGACGAGCTCATCGTTGTTGCGGCGCACGAACTCGTCCCACGTGAAGTCAGAGTCGCTTGTCTCGGGGGCGGCGGCGGTCAGGTAGTAGCGCATCGGGTCCGGGTCGTAGCGCTCGAGCGCGTCCGGCGCCCAGACGACCCCGCCCCGGCTCTTCGAGGCCTTCGCGCCGGACATCGTGAGGTACTGGTTCGCGGGGACATCGGTCGGCAGGTTGAGATCGCCGTAGCCCATGAGGATCGCCGGCCAGATCACCGTGTGGAACGGCACGTTGTCCTTGCCGATGAAGTAGTAGGTGCCCGCCTCCGGCGACTGCCACCAGTCGCGCCAGGCCTCGGCGTCGCCCGTAGGGTTGAGGTCGCTCGCAGCCCACTCCTTGGCGGCCGACAGGTATCCGATGACCGCCTCGAACCAGACGTAGATGCGCTTGTCGTCGTAGCCCTCGAGCGGGATCGGAACGCCCCACGTCAGGTCGCGCGTGATCGCGCGGTCGTGGAGGCCTTCCTTCAGCATGCCGATGGTGAAGTTCTTGACGTGCGGCCGCCAGCCTTCCTTCGACTCGACCCACTCCAGCAGGCGGTCGTTGAAGGCGGAGAGCTTCAGGAAGAAGTGGGAGGTCTTGCGGCGCTCGGGCGTCGCGTCTGAGAGGCGGGAGCGTGGGTTGATCAGGTCGACCGCGTCCAGCGTCGAGCCGCAGTTGTCGCACTGGTCGCCACGGGCGCTCTCGTAGCCGCACTTCGGGCAGGTGCCCTCCACGTACCGGTCCGGGAGGAAGCGCGCGACCTTGGGGTCGTACAGCAGCTCCTGCTCGGCCTCGTACATGTAATCGCGCTCGAGGAGGCGCAGGAAGATGTCCTGGACCACGTCGCGGTGGTTCTCGGTGTCGGTCGAGGTGAAGAGGTCGAACGAGATCCCGTAGCCCTCGAAGGTGCGGAGGAAGGACTCGTGGTAGCGCTGGAAGATCGCCTCCGGCGTCGTGCCTTCTTCCTCGGCGCGGACGGTCACGGGGGTGCCGTGGGAGTCCGAACCGGAGACCATCAGGACGCGGTTGCCGCGCATCCGGTGGTAGCGCGCGAAGACGTCTGCCGGGATGTAGGCGCCCGCGAGGTGGCCGACGTGCAGATGGTTGTTCGCGTAAGGCCACGCCACGGCCACGAGGATCGCGGTCGAGGTTCCGTCAGTGCGGGGCGCGTCGTCGGGCTGGGGCATCGGGAGCGGAATCGTAGCATGGGGATCCGGTACGGTCGGAGGCCTCGAGGCGCCCGACTGGCCATGGCGGCGAGATTGCGGAAACCTCGCAGCGAGGGAGCCATCTCGTACAGAAGCCTTAACGGTTCTCGTTGACCATGGTCACGGACGAGTTCTATGCTGATTGGAAATCTCCCCGACGGCAGAGTTCAGGCTCCGACATGTGTCGAGTACCAGTAGCTCATTCCTTTCCCCGCGCCGCGGGGCAGTGTGTGTCCAAGAACGACCCCCTCGCCTGAGGGGGTCGCGCGTTTATATGGCGTCCAGCATCGCGTCCTCGAGGCGTGAACGGGTGGGGTGACAACCGTGGTTACGAGCGAACGAACCAACATTGACCTCTCGTCTTCGACCGTCCGACCGAAGACCCTGGAGCACGCCTACGGCTTCGACGATGTCGCCATCGTCCCGGGCGCGGTGACGACGAACCCCGAGCTCGTCGAGCCGACGTTCACGCTGGGCGAGCAGAGCTTCCGGATCCCGATCCTCGCCTCCGCCATGGACGGCGTGGTGGACCCGAAGTTCGCCGTCCGCATGTCCGAGGCCGGCGGCCTCGCCGTCCTGAACCTGGACGGCCTCTGGGCGAAGTACGACGACGCCGACTCCATCCTCCAGGAGATCGCCTCCGCGGACCTCGAGGAGTCCACCCGCATCATCCAGACGGTGTACCAGGAGCCCTCGAAGGAGAACCTGATCGCCGAGCGGATCGAGTGGATCAAGGCAAACGGCGGCACCGCCATCGTCTCGGTCAACCCGCAGAACACGAAGCGCTTCGCCCCGATCACGAAGGAAGCCGGCGTCGACTTCCTCGTCGTCGCTTCCACCGTCACCACCGCCCGCCACGTCTCCCGCTCGCTCAAGGGCCTGCAGCTCGACGAGCTCGTGAAGCAGATGGCCGGCGTCCCGATCCTCGTGGGCAACACCGTCGACTTCGAGGCGACCATCGAGCTGATGGAGACCGGCATCCACGGCGTGCTCGTGGGCGTCGGCCCGGGCGCTGCCTGCACCTCGCGCGAGGTGCTCGGCATCGGCATGCCGCAGGTGTCCGCGACGATCGAGACCGCGTACGCGCGTGACGTCTACTTCGAGCGCACCGGTCGCTACGTCCCGATCATCACCGACGGCGGCCTCCGCACCGGCGGCGATGTCTCGAAGTCCATCTGTGCCGGCGCCGACGCGGTCATGATCGGCTCGCCGTTCGCCGCCACCGAGGGCGCCCCGGGCCGTGGCTACCACTGGGGCATGGCGACCCCGCACGCCGAGCTCCCGCGTGGCGTCCGCGTCCACGTTGGCCAGAAGCACTCGCTGGAGACCCTGCTCTTCGGCCCGACGTCGCGGACCGACGGCACCGAGAACCTCGTGGGCGCGCTCCGGACCTCGATGGCCACGTGCGGTGCCACGACGATCAAGGAGTTCCACTCCTCGCGGATGATCATCGCCCCGTCCATCAAGACGGAGGGCAAGATCTACCAGATGGCCCAGACCCGCCCCGCCGGCATCTAGGCCTCGCTCGATCCACGAACGAAGGGGCGCCGCGAGGCGCCCCTTCTTCATGCCTTCGACGCGATCCGAGGGCCGGTGGTTCTTTCAGCGATCTTTCAGGCTCGCCTACCATCGACTCGCAGTCCCCCGGGCAGTCCCTCGACGCGAAGCCGTTGTTCGAGGCAGAGGTGGAGGTCCTCGATGGTCAGCGCCCGTACCTCGCTCGCTCACGGTCCCAGCCGCATCGTCTGGGTCTACCGCAACCGCGGCGCCGTCGCGCTCGCGATCGGCTGGCTCTCGGTCTACGAGGAAGGCGACGGCGGCGGCCGTCACCAGCGCATCTACCGGCTGCTGCCGTTCCGGCACCTCGTCCCGGGCCGCTACGACCTGATGATGGCGCGCTACGGCGAGGCGTGGCCGGTCACCCTGGCCCGCGATGAGGACGCCGAGGACGAGCGCATGATGGTGGTCACCGGCCGCGTGCCGCTCTAGCGGCGGGGCACTCGAACGCGAGCCGTCACGCTCGAGGCCTCACCCGGGCCGAGCCGCACCCGGCGTTCGCGCACATTCGCCGTCTCGACACAGACGAAGCGTCGCCACTCGTTCTCGCCGACGTCGGCCAGCGCTCGCGCCTTTTCGCTCGCGGGGTTCCAGACGACGGTCGAGCGTGAGTTGCGTCCCTCGACCTCGATGCGTCGCCGGCCGTCCTCGATCGATGCGAGCGACGGGGACGTCACGTCGTAGATGCGGTCGACCTCGCCCGTGAAGCCGATGGGCTCTCCCGAGGCCGGGCGGAGCGCGTTCCCCGCGACCTGGTCGATGTACCCGGACGATTCGAGGCCGCCAATGGTCACGTGCTCAGTCGCTTCGACCGCGAAGTAGCTGTGGAGCGCCGCCTCGAACTCGGCGGGTGTGACGCCGGTGTTGGTCACGGAAAGCGTGACACTGAGCTCGGCGGCGAACGAAGCAGTGAGGACGCACGCCCACGGCGCGATGTCGGCGCTCAGGGCCACCTCGATCGTGTCGCCGTCGCAGTGTGCCGACCTGAGCTCCCAGGCACGCGTGCGGGCAAGGCCGTGCGAGGGAGCCCCGGGGTCGGTCACGTGTGCGCCGAACCACGGGAAGCAGATCGGGATGCCGCCCCGGATCGCCTTGCCGTCCTCGTAGCGGGCGGTCGGGCTGAGCCACAGCACGTCGTCGTGTCCGGAGGGGCGCCAGCGGGTCACCTGTGCGCCGTGGAGGAAGAACTCACCGTCGCAGGCAGGTGTGCTGATCACGCCACGGACGAGGCCGCCCGGGCCGTCTTCGAACCGCAGGCCGTCGACGGCGAACGTGGCGTTCAGCGCATCGGCAGTCTGATTGGTCGCAGCCACGTCAGTAGCCCGTCCGCACCTCGAGGCAACGGCGGATGCCGTAGAGGTCGCGGTGCGCCTCGACCTTCGTGACCTCGCGACCGTCGGCCTTCAATGCGTCGACGACGAGTTCCTCGACCCAGGACATCTGTCCGGCACCCACTTCGAGGAGAACGGCGGCCTGCGGCGCGAGGTGGGCGGTCATCTGCTCGGTGAGGCGGCGGATCAGCTCGATGCCCGTCACGCCGCCTTCGACGGCGATGCGCGGCTCGCGCTCGCGGATCTGCGGCGGGAGCTCCTCGTAGTCCTCGGTGGGGACGTAGGGGAGGTTCGCGCAGAGCACGTCGATCGGCTGGTCGAGCGGTTCGAGGAGGTCGCCCGCCAGGAGGACGACGCGGTCCTGCAGGCCGTGGTGGCGCATGTTCTTGCCCGCCCACTGGAGCGCCTCCGTGGAGACGTCCACGCACCAGACCTTCGTGTTTGGGGCGTGCGCGGCGATGGAGAGGCCGATGATGCCGGAGCCGGTACCGATGTCCGCGACGCGCACGAGGCGCCGCGCGTTCGGATGCTCGCGGACGGCGGCGAGCGCGGCCTCGACGAGCTCCTCGGTCTCGGGGCGCGGGACGAGGCAGCCGGGGCCGACCTCGAACGTGCGTCCGTAGAACTCGCGCCGTCCGAGGATGTACGCCAGCGGCTCGTGGTTGAGCCGGCGGCTGACCAGCTCCTCGAACTTCGTGAGCGCTTCGACGCTGCCCTCGGTGGCGGCCATCACCTGGGCGCGGTCGAGCCCGCTGGCCTCGGCGAAGAGCAGGTCGGCCTGCAGCACCCCGTCATCGAGGTCCTCGGCGGCGTGGCCGACGACGAGCCGCTCGGCGGCCTGCCGCAGCGTCTCGCGGAGGCTCACGCGTCCGCTCCCGCCTCCCGGTCGCGCTGGTGCAGCACCTCGTACAGCACGAGGGCGGTCGCGACGGCGAGGTTCAGCGAGTCGGCGCGGCCCCGCATGGGGATCGCGACCATGAGGTCGCACGCCGCCTGGTACTGGGCGGGCAGGCCGGCGCGTTCGCTGCCCATGAGGACGATGGTGCGCGCGCCGTAGTCGGCGGTGCGGTAGTCCTCGGCGGCATCGCCCGCGGTACCGACGACGGTGGCGCGATTCGCCTGCGCCCACTCTCGCAACTCGACGAAGGACGCGCGGACGAGGCGGGTGGTGAACACCGCGCCGGTGGAGGCGCGCATCGCCACGGGGTCGAATGGGTCGGCGGTGTTGTCGAGCAGGATGACGCCCTCGGCGCCCGTGGCGTCGCAGGTGCGGACGATCGTGCCGATGTTCCCCGCGTCGGCGGCGGACTCGAGGGCGACCCACGTCGCGCCGTCCTCCAGTTCGATGTCGCGCAGCCGCTCCCACCGCTGCTTGAGCACGGCGGCGATGCCCTGCGGCCCGTCACGCTTCGAGAGCGTGCGGAACACCGGCTCGTCCACCTCGATCACTTCGACCTCGCGCGAGCGGGCAATCGCGACGGCGTCCCAGCCCGGCTTGCCCTTGAGCAGCTTCGGGCAGACGACGAGCGCGTCGATGGGCGCTTCGACCTGCACGGCCTCGACGACGGAGCGGATGCCCTCGACGAAGGTCAGGCCGGTCTTGTCGCGCTCCTTGCGCATGCGCAGCGCGCGGATGCGCTTGATGCGCTCGTTGGCCGTGGACGTGATGAGGGAGGGCATGGGGTGGGGCCGGTGGATCTAGGCGGTCGCGGCGAGGGCGCGCGCCTGGTCCTCGGACGCCACGGCGTCGATGAGGCCGTCGAGGTCGCCGTCCATCACCTTCGGGATGCCGTGGACGGTGAGGCCGATGCGGTGGTCGGTGATGCGGTCCTGCGGGTAGTTGTACGTGCGGATCTTCTCGGCGCGATCGCCGCTGCCGACCTGCGACTTGCGGAGCGCGGCCACCTCGGAGTCCTGCGCCTCGCGCTCGAGGGCGTAGAGCTTGGCGCGGAGCTGGGCCTCGGCCTTCGAACGGTTCTTCGCCTGCGAGCGCTCGTCCTGGCAGGTGACGACGATCCCGGTGGGGATGTGCGTCATGCGCACGGCGGTGGCGACCTTGTTCACGTTCTGACCGCCCGCGCCGCCGGAGTGGAAGATGTCGATGCGGACGTCGTTCCAGTTGATGTCCACGTCCACCTCGTCCACCTCGGGCATGACGGCGACCGTGGCCGTCGAGGTGTGGATGCGGCCCTGTGCCTCGGTGGCGGGGACGCGCTGGACGCGATGCACGCCCGACTCGTACTTCAGCCGCGAGTACGCGCCGCGGCCGTGGATCTCGAACACGATCTCGCGGTAGCCGCCGGCCTCGTTCGCGCTGGTGTTGGTGACCTCGGTCTTCCAGCCCTCGCGCTCGGCGTAGCGCTGGTACATCCCGTAGAGGTCAGACGCGAACAGCCCGGCCTCGTCGCCGCCGGCGCCCGCGCGGATCTCGACGATCACGTCGCGCTCGTCCTTCGGGTCCTTCGGCAGGAGGGCGATCGTCAGCTCCTGGTTGAGCCGCTCGACCTCCTCGGTCAACGTGTCGACCTCCTCGCGGGCGAGGTCACGCATCTCGTCGTCCCCCTCGCGGAGGAGCACCTTCGCGTCCTCGAGCTGCTTGGAGGAGTCACGGTACTGGCGGTAGAGGTGCACGACGGTCTCGATGTCGGACCGCTCCTGCGCCAGCTCCTGGACACGCCGGTGGTCAGCGATGACCTCGGGATCGGTCAGCTGCTGCTCCAGCTCGATGTATCGAGCTTCGATGTCTGCCAGTCGTTCGAGCATGGGAGAGTCAGGATATCAGCGATACTCGTACGGACAGCCCGCGCCGGGTTGGGAGAGTGCCTGTGCTCGACACCGACAACGCGATCGTCCAGCTCTGCATGGAAGCCGAGTCGTACCGCGTCGAGGGTGACCTCGACCGCGCTCGCGCCATCCTCAGGCAGGCCTGGGAGGATGCCTCGACGCCCTGGGAGCGGGCCGTGGCCGCGCACTACGTCGCCGACGTCCAGCCGCTGCCGGCCGGTGCGCACCACTGGCACCGCACCGCGATGGACGAGGCTCGCCTCGCCGAAGCCGAGGACGCTGACTCGGTGCTTGAGCTGTGGCCGTCGCTCCACCTCGCCTTCGCCGGATCGCTAGAGGGCGTTGGCTCCCCCGAGCGCGCCGCCGAGTCGTACCGGGACGCCCTCGAGGCTGCGCGCGCGCTCGGCGAGGCGGGTGAGGGCTATGCGCGGGCGGCGGAGGATGGGCTCAGGCGCGTGGGGGACGACTGATGCATCTCGACTATGACAGCGACGCCGATGCCCTCTACATCACCTTCCGTGAGGAGACTCAGGGCCGCGTCGTCTCGCACGAGCTCGACGAGCGGCGGCACATCGACCGGGACGACCTGGGTGATGTCGGGGTCGAGATCCTGCAGGTGAGCCGTGGTGTGAACCTCACCGGTCTGCCACGCCGAGAAGAGATCGCCGCGCTCCTGAACGCCATCCCCCACACGGTCTGAGGCTAGGCCCGGATCGCCTCCGCCACCTCAGTCACCGCTACCGTCCGCTGCTCAGCGTCGCCGCGGAGCGGCTTCAGCGTGGCGACGCCGTCGGCGGCTTCGCGGTCGCCGATGATCACGGCGTACGCAGCGCCCGAGGCGTCCGCCGCGCGGAGGGCTGCCTTCATCGAGCGGCCGGGGGTGCCGGCGCGGACGGTGAGGCCGGCCGCGCGGAGGTCGCGCGCGACGCGGAGGCAGGCGGCCGCGCCTGCCTCGCCGAGCGGGACCGTCACGACGTCGATCACCTCCGGCTCGGGGGGCTCGATGCCGCGGGTCTTGAGGTTCAGCGCGATGCGCTCGATGCCGGTGGCGAAGCCAACGCCGGGCGTGGGCTGGCCGCCGAGGAGCTCGATGAGGCCGTCGTAGCGCCCGCCGGCGCCGATCGTTGACTGGCCACGCGCCTCGGGTGGCTCGAACTCCCAGACCGTGCGCGAGTAGTAGTCGAGGCCGCGCACGATGTACGGGTCCACCTCGTACGCGATGCCGACGGCGTCCAGCGCGGACTTCACCGACTCGAAGTGCGCCGCGTCCTCGTCGTCGAGGAAGTCGAGGATCGACGGAGCGCCCTCGACGGCGGCGCGGTCCTGCTCCTCCTTGGAGTCGAGCACGCGCAGCAGGTTCGTCTCGAACCGCCGCTGCGAGTCGCGCGACAGGCCGGGGACGAGCGGGCGGAAGTACTCGCGGAGTGCGTCGATGTAGCGCCCGCGGCTCTCAAGGTTGCCGATCGAGTTCACCCGCAGGACCACGTCGTGCAGCCCGAGCTCCTGGTAGAGCGTGTGCTGCAGCTCGATGAGCTCCGCGTCGGCGGCGGGCGACTCGGAGCCGATGGACTCCGCGCCGAACTGCCAGAGCTGGCGGTAGCGGCCCGCCTGGGGCCGGTCATAGCGGAAGAACGGGCCGAAGTAGAACAGCCGCACCGGCTGCGGCCACGAGCCCATGCCGTGCTCGATGTAGGCGCGGCAGACCGCCGCGGTGCCCTCGGGGCGGAGGGCGAGGCGATCCCCGCCGCGGTCCTCGAAGACGTACATCTCCTTCTGCACGATGTCGGACTCGTCGCCGACGGTGCGGAGGAAGACGCCAGCGTCCTCGACGATCGGCGTCGTGATCTGCCGGTAGTCGAAGAGCCGGGCGACGCGCTCGGCGGTGTCACGGATGTGCCGCCAGAGGGCGGCGTCCTCCGGGAGCGTGTCGTTCATGCCGCGCGGGGCCTGGTAGGAAGGCATGGCGGAATGCTACGAGCGCCCTCGGTGGGCCGCTAGCACAGCCGCCGCTGGGTCGCTGCTCGACATGCAAGTGACGACTTGCCTATGATGCGAGCGATGGACGAAGAGCTCTTCAAAGCGCTCGCCGATCCGACCCGTCGCGCCATCCTCGATGAGCTCGTCGAGCACAGCGGGCAGACGCTGTTCGAGCTCTGCGCTCGACTCTCGACGCGGCACGGGATCGGTTCGAGCCGGCAGGCGATCTCGCAGCACCTCGAGGTGCTGGAGGGCGCCGGGCTGGTGCGATCGCGGCGCGAAGGACGGTTCAAGTTCCACGACGCAGACACGTCGCCCCTCCGCGCCATCGCGGAGCGGTGGCCCGTCATCGACGACGAGCGATAGGAGACCGCGTGCCACGCATCTACATCACCAGCGTCTTCGTGGGGGATCAGCAGAAGGCACTCGCCTTCTACACGGATGTCCTCGGGTTCCAGAAGAAGATGGAGATCCCGCTGGGCGAGCACGCCTGGCTGACGGTCGTCTCGAAGGAGGACCCGGACGGGCCGCAGTTGCTGCTCGAGCCGGACCAGCATCCGGCCGTGGGGCCGTACAAGGAGGCGCTGGCGGCCGATGGCATCCCCTGTGCTTCGTTCGCCGTCGATGACCTCGCGGCCGAGCACGAGCGCCTCCTGGGCCTCGGCGTCCGGTTCACGCAGGACCCGCTCGACATGGGCACGGTGAAGATGGCCGTCCTCGACGACACCTTCGGCAACCTCATCCAGCTCGTGGAACTGGTCGAGTAGCGCGCCGCGGGCGAACGGGGTCGAAGGAACCTTCCGCCGACGTTAGACTGGGATCCTATGGTCGTATCCAGGCCGCTCCCGGCCGGTGGCCGCGAACTCCTCGACGAGGTGCATGAGTACCTCCCGGAGGATCGCGTCGGGCTGATTGAGCGCGCCCTCACGTTCGCCATCGAGGCGCACGGGGAGCAGAAGCGCCGCTCCGGCGACCCCTACATCACCCATCCGATCGCCGTCGCCCGGCTGGTGACGTCACTGCGCATGGACCCGCCGACGATCGCGGCGGCGCTCCTCCACGACGTCGTCGAGGACTGCGACGTCGCGCCCGAGACGATCGGCCAGAAGTTCGGCGCCGACGTGCAGCAGCTCGTCGAGGGCGCCACGAAGATCGACCAGATGCCGGACCGCGCGCTCGACACCGCGCAGGCCGACGCGGAGACGCTCCGCAAGATGTTCCTCGCGATGGCCGAGGACGTCCGCGTCGTCATCGTGAAGCTGGCGGACCGCCTCCACAACATGCGCACGCTGGAGTGGCTGAGCCCGGAGCGTCAGCGCGCTCTCGCACGCGAGACCATGGACATCTACGCCCCGCTCGCCTCGCGCCTCGGCGTCTGGCAGTTCAAGTGGGAGCTGGAGGACCTCGCGTTCCGCTACCTGCAGCCGGTCGAGTACCGCCGGGTCGCGAGCATGGTGGCGCAGAAGCGCAGCGAGCGAGAGCGCTACGTGAAGCAGCTCGTGAGCGAGCTGGAGGAGTCGCTCACGGCCGCCGGCATCCAGGCCGAGGTAGCAGGGCGCGCGAAGCACCTCTACTCCGTCTACCAGAAGATGCAGCGCTACCAGGCCGGTGGCCGTGCCTTCAGCGAGATCCACGACCTCCTCGCGGTGCGCGTCCTCGTGCCGACGGTGCAGGACTGCTACAACGCGCTCGGCATCGTCCACACCAAGTGGCGCCCGCTCCCCGGTTCGTTCGACGACTACATCGCGTCGCCGAAGGAGTCCCTCTACCAGTCACTGCACACCTCGGTGCTGGGTCCCGGCATGCGGACGTTCGAGGTGCAGATCCGCACCTACGAGATGCACCAGGTCTCCGAGTACGGCGTCGCGGCGCACTGGCAGTACAAGGAAGAGCGCTCCAAGCGCGACCAGCAGTACGAGGAGCGCATGGCGTGGCTGCGCCACCTCCTCGAATGGCAGCAGGAAGCGTCCGGTACCGACGACTTCCTCGAGTCGATCAAGACGGACGTCTTCCGCGACCAGGTCTTCGTGTACACGCCGAAGGGCGAGGTACGCGTGCTCCCGGCCGGTTCGACGCCGGTCGACTTCGCCTACCGCATCCACACCGACCTCGGGCACAACACCGTCGGCGCGAAGGTCAACGACCGGATGGTGCCGCTGAACACCGTGCTCCGGAACGGCGACGTCGTCGAGATCGTGCGGTCGAAGACGCCGCGCGGCCCCTCGCGCGACTGGCTGATCAACTCGCTCGGTTACCTCGGGTCGAGCCACTCGCGGCAGAAGGTGCGCCAGTGGTTCCGGCGCTCGCGCCGCGAGGAGAACATCGACCGGGGCAAGGAGCACCTCGAGCGCGAGTTGAAGCGCCTCGGGCTTCGCGACCTGCCGTCGGACTTCCCGCGCTCGCAGGGGTTCGCCGACGTCCGCGACCTGTACGCGGCGCTGGGCTCGGGCGACTACTCGTCGCAGCGGCTCTCGAACCGCCTCGTCGAGCTCGTCCCCGACCACGAGGTGGTCCACGAGCCGCTCACGCCGAGCCAGACCCCGGCCCAGCCGACGCGCACGAGCGGCGCCGGCGGCGGCAAGGGCATCCGCGTCCTTGGCCAGACCGGCATGCAGGTGCAGGTCGCGCGCTGCTGCCGCCCGCTCCCGGGCGACTCGATCGTGGGCTACATCACCCGCGCCCGAGGCGTCACCGTGCACCGCGCCGACTGCCGGAACGTGCACCGAGGCAACAGCGACCGCGTCGTCGACTGCGACTGGGGCCCGGCCGGCGACATCTACACCGCGAGCGTCGAGGTGGTCGCGTGGGACCGCGTCGGCCTCCTGCGCGACATCAGCACGATCATCGCCTCGTACGGCGTGAACATGATCGGCGTCCGGACGATCGAGCAGCAGGACCGCACCACGATCGTGCAGGTCACCGTGGAGACCGAGGGTGGACGCCAGTTCGCCCGGCTCCTCACCCACCTCGACTCCGTGCGTGGCGTGATCTCCGTGCGCCGCACCGGCGGCAACGGCGCCAGCTAGCGTCGGGCCTCGGTCGCTA
The DNA here is from genome assembly GCA_020634075.1 of Dehalococcoidia bacterium. Classification (GTDB taxonomy): domain Bacteria; phylum Chloroflexota; class Dehalococcoidia; order UBA2979; family UBA2979; genus W-Chloroflexi-9. The sequence goes on along the minus strand of JACKCJ010000032.1, from coordinate 2,977 downwards.
GGGCAGGTAGCTGAGCGGGTTCACCGGCACGCCGTTCACGCGGATCTCGAAGTGCAGGTGTGGCCCCGTCGAGTATCCGGTGTTTCCGCTCGCGCCGATGATGTCGCCCGCGTTCACCCACTGCCCGGCGCTGACGTAGAACTGGCTCAGGTGGGCGTAGCGCGTCTCCGTGCCGTCGCCGTGGTCGATGATGATGTGGTTCCCGTACGAGCAGCACGGGTTGCCACCCACGAACGTGACGGTCCCCGACATCGCCGCGGCGATCGGCGTGTTCACGACCATCGAGATGTCGATGCCGAGCGGGTGGGCGGGGCCGAACTGGCTCGTGATCGGGCCGTACGCCGGCCACAGCCAGGACGGCAGGGACAGCGGCGGCGGCGTCCATGAGGGCGATGCGGGGTCCTCGGACGATCCGGGCACCACGTCGGGCGCCACGGGCGCGATCAGACGGCCGCCGGGGATGAGGATGAGCGCGCCCACGGGAAGCAGGTTGGGGTCGCCGCCGAAGCCGTTGGCCTCGTAGTTCACGATGGCCTCGGTGGTCGAGTCGTACTCGACGGCGAGGTCCGACACGGTCTCGCCGTAGCTGGCGGAGTGGATGATGCCTTCGACGGCCGGGATCTGCAGCTTCGCGCCGATCATCAGCGAGTTGGCGTCATCGATGACGTCGATGTTGTTCCAGAGGATGTAGTCGATCCCGATGCCGTATCGAGCGGCGATGCCGCTCACGGTGTCGCCGGGCTGCACTTCGTACTCGTAGAAGACCGGCGTCGGCTCCTGGGTGATCGCCTGCGCCCCGCTGTCGGCCCCGGCGTCGCCCTCAGCCGTCTCGGTAGCCGTCGGCGACGGGCCACTCGACGACTCGGTCGCGATGGTGCCGGCGGGGTCCTCTGTCGCGCGTGCCTCGCGGTTGGCGGGTGCGCCGTTGCGGGCGTCCTCGGTCGGGTTGGCCGCGAGGGCGGGGCCGACCGACGTCGTGCGGTCGTTGGCCTGGAGGCTGGCGACGTTCACGCCGCTCAATGTGGTGCCGGGGAAGGCGCCGGCCGCGACCACGAAGACAAGGACGAGCATCGGGACGGCGTGGCCCAGCCGGACGCGGATGCCGCGACGCGCAGCTACGGCCGGCGTCGGGTAGCGACGCGCTCGCAGCAGCTTCCGGGATCGCCTCGGGCGATGGGGGAAGAACGTGCCCCGGATAGGTCACTCCTCCGCAGCTGGGTTCGCGGATACGAGTAGGTGATTGCGCACCTGAACAATTACCAGCCTACGAGTGACCTGCGGCCCGTGCAACGGCCGAGCGGCCGGCAGATGCGATCAAACCGTGATCCGCGCCAGTTCCCCGGCGGAGCTTTGAACAAGCTCGCCTAGCATGCGGCCGCACGAAGGGCATCGCATGAGCCTGGCGAAGGTCCGATCCGTCGCGTTCCGCGGCATCGAGGGCATCCCGGTCGATGTCGAGGTCGACATCGGGAGTGGACTCCCGGCGTTCAACATCGTTGGACTGCCGGACACGGCCGTGCAGGAGGCGCGCGAGCGCGTGCGCGCGGCGATCAAGAACGCGGGGTTCGAGTTCCCCCTCCGACGGATCACGGTGAACCTCGCCCCGGCCGACGTCCGCAAGGAGGGGCCGGTCTACGACCTGCCGATCGCCGTCGCCGTCCTCGTGGCGTCCGGCCAGGTGCCCAACCACTTCGCGGATGCCGCCCTCGCCGGCGAGCTCTCGCTGGACGGGCGACTGCGCCACGTCGCCGGCGTCCTGCCCCTCGCGGCGATGTGCGCCGCCGAGGGCATCTCGACGGTCGTGGTGCCGCAGGAGGACACCGCGGAGGCCGGCCTCGTCGGCGGGCTGCGGGTGCTCGGCGTCGAGACGCTGAAGCAGCTCGCTCAGCCGCCGGAGTCGTGGCCGCCGCCGCTTCCTCCCACCGCGTGCGAAGCCCCCCTCGAGGTGCACGACCTCGCGACGGTGCAGGGGCAGGAGCACGTGAAGCGCTCGCTCGAGGTCGGGGCGGCGGGTGGACATAACGTGCTGATGCAGGGGCCGCCAGGTTCGGGCAAGACCCTGCTCGCGAGGGCGCTCCCGGGGCTCCTCGCGCCGCTGTCACCGATCGAGACGATCGAGGTCTCGAAGATCTACTCGGTCGCGGGGCTCCTCAGCCGCGAGAACCCGTTGCTGCGCGAGCGGCCGTTCCGGTCACCGCACCACACGATCTCGCATGCCGGCCTCGTCGGTGGCGGGAGCAGCATCCGGCCGGGCGAGGTGAGCCTCGCGCATCGCGGTGTGCTCTTCCTCGACGAGTTCCCGGAGTTCTCCACGAACGCCCTCGAGTCGATGCGCGAGCCGCTGGAGTCCGGGCTCGTGACGATCTCGCGGGCGCGCGGCTCGGTGACGTTCCCTGCCCGGTTTCTCCTTGTCGCGGCGATGAACCCTTGCCCCTGCGGCTACTACGGCGATTCGGTCCGCGCCTGCACCTGCCCGGAAGCTTCAGTCTCCCGCTACCAGCGACGTGTCTCCGGGCCGCTCATGGATCGCATCGACCTCTTCGCGGACGTGCCGCGCGTCGAACTGAAGGAGCTCACCGGGGAACCCTCGGGCGAGCGTTCCGAGGTCGTCCGGGCGCGCGTCGTCGAGGCGCGCGAACGGCAGGCCCGACGCTTCAGGGGGACGCGCATCCTGACGAACTCGGAGATGGGGCCGAACGAGGTCCGGAAGTTCTGCCAGGACGCCCTCGTGCCGGAAGCGCAGCCGCTCCTCGGCAGCGCGATGCAGCAGCTCGGCCTTTCCGCACGCGCGTTCCATCGCGTCCTCAAGGTCGCCCGAACCGTCGCCGACCTCGCGGGCTCCGACCGCATCGAGACGACCCACCTCGCCGAGGCGATCCAGTACAGGAGACGCGGCGCGGATTAGCATGCCGCGCATGGATCAGCTTCGTCCGTTCCGAGTCGAGTTCTCGCGCCGTGCGATTGAGGACCTCAAGCG
>JACKCJ010000031.1 GCA_020634075.1 Dehalococcoidia bacterium | reverse complement strand
GACCGGCCGGCCAAACACCTCGCCGAACAAGACACCCTGTTGCGTAGAATGACCCATGCAGCCGCGCCCCGGATTGCTTGAATTCGTTGTGGTAAGCGCCATTCTCGCAACACCGGGCCGGCTCGCATCACCTCATTCGCGCAACATCCGGGCTAGGGCCTGTCTGAAAACTCCTCCTGCTGCGGCCACCGGGTCTCTCGCTGCGCCACGGCCCCGGCGTCCTCGCGACGGAGAGTTTTTCGGACACACCCTAGTCCTCGCGCGTCCGGCGAATCGCGCAGACGACGGCCGAGTGGATGATCGCCCAGAGGGCGGCGATGATGGCGGCCGTGTGCAGCGCCCAGGCCGCGACGAGCAGGTAGATGTTGCCGGGCAAGACCCATAGGGCCAGGGCCTGCAGCGGCAGGGCACCCAGGAAGCAGGCCGCCGCGATCCAGATCGCGCGCATCGTGGGCGTGAGACGCTCGGGCGGGCCTGCGTCTCGCGGGCCCGGCCCTCCGCCGTCGCGCCGTGCCTTCTCGAAGGCCCGCTCCTTCGCCTCGCGGAGTCGCCGCAGCTCCTCGGGATCGGGCTGCGTGGCTCCGCAGCTCGTGCAGGTCTTGGCCGTGAAGAGCAAGACCGTGTCACAGCCCACGCACGTCTTGGCGCGCATCATGGTCAGGCCCCCCTTCGAACCTGACCGTGATAGCACGACCGGATCGCCAACGAGATGGACCAGGCGTCAGGAGAACGTGTCGGCGACAGCCGTAGCGTCGCTCGCGAGGGCGCGCCGGAAGCGGATGACGGCAAGCATGGCGCGGAGCGCGACGAAGCCATGAAGCCCCACGGCCACGCTCACGGTCCACGGCCACGGATGGTCGACACCGGTGAACAACGTGACGATGCCGCCGCCCAGCTGCGTGAGGCCCATGTAGGCCGAGAGCCCGACGCAGAACCCCAGCTGCTGACCTCGCTTCAAGGGCCCCCTCAGCATGATCGCCGTCAGGATCAGGGCGCCGTGAAGGCCCAGGACGGATCCCAGCCGGTCCGTAGCGCGCGCACCAAGCGCTGCGCTCAGGGCGAGATACGCCATCGCACACGCCCAGACGATGATCCAAAGCGTGTAGCGACGCACGGCCACCGATTGCGCTCGGGCGACGGCCTCCGGGAACGCTTGCATGCTCGACCGTCTCCGTGCGCCCGGGCTCGCTTCGTTGCCGTCACATCCTACGCGCGCGCTGCACGCGCGGGCCGTACCGGCAGCCCTACCAGCGCAGTGCCTCCCGAGTCGGAGGCACGGGCTGGAACGTGTTGGCGGTGAAGTCGGCGAGCATCTTCGTGGTCCAGGCCCCGTCTGCGCAGGAGCTGGCCCACAGGCAGCCGTCACGGGTGAACACGAGCCGACCGCGGCGATCGAAGTCCGCCCACTCCGCACCGCCCAGCTCCAAGTGGCAAGGCTCGAGCGTGTAGGTTGGCGCACCGTTGCCGACCGCATCGTGCGCGCGAAGGACCACGCCGTCGCGTCGTTTCTCGACGAACGAGTGTCGGCCCCCGTGGGGATGGCCCGCGGCCAGGAGGCGCTCGGACTCCTCCTGCTCCTCGGTGACCAAGGGCACCCACCCATCGGCCACCATGCGGGACCGCCAGAAGCGCCCGGAATCCGCCCACGCCGAGAACACATAGGGACATTCGCGTGCTACGCGATCGTCAGGGTGGACCAAGTCGCCCGTCGAGCCGATCAGGACCGCGTGTTCGTGGTCGGCGAAGTAGCCACCGCCGAAGTACGTCGTGTCGCCGCACCAACACGCCAAGGCAGAAAAGTACGGCGGCCGGCTGATGCCCGTCCACACCGTGCAATTGCGCTCGATGTTGCGCCTCGACTCGCGATGCGCCTTGTACAGGAAGTGCCGTCCGTCAGGTGACAGATGGCAACAGTCCTCGTGCACGCGTCCGTACAGCCACTGCCCCGCCAGGATCTCGTCCGTGTCCGTGTTCCAGGCCAGGAGCTGGACGCGTCGAGCAGGTCCGCGGCGCAGGAGGACGCCCTTGGGTACGTAGCGGGCCAGGAAGCCAGTGACGCGGGGCGGGGGCGGCGGTGCGGTCATTGTGCCGCGTCAGATTCGCTGGATCGGCCTCGGTCCCATGTCGACCCCCTGCTCCCATCTCTACGAAACGCCCCGGCTGGTCGAGCTTCAAGACTCGTCGCCATGCGCTGGGACAGCAACACCACCAGCCCGCCCACCAGGAGCGCGCAGGCGAAGCCAAGGACCAGGGGCATGAGCCCTACGGCTGCGAGCGCCACGATGACGCCCGCCGTCGAAGGGCCATGCAAGCGAATCGTGGCCTGCGCGCCAGCGAGGACATCCGGTACATGATCGACGTGGACGTGAATCGTCCCCCGCTCGTCGCCCTGCGTTGACCAAGCGGTCATGGGGAAGCTGAGCGGCGGAGCAGGAGTCCGTGAGCCACCCAGCGCCCCTGTACCGGAGTCCACCTCGCGGGGTCCATGTGATCGGGACCATGTGACCGTAGGTGCCGGGACGGGCGGTTGACTCGCGAAGCCCTCCGCCGGGTAGACCACGAGGTCGACCGTCCGCGCGCCGTCCATCCCCAGATGGAAGGCCAGGCTCAGCTCGGCCCCCTCCTCCAACGGCGCTCGCACACAGTCCACCGTGTCGGGCCTCGCACCCTGCAAGTGCTCGATGGCGACGGCGCCCAAGACCAAGCCCAGGCCGATCAGGATCGCGCCGACCCACCGCACCGTGAAATCTCCCAGCCGTCTCAAGTGGACTGGCCCTTCAGCATCACCTGGGGCCCAAGGCTCCGCCACGCGGATCGCTCTACTTCGTCGGACAGAGGCGCCGCCTCCGGGTCAGACCAGAGGTTCGCCCACGTTGGATGCGGCGCGAACTGCCGCTGTCGTACAGTCTTCGCTCGGACGCGGGTGAGGTGCGTGGACATGGAGCCGTCGGACGAGAATCGACGCGTGGACGAGCACCGCGCGCGGGCAGCGGGCCAACCACGAGAAGCGACGTGGGCGCGGCGCTTCGTGTTCTTCTTCGCGGGCCTCGTGTTTACGTGTGCCACGTGGGAAGCGGGTCGCTGGCTACCCGCACCTTCGGTTGGCGGGCCCGAGCGCACCGGGCTCCTCATGAAGGCCGTCCTGGCCGCCCCCTGGATTCTGGCGCTCGTCCTGCTCATGGCAGGACGCCACGAGCGCCACCGGGTGCCGTGGGTCGCCTACAGCCTCGGGATGCTCCTCCCCTGGGTGCTCGTGGTGGGGTGGCTCCTCGGCCCTTCGCTGGCTGAGTATGCCCAGCGCACGGAGTTTGACGGAGCAGCGTGGCGCAGCAGCTCGGGGATCCGGGGAAGCGGAGGTCGTCCGATTCGTCAGCGCATGGTCGACGACCTCATGGACTCCGGTCTGCTCCGAGACAAGACCGCCGAGGAGGTGCTCGCACTCCTCGGGCCAGACGATCGCGGGCACACGTCTCAGGACTCCCCCCCACCCCAGCGCCTCACGTATCTGCTCGGGCCCGAGCGCGGCTTCATCTCCATCGACTCGGAGTGGCTGGAAGTCCGCTTCAACCAAGAGGGGCGCGTCGACAAGGCGTGGACGCGGACCGACTAGCGGCCGTCAGCGACGAGCCTTGCGTAGCGCTTCCACCATGTCCTTGCCGTGCTGCGAGAGGCTGATGTCGAGGGCCACGTGGCGCACGACCCCGTCGGGGTCGAGGAGGAGGTCGGCGCGCCGGCAGCTCGTGCCCTCGAGAACCCCGTAGTACGTGCTCAGACGCCTCTCCTCGTCAGAGAGGAAAGCGAACGTGTAGCCCTGGCGGGTGCGAAACGCGGCGAGGGCCGCCACGGGGTCAACGGACACCGCCACCACCTTCGCGCCGAGTGTCTCCAGCTCCTGCGCCACGTCCCGCAGCGCCTCCAGCTGGAGGGCTCACCAGGGGCTCTGCGAGTCAGGCGTCTCCGCGTGGCGGAAGTAGCTGAGCACCGTCCAGTGGTTCGAGCTGCCGCCGAGGGTCGTCGGACGTCCGTCGTGGTCCGGGAGCACGACAGGCTCAGGCCTCCACCCCACGTGGGCCCCACCTGGCGGCGGGATCAAGACGGCCGGGGGGGCTTCGGAAGTCGATGACCCGCCACCGAACATGCGCACCCCGACGGTGACGAGGACGCCCAGGACGAGGACCAGGGCCACGAGCTTCATCGGGGCGCTCCACGGAAGAACACGAAGTCACCACCGTCTTCGTTCACCAGGGTCGAGCGACCCATGAGCGGGATCTGTGGCAGGCCCCGTTCGGCGAACGAGCGCTGCAGCGCGGCGAACAGCTGGCTCGCGGTGAGCGGCTCGCCTGGCTCTTCCAAGAGGCTGGCGATGACCTGCATGAAGGGCGAGTTCTGCCCCGGCTCCCCGTCGGACACCTGCTGGTCCGAGGCGCCCGAGGCGATCACGATGTGGGCGCGACGCGTCAGGAAGCGCTCTTGGAAGGCTCCCACCATGCCCACGGAGCGCGTCGGCAGCATCTGGGCAACCCGGCCGCCGTAGCAGCAGTCCATCGCCACGAGGATGTGCTTGGCGCCCGGTTCCTCGCGGAAGATCTGGTCGAGCTCTGCGAACGGGACCCACGACGACGGCTTCTCGGTGGCATCCGCCGGGATCATCCAGCCCACACCGTTGGCCTGCTCCTTGCGCTTGCCGTGCCCGGCGAAGTACACGAGCAGGCGGTCGTCGGGCTTCGCGTCGCGCGTGAGATTCGTCAGCGCATCCACGATGCGTTCGCGCGTTGCCTCGGAGCCCAGGAGGGTCCGGATCTCCCACCGGGCATTGTGCTCGTGCGCGAGCACATCCTGCAGCCGCGCCACGTCGCGCTCCGCGTTGCCGAGGGACGGGAAGACCGCTCCGTAGTCGCTGATGCCGATCAGCAGCGCGTGCGATTCGGCGTATCGGGGCTGCAAGGTAGGGGCAGCGATCCCTGCCATGTCCATGGATGCGGCGGGCCCGAACGTCACGGCCGGGCCGCGATCCGCGCTCACTTCGCTCCCTTGCGACTTGCCGCCGAAGAGCAGCCAGAGCTGGATGACCAGCGCGATGGAGGCGATGGCAGGCCAGAGCCACCGATGACGCGATCCGGACGACGTGCTCGTCGCGGGTACGGGTGCCGCGGAGGGCGTCGGTGTCACGTTGGGGGTCGGTGTCGGGAGCGGCGCCGGTGCGGCTGCAAGGGGCGCGCGCGCCGCGGGTTCGGGCGGGCGGCTCGACGCGTCAAGCGCCTCCGGCGGATCCAGGAGGGAGCGACCTGCTGCGGGCTGCTCAGGGGCCTCGACGACAGGCGGGGCATCGGGCTCGTCGTCTTCCTGCGCGCAGCGCACCGATCGCAGCGAGCTGGCGAGCGCCTCGGCGCTAGCCGGACGCTGGAGGGGCGAAGGGGACAAGCACGAGGCGAGGATCCTGCTCAAGTCACGCGGTACGCCGTCGACCACGTCCCTCGCATCGGGTGGCTGCTCCCAGCGTCGGACATCCAAGCCCGCGAAGGGAGCGGTCCCGGTCAGTGCCTCGTAGAGGAGCCAGCCCAAGCTGAAGAGGTCGCTGGCCGGTCCCTCTTCGCCCTCCAGGATCTGTTCGGGCGCGGGATGCGGCGACACGCTCACCGGACCGGGCGACATGTTCAGGCTGACGACCGATGGGCTTCCGGGCGCGGCGATCGGCTTGGCGAGATGAAAGCCCGACAGCGTCACGGCGTCGTTCGCACCCAGCGTGATGCAGCCCGCATGTAGGCCGCGGTGGATGACGCCGGCAGCGTGCACATCGGCCAGGACGTCCGCGATCGCAGCGCCGATGCTCGCCACTTCGCCGGGCGCCAGATGCCCCTCGCGGGCCAAGCGTCCGGCGAGCGTCTCTCCGCCGATCGGCTCCAGGACGAGCAGCTTGCCGCTCGGCAGCTCGATCACGTCCAGCAGGCGCTGGACGCCCTCTTGGCGCAGCCGCGCCAAGGACTGGGCCTGCCGCAAGCGGCGCTCTTCGAGCTGGGCGACGAGCCGAGGATCGTCCGAGGCCGGTGCCGCGTTCTCGAGGAACACCTCGCGGTCCAGCAGGGTGTCGCGCGCACGCTGCAGGCGAACACCCGGCACCGACGGCAGGTCGTCCAAGACCTCGAACCGTTCCGGCAGCTCCGGGGCAGCGTCCAGCGACCCATCCACCTCTGACATGCCCGAGCACGCTAGCACCACGGCACCCGCACCCACAAGGCGATGGCTGGAACGCAGGCGGAGCCGTCGCGCCGATCCCGCACCCACTACGATGTCGCCATGCCGTGGTTCGAGCGCTTCTTCGAGGGTCCCCTCTGGGCGGAGGTCCAGCGGCGTCGCTACACAACCGAGGCGGCATCGGGGATCGCGGCCGCACTCCGCACCCTGCTCGACCTCGGGCCAGGGCAGCGCGTCCTCGACGTCCCGTGCGGGAGTGCGCCGATCGCGATCCCGCTGGCCCTGGCGGGGCTGGAGGTGACCGGGGTCGACCTGATGACCGAGCGCATCGCGGAAGCGCGCGTGGCTGCCGAGGCCGCGGGTGTGGATATCGAGCTGCACCAGGGCGACATGCGCAAGCTCCCGTGGACCTCGCGCTTTGACGCGGCCGTCAACTTCTGGGGGAGCTTTGGCTACTTCGGGGACGAAGGCGACGAGGCGTTCGCCCGCGCCGTACACCGGACGCTGGTACCCGGCGGTCGCTTCCTGATCGAGGGGCCGGCCGTCGAGAGCATCGCCCCCCACTACCAGGCAGAGAGCACCGCCTCGCTCGGCGATATCGCCATCGAAGAACGGAGACGCTTCGACTTCGTCACGGGCGTCCTCGATGACGACTGGACGTTTCGTCGAGGCGAGGAGATCGAGTCGGCGCGCACGTCGATCCGCATGTACTCCGTGGCCGAGCTGTCAGCGTTGCTCGGGCGCGCAGGCTTCCGGGAGACCAGGGCCTACGCCGACCTGCGCGGCACGCCCTTCCTGTTCGGGGCCCGGCTGCACCTCGTCGCCACGGCGTGAGCGGGGCGGCGCGCGGGCGTCACTTCTCGGGCCATCGATGCACGGTCTTGCTGTCGTCCAAGCGGACCACGCCGGTAGGTCCGAGCGCCAGCGTCTTCACCACCGAGTCCTGGACCGTGCCCAGCTTGACGAGCCCCAGCGAGCTCTCACCGTCCCAGTTCGCGGTCAGGACCAGACTCGGCCCGCCGGTTCCGTCGATCAGACGGATGGACGTGCTGCCTCCCTCTTGGGCAAGCGAGACGCGCGTCACGTTCTTCTCGTCGGTCAGAGTGAGCTCGATGCCCGCACCGGGTCGCTCCGGAATGCCGAGGTATCCGCGGGCGCGCCCCTGGGCATCGACGATGGAGAGGGAGCGCACCGTGAGGTGGGCAGGGGCGGCCTTCTCCTCGGCGGCAAGGTGACCGGACAGCGCCCACGCCAGCAGCACCCCTACGACGACTCCACGCATGCGACCTCCTCTACGAGCCGCACCCTGGGCGGCAGCAGTCACCCCACGAGGCGACGCACGCCGCACAGTACGCGTGCCGCCCGCCCCTCCCCGGGCCGACATGCCACGGTTCGGGGCAGCTCCAGTCGCCCCCCACCGATGCATGACGCAGATCGGCAGGGAACGGGTGCCGACAAGACGCCTGATTTCAGGACTCTCCAAGGCTGTCCGCCAGCACTTGACGCATTGTGTCAATCACGTGATGATCCTGACGCATTACGTCAAACCAGGAGACACCATGACCCTCGAGCTCAGGCGCTACGAGAACCGCAAGCTCTACGACCCTGCTTCGAGCACGTACGTCTCGCTGGCCGACGTGCGCGACGCCATCGCCGGGGGTGAGGACGTCTGCGTCCTCGAGCACGCCGATGGGCGCGACGTCACCGTGGAGGTCTTGGGCGGCGTCATCGTGTCGCTCTGCCGCACCGAGCGGATGACGGCCCCGGTCGAGCGTCTGCACCTGCTGATTCGTGGCTGGCACAAGAACCTCGCCGACCAGGCCCTGCGGGCGGGCCGTCACGTCAAGCGTCTCCTCCATCCTCCGGGTGCTGCACCCCACGCACAACCTGCCGGAGACGAGAGCACGGCCGAGCTGCGCGACCGAGTCCACACCCTGGAGCAGCGACTTGCCCACCTCGAAGCGCTGAGCCACGGCGGAGCAAGCACGCCCGCCAAGGGCAGCGACCCGGCCTAGGCCGCCGCCACGCGCGCTTGGAAGGAGACGCCTCCATGGCCACGCATGAACGCGAGATCACCTCCACGCGGTGGGCACCGCCCGGTTGGCGGGCCTTCTGGCGGTTTGTCCGCACGAAGCGCGGGGCTCGCGTCCTTGCACTCTCCCTCGTTCTCGCCGGCGCGCTGACGTGGTGGTTCGCAGCGGGCAAGCGCATGTTCTTCCCGCGCAACTGGGGAACGGTCGAGGACCACTTGATCTACCGCAGTGGTCAGCTGCACCCCTTCCTCGTCGAGCGTGTGCTTCGCGAGCATGGCATTCGCGTCATCGTCGACCTGGACCACAACCCACCGGATGACCCCGAAGAACAGGCCGAGCGCGAAGCGGCCGAGCAGCTCGGCATCCGCAAGATCGACATCGACCACCTCGACGGTGATGGACTCGGGCCTGTCGAGGACTACGAAGCGGCCCTCGTTGCGCTGCGCGAGGCGCGCCTCGCCGAGCAACCTGTGCTGGTGCACTGCGCGGCAGGAGCGAGCCGTACGGGGGGCGTGGTCGCCTGCTACCGGATGCTCTTCGACGGGTGGACGGGCCCCCGGGCGTTCGAGGAGTACATGGACTACCGCGCGCATGCGCCCCACAACACGAAGCTGCAGGACTACGTCAACGAGCACTTGGCGGAGATCGCCCGGTACCTCTCGGCCAAGGGCCTGCTCGAGCACGTTCCCGCACCACTTCCGCGGTTCGCTCCGTAGGACGAGCAGCGCCCCGGGCGGGAGATGTACCCTGAAGCTTCGCCGACCCACCGGCCCAGGAGGTCCTCCCATGCGCTCCCTCGCTCTCTCCGCCCTTGCTCTCCTGGCCGTCGCCGCGCTCCACGCCCCGACGGTGCGGGCCGATGACCCGCCTGCGCCCGCCGCGCCGACGGAGCCCGCGCCTGCGGCGCAGCTCGACGTGACTGTGCCCACGTGGGGCAACGCCACGTGCCCGATCATGGGCAAGCCTTCGTCCGAGGCCCTCTACGTGGACGTCAAGTTCGGGCGCATCTACATCTGCTGCCCGCCGTGCGCGCGGAAGATCCGCGCCGAACCGGCCACCGCGTACCGGGCCGCCTACCCCACTGTCACGCACCTCGACAACAAGATCGATCCCGTCACGGGCCAGGCCCTGGGCGAGAAGACCGTGTCCGTCGAGATCCAGGGCTACGAGTTCAAGGTGTGCGCCGACGGCTGCGAAGCCAAGGCCCGCGAGAACAGCCAGATCACGCTCGTGCACCTGCTCATGCCCGACGTGGTCGACATCCGCAACACGCGCTGCCCGATCGACGGCGAGCCCGTGGTGGCCAACGCCTTCTGCCTGATCGGCAACAATCTCGTGCACCTGAGCTCGCAGAAGCACGTCGCCCAGGTCAAGGAGAACCCCGCTGCGGCGCTGGCCAAGGCGCGCGAGTCCGCACCTCGCTGATGCGCCGCACACGGCGCCCGCGCCAGTGCGCGGGCGCCACTCCTCGCTCCGAGCCCCTACACGGGAGGGATGGCCGTGGCACGGTGGATGACGGCAGCCTGGGCGCTGCCCTTGTTGGTACTGGCCTCTTCGTGCCGGGGCGCTCCGGCGGTCCGTGGCAGCGCGGCGCTCGACGCCTCTCGCGTGATGAGCGAAGTTCGCGATCGCACCCGGGCCGACGGCGACACGGCCAGCCTGGCCACGAGCGCGTCCTCGCGCCTCGCCGCCGGCCCGCTCGATGTCGGCTCGGCCGTGGAAATCGCTCTCGCGTTCAACCCGACGGTCCGCGAGGGTTACGAGCGGCTCGGCATTGCCCGCGCCGACCTGGTGCAGGCTGGCCTCCTCGCCAACCCCATGCTGGACCTCGGGATCAAGCGCTTCCCCGCTGGCACCGAGATCGAGGGTGGGCTCGTCGCGCCGGTCGTCGATCTGTTCCGCATGCCGATTCGCCGACGCATCGCGGCGAGCCGCCAACGTGCCGTCGAAGCCGAGGTGGCCCGCGACGTCGTCGGGTTGGTCTACGACGTTCGCCGCGCGTTCCTGGTCGTCCACGAGGCGCGCGCCATCGTCAAGCTGCGTAGCGACGCCCTGGAGGCCGCCAAGGCCTCGCTGAGCCTCATGGAGTCGCTGCACGACGCGGGCAACACCCTGGACCAGAACCGCACGATCGAGGCGATCGGTGCCGCGCGCGCGGCCCTCGACCTCGAGGCGGCTCGCAGCGACGAAGCCGAAGCGGTCGAGGACTTGGTGCGCCTCCTCGCCCTCGAGGAGCCGCCGGGAGCCCTCGAGATCGAGGGCGCGCTCGGCACGGCCCCGGGTGAAGGACTCGACGTGGCCGACTTGGCGGCGCGCGCCGAGGGCGCCAGCTGGGACCTGCGCGCGCTGGACGCAGCCGTTTGCGCGGCGCGTCAGGACGCAGCCCTCGTCACGCGAGACCGCGCGATGTGGTTGCGGGATGCAGGGTTGGTCGGGAAGCGCGACCACGGGGAGTCGGCCGTCGGTGTAGGCCCGCACGTGGGCCTCGAGCTGCCGGTCTTCGACAGCGGACGCACGGCGCGGGCCCGCTCGGCGGCGGTCGTTCGACAGCTCTTGGCCCAGCGCGATGCGCGCCGCCTGGACGTGCGCTCGGCGGCTCGCCGCTTGGAGGCGCGCGTGCGGCTCCTGCTGGATCGCGAACGGGTTCTGCGTGAGCAGTACCTACCGGAGCGCAACCAGCTGGTTAAGGACATCCTTGACCGCTACAGCATGATGCAGGTCGGTGCCTTCGAGGTGCTCGAAGCCAAGGGCCATGAGCTCGATGCCCGACGCGAGCACGTCCAGACACTGGCCGCCGCCTGGCGCGCGCGCCTCGACGTCGAAGAGCTCCTGGCGGGCCGACTGAACGACGGCATGGTGAGCCGCGCGGGCCTGCCGATGGAGCCCGAGCATCCCCACACGGCCGGAGGTCACTGATGGGCACGACACGCCGTGAGCTGATGGGGCGCGCTGCCCTCGGGGCGGCGCTCGTGGGCTTGGGCGCGCGCTGGGCGCACGCCGAGGGCGAGGGAATGGAGGGAGCGGGCGCCGCTCCGAAGCCCATCACGGCCCAGGGCTACCGACCCACGACCACCTTGGATGGCAAGACCCTCCCCTACCGCATGGTGGACGGCGTCAAGGTCTTCCACATGGTGGCGGGCGACGTCGAACATGAGTTCGCGCCCGGGCTGCTCGGACGCTGCTGGGGCTACAACGGGATCGTCCATGGCCCCACGATCGAGGCCGTCGAGGGCGACCACGTCCGCATCTACGTCACCAACAAGCTCTCCGCGCCCACGACCGTGCACTGGCATGGACTGTTCGTTCCGAGCGGCATGGACGGCGTGGGCGGCCTCTCGCAGCGTCCGATCGAACCGGGCGAGACCTTCCGGTACGAGTTCACGTTGCGCCAGCACGGCACGTTCATGTACCACCCCCACCACGACGAGATGACCCAGATGGCGCTCGGCCTCATGGGCATGATCGTGGTGCATCCCCGCGAGCCCAAGGGCCCGCTGCCGGACCGTGACTACGTGTACATGCTGGGCGAGTGGGCCATGGACCCCGGAGTGTGGCGACCGGACCCCAACGAGATGAAGGACTTCAACATCCTCACGCTCAATGCCCGCGCCTTCCCCGGCACCTCGCCCATGGTCGCCCAGCTCGGCGAGCGCGTGCGCATCCGCATCGGCAACCTCAGTGCCATGGACCACCACCCCATCCACCTGCATGGCTACGCGTTCGAAGTGATCGAGACGGACGGCGGCCAGGTCCCCACGTCGGCGCGGTGGCCGGAGACGACGGTGTTGGTCCCCACCGGAAGTGTTCGCGTCGTGGAGTTCATCGCCGACAACCCGGGCGACTGGGCCATCCACTGCCACATGACGCACCACATCATGAACCAGATGGGACACGGCGTGCCGAACACGGCCGGCGTGGACGTCACGCAGTTCGACGAGCGCCTCATGGAGCACGTCCCCGAGATGAACGAGATCATGGAAGCCATGATGTCGGGGGACGACATGGACAAGCCCCCGCCCAACGGCATCCCCATGATCGGTGGCACCGGTCCCAGGGGCTACATCACGATGGGCGGCATGTTCACGACGCTACGCGTGCGCGAACGGCTGCCCGAGAGCGGCGACGTCGGCTGGTACGACGCCCCCGCAGAGACGCAAGCCCGGCCGGCCAGTGCCGACGAGCTCCGCACGGACGGAGTTGATCCCACCTCCGCGACGGGCGAGCTGCCGCCGTAAGCCCAGTCCCTGCCACGATCGCAGCCGAAGTACCCGAAGCGTGGTCCGGCGAACGCGGCGAAGGGACCACGAGAGCATGTCGATGACGGACCCGCTTCCCCAACCCACCCTGCACACGGAGCGATTGACGCTGCGCCCGTTCGTCGTCGAGGACGCGAGCGCGGTCCAGCGACTAGCCGGCTCGAAGCGCGTGGCAGCCACGGTGCCCGTCATTCCGCATCCCTACCTGGACGGCATGGCCGAGGGCTGGATCGCCACGCACGCTGATGCGTGGCGTGACCGCAAGTCCGTCAGCTTCGCCATCGAGCGTCCTATGAACGATGCGGAGGGGCCGGTGCTGGTGGGCGCCGTCTCACTGCTGATCGGCCCCTACTCCCGCCAGACCGCCGAGCTCGGCTACTGGATCGGCCACCCCTTCTGGGGCAACGGCTACGCGACGGAGGCCGCTCGCGAGGTGGTGCGCTTCGGCCTCCAGGACATGGATCTGCTTCGGATCCATGCTTCGTACATGGCGGGCAACGACGCCTCGGGGCGCGTGCTGGAGAAGATCGGCTTCCGCCCGGAGGGCATGCGACCGCTCCACGTCGAGCGCTTCGGCAAGCACCACGACCTGTACGTGGTCGGGATCCTGCGAGCGGACGCAGGCGACGCGGGGCGAGCCGCACCGTAGCGACTAGGCGGCTCCCCGGGTGCCCGCGCCCGCGGACTCAGCGCCCGGCTCCGGCGGCGCCGCGGGAGCCGCCCCCCCAGACCTGTCCATCCTGCATCCGCAGCCCGACGTCGACCGGTTCCAGCAGCTCTTCCTTGCCAGCGCCGTCTCGCAGCAGATGCAGCCGACTCCCGTCCCAGTACCACTGACCGGGGGCGTAGCGTGTGTACGGGATGTACCAGCCGGCCAGCGACCACTCGTAGACGCCGTTCTCCATCAAGCGGAGCTTGTAGAAGCCTGTCCCCCAGACCATGCGCTCGTACGTGGCCACGAACCGATGCGGCCACAGCTCGTCCGGACGCAGGTCTGGGCGAAGGTTGCTCCAGTCCGGCGCGGGGGCAGGCTCCGGCTTCGCCGTCGACTCGGCGTTCGTCGGCGGAGGATCGACCGGCTCGAGCACAGGGAGCGTCCGCTGCGGCGGACGGCGGGCGCACGCAGTCAGGACGATGAGCAGTAGCACTGCGACCGCGGGAAGCAGCAGTGACGCGTGGATCGAAGGAGCCCAAGCTCCGGCCTCGGGGTTGATCGATCTCGACGTCACGCGCGTCCCCTAGGAACGCTTGCAATGTGCCGTCACGACCTCGTGGCTGGCAAGGGGGAACAAGCGCTCGACGAACGAGACGGCCTCGATGTCCGGCGCGAGGATGGCTCCCCGGACCAGGGCGAAGGGCAACCCGCGGTCGGACGCCCCGCGCGCCGTTGCCAACACGCACTGCTCGGCGCGGTAGCCGCAGAACCACACGAACTCGACCTTCAACCGCTCGAGCAGCGCTGGCAAGGCGGGCTCGACGAATGCGTTCGAGGCCACCTTCTCGATCTGGGGATCTGCCGGATCCACGTCCAGCGAGTCCAGGATTCGACCGCGCGGATCGTCGACAGGGATCGTCTCGTGGTCGCGCAGCCAGATCACGGCGTGACCGGCCTTCCGCAGGGCCGCGGCGACGTGGTTGATGATCTCGACCGCCCCCTCGAGCGGCGGCACGAGCGCCGCATGCTGCTCGAGGAAGCAGGCCTGCATGTCGATCACGACGAGGGCTTGGCACACGTGGTGAAGGTACTCCATGGCCTCGATCCGCAGACCCTACTTGGGGTCTCCCGCCGTCGACGGCGCCGGCCATGAAGCACTTCGAAAGCCGGCAACGCGAACGACCGGCAGCCGCCTGAGCAACAGGAGGCCCATGGACCCACCCTTCCGGTCGAAGCGGAGCGCCAAGTAGCGGGCGTCGGGCACCGCACTGGGGAGCGTTGCCTCGATGGCCAGCCATCCGTCGATCCACGCCTCGACCCAGGCGTGCGCGCGCAGTGCCATCCCGCGGTCGTCCGACCCGAAGATGTACCCCTCAACGACGCGCGCAGGGATGCCGGCCTTGCGAAGGGCCGCCACCAGAACCGTCGAGTACCCCTCGCAGCTGGCGACACCGGATTCAAGCACTTCGGAGGCGGGGCGCCATCCGGGAGCCGCGTCCGCGCCGGCCTCGGCGTTCATCGCACCGCGCGCCCAATCGGCAAGATCCCTGGCGATGTCCTGTTCCCTGCCCCACGCAGCCCGTGCATCCTTCACCGCCTTCTCGAGGCGCACGTCCGTCACTGCGTACGGGCCGTCCGCCCGAAGGTAGCTCTCGCGCGCCTCAGCCGTCAGGGACTGGCGCGCCGCTCTGTCCCCCTCCGAGCCCCGGGGAGGCACACGCAGCGAGATCCAGAGGTGATAGGCCCCTGACACGACAGCTTGGTACTGCGTCGACGCCAGCTCTGGCGGTTCGTTCCCCTCGAAGTCCAGCTCCAGCTGAAGCTCCGCGAGCTCGACATCGCCCGGATCGATGGACGCCACGGGAAGTGACCCCGCGAGGAACGTCAGGTCGTCGAACCTCGCCTCGCGCACCAGATGGGTCGTGAAGGGAGGCCGCTCGTAGCCCACGACCAGGCAGTCTTCGTCGACCCACAGCTTCCCACGACCAAGCGCGGCACCCGTCAGCCGGCCGTCTACGAGGCCTTCGGGACCTGCGAGCTTGCTCAGGCCGCCGACCACGAAGAACTGCGAGCTGGCCCAGGCTCCCTCGTAGAGCGAAAACCAGTTCACGCGGGGCGCGTCTCCCTGCTGTGCAGCGGCAAGCGTGCGGTACGCCTCGACCCAGGAGGCGGGACCCGCCTTGCGTGGCACCTCGCGAACCGTCCGTTCGCCGTTGAGGAGGGTCGTGAGGCGGACACCGTCGGGCGAGAACTCCGCGAGGCCGACCTGGCCCGGCAGCACGCTCCGGCCGTCAAACCAAGCCCACCGGGTCGAGCCGTCGGGGCCCAGGGCGTATCGCCAGAGCAGGCGCCTGCGCGATCCGTCCAGGCCCGCGAGGGCCTGCTCTTCGAACTCATACAGCCACCCGCCCTCGGGCAAGTCGCCGACGCGCGACCACAGCGCACTCACGGTGCGCCCAAAGCCGCGGCCTTCGACAACGCGCTCGCGAACGTTGGTCGCCTGCTGCATGGTGAGCGGCGAGGGGAGCACGTCCTCCGCGCGGGCCGTCGCTTGGCCGCAGGCCAACAAGAGCAGGACTCCGCACAGGCCGTCGACCCACCGGGCGCAGGCTGTCATGGGGGCATCTCCTCGCTTCGCGATCCACCTCAGGTGGCCGTGATCATGACCGCTGGCCAGGGGTGGCCGGCCGAGCTCGCATGTGCGACTCGCGGATCGCGTGCGATCCGTGCAGGGAACCCCTCACGGGAGTGCCACGGGGCGACCGCCCGCCGCGTCAAGATCGACGATGTACCCCTTGCACCCGGAGTGTGCCTCCATGCGCGCCAGGACCTCATCGAGCACCTCCTCGACCTCCGATCGCGTCAGGCCATCTCCCAGAGCGCGCACGTCGATGCCGAACATCTCGTAGATCATCTCGAAACGCACGCCCCGCACTTCGAAGGCGCCCGCACCACCCGGAGCGGGCAGCCACGGGAGCGAGGTTGGATGGCAGACCTCCGGCTGCAGAACGGAGTCGGGCCAGGAGTCTCGACCCTCGCGACGAATGAGGTACTTCCTGACGGTTCCGCCCTCGGGTTCGGGATCGGGGACGGAGAGGGGGGGCGGCTTGCCTGCGGTCCAGCCAGCCATGGGTCAGTTCAAGACAGGGAGCACGGCGGTGCACAGCACGGTTCCCAATCAGGGGCCGGGCACCTTCAAGTTGGTCATTCCGTCGCCAAGAACCCGCGCAAGCGATCGAAGTCGGGCGCGCAATTCCTCAAGACGATCAAAGTCGATCACCACTGGGTCGCCCACCTGCCAGGGAGCTGGTAGCTGGACGTTCGTGTAGCGGTTCACCATGGAGGTGTCGTACGCTGCAATGCCATGCGCGAATGCATTGCGAACAATGGAGGCCTCGACTGCCCCCGCCTTCCCCTCCTTCACTCCACTCCAATCCCTCGAAACCTCCGCGAGCAGATCAGACGCCCAGGACTCTATGCCGCCGCGCAGACTCTCATCTACACCCAGGGCTCGGCAAAGCGTCCTCGCATGTTCTTCAAGTAGGGCATAGGAGTACAAGAGCGTCATCCCGCAGAGCAATCGAGGTGACTCAAGAGTAGCCGCGTGGTCCTTCGCAGCGATCGTGTAGGTACTGCCCCCTTCGCTGTACTCCAGCAGGATGCTGTCAGCATCCTTGACGGGCGCGTTCCGCCATCGTTTCGCCTCCTCGGACATAGCGCGACGCGCACTCTTCAAGAATCGCGTGGTTGAGCCCCACTCGTCCCAGATTTCGTGTCGCTCCCATGTGCCCATGTGATTCTCCAGCGCCTCCCCAGCAAGGCTAGGCTTACCTCCTCCTACTGATACCAGAGACTTCAGCAGAGTCGTCGAACGGGGCCGTCCGCCATGGGCGCAAGCCGACGTCTTGCTCAAGGCCTTGCGAGCATGACCAGCCCGCGAACCTGGGCGGTGGTCTGGGAAGGTGCCTGGCCATCCTGCGCAAGCGGCGGCTCATCGCCCTTAGGATCCGCCTCATGGGAGGACAATGTGCGCGAGACGGAGTGGGTCAAGCAGATCGCCAGGCAGTTGGCTGCCGACGCGGGGCTCAAGAAGGACAAGGTCGAGCCCGAGGTCGGCCTCAAGTTGCCCTACGGCTACGAGATCCGCTCCTACGGCGGGAGCGGTGGCTCCGAGACCATCAAGTACGAGACGGACCTCGTCCTCGTGGAGCGGGGGCCCGGCGAGACATGGCAGCCTCGTGTAGTGATCGAGGCGAAGATCAACTCGATCAACACGCACGACGCGATCACGTACAGCCAGAAGGCGGCATCACACCGGGCGATCCATCCCTACTTGCGCTACGGCCTGATGCTGGGGAACCGCGGGCGCTACCCGCTACCGGGCCGTCTCTATCGGCACGGGCAGAACTTCGACTTCATGATCTCGTTCGCAGCGTTCAATCCCACGACCGAAGAGATGATGCGCTTCGTAAAACTGCTCCGCGCTGAGGTGAAGGCGTCCCGAGCGATGGAGCGCATCGTCTACGAGAGCCGCAAGAAGGGGCGTGACCACTTCACGGTCCTGCACAGGGCGCTTTTGTTGGAGTAACGGCCGGGCTAGGAGCCTCGCAAATGTTGAAGCAGGAGGTCGGCGAAGGCTGGGAATGGCAGCAGCGCTGGTGTGCGACGTATGGGCGGGCGCGCCCATGCGACAGGTGTAGGCAACGAGCAGTGCATGCGCACGCTCGCTCCTGAGCGTCAACGCGGGGCCGCGCCGGGCGAGATAGACTAGAGGCCGAGCACAATGAATCGCTGGAGCGGGGCTGAAGGTGTCGAATTCAGGCCGCCAGATGCTCAGGGCAACGCGAATTCGCTCAATTGCCGCTTTGATACAAGCGGGGAAGACTCACTATGCTCTGCCGCAGCATTCCTGCGCGGTTCGAAGGCTAGGCGGGCGAGGTACAGCTTGTCGCCGCCATGGTCCGCATCTCGCTCGGACGCGATGCCATCCTCCCCTATCTTGCTGGCAAGGGAACTCACGGCGACGTCTCCGGTCAGGAGGAATTGCGTGTCCAACTCGCACGACGGGGTGCCTCCAGACGCTCGCATGGGCGCACTACTCCTGCTGGCTGTCTTCCCGAGCTTGCTGCTCGCCAAGCCTGGTCCGCTCTCGGCGAGTGAGGATCCGCCCGCTGATCTGATCTTCTGCAACCGCTTCGTGGTGACGCACACCCTGCGCGGACACACGCTTGAGCTTGGCTTGCAGACGGATCTTCCGGAAGACACCGAACTGCTTGTCACGGTGTCTCGAGACTTCATCAACGGCAAGGTTACGTACGCGGAGAACTACCTCTTCGGTCGACATCGAAGCAAGGTCGCGGACTGGAAGGTTCCGGTCGAGGTCGATCTTGACGAGCGGCAATGGCTGCTCCAGTTCGCAGACAGAAAGCGCGACTTCAAGTCGATTGACGCTTGGTACCCCCCGGCGAAGATCAGCGACGCCGTCGTGGTGACGTTCCAAACGCTCACGAACCAACCCGACAGGCGCTTCGGCCATCGCAACGCCAACCTGCGCGGCGCGTGGGTCACGACGGAGACGAGCGGTACGATCGTGACCCGTTTCGTGCGGAGGCGGTTCCTGCATCGCCTGCCGCTGGAAGACCCCCCCTACCACTCCTACAGGGGAGAGTTGCCCGATGACGCGCCGCCGCCCCTCCCGACCACCCCCGGCTCCCGCACGCTCGGAGTCTGGGACATCGAAGACACGATCTTGGTGGGCCGACTGACTCTCTACACAGCCGGCGGCAAGCACTTCATGCTGTGGAGGTACAAGGACGGCTCCGAGGGCACGCAGGAGCTACTTCCTCGCAAGGCGAACCGGGGAGCCTGCTACGACTTCGCGGAGGACAACGACGGGCAGTACTACTGCGTGGTCAAGGCGACCGGCCACCTTGAGATGGCTGATCGAGCTGGGGTTGTCTTCAGAGCCCACGTTGTCCCGAGCGGCGAGGCCGCCTCGGGCGCGCCCAGCAAGTAGGCGGGTCCTCCTACTCTAGTTGCGTCACCAGCTCGTGTAGCACAAGCCGATGAAGTCGCGTCAAGCTGAACTGCGCATCGTCGTCGAGGCCTACACGCCCCTCGATCGATGTCGCACTTCCAAGCTTGCGAAGTGTTGCGAAGGGAATGGGTCCCGCAAGCGTCTCGGTCACGCTACCCCGATTGATGGTGCCATCCCGCTTGAGGTCCTCGAATTGCGTGATGGATCCATCGATGTCCAGAGAGAGCGAGTGGTGAACCTTCTTTAGGAAGCGCCAACTCTTGGACGTGGAATAGACGAGTGCAAGGGCCTGCTCGAACTCCTTGGGCTTGGTCCGGCCCTGGTACGCGACTCCAAAGACGAGACTCAGACCTGGGGCCACATCGAGCGACTTGGTGCGGACGATGGTGCGATCCTCGAACCTGTCGTACTCGCTCTCGATGAAGTCAGAAGGCCTCGCGCCTGGGTAGCCGAAGTCCGCATTGCTCTGGGGCCAGGGACCATCGTGGGGCGCGGAGTACCACGCCCACCCGTACTCCTCTTCGCGGACCCAGTCGAACCGCGAGTACTCACCCCTATGGATGTGCCATGAGACTCCATGTGTGTCATCGAGTAGCTCGACGCTGTGGAGGCTCCCCGCCGTCACAGGGGTGGCAATCCGCTGAAGCCTGGCGTAGTCCTCGGTGGCGACCTCGGCCCTCTGCCCCGGAGTCACGCGGTACGCGTGCGAGCGCATGTTCCAAAAGACCTTGAGGTAGAGCTGCCGGTTCACCTTGTAGCCAGAGCCCTTGCAATCAGGGCACTTCCACATGTCTCCGCCCGGCCCTGCTTTCCATCGCTCGGCAGAACGCACTAGCCCCCCACCGCCGCAGCGCGAGCAACGCCGGGCCATCTTCTGGACAGCCTCCACGAACTGCTCTACGCGACGCTGGAGTGTCTCTGCATGGTCCACCTGCTTTTCCGCTACAGCTCCTCGTCCCCCGAGAAGGACCAAGATCGAGACGAAGGCCGAGGTCGAGACCGCCCAGACCCGCCCGCGACGACTTCCCCCGAGCGCACGCGTCATGTATCCGCCCACCCGTGTCACGTACGTACCCCCCCTCTTGCTCCGGCGGACAGAGTCGCAAGCCTCGTCGACATGCCGTCCGCCCCGCCGCCAGCAGACTAGGTGGGGCCTCCTCCGTCGCCAACATGCACGGGACCCCGGACCGTCG
This sequence comes from Dehalococcoidia bacterium, assembly GCA_020634075.1. Taxonomy (GTDB): domain Bacteria; phylum Chloroflexota; class Dehalococcoidia; order UBA2979; family UBA2979; genus W-Chloroflexi-9. The sequence continues at coordinate 2,308 of JACKCJ010000031.1, read as the reverse complement.
CTGCCAATCGAGCCGAGGCTTGTACGGCCTGGCGGAGCTCTGCGCCTACTCGCCGCCGCGGGGGCGCTGGGGCAATCTCTTGGCAGGGTCGCGACAGCTGTCCCGCCGCCAGCTGATGTCCTCCCTCCGTGGCATCGTGGCCGTTGACGGAATGTGGGACGGATGTCCTGACGACGTACGCCTGCCCCATCCATTGCCTAGCGGAGGCAGTTCATGGACGAGTCGAGTGCCATCTTCGATGTGGAGCTGGGCCACTTCGGTGCGCGGCTTGCCCCGGTGTCCTTGGAGGCATTCGCCAAGTGGCTTGACGACGAAGAGTCGGCTTGGGCTTGGCTGCGCGAAGGCAAGGCGGCGAACAGGGGCGAGACGAACCACCTGCTGGACCCCCTCAAGAACTCGCTCAGGCACTTTAGGGAGCAGATCGCAATCGCTCGCAAGCACCGCGAGGAAGGGCACCCCAGTCACCTCACCGATTGCCTTACGCGACTCGGCGAGAGCGTTCGCTCGGCCTACCAAGCATCGCTGATCGCCTCCACCTCGCCCCTGCACCCGCTGTTGAGACACTACGCCGATGCCCAACGCTGGCCCCAGTTCACGGGCGTGCTGTACATGGGGACTCGGCAGCGGCTTGACCCCGGCGACCCCCAACACTTCGAGGGGATGATGGCGGCGTGCCGCGCAGTCGGCGGAGAGGATGCTGTCCTCTCGACGTGCCGCTCCGGTGAGGCCGAGCGCGTGGCTGCAAAGTTGGCGCAAAGAGCCGCCGAGTGCTCGGCGGTGCTGGATGACCTTGAGGCAAAGCGCGAGCAGTTCGATTCCAGAGCCACGGATAGCCTTCAGAAGGGCGCACGGGCTCAGGCCAAGTTCATCCGTCAGGCGCGGAATCGAATGAGTAGCCAACGCTCCACCTTCGATGAGGAGTGGCAACGGCTACAGGCGACCTACGACACGGCCCTCGCGTTACAAGAGCCCGTTAGCTACTGGAGGCAACGCAGCGCGCAAAGCCTGAGGCTCGCGAGGTTCATGTACGCGGCCTTTGGAGCGAGCTTGGTCGTCGCCACCGTCTTGGGACTACGCTACGGCTCGGCGTTGCCGTGGGAGCAACTTGTGAAGGCGGACGGTACGTGGAGTCTGGGCGGGGCCGCCATCGTCCTCGCGGCGATAGGTCTCGCGGTAGCACTCCTACGCATCCCGCTACGATTGGGCGCGAGTTTCCTGCACCTCCCCTACGTGCCAACGTGATGTGAGACACCGACCCCATCGAGTTTAGTGAGGGCGGTAAGGTGATCTCCATGGCGAACGAGAAGCAGCAAGCCCCCCGGCCCGAAGGCCCGGAGCGTAGCGAAGGGCCTTCGGGCCGGGGCCGGCGTCCGGACCCCGAGGTCCTGGCCAAGGGCCGACGTCGGCAGTTCAGCGCCGAGTACAAGCTGAGGATCGTCGAGGAAGCGGACCGCTGCGGCGGCGAGTCGGGCGCGGTCAGCGCGCTGCTGCGCCGCGAGGGGCTGTACTCCTCCCACCTGGCCGAGTGGCGGGAGGCGCGACGGCGTGGGGCCCTGGGCGCGCTCAAGAAGCCGCGCGGGCCGCAGGGCAAGCGGCGCGATCCCGTGGTGAAGGAGAACGAGCAGCTGAAGCGGGACAACGCCCGGTTGCGTCGCGAGCTTGCGCAGGCGCTGACGATCCTCGAGATCCAAAAAAAAGCCTCCGAGATCCTGGGGATCCCGCTGAAGGACCTCGAGAACGACGACGGCGCATGATCGCCGCCGCCGAAGAGCTCGCCGAGACGACGGGCGTCGAGCCGGCCTGCCGGGCGCTCGGTGTGCCGCGCTCGTCGCTGTACCGCTTGCGGCGACCGCCGCCGGTGCGATCCATCCAGCCCGCTCGCCAGCAGCCGCGGGCCCTCTCCGCCTTGGAGAAGCGGCGCGTCCTTGCCCACCTGCATGAGGAACGGTTCGTGGACCAGGCCCCCGCCGCGATCTACGCCACGTTGCTCGAAGAAGGAACGTACTTGTGCTCGATTCGCACGATGTACCGGATTCTCGGGGAGCAGGAGGAGGTGCGAGAACGCCGTGCGCAGCAGCGCCATCCACGGCGAGAGCCGCCGCGCTTGGTAGCCACCGCACCGAACCAGATCTGGACGTGGGACATCACGAAGCTCGCCGGACCCCGCAAGTGGACGACCTTCCCGCTGTACGTGATCCTCGACATGTTCAGCCGGTACGTGGTGGCGTGGATGGTGGCCGAGCGGGAGACGGCAGCGCTGGCGGGACGCTTGGTGCGCGAAGCCTGTGCGAAGGAGGGCATCGCGAAG
>JACKCJ010000030.1 GCA_020634075.1 Dehalococcoidia bacterium | reverse complement strand
GTCACGCGGCTCGATGAGCACGCGCAGGCAGCGGGCGGACATCGGGCTCCCGACGAACGTGCGAGCCGCGTCCGCCGTCCAGATGCCGGCCTCGACGCCCACCCCACGGTCGACGAGGACCTCGGCGATCCGCTCGGCGCCGTCCTCGTGCCAGTTCACGGAGGCGAAGTCCGGAAGCACCTGCCACGAGCGCACGAGGGCGAGCCGCGCGTCGGCGTCGGGCTCGATCCACGCGCCCGTGCTGACGCCGACCGGCACGTCCGGCACGTCGGAACGGATCGCCGTGACCGTGGCACCGATGGTGCCCGCGTCGAGGCCCTCTCGTCCCTTGGCGTTGCGAGGATGCACGTGGACGGCGCGGGCGCCCGCCTCCCACGCCGCGAGCGCGTCACGCGCGACCTCCGAGGGCGTCACGGGCAGGCCTGCCACGCTCCCCACGGGCCGCGCCCCGTTCAGGCAGGCCTTCAGGAGGGGGCGGCGGGAAGGCATCGGTGCTACTTCGAGCGGGCGAGGTGCCGCTGGTAGTACGTGAGCGCCGCCACGGTCTTCGCATCCTCGATGCGGCCGTCGTCGACGGCGGCGTAGACCTCGTCCAGGGTCAGGCGGATCGGCTCCGAGAGGTACTCGTCCTCGTCCTGCGGGAGCGGCGAGGCGGTCAGGTCGGTCGCGAGGAAGAAGTCGATGTACTCCTCCCCCCACCCGGGGACCATGTACGCCCCACCGATGCGCACGAGGTTCCCGGCGGCGTAGCCGATCTCCTCGCGCACCTCGCGCGCGGCGGTCGCCTCGGGCGCCTCGTCGTCGTCGCGCGTGCCGGCGGGGATCTCGAGGAGCTCGCGGCGCGCGGGGTGGCGGTACTGGGTCACCAGCAGCCACTTCCCCTCGTCGTCGATGGCGATGATCGCCACCGCGCCGGGGTGGCCGACGATGGCGCGCTCCGCCTCGTGGCCGTTCGGGAAGCGGATGGTGTCACGGCGGAAGGTGAGGTATCCGGACGCCCCGAGGGGCTCCGAGGACACCAGCGAAGGGATCTCGTCGGTCAAACGCTCGCTCCGGTCGACGCAGGCTCGAGGTCGAGCACCATGGCGATCTCGTCGCAGCCCGGGAACTTCGGGCAGCGGTAGCACTCGTTCCACACCTTGCGGGGCAGGTTCATCACGTCCGCCTGCTCCCAGCCGAGACGCTCGAAGAAGCCCGGCCGGTAGGTCAGCGCGAAGAGGCGCGTGAGGCCGAGCGACCGCCCCTCCTCCACGCAGGCCCGCACCAGCGCCGCCCCGAGGCCGCGCGACTGCGTGTTCTCCTCGACCGCGAGCGACTTCAGCTCGGCCAGGTCGGACCAGGTGATGTGAAGCGCCGCGCATCCGATGACGTGGCCGTCCTCGGGGTCGCGTACGACGAAGAAGTCGCGGAGGTTCTCGTAGGTCTCCCCCACGGTGCGAGGGAGCATCTGGCCCTGCGCCGCCCAGAAGTTCACGAGCCGCGCGATCCCCTCGCCGTCGCGCACGGTGGCGCGCTCGACGCGGATCTCGGTGCTCGCGGGGGTGGCGGTGTCAGCCATAGGTGATCAGCATACGAATCCAGCACGCCTCGCGCATGAGCGAACGGCCCGAGGTGGTCATCCCTGGCCCTGGGCGATGGGAATCCACGCGACCGCGAGCTGCTCGACGGTCACGTCGTCGCGCTCCAGCGAGACGGCGACCTCCTCGATGTCCTCGGCGGTCGTCTCCCACTCGTGGACGATGTCGGCGAGGTCGTCCCGCAGGTCGGCCTCGAGCTCTTCGAGGTCCTCCTGCTTCTCGAGGATGTCTTCCTTCGCCGTCGAGAGACGCTGCTCGGTGCGCCGCGTGGTGCCGCGGCGCGACATCGCCCCGCTCGCGCTGCGCCCGAGGCGGCCCGCGACGCTGGACGCGCTCGTCTTACCCCCGAGGAACGCCCCGAGCAGGCCGCCCACGGCGGAGACCAGTTCCGAGCTGCGACGGCTCTTCGTGTCGACTTCGAGCTGCTCGACACGGTCCTCGGCGCGACCGATCGCGTCGCGGACGCGGTCCATCTTCGTCTCGAACTGCTTGCGCAGCTTCGCCGCTTCTTCGTCCGCCTGCTCCTCGGCGGCCTTGCGGCAGCGATCGAGGAAGGCGTCGCGGTCCTCGTCCGGTCGGCTCAGGAGGCGCAGTTCCTTGTTGCGGAACAGGGTGAGCTGCTGCGAGCGCTGCAGGTGCTGCTTCAGGTCGCGCTCGAGGTCGGTGAAGTAGGCCTTCGTGCCGAGCGAAACCTCCGGCGGGACGAACGTCGGAGAGGCTGTCGCGGCGCTCTCCCGGAGGTCACGCGCGTCGTAGTCGACGGCGATCGCCGAAGCGGGGTCGAGCCGAGCGGCCAGCGGGAAGAACACCGCCTCCCACTCCTGCCGGTGATCGAGGTCCATCGCGCGCTCGTCGAAGCGGATCGCGACGCGGGCAACGATCGCCGCCTCGTGGCGGTCGGACACGGTCGCACCGAGGTCTCGCGCCCACGGCGCGGCGGGATCAACGAAGAACACCGGCACACCGGAGGCGACCTCGGGCGCGACGGGCGCGGCATCCGTTGCCGCCGGTGCGGGCGCTGACGCGGCTACGGCAGAGGGCGTAGCCGGCGCTGCAGGGGCGGCAGCGGCAGCTGGCGACGCGCCGGTCCGATTCGGAAGCTGCGCGATCTGGTCGCGCGTCACCGGGCCGCGGAGGTAGGACATCGCCCAGCGGGTGGCGAAGATGCTCGGCCCGCCTCGGTCGTGGGTGTTGTGCAGCAGGAACTGCCGCTTGCCAAGGCTTGAGAGCTGCCGGTCCACCTCGCTGCTGTCGAAGTCGCCGGATGCGGAGGACAGCGCTTCGAGCACACGAGCCTTGTCGCGCTCCGTCTGCAGGCGGCCGATCATCCACGTCCCGGCGTTGGACATCGCCTTGTAGTCGAGGTCGACGGGGTTCTGCGTGGAGAGCACGAGGCCGATGCCGTACGCGCGGGCCTGCTTCAGCATCGTGAGCAGCGGTCGCTTCGAGGGCGGCTCCGCGGTCGGGGGCAGGAACCCGAAGACCTCGTCCATGTAGACAAGGCCGCGCAGGTTGTTCGTGCCCGGCTGGCTGCGCATCCACGAGACGACGCGCGACATCACCGCCGAGACGACGAACTGCCGCTCCGACTCCGACAGGTGCGCGAGGTAGACGATGGATGCCGTCGGTCCGTTCGCGCCGCCGAGCAGCGCCTCGATGTCGAGCGGGGCGCCCTCGGTCCAGGCGCTGAACGTCGGTGACGCGACGAGCCCGTTGAGCTTGAGCGCCAGCGCCCGGCGGTCGTCCGCCGGGAAGAACGCGTCGAGGTCGAACACGCCGAGCTTCCGGAACGGCGGCGTGAGGATGAGCGTGATCAACGCGGCGAGGTCGAGCGAACGTCCCGCCGTCCACTCATGCTCGAGGAGGTTCGAGAGCAGGATGTGCTCCCGGCTCGAGAGCGGGTCGCCCTCGATCCCCACGAGCGCCAGCAGGCCCGAGACGTACGACGACGCCTGCTCGCGCAGCGCCTCGAGGTCGGCGGGATCCTCCGGTGCGCGGAGGTCACCGAGCACGTTCAGTGGCGTCCCTGCGGACGAGCCGGGCGTGTAGACGTCCCAGCGCACGCGGTCGCGCAGTTCGCGCAGTCGCGCGGGCTCGATCCCGGCGCGTTCGAGACCGCCCCGCCAGAGGTCGGCCTGCTGCGCGGCGAACTCGCCCACGGAGACGCCCGCGTTGCGCGCGTCGCCCGCGTTCACCCACGGCTCGAAGTCCTCGGGCCGCAGGTCCGGGAAGTTCAGCAGCAGGTTCGCCATGTCGCCCTTGGGGTCGAGGATGAGCGCGGGGATGCCGCGGGCGAGGAGCTCCTCCAGCAGGACCACCGCGAGGCCGGTCTTGCCGGAGCCGGTCATGCCGACGATGACGCCGTGGGTGGTGAGGTCGTCCGCGTCGTACGAGAGACGCGCATCCGTCGGCTCGCCGGTCGCGCCATCCACGACCTGGCCGAGATACAGATCCGCGCCCATCGAGTCACCTCCGCGATGCCGTCCGTGCGGCTAGTTCGTGTCCTCGTTCACCCGGCCGTCGGGAACCTCGATGTGCCCGCCGATCTCGTCGATGACGTGGTCGGGGCGCAGCCACCCCAGGCGGCGCGCGAGGCTGTTGTAGAACTCATGCTCCCCGCCGAGGCGGACGAAGGACACGCTCCGCGGCGAGCGGGTGATCTCGACCATCACGCCGGACGGAAGCGTCCGGTGGTGCACACCGTCCACGCTCATCATCGCCTCGAACGACCGTTGCACGCGGAGGCGGAGCGTCGTGTCCGGGGGCAGCACGAGCGCGTTCGCGCGCGTGAGGTGTGGCGCGACGGGGACGAGGATGATCTCCTCGGACTCGGGGTGCAGGATCGGCCCGCCGACCGAGAGCGCGTAGCCCGTGGACCCGGTCGCCGTGGAGATCACGAGGGCGTCCGCGCGGTACTCCGCGAGCGTGACGCCATCGACCTCCGCGACCACCGAGACGGTGCGGCCGAGTGTCGCGCGGCCGATCACCACGTCGTTCAGGGCGTGGAATGCGTCCCCCGTGTCGGCGAGTTGCGCCTGCACGAGCGCGCGGCGCTCGAGGCGTGCCTCGCCGCTCAGGACGCGCCCGAAGTCCTCGGCGGCACGCTCCTCCACCGACTCCGTGAGGAAGCCGAGGCGGCCCATGCGCACCCCGAACACGGGGATGCCGGCGCGCGCGGCGAAGGATGAGGCGTGCAGCACCGTCCCGTCGCCGCCGACGCAGACGAAGAGGTCCGTGCCTTCGAGCTGGTGCGGGAGCTCGTCGCCCTGCTCGGGGAGCGTGTCGACGCGGGCGCGCAGACCTCGGTCTGCGGCCTGGCGGCCGAGACTCTCGGCTACTGCCTCCGCTCCTCGCACCGCGGGGTGGAACACGACGGCGACGTTGCCCGCGGGCTGGTAGCCGCTCACGCGGCATCCTCGTCGTCCGGCGCCACGTCGTCCGGCGCAACGTCGTCCGGCGCCACTTCGGGCTGCTGGAGGCGGAGGAAGAACTCGCGGTTGCCGGCCGGGCCAAGCAGCGGCGAGCGGATCACGCCACGGACGCGCAGGCCGAGGTCGATCGCGGCGAGCGCGACCTTGGCGATGCAGGACGCGTGGACGATCGGGTCGCGGACGACGCCGCCCTTCTCGACCTGCTCCCGGCCGGCCTCGAATTGCGGCTTCACGAGGATGAGCATCTGCCCGCCCGCTCGCACGGACGGCGCCACGGCCGCGAGGACGGTGGCCGCGGAGATGAACGACACGTCCATCACCAGCAGGTCCGCGAGAGGATCCAGCGGCTCGAACTCGCGGGCATTGACCCGTTCGCGGACATCGACGCGCGGGTCGTCGCGGAGCTTCTGGGCGAGCTCGCCGTAGGCGACGTCGACGGCGACGACCTCGCGCGCGCCATTCTGCAGCAGGCAGTCCGTGAACCCGCCGGTCGATGCGCCGACATCGAGGCAGCGCAAGCCAGTGGGGTCGATCCCGGAGCGCTCGAGGGCGTGTGCCAGCTTCTCGCCACCCCGGCTCACGAAGCGCGGCGGCGTCTTCACCTCGATCACCGCGTCCTCGGCGACCGGCGCCGCGGGCCGGTGGGCCACCTGCCCGTCAACGAGCACCTCGCGGGCCATGACGAGCGCCCGGGCGCGGTCGCGGCCGGACGCCAGGCCGCGCTCGACCATGACCTGGTCGAGGCGCTGCTTCTTCGCCTTCCGGGGTGCGGATGCGGTCTGACTCATGCGCGCGCCGTTATGTTCGATCGACCCGACGGGTGGCGTCGAGGATACACGCGCTCGCGCTGAGTGCTCGCGTCGGGCGCGACGGACAGGGACGGTGCGCCGCTACGCGGACTGGGCTTCGTCCTCGCGGTTCCGGTCGCGGCCGCGGATGCCCTCGTAGTCGATCGCGCGACCGGAGGCTGTCAGCAGCAACGGTCGCTGGCGGTTGATGACCGTCTCGGCGGAGACCACGCACTTCTGGATGTCGTCGCGCGAGGGGATCTCGTACATGACGTCCAGGAGGGTCTCCTCCATGACGGTCCGCAGGCCGCGAGCGCCGGTCTTCTGCGCGATGGCACGCTCGGCGATAGCCACGAGCGCGTCGTCCGTGAACGACAGCTCGCAGTCGTCGAGGGCGAAGAGCCGCTCGAACTGGCGGACCACGGCGTTCTTCGGCTGCGTCAGGATCGACACCATCATGTCGACGTCGAGCGGGTCGAGCGTCGAAACAACGGGGAGACGGCCGACGAACTCGGGGATAAGCCCGAACTGGAGCAGGTCGTCGTGGGTGACGTGCTGGAGGATGAGCGCGCGCTCCTGCTCGAGCTCGTGCGCCGGACGGACGTCGGAGTTGAAGCCGAGGTTCCGGACACCGATGCCGGTACGGCGTGCGACGACCTTCTCGAGGCCCTCGAACGCGCCACCGCAGATGAACAGGATGTTCGCGGTGTTGATCTGGATGAAGTCCTGGTGCGGGTGCTTCCGGCCGCCCTGCGGCGGGACGGAGGCCACGGTGCCCTCGATGATCTTGAGGAGCGCCTGCTGCACACCTTCGCCGGACACATCGCGCGTGATCGACGGGTTGTCGCCCTTGCGGGCGATCTTGTCGATCTCGTCGATGTAGACGATGCCGCGCTCGGCGCGCTGGATGTCGAAGTCCGCGGACTGGATGAGGTGCAGGAGGATGTTCTCGACGTCCTCGCCGACGTAGCCGGCCTCCGTGAGGGCGGTCGCGTCCGCGATCGAGAACGGCACGTCGAGCATCCGTGCGAGCGAGCGGGCGAACTCGGTCTTACCGGTGCCCGTGGAGCCGATCAGCAGGATGTTCGACTTGTCGAGCTCCAGGTCCGCCTGGACCGGAGCGTCAACGCGCTTGAAGTGGTTGTAGACGGCGACGGCAAGGGTCCGCTTCGTGCGGTCCTGGCCGACGATGTACTCGTCCAGCTGGGCAACGATCTCCTGGGGAGTGCGCAGCCGGGTCTTGCCGGCCGGCTTGGCGCCGGCCTTGCCGCCGCTCTGCGCTTCCTCGTTGATGATCTCCTGGCAGAGCTCGACGCACTCGTCGCAGATGTAGACGGCGCCGGGACCGGCGATCAATCGCTTGACCTGGTCCTGGTTCTTGCCACAGAAGGAGCAGTTGTACTGCACCCGACTACCGCGCGTCGTGCTGCCGGCCATGTCGTTTCCTCTGCCCTACCGCCGCAGGCGTCGGCTACTTCTCAGGCTTCGCGAGGATCTCGTCCACCAGACCGTACTCCTTCGCCTCTTCGGCCGTCATGTACACATCGCGGTCGGTGTCCGTCTTGATGCGTTCCATGGTCTGGCCGGTGGCGTCGGCGAGGATCTTGCGGATCTTCTCGTTGTTGCGAAGCAGCTCGCGTGCAGCGATCTCAACGTCGGACGCCTGGCCGGAGCCGCCGCCCAGCGCCTGGTGCATGTGGATGGTCGCGTTCGGGAGCGCGAAGCGCTTGCCCTTCTCGCCGGCGGAGAGGAGCACGGTGCCCATCGAAGCGGTGACACCAACGGCGATCGTGCTGACATCCGCCCGGATGAGGTTCATCGTGTCGTAAATCGCCAGCCCCGCGTAGATCATCCCGCCAGGCGAGTTCACGTAGATCGAGATGTCGCGCTCCGGGTCCTCGCGGTCGAGGAACAGCAGCTGCGCGACGATCGAGTTCGCGACCTGGTCGTCGATGCCGGTGCCGAGGAAGACGATCCTTTCCTTCAGCAGGAGCGAGTAGATGTCGTAGGCACGCTCACCGCGGGCCGTCGTCTCTACAACCATCGGCACAATGTTCTCGGGCTTAAGGAAGCCTTCAGAGAAGTCCTGTGGCCGCGGTGCTCGATACGTCATCGGGTGTCCTCTTCGGCTACGGCCGGTGACGCCGGCCGGTGACTGCTACTACTGATCGTACCTCGAACCGGCCGATCGTCCCCTTGGAACCCTTAGGGGAAGTATCCATTCACCGGGCCTACGGGAGGTAAACCCCGCGTGGCCCTGGTTCGTTCGTTCGGACCGGCTACTCGTCTGACGTTTCGTCAGCGTCGGATGCTTCTGTCGACTCGCTGTCAGTGGACGCGTCGTCGTCCCCGCCCTCCTCGGCAGCGGCCTCGGCAGCCGCGTCCGCGGTCGCGCCCCGGCGGCGACGGCGGCTGGCCCGAGGTGCGCCCTCGGACTCTTCGCCCTCGTCCTGCGAGGCGATCTCCGCGAGGCGCTCGACGGCCTTGCGGGTCAGGAGCTGGTTCTGGATGGAGCTCCGGCCGTCCGGGGTGTCGAACAGGTTGCGGATCGCATCCATGTTCCCACCGGCCTGCCCGGGCACGCCCATGGAGCTGACGAGGCTGTCGATCTCCGCGTCGATGTCCTCGGGCGTGACCTCGATCTTCTCGGCGTCGATGAGCTCGCCAAGGACGAGCGCGCGGCGGACGGTGAGGTCGGCGGACTCGCGGAGCTCGTCGCGGACCTCTTCCTCGGTCTTGCCGATCGCGTTCAGCCAGTTCTGCAGGCCCTCGGGCGTGTGCGAGGCGTGGTTCGACTGGCGGTCGATCTCACGCTCGATCTCGCGGGTCACGAGGACCTCGGGGTAGTCGATCTCGGCGCGGGCGATGAGGAGGTCGATGACCTCGTTGTGGTACGCCTCGGTCGTCTGCCGCTCGAACTGGGTCTTGAGGTCAGACTTCACGCGCTCGATGAGCTGGTCGACGGTCTCGACACCCTCTTCGTCGAGGGAACCGACGAACTCGTCGTCCAGGTCCGGGAGGATCTCCCGCTTCACTTCCTTGATGTTCACCTGGTAGGTGACGTGCTTCCCGGCGAGCTCCTCGCTCGGGATGTCCGGGTCGAGGTCGTACTCGATGGTGTGCTCACCCACGCCGAGGCCCACGAGACGGTCGACGAAGCCCGGGAGCGAGACCACCTGGCCCTCGCGCACCGGGAACTCGGCGTCCTCTTCCTCGTGCTCGTCCGGGTGGTCCTGGACCTGCACCTTCACGTCCGCGCGGACGTGGTCGTTCCACTCGACGGGGCGCTCGACCGGCTCGAGGACGGCGAACTGGCGACGGATCGCCTCGATCGCTTCGTCCACGTTCTCCTGCGTGACCGTGACTTCCTCGCGCGGCGCGCGCAGGGCCTCGTAGTCACCCAGGTCCACCTCGGGGCGCACCGGGACGATCGCCTTCACGATCAGCGGCTCGGTCGACTCGAGGTCGAACTCGGGCTGGTCGATGGCGTCGATCTGCTCGCTCTCGAGGGCCTGGTTGTAGACCTCGGGCACGAGTTCCTCGAGCGCTTCCTGCAGGATGGCGGCGCTGCCGAAGCGCTGCTCGATGACGCGCCGGTTCGCCTTCCCGGGTCGGAACCCGGGAATCTTCACCTGCTTCGAGATGCGCGTCACGGCCTTCTCCATGTGCTTCTCGACGAGGTCGGGGTCGACCTCGATCTGCATGGAGACGCGTGCGCCGGGGAGACGTTCAGTGGTGATTGCCAAGGAGCGAGCCTCGCCAGGATGGGGCCCGAGAAACGCTCGCGGAGGGTCTCCTCAGCGCGAAAGAAGGCGTTTCCGAGCGGTTTCGATACGTCGAAGGAGTGTAGCACGCAGGCCCGTCTCAGCCGCCATGCGCGGGAGCGGGGAAACCCTACGGAACCACCTCGGCGCGCCCGATCCGACGTACCTCCGGAGAGCGCTGCCGTCGCTGCCGCGGAGCGCCCTCAGCGCCCCCGGACGGCGTCGTTGAGGGCGTCGCCGAAGAGGTTGAACGCGAACAGCAGCGCCGTGACCACGGCCCCGGGCACCAGCAGCAGATGCGGATGCGACTGGAACGTCCGCGCGCCGGAGCCATCGAAGATCATCGCGCCGAACGAGGGCGCGTTCTGCACGCCCACCCCGAACCAGGTGAGGACGATCTCCGAGCCTGCGATGCCGCCGAGGGTGGCGGAGACCGACAGGATGATGAGGAACGACACGTTCGGCAGGAGGTGCGAGCGGATCACCCGGCCCGAGGACGCCCCGAGCGACTCCGCCGCGAGGATGAAGTCGCTCTCCCGGAGCTGGAGCACCTGGGCACGGATCACGCGCGCGGCACCCACCCAGAAGAACAGCGACAGCGCCCCGAACACGAGCAGGTACGAGTGGAATCCGGACGAGACGATCCCATCGATCCCCGTCAGGTCCTCCACCCAGCGCGCGAAGTCCTCCACGCGCGGCCCGAGCGTGGCGTTGATCAGGATCAGCATCACGAGCGCCGGGAGGCTGGAGAACACGTCGCCCACCCGCATGATGATCGCGTCGACCCAGCCGCCCTTGTACCCGGCGAGCAGTCCGAGGCCGTTGCCGATCAGCAGCGATCCCGAGAGCACGACGGCGGTGGTCACGACCACCGTCGTCCGCGCCGAGTAGAGCGTGCGGCTGAGCATGTCGCGCCCGAGGCGGTCCGTCCCGAGCCAGTGCTCCGCGCTCGGCCCCTCGAGGCCGTGGTCGAGGTCCTGCGTGTTGTACCCGTAGGGGGCGAGGAGCGGCGCGAAGATGCCGCCGGCGTAGATCAGCAGGATCACCGCCAGCGAGATCATCGCGAGCCGCTTCCGCACGAGTCGACGGAGGACGCCTCGCCACGGGCTCTCGCCCGCCGACGACTCCTCGTACGGCACCTCCTGCGCGGCGGTCATCGTCATCGCGGGACCGCCCTCAGTTCCTCGACGCGCCGAGGCGCACGCGCGGGTCGACGAGGCCGTACATGAGCTCGGCCACGAGGTTCGCGAGGATGAAGGCCGTCGCGAAGATCACCGTCGTCGCCATGATCACGTCGTAGTCGCGGCTCGTGACGGCCTCGAAGAGGAACCGCCCGATGCCGGGGATACCGAGCAGCGTCTCGACGAACAGGGCGCCCTCGATGATCCCGGAGAGCGCGAGGCCGAACACGGTGATCAGCGGCAGGAGTGAGTTCGGGAAGACGTGGCGCCACTGCACGGCCGTCTCGGAGAGCCCCTTCGCTCGCGCCGTCCGCACGTAGTCCAGCGTGTTCACCTCGAGCGCCGAGATGCGCACGAGCCGCGCCACGCCGACGAAGCCGGGGAGGGTGAAGGCGGTCAGCGGCAGGTAGAGGTGCGGGTCGGGGATCGGGATGGCGATCACGCCGGCGATCCACCAGATGTCGAACAGCCCATCCCAGCCACCAACCGGGAGCAGGTTGAACTGCAGCGCGAACAGCCAGAGCAGCGGCGGGATCAGCACGAGCACCGGGATCGCCTGCAGGAAGAGCAGCGAACCGATGATCGCCGGGTCCGCCCAGGTCCCCGCGAGCTTCGCGGAGAGCAGTCCCAGCGGGATCCCGACGACGAAGATGATCACGAGCGCGAGAAACCCGAGCTGAGCCGAGACCCACATGCGCGGGAAGATCAGCTCGGAGACCGAGTAGCCCTGCTGGATGAACGACTCGCCGAAGTCACCCTGCACCGCGTCCCGGAGCCAGCGCCCGTACTGCTCGATGATCGAGCCGTCGAGGCCACGCTGTTCCCGGACCTGGGCGAGGACCTCGGGGTCGCGGATCTGCCCGGCCGCGATCGCGACCGGGTCGCCCGGCCCAAACCGCGCGAGGGCGAAGGTGATGAACGAGACGATGAGCAGGACGAAGGGCAGCCACGCCAGGCGACGGATCACGTACGCGCCCATGGGCTGCCCTCCCGCCTTCCGCCGAGCGCGTTCGCGCTACCGCTCGACCGTGACGTACCGCAGGCGCGGAATCACCATCGGCGGCTCGAACCAGCCCTTGACGTTGTCCTTCACGACCACGTGGTTCACGCCGAAGTAGAGCGGGAGCCACGAGGCCTCGTCGAGGAGCAGCCGCTCCACGTCCTGGTAGAGCCCGAGCCGGCGGTCCGGGTTCTGCTCGACGCGCGCCTGCTCGAGGAGCGAGTCCACCTCCGGGTTCGAGTAGCCCGTGTCGTTCAGGCTGGACTCGGAGTGGAACTTGATGTCGAGGATGTCCTCCGGGTCCGGGTAGTCCATGATCCAGCCGGCGCTGAACGCCTGGAGCTCCCGCCGGTCCTGCGCGGACAGGAACGACGCGAAGTCCGTCTGCCGGACCTCGACGGTCAGGCCGAGGTGTTCACGCCACTGCTCGATGAAGGCCTGCATGTCGATGCTGGCCTCGGCGCCGGCCCCGACCTCGGTGATCTGGATCACCGGCATGTCGTCGGCGTACTTGGACTGAGCCAGCTCGGCGCGAGCGGCTTCCGGGTCGAACGGCAGCGAGAGGTCCTCCGGCACGTAGCCGGGCATGCCGGGCATCAGGATGCCGGTCGCGTTCTGGAACATGCCGCTGAACGTCACGTTCGCGATGCGCTCGCGGTCGATCGCCATGCCCATCGCGCGGCGCACGTGGACATCGTCGAACGGCGGCTGCTCGAGGTTGAACGCCAGGTACGAGATCGAGAACTGCGGCCACGTCGAGTAGAACGGGCCGAGGTCCGAGCCCGGGTCGCGGGCGCGCTCGACGTCATTGACCGAGATCGGCGCCACGTCGAGCTCGTCGTTCTCCCAGCGCGTGAGCGCGGAGCCACCGGCGAGGAGGTAGACCGCCTCCTTCAGCGCGGGCGCGCCGAGGTGGTAGTTCTCGTTCGCCTCGAGCACGATCCGCTCGCCCAGCCGCCACTCGGTGAGCTTGTACGGGCCGGTCCCGTTCGGGCGGCGCGTCCAGTTGCGGTTGCTCTCGACTTGCTCGCGGTCGACCACGAAGGCCGTTGGGTAGGTCAGCTTCGCGAGGAAGTAGGGCTTGGGGGAGTCGATCGTGAGCTGAATCGTCCGGTCGTCCACGACCTGGATGCCGGGCACGTCGTCCGCCAGCCCGAAGAAGTACTCCCGCACGCCGACGATGTCGCCGAGGTAGGCGAGCGCCGTCGGCGACGAGAGCTCGCGCGAGGCCGCCCGCTTCAGCGAGTACGCGACGTCCTCCGCCGTGACGGCGCGGCCGTCGTGGAACGCGGCGTCCGGGTTGATGGTGAACGTATAGACCAGCCCGTCGTCGCTGATCTCCACGGAGTCGGCGATGTCCGGGATGACGTTGAGGTCCTTGTCGAGCGTCATCAGCCCGCCAAAGATCTCGACGATGTACTCGGCCGATGTCGCATCCCCGGCGAGGTGCGGGTCGAGCGTGATCGGGTCGCTCGACGCGAGGCGGATGCGGCCGCTGGCCGCCGCGGCGACATCGCTGCCTCCGCCGCCACCGGACTCCGTGGTCGTCCCTCCGCCGCCGCTGCTCGCGCTGGCATCCCCGCCGTCGTCGCCTCCGCCGGACAGCAGGAGGACGGCCGAGAGGCCGCCGACGACCAGGACGAGGACCGCGAGGACGGACAGCAGGATCGCCAACAGGCGGTTCTGACTCATGTGGTGCTCATCTCACCGGGTTCGTGAGCGGGAGGCCGACAGCATATCGCAGCATTAAGACGAACGACGTTCACGGCGATGTCGGGAACTGACTCGTACGGTCGCTCCTGACGGGCAGGAGCCGCGCGTGGCCGACTACCAGGGGATCGTCGAGAACATCGGCATCGTGATCGATGGAGTGGGCGTCGCCGTGATCATCGCGGGCGGCCTGCTCGTGACGGGCTTCTTTGCGCAGCGTCTGCTCGCCGGCGAGGAGCGCGAAGCCGCCTACCGGCAGTACCGGCGCGGGCTCGGACGCGCGATCCTGCTCGGACTGGAGTTCCTCGTCGCCGGCGACATCATCCGCACGGTCGCCGTCGAACCGACGTTCCAGAGCCTCGGCATCGTCGCCGGACTGGTCGCGATCCGGACCGTGCTCTCGTTCACCCTCGAGGTCGAGATCACGGGCGCCTGGCCGTGGCAGCACCACGGCCCCGCCGAGGCTCGCGCCGGAAACCGCGCGACCTAACCCGCGGCCTACGCCTCGGCCTCTTCCTCGCCGCCCTCGGCCTGCTTCGCGAGATGCTCCTTCGCGACGGGGTCGAGTTCGACGTGCACCTCGCGGAGCTGGTCCGTCGTGACCGCCGCCGGGGCGCCCATCAGCAGGTCGCTGGCCGTCTTCGTCTTCGGGAAGGCGATCACCTCGCGGATATCGCGCTCGCGAGCGAAGAGGGCCACCGTGCGGTCGATGCCGGGCGCGATGCCACCGTGCGGCGGGGCGCCGTACGTGAACGCCTCGAGCATGTGGCCGAACTTGAGCATCGCCTCGTCCATCGAAAGGCCGAGGGCACGCAGCACGGACATCTGCACGTCGCGCGAGTGGATACGGATGGAGCCCGAGGCGACCTCCTGGCCGTTGCAGACGAGGTCGTACGCGTGCGAGCGCACCGCCCCCGGGTCGCTCTCGACGATGCCGAGGTCGTCCGTGAACGGTGACGTGAACAGGTGGTGCACGGCGCTCCAGCGCTCGTTGTCCTCGTCGTACTCGAACATCGGGAACTCGGTGACGAAGAGGAACGACAGCGTGTCGGGGTCGGCCAATCCGCGCTCGTCGGCGAGCTGGCGGCGGAGCACGTCGAGGACGCGCGAGGTCATCGCGTCGGCCCCGGCGGCGATCAGGAGCAGGTCGCCCCGCTTCGCGCCGCACGACTTGCCGAGGCCGGCGAGGTCCTCGGGCGAGAAGAATCGCGAGACCGGCGTCTTCACGTCGTCCGCCGTGATGCCGTCGAGCGGGCCACCCTCCTGCGAGTCACTGGGGGTGAACTGCACCCACACGAGGCCGCTCGCGCCGTTCTCGCGCGCCAGCTCGGTCAGTGCATCGAGGCCGCGGCGAGAGATGTCGGCGCCGCCCTCGACGCAGATCGCGCGGATGCGACCCCCATCCTCGATCACGCGGTTGAAGACCTGGAACTCGGTGCCGTGCACGTCGTTCGTGAGGTCCGTGATCTCCATGCCGTAGCGGAGGTCGGGCTTGTCGGAGCCGAACCGCTCCATCGCCTCCGCGTACGTCAGGCGCGGGAAGTGCTCCGGGACGTTGAATCCGCCGACCTCGTCCGAGAGGTGGTGGTAGAGGTCCTCGGTGAGTTGGAGGATGTCCTCCTGCTCCACGAACGCCATCTCCAGGTCGAGCTGCGTGAACTCGGGCTGGCGGTCGGCGCGGAGGTCCTCGTCGCGGTAGCAGCGGGCGATCTGGAAGTACCGGTCGACGCCGGCCACCATCAGCAGCTGCTTCCACTGCTGCGGCGACTGCGGCAGCGCGTAGAACGAGCCGGGGTGGACGCGCGACGGCACGAGGTAGTCGCGAGCGCCCTCGGGCGTCGCGAGGCCGAGCACGGGTGTCTCAACCTCGATGAAGCCGCGGCTGCTCATGAAGTTGCGGATGCCCTGCACCACGCGGTGGCGCAGGCGCAGGTTGCGCTGCATGCGCTCGCGACGCAGGTCGAGGTAGCGGTACCGCAGGCGCGTCGCCTCGGCGACATCGGTGTCCTGGTTCACCGGGAACGGCGGCGTCTCCGCCTCGTTCAGGACGCGTAGCGAGGTGATGCGGACCTCGACGTCGCCCGTGGGCAGCTCGGCGTTCTCGGTGCCGTCCTTGCGGCGTGACACCTCGCCCTGCACCTGGATGACGTACTCGGAGCGCACGTTCTCGGCGGCGCCGAAGCCGGCGTCCTCCGGGTGCGCAACCACCTGGACGAGGCCGGTGGAGTCGCGCAGATCGAGGAAGATCAGCCCGCCGTGATCGCGCCGGCGGTGCACCCAGCCAGCGAGCGTGACCTGCTCCCCGGCGTGCTCCGCGCGCAACTCACCGCAGCCGATGGTCTTCAGCACTCGGGACTCCCTCAACGCACCCCGAAGGGCGAACGGTGGCGCGGGACGTCGCTCCGCACCGGTCGAGCGAGTTTCGCACGGGGCGCCGGGAGGTTCGAGGGCGGGCCTCAGGCGTCCGCTTCCGGCGGCGGCGCGGACGGCTGGGCCATCGCCCAGGCGGAGCGCAACTCGCGGAGCCACCTCGAACGGTCGGAGCGGTCGACGCGGAAGCGGAAGATGCCGCGACGCGTGCGCACCTTGAGGCCGTTGTTCCACAGCGGGATCAGCCCGAGGAAGCGCCCCTTGGTCGCCGTGATCTCATCGATCTCCGCGAGGGGGATCGCGTTCGCCGCGCCGCGGGTGCGGAGGCCGCTCGGCGTGAACACGAGTGTCGAAGGCGTCACGGAGAGCAGCCCGCCGACGTTCTCGGGGCCGTGCTCCAGGCGCGCTTCGCCCTCGAACAGCACGCGCTCCGCCGCAGGCGGCGCCTTTGCGAGGCGCGCCGCGACGAAGGGCACCCCCGTCCGGAGGAGCCACTCGCCCACCATCCAGTACGCCGGGTTCGGCAGCAGAGGCATGGGGCGAGGGTAGACGGCGGGCCGAGTCCTCCCCGTTTGAAGCGATGTCGCTCTAGTTGAGAACCCGTTGCGGCGTGATCCGGATGATCACGCGGCCCAGCTCGTTCAGGCGCTCGTGGAAGCGGTCGAGGTCGTAGTCGGCCGGGAGCGGGTCACCCTGGTGCTCGCGGATGGCCATGATGTAGCGGTCGCGCTCGCGGCCGTCGAGGACCTCGGCGGTGCCGTAGGCAATGACCTGCTGCTTGCCGTCGGGTACGAGCAGCGAGACGCGCGGCTGCCGGCGGATGTTGTGAATCTTCGCCGACGTCTTGAGCGTCGAGATCACGATGTGCGAGCCGTCGAAGAGGTACGTGATCATCGCCTGCTGCGGTGAGCCGTCCTTCTTCGAGGTCGCGAGGACGCCGACCTGCCGCTCGCGCAGATATGTCGCCTGGTCATCGGTCATGGGGGCCATGGTCGGGTCCGATCGGTGCTAGTCGTTCTTGAACGCGCGCTCCGGCGTGATCTTGAGGATCACGCGGTTCGCCGCGTCGAGCTCAGCGCGGAACGCGGCACGGTCGGCGGGCACCTCGGCGCCACGCTGCTCGCGGAGCCAGATCGACCAGCGATCGCGCTCGTCGGGGTCGGTGATGCCCTCGGCGGTGCCGTACGCGATGAGCTGGCGTCGCCCGTCCGGCACGAGGAGCGCGACGTTCGGGTTCCGCATCGCGTTCTTCCACTTCGCGCGGTCCGAGGTCACGGAGATGTAGGCGTGCGTCCCGTCCCAGCCGTAGTAGATCGTCGAGACCTGCGGCGAGCCGTCGCGCTTCCCGGTCGCGAGGACGGCGAGCGTGTGCTCCGCCAGCCACTGCTTCTGGTCGTCCGTCAGTGCCATCGGTCCTCCCGACCATTCAGGCCCCTGCCTCGGTACGGCGAGCACGGGCGCGAGGAGTCTACGACGGTTCGCCACCGCCCCACCGGGCCGGAAGCGAGAGAGTCGCAGGCACCGTCCGCACGGCCCTGTACCGGCGCCCGGGTGTAACCTCCGCCTGAACGAACACGGGAGTGTGCATGACCACGGAGACCATCCGCGCCAGTGAGACGCCGGCCGAGGGGAAGTCCTCGCTCGCGCTGTACCTGCACATCCCGTTCTGCACGAGCAAGTGCGGCTACTGCGACTTCAACTCGTACGAGGGCCTCGACCACGTCGTGCCGGACTACACCCCCGCGCTCATCCACGAGATGGAACTGTGGGCGCCGGCGGCGAAGAACTACCGCGTCGACACCATCTTCTTCGGCGGCGGGACGCCCTCGCTTACCTCGATCGATGACATGCGCATCCTCGCGGACGCGCTGCGCGAGCAGTACGACATCTCCCCTGACGTGGAGTGGACGCTCGAGGCGAACCCGACCGAGCTCACCCGCGAGCACCTCGAGGGGCTGCGCGGCATCGGCGTGAACCGGCTCTCGATGGGCGTGCAGTCGATGCACCCGGACGAGCTCGAGCTGCTCGAGCGCGAGCACACCCCGGAGCGCGTAGCGCAGGCGGTGGCCGACGCCCGCGCGGCCGGCTTCGACAACCTCAACCTCGACCTGATCTTCGGGCTCATCGGCCACTCGATGGAGCGCTGGCAGTCCACGCTCGAGCAGGTGATCGCGTTCCAGCCGGAGCACCTCTCCTGCTACGCCCTCACCGTCGAGCCGGGCACGGCGCTCTACTACCGCGTCCAGAAGGGCCAGCTCGAGGAGCCCGATCCCGACCTCGCCGCGGAGCAGTACGACTGGACTCGCGAGCGGCTCGCCGCGGCTGGCTATCAGCAGTACGAGATCTCGAACTGGGCGAAGCCCGGCCGGGCCTGCCGCCACAACCTCGTCTACTGGCGCGCCGAGCCCTACCTCGGCATGGGCGCCGGGGCGCATTCGTTCTTCATCGGACGCCGCATGGCGAACGTCGACTCCCCCACGCGCTACGTGGAGGCGGTGAACCAGTCATACGAGGAGCGCCAGGCGTCCGGCACGGGCCGCGCCGAGCTCCGCCAGGTGGCCGGTGGCGAGGTGCCCGACGAGGTCACCCTCCGCGCGGACGCGATGATCCTGGGGCTCAGACTCCTGGACGGCGTGCGCACCGAAGACTTCCGCGCGCGCTTCGGCGTGTCGGTGGACGACGCGTTCGGCCCTGCGCTGCAGCGACACGAGTCCCTCGGGCTCATCGAACGGACGGCGGACCGCGTCAGGCTCACCGAGCGCGGGCTGCTGCTCGCGAACGAGGTCTTCGTCGACCTCCTCCCCGACCCCGACTAGCGGGCCGACGGCGAGCGCCCCATGGCGATCCAGGTGTTCCGATGCGCACGATGCGGCCGCGAGGTCCTCGTGCGAGTGGTCGCACCGCTGACTCCCGAGCAGGTGCGCCGGCGGATCGAGGAAGAGATGCGCCCCGAGCAGCCCGGGCCGCCGGGCGCCCGCGGGCTGGCGGACCGCCTCCGCGACGACATCTGGGTGGGGGTCTCCGGTAAGCGCGAGACATCAGTGCCGCGCGAAGAAGTACCCGAGCGCTGCCCCGCCTGTTCGCAGCCCGCGCTGGTCCTCGACCGCACGCTGGACGACTAGCCTCGCGGATCGCCGAACACGGAAACGGGACGGACCTCTCGGTCCGTCCCGCCGTTCCGACACCCGACGCCGGAGGGGAGGTCGTCGGGCGACGCGATGCGCGCGTGTCGTTACTGGTATGCGCTACTTGAGGTGCGACCGCAGGAAGTACGTCTGCTTGTCGATCAGGCGGATGAGCTCGATGTACGCGTCCTCCGTGCCCTTGTCGTCCGCGTCGGCGGCCTCATCGGACGCCGTCTTGAACTGGCCCGAGATCTGCTCGTAGCGGTCGACCAACTCGGCGATCGCCTTCTTCGCGTCGATCAGGCCGTGGGGGAACTCATCGATCGTGGAGCGCTCGACCGCGAGGCGGATCGTGCCCTCGGCGACGCCCTCGAGGCCCCGGGCCCGCTCGGCAAGCGTGTCGGCCATCTCGCGCGCCATCGCTGCCTGCTCGTCGAACAGGCGGTGAACCGCGATGAAGTCCATGCCGGTCACGTTCCAGTGCGCCTGCTTGATCTGCCAGTGCAGGTCGATCAGGTCCGCGAGCCGGGCGTTGAGCGTGTCCACGACCGTGCCCGCGGCGCCGGCCTTGTTGTTCTTCTTGGCTGGAGTCTTGGAAACCATGTCGGGTGTTCCTCCTCACCTTCTGCCGAGGAGGCTACGCAGCGCTGCGAGGCAATCGCCTCAAACGCTCGTGCGCGATCTAACAATCCGGTGACATGACCAGACGAGCGCCCGTTTCCGGGCGCTCGCGTGAGTCGGTGAGAGATTCGGAGAGGACGCGAGCGACGCTAGGCCGTCTGCTCCGAGCTGGAGCGGTTGCGGCCGAAGATGCGGGCGAGGTCGCCCTCCTCCCAGGCCACGAGCAGCTGCGACGCGATGCCGATGCTGGAGTAGGTACCGGCGATGACGCCGACGAGGATGACCAGCAGGAACTCCTGGATCGTCGAGCCACCGAGCGCCAGCATCGCGGCGACCGTGACGAGCACCGTGATCGAGGTGTTCATCGAGCGCGCCATGGTCTGAAGCAGCGCCGAGTTCACGTTCTCCGCCAGGCTCGCGGATGGGGCCGCCCGGACGTTCTCGCGGATACGGTCGAACACGACGATCGAGTCGTGGACCGAGAAGCCGATCACGGTGAGCAGACCCGTGATGAACATCAGGTTGATCTCGATGCCGAACACCGCCCCGAACAGCGCGAATGCGCCGAGCACCACGATCACGTCGTGGACGAGGGCGGCGATCGCGCAGGCGGCGTAGCGGAACGGCCGCGGCACGCTCGAGAAGGCGAACGCGACGTAGCCCATGATGAACAGCGAGGCGATGACCACCGCCGCTGCCGCGTTGCGGACCGCGACGCTGGAGACGACGGCGGAGACCGACGCGAACTCGCGGACCTCGAACGCACCGAACTCATCGAAGAGCCGCTGCTCGATCTCGGTCCGCTCGCCGGCGTTCTGCGTCACGGAGGACTCGGCGCTCGGAGCGCCGGCTTCCTCGCCCACGCCGCGGAAGTCGCGGGTGTCGGTGGCGGCCACGAGGCCGAGCTTCCCGTCACTGGTGCTGACGCGGTAGACGACGCCGTTCGCGCAGTCGCCGAAGACCTCGTTCACGGTCACGTCGGTGCCGACGGGCTCGGTGGCGGCGACCTCGCCGAACGTACACACGTCGCCGGCCGTCGCCTCGTGAAGGTCGATGTCACCCGTGGCGCCCTCGCCACCCAGCGTGACGGTGCCGACTTCCGGCAGCGGGTTCGGCCCCACGGTGGTGCTGTCAGTGGCCGTGACCGTCGGGTCGACCTCGGTGAAGGAGCCCTCGGGGACCTCGAGCTCCGCCGTGCGGATCAGGTACTCGTTCGGTCCGGTCGACTGGATGCGCGCCTCGGAGTGCCCGAGGTCGGCGTAGACCGCGCGCAGGTCCTCCTGCGACACGTTCTGGTCGAAGTGGATCAGGGTGGTGGTGCCGGAGGTGAACTCGATGCCCGGGCGCAGGCCCAGGACGGCGAGCAGCACGATGGAGACGAGGAGGACGGCGCCCGAGCCGATGAAGAAGTAGCGGCGCGTGCCGACGAGGTCGACGTGCTTCACGAGGCGGCCTCCGGGGCACCCGGCTCAGGCACGGGCTGATCCACGAACCACTCGCGGTTGCGCGAGATCCTCGACCCGATGAGCAGCCGCATCAGCGTCCGCGTGACGACGATGGCCGAGAACATCGAGACGAGCACACCGGCGGCCAGCGTGAGCGCGAAGCCCTGCACGAGCGGAGCATCGAACGCGCCGAGGAAGGGCACCTCGATGCCGCCACCGAGGACGTACAGGATCAGACAGGTGATGAGCGTCGTCGCGTTCGAGTCGCGGATCGACGGCCAGGCGCGCGAGAAGCCGGCGTCGATCGCCGCAGCGTACGAGCGGCCCGCGCGCATCTCTTCCTTGAGGCGCTCGAAGATCAGGATGTTCGCGTCCACGGCCATGCCGACCGACAGGACGAACGCACCGATGCCGGCGAGCGTGAGGGTCACCGGCACGAGCTTGAACACGGCCAGCGTCAGCACCGTGTAGATGCCGAGCGCTCCGGCCGAGATCAGCCCCGGCAGGCGGTAGTAGAGGATCATGAAGAGCGCGACGAGCATCAGCCCGATCTCACCCGCGAGGACGGACTGCTGCACGGAGTCCTCGCCGAGCGTCGCGTCGACGGTCTGCTCCTGGAGGACGGTCAGCTGCAGCGGGAGCGCACCCGCGTTCAGCTGGACGACCAGCTCACGCGCGCGGTCCAGGCCCAGCCCGGTGATCGTGCCGCTGTCCGAGATGACGCCCTGCACGACCGGGGCCGAGAGCAGCTCCTGGTCGAGGAAGATCGCGATCTGCTCGCCGAGGTGGCGCTGCGTGATCTGCTCGAAGAGACGCCCACCCACGTCCTGGAACTCGAACCCGACGAACGGGTTACCGACCTGGTCGAAGCCCACGTAGGCGTTCGACTTGAGGTACTGGCCGGTCAGCGTCAGGACCTGGCCGTCCACCTGCCCCGTCGCGACCTCCCACTGGCCCTCGGCGTCACAGACGTCGGTGGTGGGTGCGCCGCCGAACGGGACGGCCTCACAGAAGCGGAGCTGCGCGGTACGGCCGAGGAGCGAACGAGCCTCCTCCGGCGTCAGGCCGGGGAGCTGGACCGAGATGTTCTGCTCGCCCTGCCGCGTGATCTGCGCCTCGGAGACGCCGGTGGCGTCCACGCGGCGACGGAGGACGCGGATGGTGCCGTCGAGGGCGGAGTTCAGGTCGCCGTCGAAGTTCTCGGGAACCTCGGCGCGGAGCAGGAGACGCGTGCCGCCCTGGAGGTCCAGGCCGAGACGCATGTCCTTGCGCTCGAAGTTGCCGATGGAGACGCCCTGGCCCTCGGGCCACGGGACGGCGGAAGGCAGGAAGTCGTCCGGCTGGGAGGGCCAGACGATGTAGAGGGCCGCCGCTGTCAGGAGCAGGATCCCGGCGAGGGGTAGGAACTTACGCAGCAAGAACGAAGCCTTCGGTGTTGCGATTCCGGCCGGCCGTCCGACCCGGGAGCGGCGTCAAGGCGTTCAGGCTACCGCCGGGATCGGTCAGGCGCGATCCCCCTGCCGGGGAATCCGGAACCCGCCGCCCGGGATGATCTCGGGGTCGGCGGGTCTCCGATGGCGCTCAGTCCGCGGCAGCCGTGCGGGATACGGAGGCGGTTAGCCGCGCCGACTAGTCCTCGTCGTCGTCCCAGTCGTCGTCATCGTCCTCGTCGTCGT
>JACKCJ010000003.1 GCA_020634075.1 Dehalococcoidia bacterium | reverse complement strand
CAACTGACACCTCGATCTTGAACGGGATCACGGCGATCTCGCTTCTTCTGAACCCGAAAACCGATGTTCGTGCAGTGGTAGCTACCGCCGTCGCCTGACGCGGGCGTCGACCTCAGTCCAGTGTGCGGAAGCGCGGGACGAAGGTGATGAAGAGGCCCGTGGTGATGAGCAGCATCACGCCCAGTGAGCCGACGGCGACCTGGGGGCCGACGAGGTCCATGTAGAGGCTCACGAGGAACGCGCCGACGTTCATCATGCTGATCTGCATCATGTAGACGGACATCACGCGGCCTCGGTACTCCTCTTCGACGTAGTCCTGGATCAGCATCTGGCTCAGCGCCTGGCGGCCGGTGCTGCCGATGCCGACGGCCATCATGCTGACGAACGCGAACCAGAAGATCCCGGTCAGCGAGAACAGCAGCAGCCCGATACCCATCGTCACGGCGGTGCCGGCGAAGATGAGGCCGCGGCGGCGGCTCAGGTTCAGTGTCGCGAGGATGAGGGCGCCCGCGAGGGCGCCGATGCCCATGCCCATCGAGATCAGGCCCAGCGCGGAGCCGGAGTCGCTGAAGACGTCGGCGACGTAGCCCGGCAGCATCCGCCGGATGGGCATGCCGAGCACCGATCCGAGGAAGGCGAACGAGATCACGCTGAACAGGATCGGGTTCTGCCGCAGGTACTTCAGACCGCTGAGGAGGTCGCTGAAGGCGCTCCCACCGGAGCCGCGACGTCCGGAGCGCGCTCGGCGGAAGGACTTGCGGGCCGCGTCGTTGGTGGCCTCGGCCTCCTGCTCCTCGAGGGACAGCGAGTGCACGAAGAAGAGCATGAACACCGACATGCCATACATCACGGCCATGAGCAGGTAGACCGAGCCGGAGCCGATCCAGTCGATCATGAATCCGCCGATGGCGGGGCCAATGATCTGCATGAGGTTCATGCTGGCCGACTGCAGCGGGATCGCATTCACCAGCCGGCGGAGGCCCACCACCTCGGGCAGCAGCGCCTGCCGGGAGGGCATGACGAGCGCCATCATCGTGCCCTGCGCGATCGCCGCGACGAACAGGTGCCAGAAGTGGATCGCCCCGGTGAACACGAGGAGCGCGACGGCCAGCGCGATGAGCAGGCTGAACGCCTGACCGATCTGCAGCACGACGCGTCTCGATGAGCGGTCGGCGATGACGCCACCGACGGGCGACAGGAAGAGCATCGGGATCGCGCTGCCGAGGCCGACGATGCCGAGCGCGGCGAAGGATCCGGTGAGGTCGTACGTGAGGTAGCCACGGACGAGCATCTGCATGCTCATCGCGGCGTTCCACCAGATGAGCGCTCCCATGTACCAGCGGAACGGCCCGAATCTCAGGCTGTCGAAGGTCCTGGGGAGGTATCGCAGCGCCCTGGGTTCGGACGCTTCCTGCTCAGCCGCCTCGGATTCTGTGGGTCGCTCCTTCAGTGGTACGCGTGCCACTGATCACCTCCGGCCTAGGGGCCGGTCGCGGGGCTCCGCCCGTAACCTTCTCCTTAACGTAAACCCGCAGGCGTCTCGAAACCACCCGCTGACGGCTTCAGCCCACGCGCCGGCGTTGCGATCCCGTGGGCCGAACGCCCTCGCGTGGCGTCGTACGGCAGGTCATTGCGCCGCACGGCACCGAATGGAACCCACGGAGCGTCCTTACTCCGCGCGAGGCAGGTCGTTCGTGAAGTCGTGGTACATCATCACCCCGAAGCCACCCGCCGATCCCCAGCGACCGTTGCGGTAGGCGCTGATGCTCAGGCTGTGGGTTTCGGAGGTCTTTCGCCCGTCCTCGGTGTAGCGGACGTAACCCGTGAACACGTGCACCTTGTCCACGGTGGCATGGACGACGCGCGCTTCCGGCAGATTGATCGTGAAGTCCCACTGACCGACGCCACCGCCGGCCCATTCGGCGAACTGAGGGAAGTTGGCGTCGGAGGCGTCGATGTCCTCCTGGGTGAGCTCGCTCACCGTGAGACGACTGCCGACGCCCGCGATCACGTAGCCCGCCATCGGGTTTCCAGTGCGAGCTGAGCCGGCGTTCAGCCGCGGATTGCCGAGGCCGGCGCTGGCGGTCCGCCCCGGGAGACGTGTGCTGTTCAGCACCGACTGGTCGCGCAGCGTGTAGCCGAGCATCCAGTCGTGGCCTCGGCGCATCGCCGCCTGCTCCGCGTCCGGGTAGGTCACGCCGAGGGCTTCACGGGGCGTGATGATGCTCGACGCGAGTTGGATGCCCCACCGACCGTCGTTGTTGGTCACGGCGAAGATGCCCTCGTAGACGTGGATCTTCTCGCCGTTGGCACCGTGCCGGCTGAGCGCCAGCGAGAGCCCCGCGCCAACGGGGTTGTAGACGTGGATCTCGATGGAATCGAGGAGGTCGTAGGAGCCGGGCTGGATGCGGGTGGGCCCGTCCCCGGTGACGTTCAGTGTCCTCGGCGGGGAGGCGAGGAACGCGTCGCGCGACTCGACCACGACCGGCTCCGTGCCCTCGTAGAGGGCGAACGGGTAGTGGAAACAGTCGGCGATCGCCTCGAGGTCGCGGGCCGCCAGCGCGGCGAAGAACTCCGACATCACCCGGAGTCCGTTGGGCACCGATTCCGCGTAGAAGACCGGATAGCGGGCGTCGGGCTGCCCGAGCGGATGAAGTCCCTCGGGCTTAGCGGGGTTGCCCTGCTGATCGAAGTAGTCGGACATGCTCGCTCCTTCGCTGCACGAAGGCGGTTATAGCACCGCGAAGATCGACGGCTAACGTGGTTCAATCGACATGAGGACTCTCGTCGGGCGGCACCGAGGCGCGGGTCCTCACGCGGAAACCAGGTCGACGTGGCGACGACGACGAAACCTCCGCTGCGACGAAACGTCGGGCTGTTTGGCGCAGCCTCGATGGGCATCGCGAACATCATCGGTGCCGGGCTCTTCGTGCTCAGCGGCGTCGCTGCGGGCCTTGCCGGGCCGTCCGTCATCCTGTCCTTCGTGATCGCGGGTGGCGCCGCGCTCCTCACGGCGCTCTCGACGGCGGAACTGTCGTCGTTCATCACCGACACCGGGGCCTCGTACGCGTACACCAAGCGAGCGTTCGGCACCTTCTGGTGCTTCCTCGTCGGGTGGTTCAAGTACTTCGACTACACCGTGGGCGCGGCCGCGGTGGCGATCGGGTTCGCCTCGTACTTCACGCGGCTCACGGGCTGGACGGGCGACATCCCGTTGCTCGCGACGGCAGTCGCCCTGCCGGCGGCGGTGACGGTGCTCAATCTCGTCGGCGTGAAGGAGACGACGGTCGCCACGTCCGGCCTGGTGATCTTCAAGCTCATCGCCCTGCTCGTCCTGATCGCGGGCGGCGCTCACTTCATGTTCGGGAACTTCGACATCGGGCGCTTCCAGCCCTTCTTCCCGAACGGCGGCGGAGGCACGCTGCACGGGGCGGCCGTGATCTTCTTCGCCTTCATCGGCTTCAACACCATCGCCATGATGTCCGAGGAGACCGAGGATCCCGCCCGCACGATCCCCCGGGCGCTGCTCCTCGCGTTCGGCGTCTGCTTCGCGTTCTACTGCGCGATCGCGGTCCTCGAGGTCGGGACGATGGACTGGCAGAAGCTCGGCTCCTCGGCGTCGCCGCTGGAGGATGTCGCCGACGCGGTCTTCAAGCAGAAGGCGTTCATCGTCTTCATCAACATCTCGGCCCTCGCTGCGACCGCCTCGGTCGTCCTCAGCTCGGTGACGGCGGGCACTCGCGCCGGGTTCGCGATGGGTCGCGATGGGCTGCTCCCTCGGCAACTCGACCGCGTGAGCGAGCGCTCCGGGACACCTTATGTCTCGATCGCAGTGAACGGTGTGCTGGTGACGGTGCTCGCCGGCGCGTTCTACCGGAACATCGATCTCATCGCGTCGATCTTCAACTTCGGCAGCCTGTTCACGTACCTCTTCGTCCAGCTCTCGCTGATGCGGTTGCGACGCACGGAGCCGGACGTGAAGCGCCCGTTCCGGGTGCCGCTCTATCCCGCCGTCCCGATCCTCGGCGTCGTGAGCTGCCTGCTGTTGATGCTCTACCTCAGCAACACCGCGAAGGTGGCCTCGCTGGTCTGGCTCGGCGTCGGACTCCTCACCCACTTCTGGCTCCGACGTCACAACACCACCGCTCCCCTGCAGTAGCCGCTGTCCACGCGGCTGCGGGGCAACCCGGTCTTGAAGTGCGACCGGCGACGAGAACCTGCGCATAACCGCCACTTGAACGGCACCTTCAGGCCCTGCCTGTAAGGCGAATTAGATGCGGATGGTGATGGAATCGTCATGCGGCGAAGTCCGAGCGGGATGGCCTGCTCACGCCGCTGGCGATGAAAGAGGTGCGGGTGATGTACACGAAGATTCTGCTGCCGATGGATGGCTCGTCCGCGTCGTGGGCGGCGATTCCTCACGCGGCCTACCTGGCGCAGATCGGCAGCGCCGAGGTGACCGTCCTCGGGGTGATCGATTCGCCGCTGGCCGAGGCGGTCTCCCACGTGCTGTTGCCGCTCGGTCTCCCGGAGGAGCACGACGAGGCGGAGCGCGTGATCGACGAGGTCACCGGGGAGCTGCGCGAGCGCGGGGTCACGTCGATCGAGACGCGCCTCGAGCAGGGTGATCCGGCCCACCAGATCGTCGCGTGCGCGCGCGAGCTGCACGCAGACCTGATCGTGCTCGGTTCCCGTCACCACTCCGCGGCCCGCGAGTTGTTCGTGGGATCGGTCGCCGAATCGGTCGTGCGTGACTCGCCGTGCCCCGTGCTGCTCATCGACCAGGACCAGGCCCACGAGGGCGCCGGGGAGGCCTGACGCGGCAGCCGTCCCTCGCGGCCGGCCGTCACTTCTCCATCGCACGTCGTCCCATGCTCTCCCGCGTCGCGGGAACCACCGTTCCCCCGTGTGCGTCTCATACCCAACAACGAGCCACGCACCACGTGGAGACAACGATGAAGAAGATGGCGATGGCCCCGCTTGCGGTGGTCGCACTGCTGGTGGCCGCTTGCTCCTCCGGCGACCCAGAGGAGCAAGCACCGATGGAGCTCACGGCCGGAGGCGGCGACACGATGGCGTCCTGCCTCGCGTTTGACCCGAACGTGCTCGCGGACATGCCGGTCGCGTTCGAGGGCACCGCGAAGAACGTCGAAGGCGAACGCGTCACGCTGGAGGTGGACCGCTGGTTCACCGGCGGCGACGCGGACGAGGTGGTCCTCGTCGCGCCGGCAGGCCTCGAAGCCCTGATCGGTGGCATCAACTTCGAGGAGGGCGAGCAGTACCTGATCTCGGCCACGGACGGCCAGGTGAACTACTGCGGCTACAGCGGCCCGGCGACGGCCGACCTCGAGGCCGGCTTCGAGCAGGCGTTCGGCAGCTAGCTCGGCAACCCGAGCGAGAGAACGAGGAGCGGCGGTCCCGGTGGGACCGCCGTTTCGCGTCAGTGGATTCGCGTCAGTGGATCGGGCAGATACCGACGACGGCGCGCTTCCAGCCGGCGACATCGCTCGGCTGCTCGGCGCCGGCGGTCGATGCGGTCGCGGAGTCGGGCTGCAGCTCGGCGGCGTAGACCTCGTCGGAGACGGCCCAGGCCGCGAAGAAGACCACGAGGGCGAAGATGCCCGGCAGCAGCATCGCGGCGATGAACGCCACGAAGCCGCGCGTGATCCGCGTCGGGTGAGCCGGAGCCATGCCGTCGTGTCGCGTGTCGTTCACGTCAGGCCACCTGCGGGATCGGGGCGCGACCGTAGACCATGCGCCCGGTCATCGGGATCAGCGTGACGGCCACGACGAGGACGAACATTGCGCCGTGGATCAGGAGCAGCGGCTGCGAGCCGAACTCCTCCGCCAGTGAGCCGTTGAACAGGTTCATCATCGCCATGGTGCCACCGAGGCTGAACGAGTTGATGCTCGAGACCCGACCGCGGAACTCGTTCGCGGCGATCGACTGGGTGACGGCCGACCCCATCGTCATGAACGCCGCCTGCGCCCCGCCCATGATCGCGGCCGCGACGAACCCCAGCGCGAGCGTCCCGGTGAATGCCAGCATCACCTGGCCGAGTCCGCTCAGCACGCCGGTGATGATGAGGGCGTTCCCCCGCCCGCGCTCCGTCTGCAGGCCCGAGACGAGGATGCTCGCGACGAGCGCCCCGGAGCCGACGCCCATCATCAGGACGCCGAAGCCGCCGTCCGCGGCGTTGAGATGCTCCGCGGAGAAGCCGGGCAGGAGCGACTCGAACGCCATGGTGAAGCCGCAGTGGCAGACGAGGATGAGGATCATGTAGCGGAGGACGGGGCGGTCGTAGACATACGCCAGCCCGCCCATGAAGTTCGCGAAGAACGACTCGCGCTCCCCGACCTGCTCCACCCGCTGCGGGCCCAGCTTCCCGACGCGGTAGAGCGCGAGACCGTAGAGGACCGCCGACACGCCAAACGCGGCAGGAGCACCCGAGAGCGCGAGCAACGGCGTCACCAGCCCCGGCCCGAACAGCCTCGAGCCGTGCTGCGTGGAGGCCGTGAGGGAGAGCGCGTTGAGCAGCCGGTCCGCCGGGACGAGGGTCGCGGCCGTGGCCTGGGCCGTCGGCACCGCCGAGGCGCGCGCGACACCACTCACGAGCGACGCCGCGACGACCATCCAGACGTGCAGGAGCCCCGTCGCGGCGAGCAAGACGAGGGTCGAACTCTGCAGGAACTCGGTGGCGTACGCCGCCTGCAGGATGCGACGGCGATCCATGCGGTCCGCAAGCACCCCGACGATCGGCGGCACGATGAGCATCGGCCCCATTGCGGCGAAGGTCGCAACGCCGACGAGGAACGACGACTCGGCCTCGTGGTAGATCAGCCAGCCGCGCGTGACGATGAGGCCCCAGCCCGCGGCCTGCGCCAGCGCGGTTGCCATCCAGAGGTTGCGGAACTCGACGAACTCGAGCGCCGCGCCAAACCGTCGGAACACGCCTCGCACGCAGACCTGCCTTCGCCGCGACCCGTCCCGAGCGGGACGCCGTCGCCCGACCGGCGCATTGTTCACTACCGGAGGCGGTTCGGACAGCCCCCATTCGGCAAGAGTCGGCTTCGGGAAGTCGCCACGAGAAGAGCGGCATAGCGGTCGCATACCCCGAGGAAACCCCGGCTTCATCCTCGCGCCATTGGTGCGCAATCGGGCGGCGTCATCGTGACGGTGAGGCCTGCGATGACGCCGCCCGGTCCTCGGGTCGCTCGAACGCAGGCGTCCGAGTGAAAGAAGCCGACATGCTGACTTTGGAAGAGTTCAAGCAACTCGACGCCCTGACCGTGCGCCGCGGCTACCCGGACTCCGTGATGGAGCAGATCCTCCCGTTCTACAACCTGATGCGGGAGGCCTCCGAGAAGCTTCGCCAGTTCGACCTCGCGGACTCGCCGCCGGCGCTGGTCTACCGAGCCGGGAGCGTGAAGTGAACCCCGAGGAGATCCGCTCGCTCACGCTGATCGAGGTCGCGACGGCAATCGCCGACCGGAAGCTCACCTCCGTCGAGGTGACCCAGGCCGCCGTCGACCACGCCGCGGCGACCGAGGACGCGCTCAAGACCTTCGTCTACTTCGACCCGGAGTCAGCGCTCCAGCGCGCCGCCGAGGCGGATGCAGCGCTCGCGGCCGGGACGAGCTGGGGGCCGCTCCACGGCGTCCCCGTCGCGTTCAAGGACAACCTCGACACCGCCGGCATCCCGACGGAGTGCGCCTCGCCCGTCCTCAAGGGACGCGTGCCGACGGAGAACGCCCACGTCGTGGACCAGGTGCTCGGCGCCGGGGCGGTCTCGCTGGGCAAGCTGAACATGCACGAGTTCGCCTCGGGTGGCACGTCGATCAACCACTACACGGGATCGCCGAGGAACCCCTGGGCCCCGGACCACATCACCGGCGGCAGCAGCGGCGGCTCCTCCACGGCGATCGTCGCCGGCATCGCGTACGCGACGCTCGGGACGGACGCCGGTGGATCGGTGCGCATCCCCGCCTCGATCTGCGGCCACGTCGGCCTGAAGCAGACGCACGGCCTCGTCAGCAACCGCGGGTCGGTCTTCAACACCTGGTCGGGCGATCACGTCGGCCCGCACACGAAGACCGTCGCCGACGCCGAGCTGATGCTCCGCGTCATGGCCGTCCACGACCCGCGTGACTCGACGAGCGTCGACCACCCGCTCGGCTCGATGCCGGCGGTGGCTGACCTCTCCGGCGTCCGCGTCGGCGTGCCGACGACGTACTTCTTCGACGACCTCGACCCGGAGGTCGAGGCAGGCGTCCGCGAGGTCATCGCGAAGATGCAGGCCGCCGGGGCGACGATCGTCCCGTTCGAGCTGAAGACGATCGAGCTGATGATGGCCGCTCGGATGCTCACCAGCGCAGACGCGTACGTCTACCACGCGAAGCTCCTCGAGGAGCGCGGCGAGCTCTACGCCGAGCAGGCGATCCGCTTCCGACTGCTGGCGACGCAGTACCTCCGCGCCGAGGACTACGCGCGTTCGATCCGCGCTCGGCGCGTGGTGATCAGCGAGTTCGTCTCGCTGTTCGACGACATCGATGTCTTCGTCGCACCGACGACGCCAACCACGGCGTACCCGATCGACGCGACCGAGCTCACGGTCGGCGACACGACGATCGACCTCACGCAGCCGATGGCCAGCGGACTCCTCGCTCGCAACACGAGCCCGCTGAACTACACCGGCCAGCCGTCGATCAGTCTCCCCGCGGGCCTCAGCTCGAAGGGTCTGCCGATCGGCGTCATGCTGACGGGTGGGCACTTCGAGGACATGAAGCTGCTCGGCATCGCCCAGGCCGTCGAGCGCCTCATCGGGTACGACGAGGTCGCGCCGTGGTTCGCGGAGCGAGCGGCGGTCGCCGCCGCCTCGTAGCGCCAGCGGCACGAACCCACCGACGCCGCCCCGTCACCCGACGCGGGCGGCGTCGTGCGTCTGAGTACCAGAGGGGGCGTTAACCCTCGGCGAGCTCATCGAGGAGGGCGCGCAGCCGTTCCGCCTCCGCCTCCCACGAGGCGAGACCGGCGAGCCGAGCGGTGCGCTCGCCGGAGCCGTGGTCGTCGGGCTGACTGAGCCGCTCGATCTCGGCGAGCGCGAGGGCAAGACGAGCCCGCAGCTCAGCTCTCATCGCGGTCCGGTCGTCGGTCATCGAGGCTCCTCGGCGGGGCGATCCGTCCTCCGAAGCATCGCCGATCCGCGCTAGGGTTGAAGCCCCCTGCTGCGCGTCGAGGAGCCAACGTTGGCCGACGAGCCACTGCGCCTGCCGTTCCAGCCACCGGTACCACCGATGCTCGCCGCGATCGGGCAGATCCCGGGTGGGGACGGCTGGCTCTACGAGCCGAAGTGGGACGGCTTCCGCTGCCTCGTCTACTTCGACGGCGAAGGCGTGTACCTCCAGAGCCGCGACTCACGGCCCCTCGGGCGGTACTTTCCCGAGGTCGAGGCGGCGATCCGCGACACGCTCCCCGGCCCGATGGTGCTCGATGGCGAGATCGTCGTGATCACCGAGGACGGGATCGAGTTCGGCCTGCTCCAGCAGCGGCTGCACCCGGCGGAGTCGCGCGTGCGCATGCTGTCCGAGACGATGCCGGCCGCATTCGTGGCATTCGACCTCCTCGCGGACGGTGACGAGGACCTCCGCGACGCCCCGCTCGAGGAGCGCCATCGGCGGCTGCAGCGCCTCGTCACCGCGGAGCGCCCCCCGATCTTCCGCACGCCCTGGACGACCGACGCCGCACTCGCCGCCGAGTGGTTCCAGCGCTTCGAGGGGGCGGGGTTCGACGGCGTCATCGCGAAGCGGTTCGACGAGCCCTACCAGCCGGGCGTGCGGTCGATGATCAAAATCAAGCACCTCCGCACCGCGGACTGCGTCGTGGGCGGGTTCCGCTGGGCGAAGAACGCCGAGGGCACCGCCGTGGGCTCCCTGCTCCTCGGCCTCTACGACGACGCCGGCGTCCTCCATCACGTCGGGCACACGTCGAGCTTCAAGGCCGCCGAGAAGCGCGAACTGGCGACCCTCCTCGCGCCCCTCGTCACCGACGATGACACGACCGGCTTTGGCCGGGGACGGACGCCCGGCACGCCGAGCCGGTGGACGTCGGGCGCCGACGTGTCGTGGGTCCGCCTCGAGCCGTCGCTGGTGTGCGAGGTGACCTTCGACCACCTCCAGGGCGATCGCTTCCGTCACGGGACGACGTTCCAGCGCTGGCGGCCGGACAAGCCGCCCGAGGACTGCACCTACTCGCAGCTCGATGTCGCGGTGCCGGCGGAGCTGCGCGACCTGATCGGCGACTGATCCCCGTCGAGCACCGCATTCGCGGCGTTAGTCCTCGGACTTGCGCCGACGGCTCGGCTGGGCCCGCGTCGGTTCGCCGGGCTGCTTGCGGAAGTGCGGCGGCCACGGCGCATCCCCCAGCCCGTCTTCCTCGTGACGTGCCACGAGGTCGATCAGCGGCTCCAGCGAGAACGCGACTTCGTCCATTGCCTCGTGCGGATCGCCCCGCTCGGCGAGACGCACCGGGACGGTGCGCAGCGTGAACGCGGACGGATCGACGTCGGGCACCTCGGACCACTCGAGGGGGCACGAGACGCGGGCGTCGGCGACGGCACGGACGGAGTACGCCGAGGCCATCGTGCGGTCGCGGGCGTTCTGGTTGTAGTCGATGAAGACCCCGTGCCGCTCTTCCTTCCACCACGCGCTGGTGGCGAGGTCTGGGGCGCGGCGCTCGACCTCCCGCGCGATCGCGAGGGCGGCACGGCGCACCTGGCCGAAGTCCCACTTCGGCTCGATGCGGACGTAGATGTGGATGCCGCGGGAGCCCGAGGTCTTCGGGTAGCTGGTGTAGCCGAACTCGGTGAGCACCTCGCCCACGAGGAGCGCGACCTTCCGCACGTCGTCGAAGCTCGCCTCCGGCGTCGGATCGAGGTCGACGCGAAGCTCATCGGGGTGGTCGACATCATCGGCGCGCACGGGCCACGGGTTGAGGTCGACGCATCCGAGGTTCGCCATCCACGCGAGGTCGGCCACCTCGTCGGCGACCACGAGGTCGGCGCTCCGCCCGCTCGGGTACGTGACGCGCGCGGTGCTGATCCAGTCGGGTCGCTTCGCGGGAGCGCGCTTCTGGAAGAAGGGGTCCTCGGTAATCCCATCCACGAACCGCTTGAGGATCACCGGACGTCGCGCGACCGCGCGGAGCGCCGCATCCCCCACCGTGACGTAGTACTCGACGAGGTCGCGCTTCGTGATCCCGGCCTGCGGGAAGTAGACCTTGTCCGGGTTCGTCACCCGGACGGAGCGGTCGCCCGCCTGCACCTCGATGGATGGTGTCGCCATGCGTTCACTGTAGGCGCACCGTTCCCGCTCGATGCGTCGCGGGAGGGCGACGCATCGAGGGGAAGGCAGCGACTAACGGATGACGATGAACAGCGTCCCGGCGGGAATCTGCTGCGGGAACAGCGAGGAGAAGCGGGCGTTCACGAACGCGGGCGCGCCGGGGACGTAGGGCACCAGCGCGCCGTCTACGGTCGTCCAGTACGACTTCGCCTCCGGCAACTCCGAGGCGGGGCCGCCGCTCCAACTCGCGATCGAGATCCCGCTCTCCGAGAGTGCCGGCGTGAAGACCCCGGGCGTGCCGTCCGCGGCGGTCACGGTGTAGGTCAGGCGGATGGTGAACTGCCCACCCGTCCCGGAGGCCGGCTGCCACGCGATCGGCTCGTCGACGATGTACGTGCCCGGCTCGAGCTGCTTCGGCCCGATGCTCGGCGTGATCGTCACCGGGTACTGGTGGGCCTCGCCGGGATCGAGCTCGATGATCTGGAGGTCGGCCGTGCAGGCGATGAACACCTCGCCGCTCGACTCATTCCAGTTCGCGCCGCATCCACGGCCCGTGGTGATGAGGTCGCCCGTGCCGTCCTCGGCGACGACCTGGTGCGCGAAGCGCGCGTCGTCGAGGGTGGCCGTGCCCGTGCCGTTCCACGTCACACGCACGCCGTGGGAGTAGCGGCCGTCCGCCATCGTCACGGGGGTGGTGCCGACGGAGACGGGCGCTCCGGACTCGAGGACGGTCGCGGTGACCGAGATGTCGAAGGCCGGCGGGGCCTCGCTCACCTCGTACGTGAGGCGGACGGTCACCTGCTGAGCCTGGTCCTCCGCGTTCGCGCGGTACCAGCTCACCACCTGGTCCACGACGTAGGTGCCGGGCTGGAGGGTGAGCGGACCGACCGAGGGGTGGATCCACACCGGATACTCGTGCGATTCCCCCTGCGAGACGGGGAACGCCTGCAGGTCGAGCGTGCAGGGGAAGAGGACCTGCTGCTCGACGTCGGCCCAGCTCGCGCCGCAGCCGCGCCCGGAGATCACGAGGTCGCCCTCGCCTGCCTCGGCCGAGACGTGATGCGTGAAGCGCGCGTCGCCGAGGATCGCGCTCTGCGCGTCGTTCCACGTCACGACCACGCCGTGCTTCAGCAGGCCGTTGTCACCATCGGTGACATCGGTTGCGGACACCGAGAACGGCGCGGAGCCGAGGACCTCGGCGGTGACATCGACGTTCAACGCAGGCGCGGCGCCTCCCGTCTGGGCATCAGCAGGGCTGAACACGGCGGCAGCGGCCAGCAGGCCGCCGGCTGCGACCGCGACGTGGCGCAGGAATCGGGTGGGTCTCATCGCTCCCCCTCTCGAGTCGAGCGTGCGTCGACCCCTGCGTGAGGAACGTTGAGCCCCGGTACGTGGTTCCCCGCGCCGCGGAGCCGCGGCTATCCGACGTCGAAGTCGAGGTTCGCCGTCGTCCGGACGCCGCGCGACGTGAACGCCTCGATGGCGTCCCTCACGCGACCGCGAGCGCGCTCGAGGTCCTCGTTGCCGAGGTTCAGGTTGAGCAGGTCGATGAGCCACGGCAGCTTCGTTGCGGCGAGGACGTACTCGCCCACCGTCTCGCGAGCGACGGGCAACGTCGTCTGCTTCGAGCGGTCGTAGACGTCGCGATCATCCGCGCGCTGGAGCTTCGCGTACTCCTCGTCGAGCAGTCGAGCGAAGAGCTCGGGCGTGAACACGTCGCCGGCAGAGACACCGGTCGCCTCGTCGTCCTCGGTGATGGCGGCGGCCTTGTGGATCCACTCCCAGAGGATGCTGGCCCGGATCTCGCCGGTCGCCATGTCCTCCATGAGGTAGAGCATGTCCTCGTTGCCGAAGAGGTCCGCCCGCTTCAGCGCCGCCGCCTGCATCCCCTGCTCGAACGCGTTCGCGTACTGGAGGGCGATGCTCAGGAGGTCGCGCGCACCCGTGACGGTCCTCGGCGCCGGCTCCAGCTCGACGAGCCCCGCCGCGTCGCCGTCCGTGTAGGTCAGCGCCGGGAACGATCGGCCGAGCTGGTTCTCCGCCTCGGCGCGCTCCCAGACGGGACGGACGAGGTGCACCATCTTCCAGTGCGCCACCCACTTCCCGGACGCGCCCTCGCGCTGCTCGCGCTCGGCGCCGGCGACCGCCCGGGCCATGCTCGCCTCGACGCCGGCCGCGGAGCCGACCGGGATGTTCGGCTCCATGCCGCCCTGCCACAGCGCGAAGCGGCCCGCCTGGTCCGGCGTGTTCACCGCCCGGCGCACGCGGTCCTCGTAGTTCCGCATGTAGCCGTAGGTCATCGTGATGTCGCTGATGTTCGGGTTGATGAACGCCGGGTCCCCGGCCATCGCGTCGGCGACGCTATTGATGTAGTCCCAGCGCCCGGTGTTGAAGCCGACGAAGCGTGTGCGGAGCGCGGCTCGGATCTCCATGAGCTGGAACGACGCCTCGAGCTGCTCCACGAGGACGTACGCCTTCACCTCGCCCTGCTCGAGCCCGAGGTGCTCCTCAAGCGCCCCGAGGATCGCATCCCAGTGCGCCGCCTCCTCGGCGGTCTGGATCTTGGGGAGGTAGAGGACGATCGATGAGCCATCGGCCTTCAGCCGCGCGTGGTTGCCGACGACGTAGAGCGTCGCGTCCACCATCGACGCGGAGTAGCCGCGACCGTCTGCATGGCGGACGTGGCGGTCGTCGAGGTGCAGCCCTCGCGGCCGGAAGATGCGGGTGGTGAAGCCCAGCTGAGCTCGCCAGTCCGCGATCGTCTCGCGACCGAGGAACCCGCGTGCCCACTCGTTCACCTCGCGCGCGACCTGCTCCGCGGCGGCGAGGAACACCGGGGCGCGATCGAAGGCGAGCTTGAGGTTGCGCTGGTTGTCGAGGGACAGCGAGCCGAGCTGACCGAGCGCGTCCTCGCCGTCGAACATCCAGCCATCCGCGCCCGAGAGCAGGGCGTAGGCGACGTTCCGGATCGAGCGCTCGGTCGGCTCGTTCGGGCGTGCCGCCGGGCCGGTGCCCTGGATCCACTGGCGCTGGAGGTCGTGCGGGATCTCGCTCCCCACGAACTGCCCGGCGCGGGCCTCGGCGACGGTGATGCCCGTCCCACCGATCGTCGCGTCGGGGTCGAGGAACGTCGGAGCGCGCCCCTCGCGGATGCGCTCCGCGCGGCGAGCGAGCCGCGAGGTCATCAGTTCCTCGCGGCGGGCGTCGAGCGGAGCCAGCGCAGCAAGGGCAGCGATCGCCTCGGCGGTGAGAACGTCCGGGTACGCCTCTCGCAGGTTGCCCCGGATCACCAGCCCATCGCCATTCGCCACCGTGTCCACCCATCCGTGCGCCCGACACCAGCATCGGGACGGAGAGTGTACGTGGCGCCCTCGCAACTACCTCGGCGTGTCGGGCTCCCGCGGCGCCCGAGACGGGGCGTCGCCGTTCCGTGCCAGCGTCGGCGACGGGCCGGGATGCTCGTTGTTTCGGTCGGCAGCAGCGCGCCCGAGGGCAGTGAGCCGGTCGAGGAAGGGGAAGCGCGCGTCGCGTAGCGCCTCCCGCCCCGGTTGGATCTGGGGCCGCCCGGGTCCGGCGGGCGACGGGAGGAGGAAGCGCCCGACCAGGCCGAGAGCGCGCACGGTGAACCCCGGGAACAGCCCGTGGAGCCACATCGCCGTGCGCGCGGGCAGTCCGAGGACGGCGATCGGCCGTCGACGCCGAGTCGCGTCGACAATCGCTCGGGACGCGTGCTCGCCGCCGATCGTGATGCCCGGAAGCGTGGCGCCGAGCGCGAACCAGGTCGCCTCCTCGGGCGCTCGGCCACCGAACCGAGCATTGAGGTGCGACCCCGTCCGCATGAGGCCCGGCACCACCGTCGTGACGCTGACGCCTGATCCGGCCAGCTCCGCGCGCAGCCCCTCCGAGAACCCGACCGCCGCGAACTTCGCCGACGAGTAGGGAGCGAGGTGCGGGATGCTGAGCTTTCCCCCGATCGACGTGATGTTGACGATGCGACCATCGCCGCGCGCACGCATCGAGGGCAGGACGGCGAACGTGGGGTAGACCGTGCCCCAGTACATCGTCGCCATGGCACGTTCGTACGCGTCGAGGGGAAGGTCCTCGATCGGACCAACCTCGATGATGCCCGCGTTGTTCACGAGGATGTCGACCGGTCCGAAGTGCTCCAGGACGCGACCCACAAAGCCGTGCACCTCCTCGCGGTCGCCGACATCGCAGACCACGGCGAGCACCTCCGCGCCGCGCCCCTCGAGGTCACGTCTCGCGCGGTCGAGCTCATCGGCGTCGCGGGCGCAGATCGCGACGCGACACCCCTCGCGGGCGAACTCGCGCGCCAGCAGCAGCCCGAGGCCGCGCGATCCGCCAGTGATCGCGACGACCTTGCCTCGGATGGACTCCGGCGATCGACGACGGAAGGCGATCATCAGGCCTGCAAGACGACCTTGATGGCGCCGTCCTGCTTCTTCTGGAACATCTCGTATCCGCGTGGAGCCTCGTCCAACGACAGGCGGTGCGTCGTGAGGTCCTCCGTCCCGAGTGGGTCGGAGTCGTCGGTGAGGAGCGGCATCAGATCATCGATCCATCGCTTCACATGCGCCTGTCCCATGCGGAGCTGCACGCCCTTGTCGAAGAGCTGCATCATCGGCAGCGGATCCTGCGACCCGACGTAGACACCGATGATGGAGACCGTCCCACCGCGACGCACGATGTCGAACGCATCCTTGAGCGCCGCCAGCCGGTCGATGCCGGCACGCTCCATCAGCGGCGCGGCAGCAGCGTCCGGGAGGAAGCGCGTCATGCGCTGCGCGAGATGCGCCCCCGGCGAGCCCTCGGCCTCCATGCCGACGGCGTCGATGACCGAATCCGGACCGCGCCCCTGCGTCATGTCGCGGATCGCATCCCCGAGGTCGTCGACCTCGTTGCGGTCGATGACCTCGATGCCATGGCGGCGCGCCATCTCAAGCCGCTCCGGAACCATGTCGACGGCGATCACACGCGCGCCGTGGTGGCGGGCGATGCGGGCGCTCATCTGCCCGATCGGGCCAAGCCCGAGGACGGCGACGGTGCCGCCCTGCGGAATCTCGGCGTACGCGACTGCCTGCCACGCCGTGGGCAGCACGTCCGAGAGGAAGAGGAAGCGATCGTCGGGCGGCCCTTCCGGCACGGGGATCGGGCCGAAGTGTGCCTGCGGCACGCGCAGGTACTCCGCCTGCCCGCCGGGCACCGACCCGTAGAGGCGCGTGTACCCGAAGAGCGCCGCTCCGGTTCCGTTCTCGGTCTGCTGAGTCGTCTCGCACTGGGCGAAGAGACCGTTGCGACACATGAAGCAGTGCCCGCAGGAGATGTTGAACGGGATGACGACGCGGTCGCCGCGCTTGATGTGGGAGACCTCGCTGCCGACCTCCTCGACGATGCCCATCGGCTCATGGCCGAGGATGGAGCCGTCATCGATGAACGGCCCCAGGAAGTCGTAGAGATGGAGGTCAGAGCCGCAGATGGCCGAGGAGGTGACGCGGATGATCGCGTCGGTCGGCTCCTGGATCTGGGGGTCGGGATGATCCTCCACGCGGACGTCGTGCTGACCGCGCCAGGTGAGTGCTCGCATGTGTGCCCTCCGACGTGCCGCGTGTTCGGGCAGGGTGGTTCGGGCGACCATCACCGGAGGGCGCTTGCAGCCCCATAAGCGCCGAGGCGGGCGCGTTGCAGCTGTGTGCGGGGGCTACGCGAGTTGCGAACGCGTGCGCGCGACGGCGTTTCGCCAGCCCTCGTAGCGCTCGGTCCGCTCGACCTCGGGCATGCTCGGCTCGAACACGTCGAGATCGGACGAGGTGGCGGCGACGAACTGCGCCGGATCGGCCCAGAAGCCCGCGCCGATGCCCGCCAGCCCGGCCGCGCCGAGGGCGGTGACCTCGAGGTTCTTCGGTCGGTGCACGGGAATCCCGAGAATGTCGGCCTGGAACTGCATCAGGAAGGCGTTGTGCGTCGCGCCACCGTCGACGCGGAGCGCCTCCAGCGGCCGTCCCGCATCCGCCGCGATGCACTCCACGAGGTCGCGCGACTGGTACGCGATCGCCTCGAGGGTTGCACGGACGATGTGCCCGCGCTCGGTGCCCCGCGTCAGCCCAACGAGCGCGCCCCGCGCATCCTGGTCCCAGTACGGAGCACCCAGCCCGGCGAACGCCGGCACGAGGTACACGCCACCCGTGTCCAGTACGGAGCGCGCGACCGCCTCGCTCTCTGCCGCCGTCGCGATCAACCCGAGGCCATCGCGCAGCCACTGCACCGCCGCGCCGGCGACGAACACGGAGCCTTCGAGGGCGAACGCGGGGCCGTCACACGACGCCGCGACGGTGCCGAGCAGGCCGTGCTCCGACGCGGGCTTCGCGGCGCCGGTGTTCGAGAGGAGGAAGCAACCCGTGCCGTAGGTGTTCTTCGCGTCTCCGGGGTTCACGCAACCCTGCCCGAACAGCGCGGCCTGTTGGTCACCGGCCACGCCGCGGATCGGAATCGGCGCGCCGAGGAACTCGGCACGCGCCGTGCCGAAGTCGGAGGAGGACGGACGCACCTCGGGGAGCAACGACGCAGGGATGCCGAAGGCCTCGAGGAGCTCAGCAGACCAGGAGCGCGCGGCGATGTCGTAGAGCATCGTGCGCGAGGCGTTCGTCTCGTCGGTGAGGTGGGCGCCACCGGTGAGCTGCCAGATCAGCCACGTATCCACGGTGCCGAAGGCCAGATCGCCGCGCTCGGCTCGCTCCTGGGCGCCGGGCACCTCGTCCAGCAGCCAGCGGATCTTCGAGGCGGAGAAGTACGCGTCGATGACGAGCCCGGTGATCTCGCGGACGCGCTCGGTGAGCCCTCGGGCGCGCCACTCGTCGCAGATCGCGGCAGTCTGCCGGGACTGCCAGACAATCGCAGGATGGATCGGCTCGCCGGACGCCCGGTCCCAGATGAGCGACGTCTCGCGCTGGTTCGTGATGCCGAGGGCCAGCGTCTCCTCGGCGCGCACTCCGGCCTGCGCCAGCGCTTCGCGTGCGGCGAGCAGCTGTGACTCCCAGATCTCGCGCGGGTCGTGCTCGACCCACCCAGGGCGAGGGAAGTGCTGCGTGAACTCATGCTGCGCCATCCCAAGCACCGCGCCACGCTCGTCGAAGACGAGCGCACGCGACGAGGTGGTGCCCTGGTCGAGCGCGAGGATGTGGCCCGGCATCGCGTCCCCTACTCTCCTGAGGCCTGCGGGCAGAGATACCAGCCCGCGACGCGCCCCGCCACCCGATGCCGTCGATCACACTCCCCGAGGAGCCCTCGATGACGCAGCGTGACCACGTCGAGTCCGAGGCCTACCGGCAGGAGGTCCGCAAGGCGAAGCGCCGCAAGGGGCTCGTCATCGTGAACACGGGGAACGGCAAGGGAAAGACCACGGCCGCGTTTGGCGTCGCGTTCCGGGCGCGGGGTCGTGGCATGGCCGTCGGGATCCTCCAGTTCATCAAGCCGGGGACGGCGCGGTTCGGGGAGATCCGCGCTGCTCGCGATGCGGGCATCCACGTGGAAGGCTCGGGCGACGGTTGGACCTGGAAGAGCAAGGACCTCGACGAGTCTGCGGCGCTCGCCGTCGCCGGCTGGGAGCGCGCCCGGGAGTACATCGCGGAGCGCCGCTTCGATGTCCTCGTGCTGGACGAGTTCACGTACCCGCTGCACTACGGCTGGCTCGACACCGCCGAGGTGATCGCATGGCTGCGCGAGCACAAGCCGGCGGACATGCACCTGATCATCACCGGGCGCTACGCGCCGGAGGCGTTGATCGACTACGCGGACCTCGTGACGGAGATGACGGTCGTGAAGCATCCATTCAACGACCAGGGCATCCGGGCCCAGCCCGGGATCGAGTTCTAGTCGGAACGTGCTCTAGTCGCCGGCGAACGCGCAGAGCGCGTGTACCTCGTGGCCGAGCGCGCGAATGCGATCGGAACCACCGAGGTCGGGCAGGTCGATGATCGCGGCGACCCCGCAGACGACGCCGCCGAGCTGCTCGATCAGCGCGATCGCCGCGAGCGCCGTCCCACCGGTCGCGATGAGGTCGTCCACCACGAGGATGCGGTCACCTGCCTCGATCGCATCGGCGTGGACTTCCACCCGATCGACGCCGTACTCGAGCTCGTAGTCGACACCGACGACGGTGTGCGGGAGCTTGCCCCGCTTGCGAAGCGGGACGAAGCCCGCGCCGAGCCGGTCCGCCATCGCCCCGCCAACGATGAATCCGCGGGCCTCGATCGCAGCGATCTTCGCGATCCTCGCCCCGCGGTGCGGTTCGACGAGCGCATCGATCGCCGCGCGGAAGCCCGGTCCATCCGAGAGCAGCGTCGTGACGTCACGGAAGAGGATGCCCGGCTTGGGGTAGTCCGGGATCGTGCGGATCAGGGCCTTGATGGCGGCGTGCGCCACCGTCTCGTCCACGCCAGTCATCGCGACTCCCCCTTCAGCACCCGCCCCGCGACGGCGTCCAGGCGAGCCAGGACGCCCGGATCGCGCGCCTCGGGCGCCGTGATCATCGCCGTATCGAGCGCTCGGTCACAGCCGGACGGGCACGGATCGAGGCG
The DNA here is from genome assembly GCA_020634075.1 of Dehalococcoidia bacterium. Lineage (GTDB taxonomy): Bacteria > Chloroflexota > Dehalococcoidia > UBA2979 > UBA2979 > W-Chloroflexi-9. Next base: position 107,443 of record JACKCJ010000003.1, on the reverse strand, counting down.
AGACGCGGCGATCGCCGGGACCACCTCGCGGATCAGCGCCCGGGCACGGTCGGCGTTCGCCTGGAGCACGCGCAGCACGGTCGCGCCATCGACGTCGTCGTGCTCCGAGTGCCAGCTGTCGTAGTCCGTCACCATCGCGACCGTGGCGTAGCAGAGCTCGGCTTCGCGGGCGAGCTTCGCCTCCGGCATGTTCGTCATCCCGATGACGGCGCAGCCCCACGATCGATAGACCAGCGACTCGGCACGCGTCGAGAACTGGGGGCCCTCCATCGCGAGGTACGAGCCGCCCCGGTGCGACGGCAGGTCGAGCACGCCCATCGATGCTTCGAGGGCGTCCCCGAGTCGCGCGCAGACCGGGTCGCCCAGGCCGACGTGCGCGACCATCCCGGCGCCAAAGAAGCTCTTCTCCCGCGCGAACGTCCGATCGACGAACTGGTCGACGATCACGAACGTCCCGGGCGCGAGGTCCTCGCGAAGCGAGCCCACGGCCGAGAGCGACAGCACATCGGTCACACCCGCACGCTTCAGTGCGTCGAGGTTGGCGCGGTAGTTGATCGCGGTCGGCGAGAGCCGGTGCCCGCGGCCATGCCGCGGCAGGAAGACCACCCGCACGCCCTCGAGTGTTCCGGCGAGCAGCTGATCGGATGGCTGCCCGAACGGCGACGCGACATCAAGCCACTCGGTGTCAGTCAGGCCGTCGATCTCGTAGAGCCCGGAGCCGCCGATGATGCCGATCACCGGCGCGGGATGCTGCTTCGTGCTCGCGGATCCGTCCACTCGATGCTCCCGACCCTCGTGCGCTCCGCTCGTCGCGAAGGCTGAGGGCAACGTAGCGCGGGGACGTGTCAGGCGGGATACGCCGACAGCGGACCGCCCCCGGCGCGAGGCGCCGGAGGCGGTTGGGTGTGACGCCGTCGCGCTGCGCTCAGGCCGCGCGGTGGAGCCGTCCGGCGAACCCGACCGGCGAGGGCACCGCCGACCTCGCGGAGTGGACGTCGGCCTGCGACGCCTCGACGAACTCGAGGAACGCCTGCAGCTCGGCCACCAGCTCGTTGAGCGCACTGCTCTGGCCGGCGACTTCGCCCATCTGCGCGGTGACCTCCTGGGTGGACGCGGACACCTCCTCGGAGGACGCGGCGCTCTCCTCGGCGATCGCGCTGAGCGAGCCGACGCGGTCGCGCAGCTCCGACATGCGTTCGCAGGCAGACGCCGAGAGTCCGGACGTCTCCGCTGCCAGCGCGCCGACACTGGTCATGCGCGACACGAGGTTCTCCGCGGTCTCGCGCGAGTCGCTGACCTTCTCCTCGATCGAAGTCACGGCCTCGTTCACGGAACGCGCGAGGGTGACGATCGACTCGAGCGACGATCCCGCCTCGCGCGCCTTGTCGGTGCCGCTGGTGACGTCCTGCTCCACGGCGGACATCGCCTCGACGGACTTCTTCATGCCCTCCTGCACGCTCACGATCAGGGCGGCGATGTCCTTCGCTGCGCGGCTGGCGCGCTCCGCGAGGCTGCGCACCTCGTCGGCCACGACGGCGAAGCCGCGACCGGCCTCGCCGGCACGAGCCGCCTCGATCGCCGCGTTCAGGGCAAGGAGGTTCGTCTGGTCGGCGATCGCGCCGATCGTCTCGGTGATGGTCCCGATCTCGCGGCCGCTCTTGCTGAGCTCGCCGATCTGCTCGGATGTCGAGATCACGGCGCTGCTGATCGTCTCCATCGCCTTCACGGTGTCGACGACGGCCTGCTTGCCCTGGACGGCCGCCTGCAGCGTCTCCGCGCCGTTACCGGCGGCGGCGCGAGAGCGATCGAGGACGTCGTACAGGCATTCCTGCATGGACTCGGAGTCCAGCCGCGCCGCGTCGGTCTCGCCGCTCTGGCGGGACGCAGCGTCGGCGATCGTCGAGATGTTCTCGAGCACGGACTCCACGTCGCGGTTTGCGTCATTGAGCGAGATCGTCTGCTCCGTCGCGCCCCGGGCGACCTGCGAGATCGCATCCGCGATCTCCTTCGACGCCGTCTCCACCTGCTCGCTGGACTGCGCGAGTCCGTCGGACACCGGACCCAGCCGGCCCGTCACGTCGACGATGCGATCGAGGAGGCCCGCGGTGATGTACGACTCGACGGCGAGCGAGCCGTCCAGCGTGAAGATCTTCTGGAACGCCAGCAGCGTCGCGGCCAGCTCCTGGCCGTCCAGGTGCTCCGCGAGGATCGGATAGATGAGGCCGGAGTACACGGCGTACTCGCCGAGGTTCCAGCGCGGCTTCACGTCGAGGCGCGCGTGGACCTCGCCGATCTTCTTGCGACGCGCGAAGTAGGCGTCATCGAACGAGGGATCGAGGATGCCGAGGAAGTAGTCGAGCTGGGTCGACTCGAGCCGCGTCCGGTTCGAACCGGACTGGTCCACCTTTGCCACGAAGTCCGTGAACCCGAACGAGTGGTCGTAGAACTTCTTGACGATCTCCTCGGCGTGCGGCCGCAAGAACTGCGCCGCGTGACGGATCCGCTCCACATCCGCTGACGTGAGCTGGACCCACTGCAACCTGACCTCGCGGTCATCCCTCGACATTCGCCTGCTCCCTGGCTCCGACCCGCGTTCGGGCCGCCGATGTTCCCCGTCCGTGGGGGCCGCAGCTCTTGCTGGGCACCCTCACTGTCGGGCGGGGCATCGCAGCGCCGCAGTGTCATCCGGCGTACCGGCGGACGGGACACTGAACTGCAAGGTTCGAGGGGGCGAGACAGACCACGGCCCGCGGGGAAGTCCCCGCGGGCCATGGGAGGAGCGACCGCGGCCGGTGGTTGCCCACTGCCGCGCGTCGAATGGGAGGGGCTACGCCGCGTGGCGCGCGCCGGGGCGGTTGATCGGCGTCGGCGCACCCGTGGCCGGGACGGCGCCGACGAACTCGAGGAACGTCTGCAGCTCGCTCGCGAGCTCGGAGAGGGTCGCGCTCTGACCGGCGACCTCGCCGATCTGCGCCGAGACCTCCTGGGTGCTCGCCGAGACCTGCTCGGACGAGGCCGCGCTCTCCTCGGCGATCGCGCTGATGGTCGAGACACGCTCCCGCAGCTCGCCGACGCGCTCGCGGGCGTCGACCGTGACCACGGAGGTGTTCTGCGCCAGCGCGCCGACCTCGGTGACGCGGGTCGCGAGGCGGCCCGAGGTCTGCTGGACCTCCTGCGCCGTCTCCTCGATCGCGCTCACGGCGGCGTTCACGTCGCGCGACAGCGAAACGATGGTCTGCAGGGACTCGCCGGCCTCGCGCGCCTTCTCGGCGCCGGCCTCGACGTCCTTCTCCACGGACGCCATGGAGTCCACGGAGCGCTTCATGCCCGCCTGCACGGTCTCGATCAGGCGAGCGATGTCCTTCGCCGCGCGGCTCGCGCGCTCGGCCAGGCTGCGGACCTCGTCCGCAACGACGGCGAAGCCACGGCCGGCGTCGCCGGCCCGGGCCGCCTCGATCGCCGCGTTCAGGGCGAGGAGGTTGGTCTGGTCGGCGATGGCAGCGATCGTCTCGGTGATCGTGCCGATCTCCTGGCCGCTCTTGCTCAGCTCGCCGATCTCGGCGGAGGTCGAGACGACGGCCGTGTTGATGGTCTCCATCGCCTTCACGGTGTCGGAGACGGAGTGCATCCCCTGCTCGGCGGCGGCGAGGGCGTCGGAGCCCTGCGAGGCGGCGAGCTGGGAACGCTCGAGCATGTCGTTCAGACCACCCTGCACGCTCTCGGAGTCGAGCGCGGCGGCCTCGGTCTCCTCGGCCTGACGGGCCGCCGACTCGGCGACGCCGACGATGGTCTGGAGGATCGTCTCGAGGTCGTGGTTGACCTGCAGGAGCGACTCGGTCTGCTCACCCGCGCCCCGCGCGACCTGCGCGATCGCGTCCGCGATCTCCTTCGACGCCGTCTCGACCTGGTCGGCGCCCTCGGCGAGGCCGCGCGCCACGGGGCTCAGCCGGTCGTTCACGCCGACCAGGCGGTCCATCAGCCCGTCCACGTACGACTCGACGGCGAGCGAGCCGTCCAGCGTGAACACCTTCTGGAACGACAGGAGGGTCTGCGTCAGCTCGTCACCGGACAGCTTCTCCGCGAGCAGCGGGAAGATGATGTCCGAGTAGGTGGCGTAGTTCCCCAGGTTCCAGCGCGGCTTCACGTCCAGCTTGGCGTGGACCTCGCCGATCTTCTGGCGGTACGCGAAGTAGTCCTGGTCGAACGCCGGGTCGAGCAGGGTCAGAAGGTACTGGTACTGCGCACCCTCCAGTCGCTCGCGGCTGCTGTCAGCGAACCCGACCTTCTGGGTGAACTGCGGGAACTGGAAGGAGTGGTCGTAGAACCGCTTGACGATGTCGCGCGCCTGCGGGCGGATGATCTCCGCCGCGCGCCGAATTCGGGCAGCGTCCTCGCTGCTGATCTGAACCCACTTCAGGCGTACATCGCGGTCCGCGTTGTCGATCGTGCCCACGTCCAGCTCCTTGAGCTTCACCCCGCACCGAGCGGGGGTTCCTGCGCAAATCTGCGTCGGGGGAAATGTCGGCTCGAACCCGGACCGAGTGAGCCGGGTAACCCCCCACGCGGGCCCAGTTCACGGGTGAACGACACATTGTTGACAGGCTCACGGCGGCACGGAGTGACCTGCGCAGCGGCAGAATGCCCGAAGATTGAGGGACAACCGCCCTCTTGCCTCGCGCAAGGCCTTCCGATGATGGGCTCACTGCCTTCGTTCTGCGCGGCACGCGGAATAACGGGATGAGCATGTCTGAAGCCAGCGGATCGAACCCGGCCACCGCCCAGCACTCCGCGTGGGGCGGTCAGCCGCGTGCGCGCATCCTGGTGATCGAGGACCAGGCCCAGACCGGCGAGGTCCTCCACGGCGCGCTCGAAGCCGCCGGATACGACACCGAGTGGGCCACGAACATCCGGCGAGCACGACAGCTCCTGGGCGCGGGGTCGTTCGATCTCGTGCTCACGGATGTCCGGCTCCCGGATGGCTCAGGGCTGGACATCTGCTACGAGATCCGCACCTCCTCGCGGACCCCGGTGATCGTGGTCTCCAGCGCCGACACGCCCCGCGACCGCATCGCCGGCTTCGAGGCGGGCGCCGACGACTACGTGGTGAAGCCGTTCCACCTCTTTGAGCTGCGCAAGCGGATCGAGGCGGTGCTGCGGCGAAGCGGTGGACGCCAGGTCGACAGCGTCGACGCACCCGGCGGCATGAAGCTCCACCTTGGCGTCGGAGAAGTCGAGTTCGGGGGCCAGCGCGCCCGCCTGACCCGCTCCGAGGTCGGCATCCTCCAGACCCTGCTCGAGCAGCCCGGCCGGGCGTACTCCGCCGCGGACCTCTCAGGCCGCGTCTGGGGCTACGAGACCGTGCCAGACGCCAACTTCGTTCAGCAGCACATCTCGCGGCTCCGCCGCAAGCTGGCGACGGTCGGCGTCGAGGGCCTGATCGAGACGGTCTACGGCATGGGCTACGCGATCGCCGCCTCCGCGGGTGGTGCCACCGGCGGCGCCGACGCAGCGCGCGACGACACCGACCGCACCGGGCAGGCCGCCGGCTAACAGCGCGGCTGCCTCGAGGCGCCCGGCCCTGCGCCGGGTGGCCTCCCAAACCTCTCACCATCCTGTCAACCTCGTGTCAGCGCGGGGCGGCCCCGCTCGGGGCCGGGCACTGCCGGTCGAATCTCCTGAGGACACCCGGTGTGGTCTTCCACCCGGGGCACCACGAGATTCACCGGAGGGCCGGAGTGACAGAGATCGAAGAACGCCAGGTCGTCGTCTTCGAATTGGGCGACGAGAAGTACGGCACGGACATCAACACGGTCCGCGAAATCATCCGCATGCCCACGGTGACGCAGATGCCGGGGACCCCGGAGCACGTGCGCGGGGTCATCAACCTCCGCGGACGCGTGATCCCGGTGGTGGACCTGCGCACCCGCTTCCGCCTCCCGGCGACGGAGCTCACCGCCGACACGCGCGTGCTGGTGGTGGACATCGCCGGCGAGAGCATCGGCGTGGTCGTGGACGCGGTCACCGAGGTGCGTCGCATCTCGAGCGGCTCCGTCGAGTCGCCCGGCGCGACGGCGACCACCGAGGAGTCCTTCTACATCGAGGGCATCGCCAAGCAGGACGAGCACCTGCTGATCCTGCTCGACCTCGAGCGCGCCCTCGCCAACCAGGTGCCGGCACAGACCACGGCCACGGCCGACAGCGCCGCCGCCTGAGCGACGCGCCGAAGAAGGGACGCTCGGCGTGACCAACATCGATATCAGCCCGGACGACCTGAAGGTCTTCCTGCAGGAAGCGGAGACCCTCATCGAGTCACTCGATGAGCAGATCGTCCGCCTCGAGCAAGACGGCGTCTCGGACGATCTCATTGGCGAGATCTTCCGCGTCGCCCACACCCTCAAGGGCTCCAGCGGCATGCTGGGCCTGGAGGACATGGCGCGTCTCACGCACGCCATGGAGGACCTGTTCGACCGCGTCCGCAAGGGCACGATGGGGATCAACCAGGACGTCGTGGACGTCCTGCTCCAGTGCCTGGACGGCATCCGCGCCCTGAAGGACGCCATCACCTCGGACGCCCCCTCCGGCGTCGACGTGGACTCGCTGGTCGAGGCCATCCGTCGCTACGCCGAGGGGGACTCCGCCGCGCCCAGCGCCCCCGCCGGACCGGCGCCGCTGACCGTCGACGAGGCGGCCTCTCACCGCATCGAGGAAGGCGTCACCGCCGGGCGCCTCGCGCTCAGCGTCGTCGCGAACCTCGACCCTGAGAGCGACTGGCGGGCGGTCCGCTGCTTCCAGCTGCTCAACGAACTCGACCACCTCGGCGAGGTGATCGTGTCCGCGCCGACGCAGGCCGACATCGAGTCGGAGAGCGTCGGTGCAGTCTTCCAGGCGATCATCCTGGTCACGCCCGCCGAAGACGCGAGCGTCGACACCGCCGCCATCGAGCACGCGCTCGGCCTCGTGGACGATGTCGCCACCGTGCGCGTCGAGCCGTACGTCGCGGGCGAGGCCCCGCCGGCGCCCGCGCCGGTCGCGGCCGCCCCGGAGGCGACGGCCGCCGCGAACCACCCGGCCACCCCGAAGGTGGAGTCGCTCCAGCCCTCCGTCCGCGTGGACATCGAGCAGCTCGACGCTCTGATGAACATGGTGGGCGAGCTGGTCATCGACCGGACGCGCATCTCACAGCTCAGCCGCACGCTGAACGAGCGGTTCGAGGGCGACGACGGCGCGCACGCGCTGGCCGAAACCGCGAACCACCTCGAGAAGATCGTGGACTCCCTCCACGCGCGGATGATGCAGGTCCGCATGCTGCCCGTCGGGCTGCTGTTCTCGAAGTTCCCGCGCCTCGTGCGCGACCTCTCCCGGTCGCTCGACAAGAGCATCCGCCTGGAGATGTCCGGTGAGGACACCGAGATCGACCGGTCGGTCATCGAGCAGATCAAGGACCCGCTGGTCCACCTGATCCGCAACGCGTGTGACCACGGCATCGAGACGAAGGAACTGCGCGCCACCTCCGGAAAGCCGGAACTGTCGATCCTGCACCTCTCGGCGAAGCACGAGCAGGGCCAGATCGTCATCTCGCTGCAGGACGACGGCCGCGGCGTGGACGCCGGCCGCGTGAAGGCGAAGGCCATCGAGCGCGGCATCATCACCGCCGACAAGGCGGAACGCATGAGCCTGAAGGAGGCGGTGGAGCTCATCTTCGAGCCCGGCCTCTCGACGGCCAGCGCGACGACTGAGGTTTCCGGCCGCGGCGTCGGGATGGACATCGTCCGCCGCGACATCGAGTCGCTCGGCGGCCGCATCGAGGTGGACACGGTCCCCGGCGAGGGCACCGTCTTCCGCCTGCGCCTGCCGCTGACCCTGGCGACCTTCCGGGGCCTCCTCGTGAGCTGCGGTCAGACGACGTACGCGATTCCGCTCACGTACGTGCAGGAGACGCTGCGCCCGGAGGCCTCGCAGGTCCGGACGATCAGCCAGCGGCCGGTGCTGCACCTCCGCACCCGCGACACGGTGATGCCCATGGTCCGCCTGGACGACGTCCTGCAGGCCCGCGGGCGCGCCGGTCGCACGGCGGAGGAGAGCCCGTACGTGGTCGTGGTCCGCGCCAGCGAGAGCGAATCGGACCGACCGGTCGCCCTCGCGGTCGACCAGCTCGTCGGCCAGCAGGATGTCGTCGTGAAGTCCCTGGGGCAGTACCTCGGGCGCTCGCGCGGCGTGTCGGGCGCGAGCGTGCTCGGGGACGGCCAGGTGGTCCTGATCGTGGACGTCCCCTCTCTCATCAAGGCATCACGGCAGAGCGACCAACCGGCCGCGGCCGACGAGACCGTGTTGGAAAGGATCGCTTCATGAGCGAGACAGAGTTTGGGCCGTGGTCAGAGCTCGTCCAGCTGGGGACCAAGAAGGCGATGCAGGGCCTCTCCGAGATGATTGGCGCCGACATCGAGGTCAATGACCTGGAGCTGAAGCTCGTCCCGGTGACCGAGGTCTCGAACGCCTTCGGCGGTCGCGACGAGGACGCGGTGGGGATCTACCTCAGCGTCTCCGGGTCTGCCGATGGCCACCTGATGCTCATGTACGAACCACGCATCGCGCTGGCGTTCGTGGACCTGCTGATGGGCCAGCCCATCTCCACCACCGACTCGCTGGACGGCATGGGCCGCTCCGCGCTCGGCGAGATGGGCAACATCATCGGCGCGTTCTTCCTCGGCGCGATCGCGGACGCCACGGGCCTCGCCCTGTCGCCGTCGCCGCCGTCCGTGATGACGGACATGGCCGGCGCGCTGCTGGACGTGGTCTCGGCCGACATCCTGCTCACGCAGGACGAGACGTACGTCGCGGAAGCGTCCTTCCGTGTGCATGGCGAGGACATCAACGGTGTCTTCATGGTCATGCCCACCCAGGAGCTCTTCGAGACGATCGTCAACAGCACGAAGGTCGCGTAAATGGCCGCCACGGCCACGGAGCGAGCCCTCGGGCTGGGGGAATGGGCGGTAACCGGCGACCGTGACGCGGTGCTGACATGCCTGGGCCTCGGCTCGTGTGTCGCACTCGTGCTGCACGACCCGAGCACGTCGGTAGGCGGCATGGCTCACATGGTCCTGCCGGACAGCGGCGCGGGTCGGGCGACGGACAGCAGCCCGGCGAAGTTCGTGGACCTCGCGGTCCCGCTCCTCGTCGAGGCGATGGCCCGCGCCGGTGCGAACCGGTCGAAGGTCCAGGCCCGCCTGGTGGGCGGCGCCTCGATGCTGGAGATGCCGGGCCGCCCGAACACGATGCAGATCGGCGAGCGCAACGCCATCGCGGCACGCGCCGCCATCGCGGCCCAGAAGCTCCCCATCGTGGAGGAGCACCTGGGCGGTACGAAGGGGCGGACCGTCCGCCTCGAGGTTGGAACCGGTCGCGTCGACGTGTCGACGGCCGGGCAGCGGGAGTAACGAGGCCGGTCCGCCGGCTGAGAGAGGCAACACAGATGGCAACGATTCTGATTGCAGACGACGCCGCCTTCATGCGGATGAAGAGCGCACAGGTCGTGCAGGCCCTGGGCCACGAGGTCATCGAAGCCTCGGACGGGGTCGAGGCGGTGAACTTCTTCAAGGAGCGATCCCCGGACGCCGTGCTGCTGGACATCACGATGCCCAACAAGGACGGGATGGAGGCGCTCCGCGAGATCCTCCAGCTCGACCCGGGCGCGAAGGTCGCCATGGTCAGCGCCATGGGCCAGCAGCAAATCGTGATGGAGGCGATCAAGACGGGCGCCAAGGACTTCGTCGTGAAGCCCTTCAACGCCGAGCGCGTCCAGTCCACCCTGATCAAGCTCGTCGGGGTCAGCTAGATGTCGGACGGGGAAGGAACCCCCATCCGCACTCCTGGCAGCACCGCGACCGGCCGTCCCGCCTCGATCCGCGTGCTGGTGGTGGATGACTCCACCACCATCCGCGCCATCCTGCGACGGCTCCTCGATGCCAACGATGACATCGAGGTCGTCGGGTCGGCGGCCGATGGGCGCCAGGCGCTCGAGGCCGTCGACCGGCTGAAGCCGGACGTCGTCACGCTCGACGTCGAGATGCCGAACCTGGACGGGCTCCAGACGCTGGAGCTGCTGTTCCAGCAGCATCCCGTCCCGGTGGTGATGTGCAGCAGCCTCACCTCCGAGGGCGCGGCCGCGACGATCCGCGCGCTCGAGCTGGGCGCGGTGGACTTCATCGAGAAGCCGGGCATCGGCGCGCTCGATGGCGCCCTCGGCGCGACGCTGTCGGAGAAGGTCCGACACGCGGCGCAGGCGCAGGTGCGCCGTCGCGTCTCGCCCGTCACTCACACGCCGCGCGCCTTCCGGGGCTCGTGGCAGCAACGCATCCTGCTGATCGGCGCCTCCACGGGAGGCCCGTCCGCCGTCCGGGAAGTCATGACCTCTCTCCCCCCGGACTTCGGCCTGCCGATCGTCATCGTGCAGCACATGCCGGCGGGGTTCACCCGCTCGTTCGCACAGCGCCTGAACACCCTCGGGCCGCTGCCGGTGGACGAGGCCGAGCCGGGGATGCGCCTGGAGCCCGGCCGGGCGCTGCTCGCGCCGGGTGGGTACCACCTCGAGTTCGACGCCGCCCGCCGCGTCGTGCTGACCGAGACGCCGCCCGAGGAGGGCGTGCGGCCGGCAGTCAACGTGACGATGGAGTCCATCGCGCACCTGCACGGGGCGAACGTCATCGCGGTCGTCCTCACCGGCATGGGGCGCGACGGCAAGCGCGGTGCCGAGCTCATCCGCAACGCCGGCGGGACGGTCATCGTGGAGGACAAGTCGACCTGCGTGGTCTACGGCATGCCGCGAGCGATCGCGGAGGCCGACCTCGCGGACGAGATCCTGCCTCGCGACAAGATCGCCTCCGCCATAGTCCGGCACGCGACGGCCCGTCCGGCCGTGCGCGCCGGGATCAGGTAACCAAGATGGACGACATCACTTTCGCCCGCCTCACCTCGCACCTCACGAAGGTGCTCGGCCTGGACCTCACCGCGTACAAGCAGCAGCAGATGCGGCGCCGCGTGGGAACGTTCCTCGGCAAGCACAACATCGCCAACGCCGACGAGCTGATCCGCCGCCTGGAGGCGGACAAGGACCTGCTGCAGGCGCTGCGAGACATGCTGACCATCAACGTCACGGAGTTCTTCCGCGACGGCGCCCAGTGGGAGCTGCTGGAGAAGCAGGTGATGCCTCACCTGCTCGCGAACAAGAGCAGCCTGAAGATCTGGAGCGCCGGCTGCTCGCGCGGCCAGGAGCCGATCTCCCTGGCGATCACCCTGGACCGCCTCGGCGCCCTCCGCGGCTCGAGGATCCTCGGGACGGACTTCGATCACGCCTCGCTCGCGAAGGCCCGTGCCGGCGGCCCGTACGCCTCGTTCGAGATGGGCGGCATCACCCCGGACGACCGCGGGCGCTACTTCAACGAGGGGCCGCAGGGCTTCACGGCGAAGCCGAACGTCCTCGCAAGCTCCCGGTTCGCGGAGCTGAACCTCCTGCGCGACCGGTTCGACACCGGCTTCGACCTCATCGCGTGTCGCAACGTGATGATCTACTTCGAAGGCCAGGTGAAGACCGACCTCGTGCGGCGCTTCCAGCAGTCGCTGCGTCCCGGCGGCGTCCTCTTCATCGGCGCCACCGAGGCCCTCCTGGGGGCCGACCTCGAGGGCTTCGACCGGATGGGCGGCAACTTCTACCGCCGCAACACGGAGGCGATGCGCCTGAGCGCGTAGCCGCCCCGAGCGACGTCACAAAGAAGGCCCGGGCTCATCGCCCGGGCCTTCTCTTCGTGTGGGCGTAGCGCGCGGCTCACGCGCGTTGCTGCTCAGAAGCGTCGGAAGGGCGGAGAGGCGGGTCAGGCGACCGCGCGGTTGGCGTCGTCGTGGGCCTGCTGAGCGGCCGCTCGCGCCTCGGGGGAGACCATCGACGCGAGGTACTGCACGGCCTCGCGGAGGTACTGGTCACACTGGGGGCAGACCATGCGCACGCGCATGCCGGCGGCGGACGGCTCCACGGACCAGCGGTCGCGCGGGAGGAAGATCACCGAGCCGCGGACCAGCTCGAGCCGCGTCATCTGGTTGCCCAGCGGTGCGTGGCAGATGTCGCAGGCGCGGACATTGATCATCGCGCGCCCCCCGCCGGCGCTGCCGGCTGGATGGCGGCGACGCAGCGCTCCACGTAGCGAGCGCAGCGCGAGCAGAGGAGGTAGTCCTCGATGTCGCCGGAGTCGATGACGCGGACCTCGCCGGACTTGTCGACGAGGCGCGCGGTCTTGGTGAACGAGAGCGCAACGGCGTCCCGTTCAAGCGTGGCCTGGCACACGTCGCAGCGGATCACGATCACCATGCTTGATCGTCGCCCCGGGACGCCTCGGCCTTAGGCGAGATCCTGTCAGCAGGCTGCCACTCGTGGCGGAGGACACGGAGAGGGGCCCCGCTCTCGCGGGACCCCTCAGAGCCGTCGACGGACGGCCGGTCGAGCCGCGGCGGGCTAGCCCTGGAGCAGGGAGAGCACCGACTGCGGGGCGGTGTTCGCCTGGGCGAGCACCGACACGCCGGCCTGCTGCATGATCTGGTTCGTCATCATCTGAGACGAGACCGCAGCAATGTCCGCGTCGCGGATGCGGGACTCGGACGCCGACAGGTTCTCAGCGGAGACGCCGAGCGAGTTGATCGCCGTCTCGAGCTGGTTCTGGCGGGCACCGAGGACCGCGCGGAAGGTCGACACCTGGCCGATGGCCGTGTCCACCGACGCCAGCAGCGTGTCCGCCTTGGTCGTCGTGGACACCGCGCTGTTGTCCGCGATCAGGGTCGAGAGCTTCGACGCGTTGCCGAGCGCGCTCGAGCGCATGTCCGTGAACGACAGGGTGATGTCGTCACCGACCTCCGAGCCGACCCGGAACGAGGCCGACGAGGCAGCCGTGGTGACCACGGTGGTGCCGTTCAGGCCGGTCGCGATCGTGGCGCCGGTGACGTTGCCCGCGTTCGCGTCGTGAGACAGCGACAGCGTGACACCGAGCTCCTCGAAGATGACGTCCTGCGTGCCGTTGGCGCCCATGTCCTGGACCGTGAAGGTCTCGGACCGGGTGAAGCCGGAGGCGGTCACGGACGCCGTGAGGACGGCACCCGAGTTCGACAGGTTGTACGTCGAGCTGGCGTCGGCGTCGCCGACGTCGATGCTGCCGACGGACACGGTCGCGCCGTTGGCGGTCGCGGTCGCGGTGTCGGCGGTCGAGGTACCGGCGTCGAGCGTGGTCGCCAGCGAGCCGTTGAGCAGGTTGAGGCCGTTGAAGCGCGTGCGCTGAGAGATGTTGTCGATCTCAGAGCGCAGGGCCACCATCTCCTCGCCGATCGCGGTGCGGTCGGAGGACGAGAGGGTCGAGTTGCCGGCCTGGACCGTCAGCTCGCGGACGCGCTGCAGGATCGAGTGGACCTCGTCCAGCGCGCCTTCAGCCGTCTGCAGCATGGAGACGCCGTCGAGGGCGTTCCGCTGACCCTGCTGCATGCCGCGGATCTGGGCACGCATCTTCTCGCTGATCGCGAGGCCGGCGGCGTCGTCGGCCGCGCGGTTGATCCGCAGACCGGAGGAGAGCTTCTCCAGGGTCTTGCTCGTCTTCGAGCTGGTGACGCCGAGGTTCCGCTGAGCGTTCAGCGCGGCGACGTTCGTGTTGATGATGACTGCCATTGCCGATGGCCTCCTTAGCCGTGGCTCCTCGACATCCCTGTCGAGGCGTGAGCTTCGCCCCTGCGGGCCCAGTGCTGATGTGGAGAGAGTCGGCAGCGCTCGACGCCAGACGATTAGGGAAATCCCTCGGGGGGGCGGTCGACGCCGGGCTCCACGCATGCGGGAGGGCTCGCCTCCGCGCCCCCTCGCGCGCGCATCTCGGGCTCCGAACTCCCCGACGCAGCGGTGGGTGAGCCCCTATGGGCACGAGGCGCCCCGCGAGGGTTCTGTCAGGTTTCTGTCGTCGGCGCGCAAAGCAGCGAGTCGGGGCGCCGGTCGTGTCGTGGCCGCCCGGCCCAGGCCCGATAGCCGATCGGCCTTGCTCGGCTGCCCCGACGTGAGACGCTCGCGCCGCGCGGAGGCTGGAGGAGCCCGGTGGACGACGTCACGCCCGACTGGTCGATGGCCGGCCCCGACCTCCAGGCGCTCATCGACTCGCTCCCCGTCGGCATCCTCCACTGGGACCGCCGGCGCACCCCGTTCTACGTGTCCAATCGCGCGATGCGGGAGCTGATGGGTGCTCCCGCCGACGGCCCGTTCCCCGTCCGAGGGAGCGGCATCAGCGGAATGGTCGAGGCCGACCGCGATCGCATCGCCGACGCGCTGCGCCGGGGTGAAGCATTCGAGGGCGTCGTAACCACCTCCACCCCCGGCGGTACGAAACGCCAACTGCACCTGAGGGTGCAGGGCACCGCCGACCTCGGCTGGTCGCGGGCGACACCCGCAGAATCCGATGCTCACGCCCCGATCGAGCAGAGTGCACGGCGGGAGCGGTTCGCTCCGCTCTTCGAGCACTCCCTGGTGGCGATGTTCCTCCTCGACCCCGGTGGGTTGGTGCTCACGGCGAACCCGGCGGCTGCGAGGCTCCTGGGCCGCGACTCGGTGAGCGAGCTGCTGTCGCGTCGCTTCGACGTGGGTCAGTTCCTGCCGGACGAGCGCCTGCGCGCTGCGCTCCTCGCGGAGCTCCGCACGCGAGGCTTCGTGGCCGGCCGCGAGGTGCCGCTGACGCGCGCGGACGGGTCGCAGGCATGGGTACGCCTCGACCTGGCCGTAAACCCGGACGACGGCTTCATCGAGATGGTCGCCACCGACATCGACGAGGAGCGCGCCGCGACCGGGGCGCTCCGGGACAGCGAGCGCCGCTACCGCGGCATCTTCGAGAACGCGGTGGTCGGCGTCATCCAGATGACCCGCGACTGCGAGATCCTCACCGCGAACCGCTACGCGGCGCGCCTCTTCGGCTACGAGAGCGTCGAGGCATTCGCGGAGCGATGGCGCGGCGAGCACGCGTCCACCTGCGACGAGTTCCGTCAGCGCATGGCGACGCTGGACGCCTCCACGCGGGAGTCCGTCTCGGAACACGAGCTACTCGGGGGCACCGCGATCCGGTGGGTCCGGGTGCTTCAGCACCTGGACGTGGAGGCGGGGACCGTCGACGCCTTCGTCGTGGACATCACGGCGGAGAAGGAGGCGCAGGCCGAGCGCGAGCGCCTCATCCGCGAACTGGGGCTGCGAGCCACGGAGCGCCGCCAGCTCGTCCGCCGGCTCCTCTCCGCCGGCGAAGAGGAGCGCCGCGAGGTCGCCCACGAGATCCACGACGGGCCGGTGCAGTTGCTGGCCGGCTCGCTCATGTTCCTCACGTCCGCGCAGCAGGAACGGGAACAGCAGCGCATCGAGACCGCCGACGACTACGTCGAGCGCGGCACCACGTACCTGCGGACGGCGCTCGTGGAACTCCGACGTGTGATGGCGCATCTGCGCCCCGCGGTCCTCGATGACCTCGGGCTCACCTCGGCGATTGCGAGCGCCGGCGAGGCGGCACTGGCGCCGTACGGCATGAGCCTTCGCGTCGAGGAACTCGGCGCCCCCGGCGGGCTCGATTCGGCGACCGAGATGGTGCTGTTCCGGGTCGCCCAGGAAGGCACGACGAACGCCGGGAAACACTCACACGGCGCGCACGTGGGGATCACGCTCGACTACCGCGATCCGGAACGCCTCAGGCTCGTCGTCTCCGACGACGGGGAGGGGTTCGACTCCGAGTCGGCGTTCGCATCGGCCGACGGCCACCACCTCGGGCTGCTGGGCCTGAAGGAGCGGGTGGATCTCGTCGGCGGGACGTTCGGGATCGAGTCGTCCCCGGAGCACGGCACGACGATCACCGTCGACGTCCCGAGGCACGTCGACGGTGAAGTCGAGATCGAGCCGGACTAGCTGCCGAGCGACGAGCCGGACGCGCCCAGCGGCGAGCGCGTGAACTGGCCACACAGCCCGTAGCCCACGCCCCGCGCCGTCCGCACGAGGTCCGGCAGGCCGGCCCGGTCGAGCTCGCGACGCAGGCGCGAGACCTGCGTCTGGACGAAGCCGGGCTCGTCCCCGACGACCTGGTAGCCCCACACCTTCTCGATCAGCTCGTCGTGGCCCGTGGTGTGCGGGTGGTTCTCGGCCAGCACGAACAGGAGGTGGTGCCGGATCCGCGTCATGCGGATCGACGCGCCGTCCACCATGAGGTCGTTGCGGGTGATCGACACGACCCGCTCGCCGTCGGTCAGTTCGAGACGGCGGTCACGGCCCACGCGACGCAACACGGCACGCAGCCGTGCGCCGGCCTCCTCGGGGGAGATGTCCACCGGCCAGACGTCGTCGGCGCCGGCGTCGAACAGCTCGAGCCGCTCGGCCACGTCGGCGTTCTGGAACGCGATCACGGCGATGCCGTCGACGCGCGACCACGTGGAGACGCATTCGACGGCGTCGACACCGATGTCGGGCGTGGCGAAGACCACGTCCGGGTAGCCATTCACGGACGCCTCGGGCGGCGTGGCGCAGCGGCCGACCTCAACGGTGGCGCCCACCTGGCGGAGTGTGCGCTTGAGCAAGCGCGCCGGGAGGCCGTTTCCGGCTACGAATGCGCGAGAACGCTCGTGCCTTCGAGTATTCACGTCGTACCGACCGGTTTCGTTCTCGATCGCTGCGACCATGGATAGCACTCCGTCCCACCGCCCCTAGTGAGTGCTGTAAGAGTCGCAAGGAGTGCCACGTGCTTGCAGTCCCGTGCGGTCAGAGGCCACTAGCCATTCGGCTATTCATGGCCTGCCTCATGCGGGAACAATGCCTCGCCCGCATTCATGAACGTCACTAGATTACCAGTGAGAGAACTCGTCGAAGTTCCGAAAACGGTTGCGGAACTTAGACACGAATGTTGACATCAGCGAAGCCGCACTACACCAACTCGGACAGATGCGGTATGAATCACAACGTCGAATCCGAGCACGACCCGCCATCAACGGTCCCGGCGTCGCTCTGGAGTCTCGACGGACTAGCCAGGGCTCGCGGTGGCAGACAAGCACAGCACGTCAGAGCAGCCGGCGTCGGGACGCCCCATCCGCGTCCTGGTGGTCGACGATCACCCGGTGGTCCGGGACGGCCTCCGCGCGATGCTCGACGCTCCGGGCATCGCCGTCGTCGGTGAGGCGTCGAGCGGAGCGATCGCCGTCCAGCGGGTCGACGAACTCCAGCCCGACGTCATCCTCATGGACGTGCGGATGCCGGACATGGACGGGCTCACCGCGACGCGCCTCATCAAGGAGCGGCACGCGAACGTCAGCGTGTTCATCGTGACGAGCTTCAGCAGCGTGGACTACCTCCAGCGCGCGATCAGCAGCGGCGCGTCCGGCTACCTCCTCAAGGGGATGTCGCGCGACACGCTGATCAACAGCGTCCGGCTCGTCCGCGATGGCGGCTCGGTCTTCGATGCCACGCTGTTGCAGGAAGTCCTCGCCGGGATCGGATACGACCCCGCCGCCTCGGCAGCCGTCCGGCAGCTCTCCGACCGCGAGCGCGAGGTGATCCGCCTGCTGGCCGCCGGACGCACCAACCGCGAGATCGGCGACCTGCTCGGGTACTCCGTCGGCACGATCAAGAACACGGTGCAGGCGATCATGGAGAAGCTCGAGGTCTCCGACCGCACCCAGGCCGCCGTCCTCGCCGTGCGCGCCGGCATCCTCTCGACGGACCCAGGTGGGTCGGGCGCGGCCTAACCCGTTCCGCCCGCACGCATCGACCTCCACGCAACCTGTCTGCTCGCTGGCAAGGGCGGGATGGCGCCGTGCGCCGGGTAAGTCAGATTTTCGACAGGCCGAAAGTCCCTCTGTGACCGCCATGAGGGCGGGACTTCTGCGGGGAGGGACCCACGATGCCCAGGCCGAAGCTGCCCAAGCCGAGTGTGCGACGACCGAAGCTACGGATTCCCGGCTTCGGCTGGATGCGGATCCGCGTCCCGCACCCCAGGGTCCCCGGTCTCAGGATGCCCCGGGTGCCGTTCGGCCGAATCCCCGTGCTGTCCCGGCTGCCGCGTCCGCGCGTGCTGCCTCGATCGTGGCGCTTCTCCGTCAGGGCGAAGCTGTGGGCGATCTCCGGCGCGACGGTGATCCTGAGCGTCCTCGTGGCGCTCGTCGGCTGGGCCTCGCTCCGCGAATCGAACGATGCCGCGAACACCGCGATCAACGAGGGGGCGCGGCTCGAGTACCTCGCGCAGGAGATCGAGGCCACCCGGCTCGCGATGGCGAACGCCGGCGACTCGATGGTGAACGACATCTACGTCAACGGCGCCGCCGCCGCCGCCTCCACCGGTTCGAGCGAGTACAACCAGTTCGCCGTCCGGCTGCGCGGCGACGTGAACCTCGCCGAGAGCCTCGTCACGGACGAGACGCTCACGCCCGTGTTCACCACCCTCACGGAGGGACTGCGCACGCTGGACACCCTCTACTACGAGCTGGGCGAGGCAGTGAAGCAGCGCGGCGACACCGAGACAGGCGCCGAGGGCGACCTGCGCCGGGCGGCCGCCACGCTCGGGGACTTCTTCCAGTTCGACTCGGCGGCGATCAGCTCGCTGCGACGCGACACCCGGACCTCCCAGGCCGCGACCCTGGCTGAACTCGCCGACGCCCCGGACGACACCCCGGTCGAGTACACCGTCGGCGCGGTCCGCGATTCGCTCCAGGCGACCGCGACGCTGCTCGACGCCGGAGCCCAGGAAGCCGCGACGCTCGCGCTGGCCGAGGTCCGAACTGCCGAGAAGGACTTCATCCTCCGGCAGAACGCTGCCTACGCCACCGAGGTCTCGGACGGTGTCACCGCCCTCAAGACCCGGATCGCCGAGCTCGGGTACGGCCCCGCTGCCGAGAGCCAGATCCTCGGTGCGACGGACGCCTACCTCGCGGCGTTCGAGGCCTACGCGGAAGGCATCGCCGGCGTCCAGAGCGTCCAGTCGCGCATCGACGCGACGATGGACAGCATCGCGGCCGCCAGCCAGCAGCTCGCGCGCTTCGGGACCTCCGCGCGCGACGACCAGATCGGGAACCTCGAGGCGACCGTCTCGTTCGCCCAGAAGGCGCTGATGGCCGCCGCCCTCGGTGCGTTCATCCTCGGCGCGGCCGGGACCATCTGGCTCATCCGCACCATCTCGCCCCTGAAGCGCGTGACGGACGCGGCCCTCGCCATCTCGCGTGGCGACCTCGAGCAGGAGGTCACGCACGACTCGAACGACGAGATCGGCGACCTGGGTCGCGCCATGCGGGGCACCATCGAGTACGTGAACGAGATGGCGACCGCCGCGAACCGCATCGCGGAGGGCGACGTGTCGCTGGAGGTGGAACCGCGCGGCGACCGCGACGTGCTGGGGAACGCCTTCGGGCGGATGCAGGACTACCTCCGCCGTGGCGTCGCGGCGGCCGGCGAGATCGCCGGGGGCAACCTCGCCGTCGACATCCGGCTGGCCGGCGACCGCGACGTGCTCGGACAGGCGCTCGTGGAGATGCGCGACTCGATCAACCTCACCCTCCTCGAGGCGTCCCGCGCCGCCGAGGCGCTGGCCGAGGCGAAGGACGAGCTCGTCCGCGTCTCGGACGACTCGGCGCGCACCACGCAGGACGTCGCGCGTGCGGCCGACCAGGTCGCCGCCGGGACGCAGGAGCAGGCGAAGGGCATCGACCGCGTCGCGGAGAACATGGCTGAGCTCTCGGGCGCGGTGTCGCAGGTCGCCGCCGGCGCCGAGGAGCAGCGCGAGCTGCTCGAGGAAGCCGCCAGCCTCGGCCAGCAGGTCGCCGGCTCCGCCTCGGGCATGTCATCGGACGCCCACGAGGTCGCCGTGGCCGCCTCCATGGCAAGCGACGTCGCGAAGAGCGGGGCGGAGCGCGTGGGCCGCACCGTCGACAACATCCACCGCCTGAAGACCTCGATGGACGGGGCCGGCGAGGCCGTCTCCGAGCTGGGCGCTCGTTCCAGCGAGATCGGGAAGATCGTGGGCGTCATCCGCGACATCGCGGCGCAGACCGACCTCCTCGCGCTGAACGCAGCGATCGAGGCCGCGCGTGCCGGTGAGCACGGCGCCGGCTTCGCCGTCGTCGCCGACGAAGTCCGCAGCCTGGCCGCGCGGGCGACCGCCGCGACCAAGGACATCTCGAAGCTCATCCTCGACGTGCAGGAAGGCGTCGAGCGGGCGGTGAACGCGATGCACGCAGGGGCCACCGAGATGCAGACGGGCATCGGCTCGGCCAGCGAGGCGGGCGAGGCGCTGTCGCAGATCCTCGGGTCCGTCGAGGCGGTCGATGAGCGCATCCGCGGCATCGCCCAGCGGGCGACGGAGCTGCAGACGAGCGGCGAGCGCATGGTGGAGCACCTGCAGTCGATCCGCGCGGTCGCGGACCAGAACTCCGAGGCCGCCGAGGGCATGCGCAACCTCAGCGTCGGCGTCGAGGAAGCGGCCGGCTCGATCGCGTCGATCGCGGAGGAGAACTCCGCATCGGCCGAGGAGACATCGGCATCTGCGGAGGCGATGTCGGCGCAGGTGGAGCAGATCCACGCGTCAACGGTCGAGCTGGGCAACATGGCGGATGCCCTTCGCAGCGCGATCGCCCGGTTCCGGCTCGTCCCGGTCGATGGTGCATCCATCACCTCGATCACCTCGATCGAGGACAGCGACACGAGCGAGGAGCTGGCCGCGGCGTAACGCCAGTCGTCGCAACGAGAACGGCCCGCCGGATCCGGCGGGCCGTTCGGCGTCTGTCAGCCGAGGGCCTAGCCCTGGCGCTCCTCGCGACCGAGCCACTCCGGCTCCGCCACGCCCGCCCGCGCGTTCGCGACTCGGGCCATCGTGAACAGGCAGTCCGAGAGACGGTTGAGGTAGCGACCGAGCGTCGACGCGACCTCGGTCGTGTGCGAGAGCGTGAGGACACGCCGCTCGGCGCGGCGGCAGACCGTGCGGGCGACGTGCAGGTGCGCGGAGGCCGGCGTACCGCCGGGGAGGATGAACCGCGTCAGCGGCTGCAGTTCCTCGTCCATCGCGTCGATCCAGCCCTCGAGCTTCGTCACGTCCTCGTCGGTGACGCGCGGACCAACGGGCTGGCCCTTCCGGATGCGCTCCTCGACGTCCGGTGTCGCCAGCTCGCCGCCGACGTCGAAGAGGTCTGACTGCACGATCTGCAGCCAGCCGCGCAGGTCCTCGTGCTCCAGGAACGCCGAAGCGACCCCGATCGTCGAGTTCAGCTCGTCGACGGTCCCATACGCCTCGAGGCGGGGGTCGTCCTTCGACACGCGCGGCCCGCCGAACAGGCCGGTCTGCCCGTCGTCGCCGGTCCGCGTGTACACGCGCATGTCACTCATCGGACGTTCCTTCCGCGCCCCCGCGAGGGTCAGCGATCCGCGGCGTGGGCCGGCTCGAAGCCGAACCGCTCGCCGTCCTGCCAGGCGGTGCTCACGTTGCCATACGCCGGCACACCGCCCTGCTCCCTCAGCATCTTCGCGAAGTGCATCAGGTTCCACGTCATGAACGTGACGTTCCGGTTCGTGAAGTCGTTCTCGGGCCCGCCCGACCCCGGGTCGAGGTAGGACGGCCCCGGGCCCGCCTCCCCGATCCACGCGGCATCGGCCTGCGGCGGGATCGCGTACCCGAGGTGCTGGAGGGAGTAGAGCACGTTCATCCCGATGTGCTTCGCGCCATCCTCGTTCCCCGTGACCACGCAGCCTCCGACGCGGCCGTAGAAGACGTACTGCCCGGCATCGTTCGTCTGTCCCGACTGCGCGTAGAGACGCTCGACGACGTTCGTGCAGACCGACGACTTGTCGCCCAGCCAGATCGGCGTGCCGATCACGAGGATGTCGGCCGGGAGGATCCGCTGCCAGAGTTCCGGCCAGTCGTCGCGCTCGGCGCCGTGCTCGCGCATGTCCGGATAGATTCCGGGCGCGATCTCCCAGTCCACCGCCCGGATCACCTCGGTGCTCACTCCCTGCCGCTCCATGAGCCCGCGGGAGATGTCCATGAGGCCCTGCGTATTCGACGTCTCAGGGCTGCGCTTCAACGTGCAGTTCACGAAGACGGCGCTCAGGCCGCTGAAATCGAAGTCACTCGCATCCATCTGATCCTCCTTCTCGGTACCTGAACCTACCGGGGAGGTCGTCGCGGAATTGCCACGAAGGACGCTTCCATGTGTAAGCCCTGTCACTGAGTCGGTGCTGTCTCCAGTTACTATTCGTCAGCATCAAAGAGGGGCCAGCCGTTGGCGACCGATTCCTCCGCCGCGACCGCGGCTGCCTCGTCGAGCGCCGCGATCCGGCTCGAACACGTGTCGAAGCGGTTCCCCGGCGCCTCGACAGATGCCGTCGCCGACCTCTCGCTCGAGGTGCGCCAGGGCGAGGTGACGGTGTTCGTCGGCCCGTCCGGCTGCGGCAAGACCACCACGCTCAAGATGATCAACCGCCTCGAGGAACCGACCTCGGGCCACATCGAGATCTTCGGACGTGACCAGGCGGCGACCCCCGCCCACGAGCTCCGACGACAGATCGGTTATGTCATCCAGGAGACCGGGCTGTTCCCCCACCGCACCATCGCCGAGAACATCGCGACCGTGCCGCACCTCCTCGGCTGGCCGAAGGCGCGCATCCGCGATCGCGTCCAGGAGCTGGCCGAGCTGGTGGGCCTCGAGCGCGAACAGCTCGAGCGCTATCCCGCGTCGCTCTCCGGTGGCCAGCGCCAGCGCGCCGGCGTCGCGCGTGCGCTGGCGGCGGACCCACCCATCCTGCTGATGGACGAGCCGTTCGGCGCCGTCGACCCGATCGTCCGCACGAGACTCCAGGACGAGCTCCTGGCGCTGCAGCAGCGGCTGCACAAGACGATCGTCTTCGTCACGCACGACATCGAGGAAGCCACGAAGCTCGGCGACCGCGTCGCGGTGCTCGATGTCGGCGGCATCCTCGCCCAGTACGCCCCGCCCGCGGAGCTGCTCCGCGAGCCGGCCAACGCGTTCGTCGAGGAGTTCCTCGGGCGCGAGCGCGGCCTGCGCGAGTTGTCGCTGATCCCGGTATCGGATGTGCCGCTGGAGCGTCGCTGCGAGCTGTCGCCAGGCGCCTCCTGCGAGGAGGCCCTCGCGGCGATGGACCGGGCCGGCGCCGACTGGGCGCTGGTCATCGAGGACGACCGCTGCGCCGGCTGGGTCGACCGCAAGCGCATCGCGGAGGCGGTACCGAACGTGAGCGCCGCGGCCGTTCCGCTGGCGCGCTGGATCGGCCCGAACAGCAACCTGCGCGAGGCCCTCGAGGTCGCCCTGACCTCGCATACCCGCGTCGCCATCGTGCAGGACGGCGAGCGGTACCTCGGCGTGCTCCCCATCGAGCGCATCGCCCAGCGGCTGGAGGCCTGACATGGGCGGCAACCAGCCATGGGTGCGATGGGAATGGATCGCGGACAACCGCGGCCAGATCTGGGATCAGACCGTCGAGCATCTCCAGCTCACGCTGATCGCGGTCGGCATCGGCTTCGTGCTCGCCCTCGGGCTGTCGCTGCTCGGGATCCGCTTCCGGCGGCTCTACCCGGCAATCACGTCGGTCGCGGGGATCCTCTACACCATCCCGTCGCTCGCGCTGTTCGCGTTCTTCGTGCCGATCACGGGCCTCTCGAAGACCACCGCCGAGATCGGCCTCGTCTCCTACACGCTCCTGATCCTCATCCGGAACATCACCGCCGGCCTCGACGCCGTCCCGCCGTCCGTCCGGGAGGCGGCTCGCGGGCTTGGGTACCGTCAGCCGCGCCTGTTCTGGGAGGTCGAGCTGCCGCTCGCGGTGCCGTCGATCATCGCCGGGCTGCGGATCGCGACGGTCACGGTCATCGGGCTCGTCACGGTGACGTCGATCATCAGCCTCGGCGGCCTCGGCCTGTTCATCCTCGACGGCCTGCGTCGCGACTTCCTCACACCGCTCGTCGTCGGCACCGTCCTCACGATTGCCCTCGCGGCGACGCTCGACGCGGCGCTGCTCGTGGCCGAGCGACGCCTGGCGCCGTCGAACCGCACCGCGAGGGCGTCCCGGTGATCGACTTCCTCGGCGACGTGCTGGCGTGGCTCACCGATCCCGCGAACTGGGAGGGTGAGCGCGGCATCGGGAACCGGCTCGTGGAGCACGTGCTCATCTCCGTCGAGACGGTGGCGATCGCCGCGGCGATCGCGCTCCCTGCGGGCATCGCCATCGGGCATTCACATCGCTGGCCCGGGCTCACGACGGGTGTCGTGAACATCGCCCGTGCCATCCCGTCGTTTGCGGTGGTCGCGCTCGCGCTACCGTTTGCGATCCGACTTGGGCTGGGCATCGGCTACTGGCCGACGTTCCTCGCGCTCGTCCTGCTCGCGCTCCCGCCGATCTTCACGAACGCGGTCACGGCCATCCGGGTCGTCGAACCGCGGGTGGTGGAGGCGGCGCGAGGGCTGGGGATGCGAGAGCGCGAGTTGCTCTGGCAGGTGGAGATCCCCCTCGCCGTCCCGCTCATCCTCGCGGGTGTCCGCGTCGCCGCCGTGCAGGTGGTGGCCACGGCCACCCTCGGGGCGCTCGTGGGCTGGGGCGGACTGGGGAGGTTCATCGTGGACGGCTTCGCCGTCCAGGACAACGTTCGTGTCTTTGGAGGCGCCCTGCTCGTCGCGCTCCTCGCCGTCCTGACCGAGCTCGGCTTCGCCGCGCTCTCAAGGTGGCGAAGCCCGCGAGGGGTCGCCCAGACCGCGGTTGCCCGGTAGCGCCGCGGCGGAGGGAGTCAGTGTGACCAGGTTGAAGAAGTGGGCGGCCCCGTTCGCCCTGCTGCTGGTGGCGGCGTTCGTCGTCGCGGCCTGCAGCGATGACGGGGACGGCGGCGACAACGGTGGTGACGGCGGTGACGGCGCCGCCGCGACCGAGACGATGGAGACCCGCGAGGGATCCGACATCACCCTCGGTGCGTTCGACTTCGGCGAGAGCCAGATCCTCGCGGAGATCTACGGTCAGCAGCTCGAGGCTCACGGCTTCGTGGTCGACCGCTCCAAGCTCCAGCCCGGCTCGCCGCGGGACATCCTGAAGCCCGCGCTCGAGGCAGGTGAGGTCGACTTCGTCCCCGAGTACGTCGGGACGCTCCTCACCTTCCTCGGCGGTGAGCCCACCGCGGATGGCGCCGACAACCGCGACAAGGCGGCCGAGCTGTTCGCGGACGCCGGTGTCACCGTCCTCCCGGCTGCGGAGGAAGCGCAGGACGTGAACGCGTTCGTGATCACCCGTGAGCTCTCCGAGCGGCTCGGGATCACCAAGGTCAGCGACCTCGCGGACCACGCGGCCGACCTCAAGCTGGGCGGCCCGCCGGAATGCCCGGAGCGCCAGTTCTGCCTCGTCGGGCTGAAGGACGTCTACGGCGTTGAGTTCGGCGAGTTCGTCCCGCTGGACTTCGGTCCGCGCGTGACGGCGCTCAAGGAAGGCGGCATCGACGTCGCCCTCCTGTTCAGCACGGACGCCGTGATCGCCACCAACGACTGGGTCGTCCTCGAGGACGACAAGGGCCTGCAGCCGGCGGAGAACATCGCCCCGGTGATCCGCACGGCACTCATCGACGAGTACGGCGATGACCTCGTCAACTCGATCAACGCGGTGACGGAGAAGCTCACCAGCGAGTCGCTGGCGGAGATGAACGCGGAGTTCCAGGTCGACCAGCGGAGCGCAGCGGACATCGCGCACGACTGGCTCGTCGAGAACGACTTCATCACCGAGTAGTCCGCGAGCACGCGGCTGACCGAAGGGGGAGGCTCGCGCCTCCCCCTTCGCGCTACTCCGGGACGAGGCGGTAGATGCCGCCGCCCTCGTAGTCCGCGACGAGCACCTCGCCATCCGCATCCACGCCGAAGGTGACGAGCATGCCGTCGAGGTCGGCCAGCAACAGCGGGACGATGTCGTCCCCCGCGCGAGCACTCCGTGGCAGCGCCCAGATCTGGCCCGTGCAGAGATCACCGAAGACGTAGCGCCCACCAAGTCCCTCGATGGCGTCCCCCCGGTACACGAGGCCACCGACGGCGGCGCAGCGGCCTTCGGTGTGCGGGAACTCGTACACGGGCGGCGCGAATCCCTCGCTCGGACAGTCGGTGGCGTTCAGGCAGTGCGATCCCTCGAGGACGCTCCAGCCGTAGTTCCCGCCGGCCTCGACGCGGTCGACTTCCTCGGCGTTCGAGAAGCCGACGTCACCGAGCCAGACCGTGTCGTCCTCGAGGTCGATGCTCATCCGCCACGGGTTGCGGAAGCCGTACGCGAAGATCTCCGGGCGCACGCCCTCCTCGCCGACGAACGGGTTCGAATCCGGCACGCGGTACGGGGCCTCCGCGCTCGCATCGCGGATGTCGAGGCGCAGCACCGTCGCGAGGAGCGTCGTCGCGTCCTGGCCCTGCTCGAACGGATCGGTCGAGGCGGAACCATCACCGACCGAGAGGTAGAGATAGCCGTCCGAGTCGAACCGGACCGCGCCGCCGTTCTGGTTGAACCCCGGCTGCGGCAGTTCCAGCACGACCAACTCGCTCGCGAGGTCGAGGCCGCCATCGCCCGCGTCGAAGCGGGCGAGCACAGTGCGCCACGGCTCGCCCGCGGCGAAAAAGTACGCCCACGCATGACCGTTCTGACCGAACGAGGGATCGAGGGCAAACGAGAGCAGTCCCTCGCCGAGCCGCGCATCGACCAACGGCGAGAGATCGCCGAGCAGGTCGCGCTCCCCGCCGTCACTCACGAGCCACACCCGCCCGCCGCGCTCGGCCACGAACATGCGGTCCGCACCGTACGCGCCGACCTCCACGGGCTGGGTGAACGTGATGCCATCGAAGGCCGGTTCGAGACGTGCGCGCGGGTCGACCTCGGTGCACCCAACGAGGAGCGCGGCGAGCAGGATCGTTCCCAACGCAATCGTCAGGCAGTGAGTGCCTCGCGCCTTGCGGCGCGCGGCTATCATCCCGGCGGCCCGGCCTGAACGTCGTCCGCGGTCTGCTGCACTCCTCCGCGAAACGGAGGCCCGCGAAACGGAGGCCCGCGTGACGGTCCTGCTCATCATCCTCGCCCTCTTCGCTGCGGTGACCGGTGGCGCCGTCGCCGCGTTCACCATCGGCACCGCCGGCGGCATCGCCGTCGTCGTCGCCGTCATCGCCATCACCGCGGTCGCACTCTACCTGCGCGGGACGCTGCTGAAGATCGCCTCGGCGGCCACGGCGGTGATCGCCCTCGCGGCAATCGGCTTCGGCGGATACAGCGCGCTCCAGATCGCATCCGCGCTTGGGTCGTTCGACGGCCCCGCGGACGCGCCCGACGCCGCGGCGCTGGCCTCCGGCCAGGCGAAGCTGGACGCGGCCGAGTCGCAGGCCGGCTTCAGCGTCGAGCTCACGCAGGAGGAACTCACCGCGATCCTGCAGGACACGCTGACGGGCGCCGATGAGAACCCCATCCGCCGGGTCGACCTCACCGTGGTCGACGGCACGGATGGCGGCAACGGCTCACTGGACTTCGAGATCACGCTCAAGAACGGATCGCTCAGCGGTCACGGGCGCGTCGGCGCCACGCTGGACGCCGGGGCGATCAACATCGAGGTCGAGGAGGTCTCCCTCGGTAACTTCTCGCTCCCCGGCTTCGCGAACGGGGCGATGGAGGAGATCGTCGACACGGTCCTCGACCTGAACGAGCGCCTCGCGGACTTCCGCGCCGACGTGCAGTCGCTCGAGATCGGCAACGGGCGCGTGCTCGTGACCGGCACGCAGGCGACCGGTGACGTCCTCACCGCGTCGACGCTGCTCGACGCCCTCGCCGAGAACGCCGCCTCCCTCGACTCCGCGGTGACGCCGCCGGCCGAGGTGCTCGGCCCCGGCACCGTGAACTCGACGAGCGCCGACGGCTCGACGTACGTCGTGGTCATTGGCGACTCGCTCGCCGCGAACGTCGGCGTTGCCTCGGCCAACCAGGGCTACGCCTCGCGCATCCACCGCGTGATCGCCGAACGGGAGGGTGGCAGCGTCGGCCTCCGCAACTTCGGCATCTCCGGCGAGACCTCCGGCACGCTCATCCGGGCCGGTCAGCTCGACGAGGCGCTGGCCTTCATCCGGGCGAACGACGTCGCGTACGTCATCATCGACATCGGCGCGAACGACCTGCTCGGCCACCTCGGCTCGGCCGACTGCGCGGAGAGCATCGACAATGCCGCCTGCCAGGCGCGCCTCGGCCCGGCGCTGGAGTCGTACCGCACGAACCTCGAGCGGATCCTTGGTGACCTGCGCGACGCCGCCGGTGACGGGACGCCGATCCTGTTCCTGCAGACGTACAACCCGTTCTCGCTCGGCCTCGGCGGCCTGTCGCTCGAGGCTGCCTCGGACGACGCGACCGCGCAGCTGAACGCCGTGGCCGCCGAGGTGGGCGCCGCGCACGACGTCACGATCGCGGACGGCGCGACGCCGATGCGCGGCACGACGGCGTCCACGACGCACATGCTGGACGCGCAGCCGGATATCCACCCGAACGGCGTGGGCTACGACCTGCTCGCGCAGGCGCTGGCGGACGTCCTCCCCTAGCCCCGACCGGCGAACGACTGCGGAGCCGCCCCCTCGCTGAGCCACGTGGCACAGTCGAGGGGGCGGTCCGTGATCACGGCCCGCACGCCGAAGCGGTGGAGGTTCGCCCACGTCGGACGGTCGTTCGGCGTGCCGGACATCACCCCGAGCGAGGCACGCCGGCAGGCGTCGACCACGCTCGGGAGCACATCCGCCGGGTAGAACGAGAGCGCGAGCGCGCCGAGCTGGGTCGCCTCGTCGGCCAGCTCCTCGGGACCGCCGTCCGGCATCACCCCGTGCGAGATCCACGCTGCGAAGTGGCGACCGTCCGAGGCGCGCGCGACGACTTCGCGGTGCGATGACCAGACCTCGGCGGCAGCGCCCACCGTGTCCACGAGCGCCATGACGTCCGGCCCGAGCTCCGGCTCCTTCACGTCGATGCACAGCACGGCGCGATCGCGCGTGACCTCGAGGACCTCGTGGAGGCTCGGCACGGGCGAGCCGTCGGCGAGTCGCACCTCCCCGAGCTCGTGTGCCCGCACCTCGGCGAGCGTGCCGCTCCCGGAGGTCGTGCGGCCCAGCGTGGCGTCATGCATCAGCACGAGGTGGCCGTCGCCGGTCGCGCGCACGTCCACCTCGATGCGCGAGCAGCCCGCACGGACGGCGGCCTGCACCGCCGCGAGCGAGTTCTCGGGGGCGGCCGTGTGCAGTCCGCGATGGGCCACGACGAGCACGCGCGTCCCCCTTATCCAACGAATGAAATCGTAGAACTGCTCATGCCATTTAACTTTTACCTCGTGATGATGTGAGGCGATCGGGCCGTTAAACGCGCCCGTCGACGCTGTGCGCATGGTGAAGCAGCGATACCGCTGGTGCGTCCGCCGCGTGACGCGGACCTGGTGGCTCCTCCGGCAGGACGAGACACGCGCAGACATCGCCACCTACCTCGTTACCCAGGGCGCGGCGTACGCCCGCGAGATCGGTCGCGAAGCGCAGCGCGAGTTCACGGCCGGACGAGCGGGACACGTCAGTGGTCGCTGAGGTCGCGAGGACGCCCGCTCCGGGCGCCCCCGCCCCCGTCCGCTCGCTCACCGTCACCGTCCTCGGCGCGGGCTACGTCGGGCTCGTGAGCGGGGCATGCCTCGCGGAGTTGGGACACCACGTCACCGTCACCGAGATCGACGAGCGCCGCCTCGGCGCGCTCCGCTCCGGCATGGTCCCGATCCGGGAGCGCGGCCTCGACGACATCGTCGACCGGCAGGTGGCGGCGGGCCTCCTCCGCTTCGAGGACGCCCGGACCGTGGACGTGACCAAGAGCGACGTGGTCATGGTCGCCGTGGGGACGCCCTCGCAGGCCGACGGCCGCGTTGAGCTGGGACACGTCGAGGCGGCCGTCCGGCAGATCGCCCGGGGCAACCCGCGCGCGCTCGTCGTCATCAAGAGCACCGTGCCGCCGGGCACCTGCGACCGCATGCAAGCACTCGCGCGCGCCGAGGGCGGCACGGGGGTCCGCGTGGTCTCCAACCCGGAGTTCCTGCGCGAGGGTCGCGCGGTCCAGGACTTCATGCAGCCCGACCGCGTGGTCATCGGCGCGCGTGACGCCGCCGACGCCGCGATCGTGGAGCAGCTGTACGCGCCGCTCGACGCGTCCGTCCTCCACTGCTCGCCGGAGGAGGCGGAACTGTCGAAGTACGCGGCGAACTCGCTCCTGGCCGCGCGCATCTCCTTCATCAATGAGATGTCGGCGATCGCCGACCGGATCGGCGCCGACATCACCCGCGTCTCGAGCATCGTCGGAAGCGACGCCCGCATCGGCCCCGCGTTCCTCGGCGCCGGCCTCGGCTGGGGCGGATCGTGCTTCCCGAAGGATGTGCACGGGCTCGCCCGCGTCGCCGAGGACCTCGGCCTCGCCGCGCCGATGCTCACCGCGACGATCGAGGCGAACCTGCGCCAGCGTCAGCGGGCGCTGGGGGCGATCCTGGAGCTCGTCGGGGCGCGGCCGGATGCCCGAGTCGCCCTCCTCGGCCTCGCCTTCAAGCCGGAGACGGACGACGTTCGCGAGTCGCCGGCCGTCTGGCTCGCACACGAACTGCACGAGCGTGGTATCGCCGTGCGGGCCACTGACCCCTGGGCACTCGCGAACGCCGAGCGGGTGGGGCCGCGCGTGACGTACACGCTCGACCCGATGCGGGCCGTCGACGGCGCCGACGTCACCGTCCTCGCCACCGAGTGGCCGGAGTTCGTCGCGCTCGACTGGCCCGAGGTGGCACGGCGCATGCGCGGCGACGCCGTCCTGGATGCCCGAAACGCGCTGCCCTCCGACCTGCTGCGCTCGTCCGGCCTCGTCTACCGCTCCCTCGGGCGCGACGTGCTGGGGCGGTAGCGCGAGTGCGCATCCTGATCGCCAGCGACTCCTTCGAGCCGAAGATCGACGGCGTCTCCGAGACCGCGGGCGTACTGGTCCGGGCGTTGAGCCGCCGCGGTCACGACGTGACCGTCGTCGCCCCGCGGCCCGGCGGCACGAGGACGGACTACGCCGCCAACGCCCGTGTCGTGCGCCTGCCCTCGGCGCCGCTCCCGCTCTACCCCGAGGTACGCGTCGCCTACCGGTTCGCCGCCCTGCGACGGGCAATCGAGGTCTACCGGCCGGAGGCGGCGATCATCCTCACGACGGGCACGATCGGACTGAACGCGGCGCGCCTGCTGCCCACCTCGACGCGCATCGTGCACATCTATACGACGGACATGCCCGCCTACCTCGAGGCGTACCGCGCGGGGTTCCTCGTGCCGGGGTTCGATGCGGTCCTCCGCTGGCTCGCCCGGCGCTCCGTCGCCACGCTCTGCCCGACGGACGTCGTCCGCGACGACCTCGTCGGCCGCAAGCTAGACCGGCTCGACGTCTGGGGACGCGGCGTCGACACGACGCTGTTCCGGCCGGACCGCGCGTCGTCCGAGATGCGCGAGCGCCTGACCGGCGGCGAGCCCGACCGTCCGCTCGTCCTCTACGTGGGGCGGCTCGCCCGCGAGAAGCGCATCCTCGACCTGCTCGAGGCCACGCGTCGCCTCCGCCACGCGCGCTTCGCCCTCGTCGGCGACGGGCCGCAACGGCAGGAGCTGGAACGCCTCTTCCCGCCCGACCGCACGGTGTTCACGGGCTTCCTCCGCGGCGTCCCCCTCGCCGAGGCGTTCGCCTCGGCAGACGTGTTCGCCTTCCCGAGCGACACGGACACGTTCGCGCAGGTGGTCCTCCAGGCGATGGCGAGCGGCACGCCGCCCGTCGTCGCGCAGCACACGGCGCCGGCCCAGTTCGTCCCGCATGATGTCGCCGGCCTGCATGCGCCCGCCCGGTCGCCCCGCGAGTTCGCCGCCGCGATCGGCCAACTGCTCGACGACCGCACGCTGCGCGCGAAGCTCTCCGAGGGCGCCGTCATCGCCGCGCAATCCCGGTCGTGGGACGCGCTGATCGAACGTCTCGAGGGGCTCCTCGCCGGGCGCGCTCCCGGCGACGCCCCGGCCGTGAACGGCGTCCACGTCGACCTAAGCCACCACGACTCCCCATCACCCACGAGCCCGGTGCCGGAGTCCGTCGAGGGCTGAGGCACGACCGACGCAGGACGTGAGAGGACGGACGGCGCGCCGTGACGACCTCGGGGCCGACAGCAGCACCGCCCAGCTTGCTCTTCATCACCCGCAAGTACCCGCCCGCCGAGGGGGGTATGGAGGAGTTCTCGTTCCAGCTCTTCGACCAGTACCCAGGCGACAAGTGGCTGGTGGCGCAGCAGGGCTCGGACTGGCAGCTCCCGTTGCTCGCCGCCCGGGCGATGCGGAGCGCGTGGCGCACGCGCGGCCAGGTGGGACGCATCCACCTCGGTGACGCGCTGCTCGCGCCCATCGCTCCGATCCTTGGCTGGCTCGGACGCGCGCCCGTCTCCGTCACCGTCCACGGCCTCGACCTCACGTTCCGGCTCCCGGGCTACTCGCGCCTGATCGCGGTCGCGCTGCGCCGCGTCCGGGGCGGCGTGATCGCCGTCAGCCAGCACACCGCCGGCATCGCGGGCGCACGAGGCGTCCACACGGTGGTGGTCAGCAACGGTGTCGACCTCCCTCGGTTCACCCGCCTGCGCGCCCGCACCGGCGCCACCGGCGAGCGGTCGGCGCTCGGCATCCCGGAGGACGCCACGCTGATCGTGACCGTCGGCCGCCTCGTCCGGCGCAAGGGCGCGGTCTGGTTCGCGGAGCAGGTGCTGCCGCTGCTGCCCTCGGACGTGGTCTACGCCGTCTCCGGGGATGGCCCCGATCGCGTTCGCCTCGAGGGGATCGCGTCACGCGATCCACGCGTGCGTGTGCTCGGCCGGCTGAGTGACGACGACGTCGACCGGCTGCTCGCCAACGCGGACGTGTTCGTGGCCCCGAACCTCCCGGTCGAACGCGACCCCGAGGGCTTCGGCATCGCACCGGCGGAAGCCGCCGCCGCGGGCCTGCCGGTGCTCGTCGCGGACCTCGAGGGGCTGCGAGACATGGCCGAGGTGTGCGGGGTTCCGACCGTGCCACCGGCCGACGCGGCAGCCTGGGCGACCTCGGTCCTGGCGGCGATCGACGAACCTGACCGCGCGCGGCCGTCTCGCCCCGTGCGTGACTGGAGCGTGGTGGCCGGCGAGTACGCGCGCGTGTTCGCCGGCCTCACGAGCGTGGACTACTCCGGGAGCGGCGGCTCGACGCCCTCCGGAAGGTCGACCGCGAACACGTTGAGCGTCATCGAGACCAGCCCGTAGTAGCCGACGATCGCGACCACATCGAGGACGCCTCGCTCGCCGATCAGGTCGAGCGCGCGCTGATACATCGCGTCCGAGACCCGGTGCGTGCGCAGGTACTCGGTGACGAAGTCGTAGATGAGCTGCTCGCGCTCGTCCTCGAACGCCGGCGTACCCCCGGTGCGGATCGCGTCGACGGCCGCCTCGGACACGCCCGCGGCGAGTGCGAGGCGCGCGTGGGCGTAGAACTCGTACTGCGACGTCCAGTGCTTGCCCGTGAGGATGATCGCGAGCTCCGAGAGGTTCGGCGGCAGACTGCTGCCGTAGCGGCAGTAAGCACCGAGCTGCTGGCCGTGGCTCGCGAGCTCCGGGCTGCGCAGCCAGGCATTGAACGGCCCGCGGATGCCACCACGGGGACCGGACGCGATCGCGTCGGCGACCTCGCGCTGCTCGGGGGTCATCTGGTCGAGTTCCAGCGTCGTCAGCCGGCCCATGGGTGTCTCCTCACGCGTCCAATACCTGGCGGAGCGCCAGACTAGTCGCTCCGCACCATCGAGGGGGACGGACGCCACGGCGTACATCGGGTGATCGCTGATGGGGCGAGATACGACCATGCCTATACTCAGGCATCGGCACGCGGGGGCGGTTCGGTGATGCATGGTCTATCTGCCCGGGGGACGCCCTCGACATCGTCCTGAGATCCCACGCCAGCCGCGCGTGCGCGGCGACGGCCCGTCCCTGAAGGACGACCTGATCCTCTACGCCGTCTCGGCGCTCGTGTTCCTCGCCGCCGCGATCTACTTCTTCTACGTCCTCGACGTCTTCAACCGCGACGCCCTGTCGCGCACCGTCGACGCGCACAACGTCCTCTACTCGAGTGATCCGCACCTCGGGGCGATCGGCCTCGTCTGGCCGCCGGTGCCGACGATGATGCGCGTGCTGCTCCTGCCGCTGATGGCGCCGTTCGGGCTGACCGAGTTCACGGGACCGCTCACCTCGGTCATCGCCTCCGCCGGGTGCGTGATCCTGCTCAACCGCATCCTCATCCGCCTTCAGCTGCCGAAGCGCACGAGGGCGATCTGGATCGTGTGCGCGATGGCGAATCCCGTGACGCTCTACCACTTCGTGAACGGCACCGCGGAGAGCGCCTTCACCTTCTTCTTCCTCGCGGTGATCCTCGCGGCGTTCCAGCTGCGGGCCCGACCGGAGCGCGCGGTGCTCGGCATGGGGATCGCGACGGGGCTGGCGCTCTGGGTGCGCTACGAGGCGCTCGCGATCATGGGGATGTCGGTCGTGGGCTTCCTGCTGATGGCGTACTTCTACCGGCAGGAGCCCGCCTGGCGGGACACGAAGCGGCTCGAGTCGCTGATGATCGCGCTGGTCTTCCCGACGATCTTCCTCGGCGCGCTGTGGCTGTCCTTCAACTACACGGCGGAGGGCGACGCCCTCTACTTCTACCGCGGCCCGTTCTCGATCAACGCCGCCCCGGACGTCGCGAAGAACGCCGTCGACCACGCGCTGAGGTACGCGTACCACAGCCCGATCGGCACGGCGCGGTACGTCATCGAGCGCAGCCTGCAGGTCTCGTTCCTGTTCCCGATCGCCGCCCTCGGCGTGCTCGTCGCGAGCCTGCGGCGTCGCGAGCTCGACGGCACCGTGCTCGCCTTCCTCGCGGTGAGCACGCTCATCCTGCAGGCGTACCAGACGTACTCCGGCACGATCGCGCCGTGGCTCCGCTACTGGGTGTACCTCCCGGTCTTCACCCCGATCCTCATCGGCTGGCTGATGCGCGCGTATCCGCTGTGGCTGCGGCAATCCGGGTACGCCGTGTGGGTGAGGATCGCCCTCATCCCGGCGCTGTTCCTCCTCGGCAACGCGCTGTCATACATCGCGATGGGGCACGACGAGGTCAGCCCGGACGAGCAACTGATCGTGGACCAGATCGCCGGCGACACGGAGCGTGTCGACTACGTGCGGTCCTCGGCCAATTTCCCGGACCGCGAGGTCGTACAGCAGATGATCCCGGTGCTCGACGACTCAGAGGGCATGATCCTCGTGGACGTGCAGGAGGCCTCGGTCCTCCTCCTCGAGTTCGACGAGTCAGACCGCTTCGTCATCAACACCGACCGGAACTTCGACCAGGTGCTGACGCAGCCCATCGGGCAGGTCGACTGGATCCTGCTGCCGGATCCGGCAGCGAAGGGCGCCGAGCTCTCCCGGGACGCGATCTACACCCGGTACCCCACGCTCTACGACGGCGCCGGATGGCTCGAGCTGGCGCGCGAGTTCGATGGCCCCGAGGTGGACTGGCGGCTCTACCGGGTGCTCGGAGGCGAGACGGACGCGAGCCGCCCAACCACGAGCGGATCAGCCGCTAACTAGGGCGATTCGTACACTGGGCGCACCCGCCAGGCGCTCCCCAGACCGCCAGGACCCACATGGTCTATCTGCCCCAGGGCCGTCCCCGCTACCGACCGGACATCCCCCGGGCGGAGCGCCCCAAGCCGACCGGACTCACGTTCCGCGACGACGCCCTGCTGTACGGCGTCTCGTTCGTGCTGCTGATGCTCGCGGCGGTGCTCTTCTTCTTCGTCCTGGACGTCTACAACCAGGACGCCCTCTCGAGGACCGTCGACGCCCACAACGTCCTCTACTCGCGAGACCCGCACCTCGGGGCGATCGGTCTCGTCTGGCCGCCAATCCCGACGGTGATGCGGATCGTGATCCTCCCGATCACCTCGGCCGTCGGGCTCACCGAGTTCACCGGGCCCATCACCTCGGTGATCGCGACCGCCGGGTGCGTGGTCGTGGTGAACCGCCTGCTTCACGGGTTCGGCGTGCCGCCAATCACCCGGGGGCTATGGATCGGGATCACCTTCGCCAACCCGGTGCTCCTGTACCACTTCGTGAACGGCACCGCGGAGAGCGTGTTCACGCTGTTCTTCCTCTGGGTGGTGGCGTCCGCGCTGCAGATCCGGGAGGCGCCGGAGCGGGCGGTGCTCGGCATGGGCCTCGCGACCGGCCTCGCGCTCTGGGTGCGCTACGAGGCGCTCGCAATCATGGGGATGGCCGTCGTCGGCTTCCTGCTGATGGCGTGGGTCTATCGGCGCGAGGGCGCGTGGCGGGACATCTCGAGGTTCGAGTCGCTGCTCGTCACCCTGGTCTTCCCGAGCATCTTCCTCGGCGCGCTGTGGTTGTCCTTCAACTACACCGCCGAGGGCGACCCGCTGTTCTTCTACCGCGGCCCCTACTCCATCAACGCCGCCCCCGACGTCGCGAAGAACGCCGCCGACCACGCCCTGCGCTACGCGTACCACTCGGTGTTCGGGTCGCTGAGCTACGTCGCCCAGCGCACGTTCCAGATCTCGTTCCTCTTCCCGTTCGCGGCGGCGGGCGCCGCCGTCATCGGACTCCGCACCCGGCGGCTGGAGGGCACCCTGCTCGCCTTCCTCGCGATCAGCACGCTGCTGATGCAGACCTACCAGACCTTCACCGGCACCATCGCGCCCTGGCTGCGGTACTGGGTCTACCTCCCCGTCTTCACGGTGATCCTCCTCGGGTGGATCGGGAAGATGCACCCCTACTGGCTCCGAGGTTCCTCGACGGCCCAGGCCGTCCGCGCGGGGATCATCCCGGCGCTCCTCCTGCTGGCGAACGTGATCTCGTACCAGACGATGGGCCACAGCGAGGTGGGCGCGGACGAGCAGCTGATCGTCGCCGAGCTCGCGGGCGACGAGGAACGCGCCGTCGAGCTCCGCTCGAACTACCCGGACCGCGAGGTGCTGGCCGAGGTGGAGTCAGTCCTCGACCAGACCGAGGGCCTGGTCCTGGTCGACCTCCAGAAGTCGCACCCGTTGATCACGAACTTCGACCACACGGACCGGCTCGTCATCAACACCGACCGCGACTTCCGGAGCTTCCTCGACCAGCCCGTCGGGAACGTCGACTACATCCTGCTGCCGAACCCGCGCGGCAAGGGCGTGGAGCTGAACCGCGACGCGATCTACACGCGCTACCCGAACCTGTACGAGGGTGCGACGTGGCTGGAGCTCGTCCAGCAGTTCAACGGCGAATACCTGGACTGGCGCCTGTATCGCGTGCTCGGGGGCGACGCCGACACGACGCAGTCACCACAGACCTCGGCGCGTCGCTAGCCGACGACCGGTCGCGCGCTCCGTCCGAACCCGCGGAGCGCGAGCGTGAGGATCACGCCGGCCGCGAAGCCGAAGACGTGCGCTTCCCACGCGACGCCGGGGTCGGCGACGAGGAACTGAGCGAACACCCACAGCCCGATGAAGAGCATCGCCGGCACCGGGAGCAGGAAGAACCCCGCGAACGCGAGGACGGGCCGCATCGGGTAGAGCACGAGGTAGGCCCCCAGCACGCCCGCGATCGCCCCCGACGCTCCGATGAGCGGAGTGACCTCGTCCGGGCGCAGGAGCACGAAGCCCAGCGTCCCCGCGATCCCGGCGGCGACGTAGATCACGAGGTACAGCACGCGCCCGAAGTGATCCTCCACGTTGTCGCCGAAGATCCAGAGGAACCACATGTTCCCCGCGAGGTGGATGAGGTTGGCGTGCAGGAACATGGACGTCAGGACGGCGAGGTAGACGTTCTTGTCGGGGAAGAACGTGCCGCCGATGGCCTGCGGCTCGCAGGTGTTCCTCGCGAGTTCACCCACCGAGAGCGGCCGGCCCTGGACGAGCTCGCAGGCGACCGCGGCGCGGTGATAGAGGAACTCGAGCTCGGCCTGCGCCCCGGCGCCGAACGGCTGCCAGAAGAAGAAGACGATCACGTTCGCCGCGATGAGGACGAGCGTGACGACGGCAACGTGACGGGTGGGGTTCATGTCCCGGATCGGGAACATCGCCGACTCCGGAGACTAACCGCCCAGGGAGCGGCACTCGGCGCTACGCAGCGGCGTAGCCACGCACGGACGACCTAGGCGTCGATCCAGATCTTGCGCGCGACCTCGACGGACATCGCCACGTCCTCGCCGCCGACGCGGACCGTGAACGTCCCCGCCCCACGGCTCAGCTCGACCGCCTCGACCTCCACGCCGAGGCGGAAGCCGTGGTTGCCGAGGAAACGCAACAGGTCGGGCACCTCGTGCTCGGCGACCTCGGAGATCCGTCGTACGCGCGACTTCTCACCCGGCTTCAGCGTGACCAGCGCGCGCTCCGTCCCGGGGACGGGGTCGGCGCCCGGGATCGGATTGCCGTGGGGGCACGTCCGAGGACGCCCGATCATCTCGTGCAGCCGGTCGGCGACCTGGCCGGAGAGGGCGTGCTCCAGGTGGCTCGCCTCCTCGTCGGCGGTCAGCCAGTCGAAGCCGAGGACGTCGGTGAGCCAGCGCTCCGCGATGCGGTGCCGCCGGACGATCTCCTGCGCGATCTCCCGCCCGCCGGAGGTGAGGGAGATCTCCTTCTGCGCGGAGATGTCGATGAGCTGATTGTCGGTCATGCGCCGGAGCGCCGCCGCGACCGTGGCCTGCGAGACACCCAGCCAGTCGGCGAGTCGCGACGCGCGGACGGAGTCACCTTCGGCATCGATGTAGAAGATGGCCTCGAGGTACCGGGACACGGCCTCGGACGGCATCTCCGTGGTGTCGGGAGCACTCGCCAACATCAACCTCGCAACGGCCCGGGGAGCGTCGGTAGTGGCGGGATCGTACCAGAACAACCGGCCCAGTCCGGCCGCCACAGCGACCCGAAGGGCCTGTGCTCAGTGGGACGCACAGTGGGACGCACAGTGGGCGAACGGTGGGACGCTCGGTGGAACGCGGAGGGACGCTATTCGTCGGTGGTGGGCGTCGCGCCGACGCGCGGGGCGCCGAGGTCCGGCTTCACCGCGACGTGCATCGCGACCGTACGGAACATGAGCATCCGCACCTGGGTGACGACGAACCCGGTCTCGCGCAGCAGCTCCGTGAGCTCGCGCGGCGCGAGGAAGTGATCGACGGACACGGGGAGGTACCGGTACGCGCTCGAGTGGCCCGTGATGGCGCGACCGATGCGCGGGACGACGTGTCTGAAGTGGATGCGTGCGAACGGCCGGAGCAGCCCCGGCTCCATGCGCGGGATCTCGAGGACGGCGAGCCGCCCACCCGGCTTGAGCACCCGGTACGCCTCGGAGAAAGCGGCGGGTAGGTCGGGGATGTTCCGCACGACGAACGCCGAGCACCAGGCGTCGACGCTCGCGTCCGGCAGCGGGAGGCGAGTCGCGTCACCCAGGCTGAACCCGGAGACCTCGTCCACCCGGCGCTTCTGCGACTTCGCTCGCGCCTGCTCCAGCATCGGTCCCGCGACGTCGATGCCGACCACCCGGGACGCGCCGGCGTCGAGGCAGGCGAACGCGAGGTCACCCGTGCCCGTGCCGGCGTCGAGGACGGTGTCGCCCGGCCGCACGATCTGCGAGGCGGCGAGCCGTCGCCACGACTGGTCCTGGCCCACCGTCATCACGCGGTTCACGAGGTCGTAGCGGTGAGAGATCTCCCCGAACATCTGCCGCACGTAGGCGGCACGGTCGGAGCCGCCCTCGAACAGGTCCTCGGGATCGCGCTGAGTCGTCACGCTGCGAGCGTACGCGAGGACGGCGCTACGCCCGAGTGCGGGCGCGCGACCGGACGATACGAACACTCGTTCGAGAGCGATCGAACCACTACAATCGGCACGTCTCCCCTCGACTCGGTGAACGCATGCCCGTCCGCCTTCTGCCCTGGCAGCCGGAGTACGGCACCGCCATGCAATTCGACGCCGACGCGCCGGACTTCGGCGACGGCGATGACGTCGTGCCCGACCTCACGGTCGAGGCGTCAACGTGGGCGCCGATCACCCGTCGCGCCGACGTGGAGCGCGTCTACCTCGTCGATGGCGTCCGCCGCGCCGAGGCGCATGCCCTGGACGACGACGGCGGCGCGACACCCGCCCTCGGGCTGTTCGGGTCGTACGCGATCGGCGCCGTGGCGCTCGCGGCCGGGCGCGCGGGCATCCTCCGCGACCGCGTTCGCGTCGAGCGACGCTACCTGCACACGAGCAACACCGAGGTCCCCGACCGTGTGCTCGCCTTCCAGCGGACGCAACTGGCGTTCACCTCGCGCACGGTGCCGACGGCCTCCCGCGCGAACGACCTCGTCGCCGCGCTCAACCGCGCGATGCTGGACGAGGAAGCGCGCCTCGCCGAGACGCTCTCCGAGGACGAGAGCGCCCTCACGCTGATCGACGGCCCGCTGCGCTCGCTCCGTTCGCCGGGACGCAGCGTCGTCGGTTATGTGAAGCGCATCCAGCAGTGGTACGTGCCGAAGGCGGAGCTAGAGCTGCTCCAGACGCTGCTGCCGGGCGAGCGCACGCCGCTCTTCCTCATCCCGGGCAGTGCCCAGGATCCGCTCCACCTCGCCGAGGGGCGCTACTCGTGGTTCGTGAGACTGCCGGCGCCGGGGCCCCATGTGCACTACCTCGGCGGCGTCCTCCGCCTCGAGTGCTCCGCCTCGATCTCACCCGAGCGCGCCGCCATCCTCGCCGACCAGACGGCGACGCTCCTGCCTCGACTCGCCTCGTCGCCCGTCCGCGACCCACGCGCCCCGCAGAACCTCACCCCGATCGGTGCGCTTGAGACGCACCTCACCCACCTGCTCGGCGACCGGCGGCTCATCGCCCGTCTGCTCGCCGCGTCCATCGCCCGCGAGGAGGCCGCGTGACCCTCGACGACAACAACCCATCCTCGGAGTACCGGGCGCTCGTCCTCGGCACGGAGGGCGCGGCAGCCACGCCCCTCTCCTTCTCGGCATGGGTCGCGCCGGAGTCCTACCTCCAGCTCGACGACGTGGTCCACGTCCGCACCGTGCTCCCGGACGGCCAGTACGTCGACACCTACGGCGTCGTCGACGAGCTCCGGGCGACGCAGGAGGGCGTCTCCCTGACCTCGGACGTCGCGCTCTCCACCGAGGGCGTGCTCCCAACGCAGTCCTCGGTGGCCGCGCATGTGTCCGTCACGCGCGTCGAGCCGGAGATCTA
Organism: Dehalococcoidia bacterium; assembly: GCA_020634075.1. Classification (GTDB taxonomy): domain Bacteria; phylum Chloroflexota; class Dehalococcoidia; order UBA2979; family UBA2979; genus W-Chloroflexi-9. The sequence goes on along the minus strand of JACKCJ010000003.1, from coordinate 66,108 downwards.
CGTCCCGCCGATGCCCGGCCAGCGCGTCTACCTCGCCACCGGCGAGGCGCGCGAGAAGGCGCTCTTCTTCGACCGCATGCAGGACGAGGAGGACGACTTCCGCTTCCCGGTCGGCCTCGACCGCTCCGGGCGGCCGGTCTACGGGAACCTCGAGTTCCTGGACGGCACGCGCGGCGCGCACGTGAACATCAGCGGCGTCTCCGGCGTCGCGACGAAGACCACGTACGCCACGTTCCTGCTCTACGGCCTCTTCGAAAGCCAGGCGCTTGGATCGCGCCGCGCGACCTCGAAGGCGCTGATCTTCAACGTGAAGGGCGAGGACCTGCTCTTCCTCGACCGCCCGAACGCACGGCTCACCGAGGAGCAGCGTGCGCGCTGGGCCGCCCTCGACCTGCCCGCGGGGCCGTTCGGCTCCGTGTCGTTCTATGCGCCCTGCCGCCCCGGCGACCAGCCGCTGCCGCAGACCTCGAGCCGGCAGGAGGGGGTCACCGGCTTCTACTGGACGCTCCACGAGTTCTGCCTCAACGGCTACCTGCGCTACCTCTTCGCCGACGCCGACCGCGACGCCGGCCAGATCGGCGACCTCGTCGAGGTGGTCACGGCGCGGCTGGCGCAGGCGGCGCGGAACACGCCGTTCCGTGACCCGGAGGGCGATGTCGAGGTGGAGGGCGCGTGGTGCCGCGACCTCGAGGACCTCGTGCAGCAGATCGAGCGCAACCTCGTCGGCGACGAGGACGACGACGAGCCGCACGGCCGCTGGATGGCGTCGACCTACCGTGCCGCCGCGCCCGGCACCGTCCGCGCCTTCCTCCGACGCCTCGAGGCGGGCGCGCGTCTCGTCCAGCCGTTCGTGCGCGGCGCCGGGTTCGGCAAACCCGCATCGCATCGCATCGAGTTCGACGAGCAGGTGACGGTGGTGGACCTCCACCGCCTGCACGATCGCGCCCAGCGGTTCGTCGTCGGCGTGCTCCTCAGCCGCGTCATGGCCGAGCACGAGTCCGCCGCCGGCGTCGACCGCACCTCGCCGTTCTTCGTCGTGGTGGACGAGCTGAACAAGTACGCGCCGAGGGAAGGCCGCTCGCCGATCAAGGAGACGCTGCTCGACATCGCCGAGCGCGGGCGCTCCCTCGGCGTGATCCTCATCGGAGCGCAGCAGACGGCGTCCGAGGTGGAACAGCGGATCGTCGCGAACGCCTCGTTCCGCATCGTCGGGCGGCTCGACACCGCCGAGGCCGGGCGCGACCAGTACCGCTTCCTCACGCCGAGCGCGCGGGCGCGGGCGGTGCTCCTCAAGCCCGGCTCCATGATCGTCTCCCAACCGGAGATCCCCGTGCCGCTGCTCGTCGAGTTCCCGTTCCCGTCATGGTCGACGCGTCGGTCCGAGGTCGCGCCGGTGGCGGCCGGTTCCGCGAAGGACCCGATGCTCCGCTTCGACGACCCCGACGAGGGGTACGACCTCTGATGCGCCTGCTCCACACCGGCGACTGGCACCTGGGGCGCACCATCCGTGGGCGTTCGCGTGCCGCGGAGTTCGACGCCGTCCTGAACGAGGTGACGGGCATCGCCATCGAGGAGGGCGTGGACGTCTTCCTCGTCGCCGGGGACATCTTCGACACCATGAGCCCACCGCCGGAGGCGGAGCGCCTGCTCTACGCGGCGCTGCGTCGCCTCGTCGAGGCACGCATCGAGGTGGTGCTCGTCGCCGGCAACCACGACAACCCCCGTCGTCTCGCCGCCTTCGGTCAGTTCGCCGACCTGCTGGGGGTGCATGCGCAGCCGTACGTCCGGCGCTGGGACGAGGGCGGCACGATCCACGTCGAGCGCAACGGCGAGCGGATGTGCCTCGCGGCCCTCCCGTGGGTGCCCGAGGGCCGTGCCCTCAACGCCGAGGAGATCCTCGGCCCCGAGTTCGAGTCCTTCCAGGGCTACGCGGAGTTCGTCGGCGGCGTGTACGAGCAGGCGTCCAAGGGGTTCGAGGACGGCGCCATCAACGTCTTCGCCGCCCACGTGTTCATCGACGGGGCGAAGGTCGCGACGGTGGACGGGTCCGAGCGACGCATCCACATCGGCCAGACCTACGCGGTAGCGCCCTCGGTGCTCCCGGGGCACGCGCAGTACGTCGCGCTCGGCCACGTGCACGAGCCGCAGGTGGTGCTCGGCGCGCCGAACAACGCCGCGACGTACTCCGGCTCCCTGCTGCAGCTCGACTTCGGCGAGAGCGGACAGGAGAAGATCGTCCGCATCGTCGACCTCGAGCCCGGGCGGCCGGCGCGACATCGTGCCGTGCCGCTGACCTCGGGCCGGCAGCTCGCCGAGGTGCGCGGCACGTTCGACGAGGTCGTCGCGCAGGCCTCGAGGCTCGGCGACGCCTACCTCCGCGCGACGATCCGCCTTGAACACCCCGAGCCGGGGCTCGCGCAGCGCGTACGGGAGGCGCTTCCGCTCTGCGTCGACGTGCGCGTCGAGACGCGCCGGGACGCCGAGGATCTCCCGCAGGTCGAGCTTTCGTCGCTCACCCCGACCGACCTCTACACGCGCTACTACCAGCAGGCCCACGGCTCCGCCCCGACGCCCGAGACGCTCGCCGTCTTCCGCGAGGTGCTGGAGGAGGCCACGGTGCAGACCTCGTGAAGCCGGTCCTGCTCAAGATCCGCGGCTTCACTGCGTTCCGCGACGAGGTATCGCTGGAGTTCGAGGGGCGACGGCTGTTCGTCATCACCGGCCCGACGGGCGCCGGGAAGTCCTCCCTCCTCGACGCGATGACGTGGGCCCTCTACGGGCAGGTGCCCCGCGTCGGACGTTCGGTGAAGGAGCTGGTCTCGCAGGGCGAGCGCGACATGTCGGTGCTCTTCGAGTTCACCGTCCGCGGCAAGGGCTATCGCGTCGCGCGACGCTACCCCGGCAACACCTCGACGCGCCTCGAGCGGCTCGTGAACGAGCAGTGGGTGCCGATGGCGGACCGCGCCGCCGACGTCACCCGCGAGGTCGAAGCGATCCTCGGCATGGACTACGCGACGTTCACCCGCGCGATCGTGCTCCCGCAGGGTGAGTTCGACTCGTTCCTCCGAGGTGACGCGAAGGACCGGCGCGGCATCCTCAGCCAGCTCATCGGCCTCGGCGTCTACCAGCGCGCGGGCGAGCTCGCCCGCGCCCGCGCCGCCGAGCACAAGACACGCGCCGAGACCATCCGCACCCAGCTGGAGAAGCTCCCGCTCGCCACGCCCGAGCGCATCACGGAGTTCCGTTCCCGAGAGCAGGCCCTGGCGAAGGACGCCGAGACACTCACCGCGCGCCGCACCGCCCTGCAGGCGCTGGGCGAGCTCGCCCGCGCGCACCACGAGCGCCAGCAGGCGATGGAGCGCGCCGCGACGGCGGTGCGAGAGGCCGAGGCGGAACTCGAGGACGCCACGAAGGCATTCGACGCGGCGGCACGCGCGGTCACCGACCGCACCGCCGCGATCGAACGCACCGAGGCGGACCTGGCGAAGGTTCAGTACGACCCCACCGAGCACGACCGCCTGAAGGCGGCCGTCGCCCTCCTTGAGCAGCGGGCGCAGGCGGAGGCCGCCCTGGCGAGCGCTCGCAAGGATCTCGAGGCCGCCCGCAAGCACGTTGACGAGGCTTCCGCGGCCCAGAAGACCGCCGAGGCACGAGCGAAGGACGCAGCCGCCGAGCATGCCTCGGCCGAGCGCGCCGAACGCACAGCTGCCACGGCGCTGGCGAAAGCGGCCGGCCGGGCGACGCTGCTCCAGGAGCGTCTCGCTGCCGACGCCGCGACGGCCGAGCAGGCTGCGAGCGAAGCCGAGGCCACGATGCAGGCAGCGGCCGAGCGTGTTCGCACGCTCGAGCAGGTCCGGCAGGCACTCGCCTCTGCCGGCACCGATCGCCAGCGCGCGCAGGACGCCGTCGACCGCGCCCGTCGCGAGCACGAGACGCACGCGGCAGCAGCGGCGAAGACCACGGCCGCGCGGGAGACCGCTGAGCGGGAAGCCGGCGCAGCCCGGGAAGCCCTCGACGCTGCGCGCGCCGAGGACGCCGCAGCCCACCTGCGCGCCAGCCTCAGGCTCGGCGATCCCTGTCCGGTCTGTGGTGAGCCGATCACGAAGCTCGGCAAGCACGCCGCGCCCAACCTCGCGCGCGTCGAGGCGGCCCTCGAACGTGCCGAATCCAAGCTCTCCGAGGCGCGCGCCTCGGCCGAGCGTGCCGCCGCGACGGTCGCCGCTGCCGCCGCCCGTATCGAGGAGACATCGGGCCAGCTCGCAGCGGTGGAGGGGCACGTCGCGTCGGTGCACGCGCAACTCGAGGAGCACGGCGTGAAGCCGGACGGACTCGCGCGCGCGGTGCAGGCGGCACAGGCCGAGGCCGAGCGCGGCCGCGAAACAGCGGCCGAGCAGCGGCGCGCGGCCGTTGGGCACCGGGAGCAAGCACAGGCGCTGCGCGAGGCGCTCGCGCGCGTCCCTGCCACCATCGAACCCACCGAGGCGAAACGCGTGACCGCCGCCCCGGAGTCGGTCCGCACCGACCTCGCGGACGCGCTCGAGGTCTTTGGGGCCGCGCAGGCGGCGACGCGCGAGGCCGAGCGAGAGGCAACCGCCGCGGCGAACGCCTCCGAGGCCTGCGCCCGCGACAGCAGCGTGGCCGCACGCGACCTCGAGAAGGCGGAGGCCAGCATCACGCAGGCCGAGCAGCGCCTGGCCGGCCTCGGCGGCGTGGAAGGCGAGCCCGAGCGCATCCGCGCCGACCTCGCACGCTGCGAGCAGCAGCAGCGGCAACAGCGTGAGCTGTCGGAGTCGCTCGCGAGCGGTCGAGCGGCGCTCGCGGGGGCGGAGGCATCACGCGACGGCGCCTCCGGGACGAAGGAGAAGGCGGCAGCGGCGGTCGAGAAGCGGCGCGCCGAGTGCCGTGACGCCGAGACCGCCGCCGTCGAAGCTCGGACCGCCCTCGCCGCGTCGTGGCGGACGACAATCGGCGACGGCGAGCCGTCGCTGCGCGCGCTCAAGACCGAGATGGAGACGTTCGAGGTCGAACGTGACCGGGTCCAGAACGAGCTGACGGCGGCTCGGCTCTCGATCGAACAGGCGGCGACGCAGATCGAGCAGGCCGAGCAGATGCGGAAGGACGCCGAGGAGCACCAGTCGAAGGCGAACCTCATCGGCGCGGTGGGCACCGACCTGCGCGGCGACCGCTTCATCGCCTACCTGCTGCACGAATCGATGCAGCTCCTCGCGGCCGACGCCTCGAATCGCCTCTCGGACTTCACGAACGGCCGCTACGCCCTCGTGGCCGAGGAGGACACCTTCCTCGTCATGGACCACCTCAACGGCGACGAGCTGCGATCGGTGAAGACGCTCTCTGGCGGTGAGACATTCCTCGCGAGCCTCGCGCTCGCCCTCGCGCTCTCCGAGCACCTGCCGGAGATCTCCGGGACCGGCGGAGCGGTCTCCCTCGATTCACTGTTCCTCGACGAGGGCTTCGGGGCGCTCGACGCGGAAGCGCTCGACCTCGCGGTGCAGGGCCTCGAGACGCTCGCCGAGGGGTCGCGGATGATCGGCGTGATCTCGCACGTCGAGGAGCTGTCCGAGCGTCTGCCCGACCGCATCCGTGTCGAGAAGGGCAGTCACGGCAGCACGGTGGTCACGGCGTAGCCCCCGATCGGCACGCGCCCGCTACCATCCGCCGATGCCACACGTCGCCGCGCTCTACCGCTACCCCGTGAAGGGCTTCACGCCCGAGACGCCGGACTCGCTGTTCGTCCAGCCGGACGGCCGCATCCGGGGCGACCGCGTGCTCGCGTTCCGGTTCGGGAACGCCGTCGAGCCACTGATCCGCGACGGCCTGAACTACTGGCCGAAGGCCGAGGGCCTCGCGATGCAGGACTTCCCGGGCATCGGCCCGCTGCAGCTCCGTTTCGACGAGGAGCAGCAGCGCCTGCACATCCAGCACAACGGTGACGTCCTCGTGGACGCGGGGCTCGACGAGAAGGGGCGCGCGCTCCTCTGCGACCGCGTCGCCGCGTACGTCCTCGAGACGCCCGAGGGGGAGCGGCTCCGCGAGCCGGATCGCCTCCCGCTCGCGCTGATCGGCGACGGCCACACGTCACAGTTCCAGGACCGACCGCGCGGCTTCGTGTCGGTGCACGGACGCGGCAGCGTCCTCGCCCTCGGCGAAGCGCTCGGCCGCGAGGTGGACGAGCGGCGCTTCCGGTCGAACATCGCCGTCGAGGGTCTCGCGCCCTGGGACGAGTTGCAGTGGGCGGGCCGCGTCCGCATCGGCGCGGCCGAGTTCGTCGTCAGCCATCAGATCGTGCGCTGCCTCGCGACGCACGCGAACCCGGAGACGGGCGAGCGTGACGCGCCCGTGATGACCACGCTCACCCGCACCTTCGGCCAGGAGCAGCCCACGCTGGGCACGCTCCTCCTGCCGGCCGGGGGGACCGCCGAGGCAGGCGCCGCGATCCACCTCGGCGACCAGGTCGAGGTGCTCGACTAGCGGCGCTTCACCAGCGGGTAGCGGATCACCGTGCGGATGCGCTCCGGCGCCACCTTCTGCGGGTCGCTGAGGTAGACCTCGATGTGCCGGGCGCCGAGGCGGTAGCCCTCTCCCTGCACGAACGCCTGCAGCTTCGCGATCGTGTCCTGCTCCGCGTCGTACGGGCCGACGTGGAGGATGCGCCCCTGTGTCCCGGCCGGCAGCTTCACGAGCTTCACCCGGTCGAGCAGCGGGAGGTCGCCGTGCTTCGCGCGCACGGCCGCGACGGCGGCCTTGAGGTCGGCAGCGGTCACGATGTCGGGAACGGCGACGGCCGCCTGCCACTTCCACTCCGTCACGCGCGGATCGAAGTCGGCGGTCCGGTAGATCGCCTCGGGCGCCATGACCGGGTAGTTGATGCCGCGCGCCTTCTTGATCGCGAACTTCATCGTGTAGGCAACGGGGTAGAGCGCGCCGAACATCGGGCCGATCGTCTCGGCGCCCGGTTGGCGGCTCTCCTCGATCGCGAGGGCGCGGCGCTCGGGGGCCTCGATGATGTCCGGCTTCTGGCGCGCGGTGTAGAGCGCCTTCCACTCGCGCTTGAGGTCGATCGTTTCGAGCGTTGGTGCGGGCATGTCCCACCTCCTCCCCTCATTGTGCGCCCGCCGGCACGGCGCGCCGAGGGCCGACCGTCCCGCTGGGCAAGGACGCTCGGGCCGACGCCGGTACAATCCTCGCGTGACCCACGTCCCACCCACGCCTGCCCTCGCCCGCCTGCGTGGCGAGTTCGCCACACCGCGAGCGGCGCGCGTGGTGCTGCACCGCGGCACCTGCGGGAACGCCCACAAGGCGGACGGTGAGTGGCACCTGCTCCGGGCCGCCCTCGGCGAGGCGCTCGTCGAAGGCGCCTGCGACGGCGCGTGCTGGGCTGCCCCGGCGGCAACCGTGCAGCGGGAGGGCCACCAGCATCGCTTCGCGCGGCTCGGCGACGAGGTACCGCCGGAGCTGCTCCAGTGCCTCGGGGGACAGTGTGCCGACGAGTACGCGGGGCGCGGGGAGTACGGGCTGCTGGAACGCCTCGGCCGCCAGGACGGAAGCCTGGAGGACGCCGTCGCGCACGGCGCCTATGGCGCGCTCGCCCAGGCGAACGCCCTTGGCCCGGAGCGCACCAGCGACGCGATCCGCGCCAGCTCCTACCCGGCTCGGTATGGCCCGCTCGGGACCAGCGACGGCGCCACGGTCGAGGTGGCCGCGCGACCGGACTCCCCGACGGCATTCATCGACCGGCACCTCCTCGAGGGCGACCCGCACCGCGTGCTGGAGGGCATCCTCGTCACCTGCCGCGCCACCGGCGCGACCACAGCGCACGTGACCCTCGACGGGCAGCCCGAGACGGCACGACTCGCGATCGAGGAAGCAATCGCCGAAGCCAGACGCCACGGCATCCTCGACGGCAGCGCGCTGGGGGGCGACCCCATCGCCGTCGAGGTCGACGAGGGCGACGCACCCGGCGGTGCGATGAGCATCGAAGCGGTTGCTGCGCTGAGCACCGTGTTTGACCGCCCGCCACCGCCGACGCGGCTCGTGGCGCTGAGTGGCGCCGTCCCGCGCCCCGGCCTGTATGAGATCCCGCTCGGCGGGGCGATGACGTGGACGGGAGTCCTCGCGATGGCCGGGGCGACCCCCGGACTGGTGCCCGCCGTGCGCGTGGGCGCGGAGGGCGTCCTCGTGCCACGCGACGAGTTCGAGTCGCTCGTGACGCCCTCGGCGCTGGGCGACGGGTCGGTCGTCGTCCTCGACCGCGACTCCGAGGTCTGAGCGGACGAGCCGGCCGCTACCCGATCCGGCGCACCGTTCCGTTCACGAACGTGGACGACACCAGCGAGACGATCGAGATGATCAGCGCGCTGAAGAAGGCGCTCCAGAATCCGTCGATGGTGAACGCGAGGTCGAGCTGCCCGGCCACCCACGCCGTGGCGCCGAGCAGCGCGGTGTTCAGCACCAGCACGAACAGCCCGAACGTCAGGATGATCAGGCAGAACGAGAAGAACGTCGCCAGCGGCTTCAGCAGGATGTTCACGATCGCGAGGATCGCGGTCCCGGCGACAAGTGACTGCCAGTCACCGATCTGGAACCCCGGCACGATCGCCTCGGCGACGAACACACCCGCGAGGTTGATCACGAACCGCGCGATGAGCGCCGACGGCGACCACGGGTCGCGCTGGTCGTAGCGGTAGAACACGCCCGGCATCGCTAGACCTCGGCGATCTCCACGGCGCGACCCTCGCGGCGTGAGCGGGCGACGGCCTCGGTCACGCGCATGTAGAGCACGCCGTCCTCGAACGAGGTGAGCTCGACTGGCTTGCCCTCGCGGATCGAGTCGATGAAGTCCTGCTCGACGCGCCAGTCCCCGGCGGTGCCGGGATCCGGCTCCAGCGTCTGCGGTTCCCCCCCGATGGGCGCGAGGGTCATCCTGTCTCCGGGCTGCCAGTGCAGCGTGGCCTTCGAGCCGTAGAGTGACACGCCGTTGGGGGCGGCGGGCGCGTGCGTCACGGTCGAGATGCGGTAGGAGACACGCGTTCCGCTCTCCATGGTCGCGAGGATCCCGAGGCTGTCGGGGATCTCGATCTGGTACGGCTGGCCGTCGTCGGGGTTCGCGCGCTCGCGGACGAACGTCGTCCCATCCGCCATGACGCGAGCCGTGGGCCCGAGCCAGCGGTGGATCGCCTCGAGGTAGAGGCCCATCGTCATCGTGTTCGTGCCCGAGTACTCGATGCGCTCGCGCCAGTGGAGGGGAGCATCGGCCTTGAGGCTGGCCTCGCCGAGCACGTTCACGTGCGCCTCGCGTACCTCGCCGAGCGAGCCGTCCTGGACCATCCGGCGGATCGTCCGCCACGACTTGAAGTCGAGCGGCGACGGCACGATCTGCGCGACGAGCTCCGGCCGCTGCCGGGCGACCGCGAGCATCTCACGCGCCTCGGAGGCATCCATCGCCATCCGCGCCTCGACCAGGACGTGCTTGCCGGCCTCCAGCGCCGCGATCACGTAGTCGCGGTGGCGGTACGGCCAGGTGCCGACGCACACGGCGTCGACGTCGTCCGCCTCGAAGACCTCGCGCGGGTCGGTGGCAACGCGGGGAATGCCGAACTCGTCGGCCACGCGCTGCCCGCTCTCCTGCGAGCGGTTGCAGACGACGACCACCTCGACGCCATCGATGGCCTGGAGGCCGGGGATGTGGCGGAGGCGTGTGTTCGCACCCGCACCCACGACGCCAACTCGGATCGGATCGGGCATCGGAGCCCCTCTCAGCGGTTCGCTACAGGTTCAGGACGGGGCGGGCGGGCAGCGCCGTCATCGGGGCGGGCGCCTCCAGCTCGGGCGTGGGCGGCTGCTCCACCTCGATCAGCGCGGGAGCGCGAAGGTCCAGCGCCTCGCGGAGGACCTTGCGCAGCTCGTCCGGCGTCTTCGCGCGGAAGCCCGCGACGCCAAACTCCTCGGCGACCTTCGCGAGGTTCGGGTTCTTCAGGTCCGAGGCGATCGTGTGGCCGTTGTAGCGCTGCGACTGGATGCGCCGGACGTTGCCGTACATGTTGTCGTTGAAGACCAGCGTCACGAGTGGGATGCCGAACTTCGCCTGGGTCGAGAGCTCCTGCACGTTGTACATGAAGCCACCGTCGCCATTGATCGAAACGACCGGCTTGTCCGGGTTCCCCACGGCCACACCGAGGGCGGTCGCGAAGCCATAGCCCAGCGTCCCCTGGTAGCCCGAGGTGAACAGCGTGCGCGGCTCGTAGACCTCGAACCCGCCGCCGTGCACGTGGTAGCCCACCTGCGTGCTCTCCGAGACGACGATCGCGTCATCGGGCAGCACGTCGCGGATCGCCTGCGCCATCGAGCGCTGCCACGGCGTGGAGTTCATCGCCTGCCAGTGCTTCTCGCGAACCCCGGCAAACTCAGCCTCCCGCGATGCACGCGCGCGGTTGTGCTTCGGGATGCGCTGCAGCAGCTCGGCCGCACTGAACTTCGCGTCACCGACCAGGGCAACGTCGGCGGGGTGGTTCCGGCCAATCTCCTCGGCGTCCACGTCCGCCTGGATCAGCTTCCCGTTCACCGGCGTCGCGCCGGCGCCCATGTTCGCGGCGAGGGCAAAGCGCGTGCCGATCGCGAGGATCGCGTCGGCGTTCGGCACGAGGGCCGGCGTCGCGACGCGGCCGGAGAACGCCCGCGGATCGCGGTCGCTGAGGATGCCCCGACCATTCGAGGTCATGAGCACGGGCGCATCGAGCATCTCGGAGAGCGCTCGGACTTCCTCCCACGCCTCGGCGGTCAGGACGCCGCCGCCGGCGCAGATCAGTGGTCGCTCCGCCTTGCCGAGCAGCTCCGCCGCGCGCTCCAGGGCATCGCTGTCGGCGTGCTCCTCGGCGCGGCTCGTGCGGTCGGGCTCGAGCAGCGTCACGTCGGCGACGGTGCCGAGGACGTCCGGCGGGACCTCGATGGAGACGGGACGCGGACGGCCGGAGCGCAGCTCGCGGACGGCGCGCTGCACCATGCCCGGGATCTCCGTCGGATGCATCGCTCGCTCGGAGGACTTGGTCAGGTGGCTCAGCAGGCCGGGCTGGTCGTGGATCTCGTGCAGCGCGCCGCGGCCCTGGTCGATGATCGAGGAGTCGATCTGGCCGGTCACACACAGCACCGGCGAAGAACACGCGTACGCCGTCGAGAGCGCGGCCGAGGCGTTGAGGACACCCGGGCCCGGCACGACGACGAACGTCCCGATCTGTCCGGTGGAGCGGGCGAAGCCGTCCGCCATGTAGGCGGTGGCCTGCTCGTGACGGGCGTGGAAGACCTCGTAGTGGTCGCGCTCTTCCCAGATCGCGTCGAAGAGGTAGTCCAGCTGGATGCCCGGCAGCGCGAAGAGCGTCTGAACGCCCTCCAGCTTCAGGGACTGGGCCAGCGCCTGGCCTCCGGTCATCTCCATGTCGGCATCCTCCGCTGCGCCGCTCGACGGCGCGTCCTCGTCCCCGTCACGCCCCGGCGGTTGTCACCGGGTGACGGGTCGACGCCGGGACAATACACGGTACGGGGCGAGGCGAGCGCGCTGAGGCCGCTGAGCGCCGTCACGAGGCTGACAACCCGCCTCGTCGGGTGGGATGGCAACGCAATACACCCTACACTGCGCCCATGCGCGTTCTCGTCATCGATGACGAACCGGATGTCGTCGAAATCGTCCGCCTGACGTTCAACCTGCGTTGGCCCGAGGCGGAGGTCTTCGCGATGAAGACCGGTGAGGAAGGGGTCACCGCCGTCGAGGCGGATACCCCCGACATCGTCATTCTCGACATCGGCCTCCCCGACATCGACGGGTTCGAGGTCCTGCAGCGCATCCGAGCGTTCTCCGACGTCCCTGTCGTCATGCTCTCCGCCCGCCACGAAGAAGTGGACAAGGTGAAGGGTCTCGAGCTTGGTGCCGATGATTACGTCACCAAGCCGTTCTCGCACATCGAGCTCCTCGCCCGCGTGCGCGCCGTGCTCCGCCGGACGGAGTCGCAGGTGCCAGCCAGCGAGGGCCCGCCGTTCGAGGCCGGGCCGCTCCGCATCGACTACGCCGCTCGCGAGGTGACGGTGGACGACGAGTCAGTGAAGCTGACGCCGATCGAGTACGGACTCCTCTACCACCTCACGCGGAACGAGAACCGCGTGCTGACCTTCCGCACCCTGCTGGCGAAAGTCTGGGGTCGGGAGTACATGGATGAGACCGACTACCTGAAGGTGCACATCCAGCACCTGCGCCGGAAGCTCGGTGACGACCCGCACAACGACCCGATGATCGTGAATGAGCGTGGCGTGGGCTACAAGTTCGTGCGCCGCGAACGACGGCCTGCAAGTAGCGGCAGGTAGATGTGAATCCCGGAGACCCGTCCAGCGAGGGTGCGGCCAGCATCCTGCGGGCTGTTGGCTCACTGCTCCTCGCACTGTCGGGGAGTGAGGCCGGCTCTGGAAGCAGTCTCGGACAGGTAGGACGGGCGCTGGACGAGATGCAGGCGCAGGAGCCATACCCGGACGCCCAGCCGCCGTCGTCGGCGACGCCGCCGCCTTCGCGGGCGGCGAGCCGCCCTGCGCCCGAGCCGCGTCCCCAGGCGCCGCGTCCCCAACCCCAGGGGGCACAGACACAGGGGGCACAGACGCAGGGCTCGACGCCCTCCGGACACGTCCCCCCTCCCCGCACCTCGCCGGCGTCCCCCGCGCCCGAGCGACGCGCCCCCGCGCACCACGAGCCGGCCGCTGGCGGGCCGGACGAGATGCTCGACGAGGTCGAGTTCGTCCTCGCGGACGCGCGTGAACGCGCCCAGCGCATCATCGATGAGTCGATGGATCGGGCGCGTGAGCTGATCGCGCAGGAGCGCGTGGCCGCCGCCCCCGTCACCGGCATCGACCCGCGCGCCTTCGACGATCTCCGCCGGGGTCTTCGCGGCCTCGTCACCGAGGTCCGCGACATCCAGCAGCGCCTCTCACGCATCGAGGCCCTCCTGCGCGAACAGAACCAGCGCGACGCGCGACGCGACGCAGCCGCGTCGCAGTCCCCGTCCACCGGGACGGCCTACGCCGCGCCCTCGTACAGCGAGCCCGAGTACCGCGAAACGCAGCCCGCGCCCCGATACGAAGAGCCCCGATACGAAGAGCCGCAGTACGAGGAGCCGCAGTACGAGAAGCCAGAGTACGGGGAGGCCCAGTACGAGGCCCCCGAGTACGAAGCCGCTCAGTACGAGGATCCCAACTACGAGGCCGCGGAAGCCGCAGCGGTCGAGTACGGCGAGCCGGAATACACCGATTCCAGCGACGAAGCGACGTACCCGGCATCGTTCGACGCGCCCGATCTCGAGGAGCGCGTGAGCGAGCCGCCGATGCCGGAACCCTCGGCCGCGTGGGGCGCCCCCGTGCCGCCCTCGTCACCTGCCTACGAGCCCGAGATCGCCGACGACGACGACACAGACCAGTCGACCGCGGAAGCGGCGCCCGCCGCGGGCTACGAGCCGAGCGCAGCGGCGACCTCCGAGTTCGAGGACGAACACCCGGCGGCGCCGTTCGCGCCCGCACCGGCTCCCCCCCGCAGCACCTTCAGCGTCGTGCCGCCGCAGCGGCGCGAGTGGCTCAGCGAACCCGACGAAGACGCCCGCGCGGGCGCGCCCGAGCCGCCCGCTGCCGAAGCGGCCGAGCCGTCCGATGACGACGACGCCGCCCCGCCTGCATACGCTCCGGCCGCCTTCGAGCCGGCCGGTATCGCTGCCGAGGCCGAGACGCAGGCACCCGAGCCGGAGTGGGACGACGACGAGTACGACGCCCCGGCGGTCCCTGCCTCGGGTCTCTCCGGCTCGCCGCTCGTGACGTTCCTGCCAAGCGACGGCGCGATCACGCTGCGCGTGGCCCCGGTCGCCGGCTTCCAGGGCCTGATGCGCATCCAGGACGCCCTCACCCGGCTGCCGGTCGTCCGCCACGCCTCCGTCGAGGCGTACAGCCAGGGCGAGGCGCGCCTCCGGATCGAGCTCGCGGACACGTCCGACTCCGATGAGATTGCGGAAGGTCTGGCGCGTGCGCTGCGCGGGCCCGCTCGCGTGGAAGATGCGTCCGAGGTAAACCGGGAACTGCTCATCGCGCTCCGGTAGCCACCGGACTGACCGAGCACCCGCGGCGGGGGCCTGCGGGAGGCGACGGGTGACCCTGCACCCCCTTCCACACCGGCTGCCGCCGGCGCGATCCCGCGCCATCGCCCGCCCGCACCACCGCGCGTACGTCCGCTCTTTGGCCGAGACCGCCGCCGTGCCGCACCCGCCCGAGGTGCCAGCATGAGCGCCCTCCAGCAGATCGGCGCCGGGCAGCGACGGCTCCTCGTCGCCATCGCGCTCGCCGCGGCGATCGTCACCGCCTCGCACGCCTCCGTGGAGGCGGCGCTCACCGGCGAGTGGAACTGGCGCATCTACAGCACGGACATCGCCACGGGGCTCCTCGTCATCGGCGTCACGGTGCTCTACCTCCGCGCCGTCGCCCGCGAGCGCCGGCGCGAAGTCATCGAGCACCTGCTCCTCGACATCCTCTCGATGCCCCGGAACATCGAGAGCACCGCCGTGGCGACGCTGAAGGCGCTCCACGAGTCGAACATCGCGGACGCCTCGATCGTCGCGCTCGACGGCGAAGGCGGACCGATGAAGCCACTGGTCGCGCGAGGCTATCCGCGCGGATGGGTGGAGTCCGCGCCCCCGGCCTCCGTCGAGCGCCTCGCCTCGGAGCCGACGGTCGACCGACCGAAGGCGCTCCATCCGTGGGTGGAGGCTGCCTCCGCTCCGCTCGGCAAGCGCCCGTGGGTGGCGCTCCTGCCGCTCCGCGCGGGCAGCGACACCATCGGCGTGATCATGGTGGCCGCGCGACGCCCGGGCGTCCTCCGCGATCCGGTCGTGCTGGACCTGCTGGCCGCGCGCCTCTCGGCCGCGTTCGACCACGCGGCGCTGTACGAGGCCGCCTACGCGCGGGAGCGCGAACTCGAGGACCTCGAGGTGCGCCGCCGCGAGTTCATGGCGGCGATCGCACACGAGATCCGGACGCCCCTCACCTCGATCCAGGCGTTCGCCGACCTCCTCCAGATGGGCGAGGCGGAGATGGATCCGACCGCCCGCGACCTCGTCTCTTCGCTGGGGCACGGGGTGAACCGGCTCTCCGCGATGGTGACGAATCTCATCGACCTCGGCCGTTCCGGCGCCGCCGGGTACGCCACGCAGAGCGTCGAGGTCGACCTCGGCGAGATCGTGCGCAACGCCGAGGCCGCCCTGCGCCCGGCGCTCGTGCTCCGCGGCCAGGCGATCAGCCTCGAACTCCCCGACAGCGGCCCGCAGGTCCGCTCGGACCCGCGCATCGTCGAGCAGGTGGTGATGAACCTGCTCTCGAACGCCAACCGCCACTCCCCCGAGCACGGCCACATCACGGTCAGCGCGACGCACCTCGATCACCAGACCGTGCGCCTCGAGGTCTCCGACACGGGCCCCGGCATCCCGGAGGGCGAGCGCGAGAAGATCTTCGAGCCGTACTACCGCGTCCGCGGGGCGACCGGCGTGCCCGGCTCCGGCCTCGGCCTCGCCGTCGCGCGCCGCCTCCTCGAAGAGACGGGCGGCCGGGTCTGGGCCACGAGCGCGGGCGAGGATGGCGGCGCCCGCTTCTGCGTCGAGTTCCGCGCCTTCCACCCGTAGCGCGCAGCGGTTGCAGCGCACCCGCGCTCGTACGCCGTCCCCGGCTACGATCGCGCCAGATGCACCTCGCCCACCTCAGCCTCTCCAACGTCCGCTCGTTCCGGCGGCTCGACCTCGCGCTCGAGCCGGGCCGTTACGTGGTCGCGGGCGAGAACGGGCAGGGCAAGAGCAACCTCCTCGAGGCGGTGCAGATGCTGGCAACGGCGCGCACGCTCCGGAGCGGCACGGACCTCGACCTGATCTCGTGGGACGCGGTCGAGGAAGACCTCATGCCGGCCGCGCGCCTCGAGGCGGCCGTGAACTCGACGGCGGGGCGAAAGACGCTCGAGATCGCCGTCATCGCCCAGGAGACGCCGCCGGGGATCAAGCCGACGCGCGCCTCGCGCCGCTTCCGGGTCAACGGCGTGGCGCGACGGGCGTCCGACCTGATCGGGCAACTCCGGGTCGTGATGTTCTCGGCGGACGACCTCGACATCATCGCCGGGGCGCCGGCCCTCCGGCGCCGCTATCTCGACATCACGATCTCGCAGTTCGACCCGGCGTACCTCCGCGCGTTGCAGCGCTACCAGCGCGTGCTGGAGCAGCGGAACTCGCTGCTCCGGAAGCTGCAGGAGCGCCGAGGGCGCGCGGACGAGCTCGACTTCTGGGACGAGGAACTCGCCACCGCGGGCGCCCTCATCGTGAACCGCCGAGCCGAGGCGATCCGTGACCTCGCCCGCGATGCCCAGGCGCGCTACGGCGAGCTCGCCCCCACCGAGCGCGAGGACCTCGCCATCTGCTACGAGCCGCGACTCCCGGGCGACCTCCCCGAGGCGGCCCGCGAGCACGACCTCGCCGAGCGCTTCCAGCGCGCGATCGTGGACGAGCGACGCGAGGACGTGCGTCGCGGCGTCACGCGCTGGGGGCCGCATCGCGACGACGTGCAGTTCCTCATCGGGGGCCACCACGCCGGCAACAGCGCCTCCCGCGGCCAGCAGCGGACGGCAGCGCTGGCCCTCCGTCTCGCCGAGGTGGAGCTGTCCACCAAGCGCACGGGCGACCCGCCGGTGCTGCTGCTCGACGACATCCTGTCGGAGCTGGACGCCGGCCGGCGCGAGCGCATCCTCCACGCCGCCTACCACGTCGACCAGGTGCTCATCACCACGCCGGACATCGACCGGCCGACCGCCGAGGAGCTCCCGGAGGCGTTCCGCTACCGCCTCGCGGACGGCGCTCTGACCCGCCTGAGCTAGCTCGAGAGCTGTCCGTAGAGCGGGCTCGGCGCGTCCGGGACCAGCAGCCGGATCGCCATCGGATCCGACGAGAGGCGCATCGGCTCTTCCGGCTGGACGCGCGTGAAGAACTCGCCGTCCACCTGCACGTCGAGGGGCGCCTGCGGCGTCAGGGTGAAACGCGGGCCCCGACGGTACTCGAAGCGCGCGGCCCGGTGGTCATGCCACGGGCGTTTGCCGCGCGCCATCCCCCGGGCGAGGTGCGTCGTGGCGTCGAGGATGCCGATCGCGCCCTGCCGTGCCTCGAACAGCGCGAGGTCCAGCAGGCCGTCGTCCATGCGCGCGTCGGAGGTGAGCTGACTCACGCCGCCATAGAGCCGTGAGTTGCCGGCGACCCCGATGAACACCGACCGCTCCGGCCGCACCTCGTCCCAGTCGCCCGTCGCCGGTACGGGACGCTCGATCGCCACGGCACCCGCACCCGCCACGACGAACGCGCCCTGTGCGAGACGGCGCTTCAGGGCCGGGCGGCCCTCCACGCGACGCACCACGGCAGCATCGAAGCCGAACGAGCACATGAGGAGGAACCGGCGCTCGGGCTCGTCACCGACCTGCACCACGCCGAGGTCGACATCGACCGTCCGACCGGACTGGGCGAGCAGCACCGCGGCGAGCGGATCGGCGGGGATGCCGGCCTCGTGCGCCCAGACGTTCGCCGTCCCGGCCGGGATGAGGCCCACCGCCACGTCTCGACGACCGGCCTGCCTCACACCGTTGATGACGCCGTTGAGGGTGCCGTCACCGCCGCAGGCGAAGATGACGGCCGCGCCCTGCTCCGCCTCGTGTCGCCCGAGGATCGTCGGGCCGTCGGAGTCACGCGTCACCTTGACCTCGGTCTCCCAGGAGGGGCCGAGGACGGCGAGCGCCGCCTCCAGCATCGCCGGGGGGACGGCACGCCGGGAAGCGGGGTTCGCGATGACGACGGCGCGAGGCATCGTCACATGCTATCCGGCAGCCCCGGTACGAGACCCCCGCGGCGACGCGCACTGGACTAGTCACTGGACGGCGCGCCAGATGCCCTAGCGGCGAGCGCGACTATCATCGGCGTGATTCAGCGTTCGTCGCGAGCTTCGCGCACGGTCGGTCGGAGGGCACATGATCCGGATCAGGCGGTACGACCACATCAGCATGGCTGTGCCTGAACTGGACCCTCAGATCGCGATCATGGAGCAGCTCTTCGGCTTCCGCTTCGGTGGGAAGTTCGAGAACGACGAGGGCTACTTCGGGGTGAACATGGAGATCCCCGGCCGTAGCAACCTCGGCTGGGAGATCCTCGCCCCGCGCGGGGCCGACTCCTACCTCCACCGCTTCCTCGCCGGCCCCGGCGGCCCGGGTCTGCACCACGTCGCCCTCCAGGTGGAGTCGACGAACCAGGCGGCCGAGGTCATCCGCGCGGAGGGCATGGAGCCCTGGGGGCACCGTACCGAGGCCGGCAGCGACGACGGTCGCGGCGTGATCTACCTCCACCCGCGGAGCGGCGGCCGGGGCTTCCTCTGGCAGATGTACGCCGGTGACCCGTGGCACACCGCCGCGCCGTTCGAGGATGAGCGGACGGACACCCTCGGCATCGTCGCGGTGAACCACCTCGCCCACGCGACGCGCGACCGCGACGAGATGGCGACCTGGTACGAGCGCGTCTTCGGTGCGCAGACGGTCTGGCGGTCGCCCGGCGACGGGCAGGACTCGGGCTTCCGCACGCGCGTCGTCGAGGCGCAGGGGGGCCAGCTTCGCTTTGAGGCGATCGAGCCCTCGCGACCGGACTCGTTCATCGAGAAGTTCCTCGACACGCGGGGCGAGACGATGCACCACGTCACGTTCGAGGTGCGCGACTTCGCGCAGGCCCTCGGGGCGTGTCAGACGCACAACGTTCCGGTGTTCGGGGAGCGCTCCGGCGTCCGCGAGGGCGCGAAGTGGAGCGAGGCGTTCATCCACCCGCGTCACACCGGCGGAATGCTCGTCCAGTTCTTCTGGCAGGAGCGGCCCGGCATCTGGATCTAGCCGGCCCGCGGTCCGCGCGCGGCTAGGACCGCTTCGGGTGCGCGGCGCCGAGTTGCTCGATCGCCGAGGCCGGCCCGTAGAGCAGCAGGCGATCGCCGGCTGAGATCATCGCCGCCCCGCCCGGACCCACCTGCAGGCGTCCGTTCGGATGCTCGATGCCCATCACGTGGATCGTGCCCATCACCGCCTCGGACACGGTCATCCCGGCCATGAAGGCGGCATCGCCGTCCACCAGCAGCTCCGCGAGGACGCTGTCGTCCTCGGTCTCCTGGTGGTTGGAGATGTGGTCGACGAAGTCGAGGAGCATCGGCGCGACGGCGCTGAGGGCGAGCCGGCGCCCGCCGATCTTGTACGGCGAGACGATGCGGTTCGCGCCGGCCGAGGTCATGCGCTTCTCAGCCGACTCACTGCCGGCGCGGGCGACGATGTAGAGGTTCGGGTTCATCGCCCGCGCGGTGAGGACGATGTAGGTGTTCTCCGTGTCGGAGTCCGCGGCGGCGATCAGCCCCTTCGCGCGACTGACCCCGGCGCGCTCGAGGACGTCCTCCTCGGTCGCGTTGCCGACGACCGCGGCGGCCTGCCCGCCGTGCACGTCGGTGGTCGCCTCGGGGTCGCGGTCGATGACCACGTAGGGGTGGCCACGGTCGGTGAGCTCGTGCACCACCTCGCGGCCGACCCGGCCGAACCCGCACACGATGTAGTGCTGCTGCATACGGCGCACCTTACCCGCTTCGCGACGCAGTCCCAGCGAGTCGGCCACCGGCCCCAGCACCACCACGTCGACGAGCGCCGTGAGGTCCCAGAAGAGCAGCCCGACCCCGATGAAGATGTAGAAGATCGTGAAGACGCGACCGCCCGGATCGAGCGGTTCCACCTCGCCGAACCCGACGGTGGTGAGCGTGATGACGGCCTGGTAGAAGCCGTTGATGAGGGTGAAGCCCTCGACCAGCGTGTACCAGAGGCCACCGAAGATGACGATCACCACGACCAGCGCGGTGACTAGAGCAACTCGCCGCACGCCGCGACGTCTCCCGCCCTGGTCGGGGCCGCGAGACCCTCGCTAGCGAGGAGGGCCCGTCAGCGCCCGGCGATTCGCTTTCGCTTGTGCTCCACGTAGTCGACCAGCAGGTACTCGCCCAGCCGGTCGGGGGTGGTGTAGAACACGCGGCCGCCGTTGATCTTCGCCAGCTGGTTCACGAACTCCTTGAGGTAGTAGTTCCGGTCCAGCATGAACGTGTTGATGCGGATGTCCTGCTGGGTCACCCGCTTCACGGCCTTCAGCGTCTCGCGAATCGTAATCGGGCTCGGCGGATAGGCGAACTGAGAGCGCCCGCGCTCCAGGTGGGCCGTCGGCTCGCCGTCCGAGATCATGAGGATCTGCTTCGCCCCACCGCGGTGCTTCGCGAGCAGGCGCTCCGCCAGCATCAGGGCGTGGTGCATGTTCGTCCCGAGGACGGACTCGTCCCACCGGACATAGGGCAGCTCCTGCGGCTTCAACTCCCGCGCGTACGCGGAGAAGCCGATCACGTAGAGCGAGTCCTTCGGGTACTGCGACTTGATGAGGTTCTGCAGCGCCAGCGCGACCTTCTTCGCCGCCTGGAACGAACCGCGCAGCGCCATCGACCACGACAGGTCGACCATCAGGACGGTCGCCGTCGTCGTCACCAGCTCGGTGCGGTAGACCTCGAAGTCGTCCGGGTGGAGCTTCACCGGCGCGCCGCGTCCCTCGCGCTCGAGGGCGTTCCGGATCGTCCGGCCCATGTCGAGGTAGAACGGGTCGCCGAACTCGTACGGCTTGCTGTCGTCGAGCCGCTCACCGTGCCGGCCGGACTCCGGCACCGGGTGGTTGCCGATGTTCTGCTTCTTGAGCTGCCGGTAGATCTCCTGCAGCGCGTTCTGGCCGATCATCCGCGTCCCGCGCGGCGTGAGCTGCCACTCGTCGCCCTCGCGGCGGACGTAGCCCGCCTCCTCGAGGACCTCGAGCAGCTTCTTCAGCTCCTCGAACTGGTCGACGGCGTCGTCGCCAAGGAGCTCACGGAGCTGGTCGAGGTCGACGTGGTCCAGCTCGCCCGTGTACTGGGCGCGCTCGAGGTCGCTCTCGAGGCCGTCGATGTTCGACATCTCGTTCATGAGCTGCATGGCCTGCTGCAGCCCGATCTCCTCGTCGCCACGGAACGGGTACGAGGACGGGTCCTCGCCATTCGGGTTGAGGAAGTCGAGGTTCTGCGCGAGCTCTGACAGCTCGGCCTCGAGCTCCGGGTCACCCAGGCGGTCCGAGAGCAGGCTCTGGAGCTGTTCGCGCTGGTCGCCGGGCATGGACTGCATCAGCGACTGCATCGCCTGCATCTGCGCCTGCATCTGCTCGATCAGCTCATCCAGCGACTGCGGCGGGTTGTCGCCGAACATGTCGCCGTACTGCTCCATGAACTGGTCGAAGTCCGGCTCCTCGCCGCGCATCCGCTGGGCGAGCATGTCGTTCAGGTCCCGGACCATGTCCTTCATGCGCTGGATGTCGCCCTCGGACATCTCCTGGACCATCTTCTCGACGTCCTTGAAGAACTGGTTGGTCATCGACTGCCGGAGCTGCTCGGTGAGCTCCTGGAAGCGGCGCTGCGCCTCCGGGTCGAGGAACTCGTAGTTCTGGAGTTCCTTCATCTGTCCGGCCGCGTCGTCCGGGAGGTTGTCGAGGAAGTCCTGCTTGCGCTGGGCGATGCGCTGCAGCATCTCCTGGAACTGCTGCTCGTCGCCGCCGCCCTGCTGGCCTTGCTGTCCCTGTTGGCCCTGCTGGCCGGACTGGGGCTCGCCCCCCTGCTGACCGGACTGCTGACCGCGCTGCGATTGCCCGCGCTGCGGCTGCCCCGAGGGCATTCCCCCGGGCTGCTGCCCCATCGGGCTCTGCTGACCGCGCTGGCCTTGCTGACCCTGCTGGCCGTCCTGGCCCTCGGAACCCTGGTCGCCCTCGGCGCCCTGTTGGCCCTCGCCCTGCTCGCCGGACTGCTGGTCGCCGGGCTGCTGGCCCTGCTGCTGCCCGGAGGGCTGGCCGTCCTGTCCCTGGCCGTCCTGCCCCTGCTCGCCCGGCTCACCCATCCGGTCGCGGATGGTGTCGCGCTCGAGGTCGAGGATCTCGTCGAGCTGGCGGCGGATGTCCTCCATCACCCCGCCCAGGTCGTACTGGTCGAGGCGCTGGCGGCGCATCTGGCGCAGCCGCTGCAGGAGGTCGCGGAGGCCCTGCATGCGGTCGCCCTGGGGCGAGCGCATGCCGCGCTGCATCAGGTTCCGCAGCGCGTGCTGCAGGTCCCCGAAGTTCATCAGGTCGTCCGACAGCGCCTCGAGGATGTCGTCCGCGTCGAGGGACGGGATCGACTGCGTCCCGTCCCACTCGGAGTAGCGGTATCTCATCGCCATATGGCGGTTCCAGTCCCAGGGCCGCGGCGTGTGACCGACACGCGCCCGCCCGAGGGCGTCCCGGTGGGACTACCCGCGGTAGAGCGCCTGCCCGCCGACCCGGTCCTTGTTCAGTCGCTTGTTCAGGTGCAGGCCCTCGAGCACGAACTCGACGGCGGACGCCTGCACCTCGGGGCGTTCGTCGTTCGTCACGCGGCCCACGATCTCGGCGAGGCCGTCGATCGAGCGCAGCAGTGCCGTGTACTCGGACGCCGCCATCGCCTCGCCGGTCTCAACCGAGAGGCCAGTCTTGAACGACTCCACCACCTGCTCGGTGTCGGCGTCGCCGAGGGCCCGGTTGAACGTCGAAACCACGGCGCCCTGGATCAGGCGGTCGAGGATCTGCTCGTCCTTGCCTTCCTCGACGGTCTCGAACTCCACCTTGCCCTGCAGGCTGGGGATGACGAACGGCAGGTCCGACACGCGCGGCACGACGACCTTGTCGCCGAGCCGGATCGCGCGCCGGAGGGCGTTCGCGAGGAGCGCCTCGTAGTTGGCCACGGAGGCTCGCACGGAGACACCGGAGCGCTGGCTGACGTCCGGCGACCGCCGGGCGAGCCGGCTGATCTCCGCGACGATCTCCTTCATGTAGTCCGGCACCACCACGTCGTAGCCGTCCGCCTCGATGTGCGAGGACTCCGACTCCATGATCGAGATCTCGTGCTCGATCGTCTTCGGGTAGTGCGTGCGGATCTGGGAGCCGTAGCGGTCCTTGAGCGGCGTGATGATGCGGCCGCGGTTGGTGTAGTCCTCGGGGTTGGCCGTCGCGACGACGAGCACGTCCAGGTCGAGGCGGACCTTGTGGCCGCGGATCTGGACGTCGCGCTCCTCCATGACGTTGAGGAGGCCGACCTGGATGCGCTCCTGCAGGTCGGGGAGCTCGTTCAGGGCGAAGATGCCGCGGTTGGTGCGCGGGATCAGGCCGTAGTGGATGGTCAGCTCGTCGGAGAGGTAGCGACCCTCCGCGACCTTGATCGGGTCAATCTCACCGATGAGGTCGGCGATGGTGATGTCCGGGGTCGCCAGCTTCTCGCCGTACCGCTCGGTGCGGTGCAGCCACCGGATCGGCGCGTCGTCCCCGCGCTCCGCGACGAGGAGCTTCGCCTCGGCGGACAGCGGGTGGAACGGGTTCTCCGGGATCTCGCAGCCATCGAGGATGGGCGTCCACTCATCCAGCAGCGACGTCAGGCTGCGGATGATGCGGGACTTCGCCTGGCCGCGCTCACCGAGCAGGATGATGTCCTGCCCCGAGAGGATCGCGTTCTCGAGCTGCGGGACGACGGTCTCTTCGTAGCCGACGATGCCGGGGAAGACTTCGTCGCCGCTCCGGATCTTCTCGATGAGGTTGCGACGCATCTCCTCGCGGACGGGGCGCACCTCGTACCCGGAGGCCTTCAACTGTCCCAGCGTGGCCGGTCGTTCATTCGCCAAGGTTCTACCCCCTCCGCTTCGCGCTCAGTATACGCAGGCGCAAAGGGGGTACGAGCCCGGCGGCCGTTTCCTTCTCGTGACAGCCGATCCGAGCCTGCCGAACTCCCACTGGAGTGCAGGTGTCCGCGCGGCCTGGACGCAGAGAACCCCCCGCTCGCGCAGGGGGTTCTCGTCGAGTCGAAGCGGTCGAGGTCGACGCTAGAGGGCGGCCTCCGCGGCGCCCGCGGCCAGCGGCACGCGGGTCTGCAGCTGCTCCACCGCGCGGCCCAGCAGCGAGTCACGCACGACGATGACCTCGGGGAGGTCGAGCAGGTCACCCAGCGACACGTTCAGCGCGGCGGCGACGCCGAGCAGCGTGGAGAGGGGCATGTCGCGCTTGCCGTTCTCGTAGTTCGAGAGCGACGCCTGGGTGATCCCGGTCAGGCGAGCGACGTCGGCCTGCGACATCTCACGGCGGAGACGCCACTCGCGGACGCGCTGCCCCACCTCGACGCGGGTGGCGCGCTCAGTCTCAGCGGTCATCGTGGTCAAAACGGTTGTCCTTCATAGGTCCCGAGCGACGAACCGTGTCGCCGTCGAGAGGCCGCCTGTTACAGGGTGCAGCCGATCACCGGCGCACTCTGTGATTGTGCATTCGAGCACAATCAATAATGCCTGTCGTGGCCGACATGAGCAAGGGTGGGGAGTAACAGGGCAGTTAAGTTTGGGTCTCGCTCCGCATACGCGCGGAATGAGCAGGATTCGTGACCCCGGCGCCGCGACGCCGCCCGAATCGAGCTAGGGAAGGATCTCGATGGTCGCGACCTGCCCGACCACGAGCTGCCAGTCCCAGCCGTCGTCGCTGGTCATGAACCAGATGTCGCGATGCACGCCGTGGACCGCGCTCCCGGTGTCCGCGCAGCGGTAGATGCGCCCGGTCGGGTCACCGACGATCCGGAACTGCTGCCCGAGGTACTTGTACGCGCAGGCGGCCGCGCCGGGGTACACCACGCTGCCGTCACGCATGACGCCACAGAAGTTGCCCCCATCGCCCGGGTGCAGGCCCTGGTCGCCGCGCTGGCAGTAGTAGAACGACACCGTCGCCGTGATCACGTCGCCCGGTGCGAGGTCGGGCTCGCCGGCCGGGATATCGGAGGCGCTCGCCGCTTCCGCAGGCGGAGGCGTCGATGCCGCGATTGCCGAGGACGCAGCGTCCTCGTGCTCCGGGGCCACCCGCGCGGCCACGAGGGCCCGGGTCAGCCCAAGATCGGGCACGGAGGTCACCAGGGACGCCTCGAGCGGCTCCTGGTTGGCAGCGGACGTGCGGCCGCCCGGCAGAACATCGGCGATCGAGGAGGCGGTGCGCTGGAGGGAGTCAGAGCCGAGGTCGACGACGCGGCTCGTCACGGTCAGGTAGCGAGCGACCGACTCCTGCTGCTGTCCGGCGGGGCGCGTGGTGAACGCGAACGAGAGCACGCCCACGAGGAGCGCGATCGCGAGGCCGCCCAGGCCGGCTGCAGTAGACCGGCGGACGATTTCGCCCCCGGCGCGTTTCAGAGTTCCCGCCACGCGGGGAGTATTGCAGTCTTTCGGCCCCGTCAGACACCCGGAGAAGTGCTGAAGTTGTCAACATTCGTGGACGCGGGCGAGTTCGCAGGAGCGAATCACGCTCGCAGTGTGGATAGTTGACGGATCCCTGACGTGCGCTCCACCTCGCCGGCGGCAGCGAGCAGCGACGTATCGAGCAGCGAGTCGGGTCAGATCAGGCCAGGTAGCCCTCGGCGCGGAGGTCGTGGACGGCCGCGCGGAACGCCTCCACCGTGTCCTCTACCTCGGCGTCCCCGTGCGAGCTGGAGACCATGCCGCCGTTGCCCATGAGGTCGACGCCGTGGTTGTACAGCGCCCACCGCAGCGGCCGCATGAGGTCGCCCACCACGCCTCGAGGCTCGTCCATCGCGTCCCACTCCACCTCGACCGGCATCGGGGCGTCGTAGCCGAGGTTCACGTGCCACATCGAGGAGACCGCCCAGGCGGACCCCGGGACGGACTCCTCGCGGAACATCGCGTTCATCGCGCGCACCAGGTTCGCGGTCGTCTCATCGGCCCGCTCACACTCGCCGCCGGCGTTGATCAGCCGCAGCGCCTCGAGGCCCGCGGCGGCGGAGACCGGGTTCGCGTTGAACGTCCCCTGGTGGGAGATTCGGCGCCGATCGTTCCACTCTGTGTCGCTCTCGCGCAGCTCGATGAAGTCGAGGATGTCGGAGCGCCCGACGACACAGCCGCCCGGGAAGCCGCCCGCGACGATCTTGGCGTGCGTCGAGAGGTCCGGTGTCACGCCGTACCGCTCCTGCGCGCCACCCGGCGCCATGCGGAAGCCGGTGATCACCTCGTCCATGATGAAGAGGGCGCCGGTCTCCTCGGTGATGCGGCGCGCCTCCTGCAGGTAGGACGGGTCGAGGGGATGGGTGCCCCAGTGCGCCCCGGTCGGCTCCAGGATCACGGCCGCGACATCGCGCGGCTCCAGCGCCTCCTGTAGCGCCTTCACATCGTTCGAGGGGATCACGGTGAGGGTCGAGTAGAACGAAGCGGGGACGCCCACGGAGAACGGCATCGGCTCGTCGGCGCGCATGCGCCCCACGAGCAGGTCGTTCCAGCCGTGGAAGTGCTCCTCGAGCTTCACCACGCGCTCCCGGCCCGTGTACGCCCGCGCGAGGCGCAGCGCCATCATCGTGGCCTCGGTGCCGGAGGAGGTGAAGCGCACGCGCTCGGCGCACGGGACCATGTCGATCACCTGCTGTCCCCACAGCACCTCGAGGTCGTGGGACGAGCCGAAGTGCGTCCCCCGCTCCATCGCGCGCGCGGCCGCCTCCATCACCTCGGGGCGGTTGTGGCCCAGCAGCAGCGCTCCGTGGCCGCCGATGAAGTCGACGTACTCGTTGCCGTCCACGTCCCACTTGCGCGGGCCCTCGGCGCGTTCGACGTAGATCGGGAAGGGGAAGAACGCGCGCGCGTCGTGCGTGACGCCGGAGGGGAAGACGCGGGCGGCCTTGTCGGCCCATCCCTTCGACTTCGGGTGCATCGCGCGGTAGGTCTCCAGGATCGAGGACATCGGCCACCCCTTCGCGGCGAGCATCGGCAGACATCAAGTGTCGGAGCGCGTCGCGCGGCGGGCAACAATGCAGCGGCAACGCGCCCGACGTGCCTCGGTCCGCTGCCCCTACGCTGAACGTGAGCGAAGGGAGGCGGCATGGCCGCACCAGCACGCCTGTCCGACGACGAGATCACGAAGGCGCTGACGCACCTCCACGGCTGGGAACGCGAGAACGACTCGATCGTCCGGTCGTTCGAGTTCGCGGACTTCACGGAAGCGTTCGGCTTCCTCGCGCGCGTCGCGATTCTGCAGGAGAAGGCGGACCACCACGCGGAGACGTGGGGCGTCTACAACAAGCTCCGGCTGACGCTGAACACGCATGATGCCGGCGGCATCACACAGAAGGATGTCGACCTCGCGTCGAAGATCGACGCTCTGCTGAAGTAGGACGCGATCCCCCACCCCCTCCCCGGCGAGGTGGAGGGGGTGAAGGTCGGCGATGAGGCGGGGTCGCGGCTACCTCGGGCGGTTGTAGGCGCGCACGCCGAGCGGGATCGCGATCGCGAGCAGCACCACGGTCCAGATCAGCGTGGCGGTCACATCACCGCCCGTGTCCTGGCCGAGGGCGAGCGCCCTCGAGGCGTTCACGGCGCGGGTGAACGGATTCGCGTCCGCGACCGGCTGCAGCCAGCCCGGCATCGACTCCACCGGCACGAACGCCGACGAGATGAACGTGATCGGGAAGATCGCGACGAACCCGATGACGTTCACGGACTCGACGCTGCGGGCGGTGAGGCCGATCGCGGCGAAGAGGCCTGCCACCGGCAGCGCGAACAGGATCGCGATTCCCGGCGAGGCGATGGACTCCAGCGGCGACCCGCCGAAGCGGAAGCCGATGAGGAACCCGACGCCGATCATCAGCGTCGCGACGAAGATGTTCGCCATCACGTCCGCCGTGAGGCGTCCCGTGATCACCGCCGACCGCGCGATCGGGAGGGAGCGGAAGCGCTCGAACAGCCCCGTCTGCGCGTCCTGCGCGAGGCCGAGCGCGGTCGCGAATGCCCCGAACACCACGGTCTGCACGAGGATGCCCGGCAGCAGGTAGGTGATGTAGTCCGGCGTGGTGACACGGATCGCACCGCCGAGGACGTACGTGAAGAGCAGCAGGAACATGATCGGCTGAACGGTGATCGAGACGAGGTTCTCGGGCAGCCGGATGTACCGGAGCATGTTGCGCCGGGTCATGATGAACGAGTCGTGCAGCGTCCAGCGCAGGTTCATCGACGCGCCCCTTCCAGCTCGGCGTCCACTTCTTCGGAAGCCCGCCCGGTGAGCGCGAGGAACACGTCGTCCAGGCTCGGCTGGCGGAACTGCAGGTCGGCGACGGTGACGTGGCCGGCGTCCAGCGCGCGAATGATCTCCGCGACGATGCCCGGCTCGGCGCCCACCGCGACGCTCACCTCGCGCGCGGCGACGTCCACGTAGGGCGTCGCACCGTACTCATCGAGGATCACGCGCGCGGGCTCGATCTGGTCGGCGTCCGGCAGGTGAATCGCGAGCACGCGACCGCCGACGCGCTCCTTCAGCTCGACGGCGGTGCCCTCCGCGATCACGAGGCCGTGGTCCACGACCGCGATCTTCGCGGCGAGGCGGTCCGCCTCCTCGAGGTACTGGGTGGTGAGCAGCACGGTGGTGCCACTCTTCGCGAGCTCGTCGATCACTGCCCAGAGGTCGATCCGGCTGCGCGGGTCGAGGCCCGTGGTCGGCTCGTCGAGGAAGAGCACCTCGGGCTGGTTCACGATCGCCGCGGCGAGGTCGAGGCGGCGGCGCATGCCGCCGGAGTAGGTCTTGGCGCGACGGTCGGCGGCGTCCTCGAGCCCGAACTGCTCGATGAGCGTCCGCGCACGCGACTTCGCGACGCTCCCCGGCAGGTGGTAGAGCTGCCCCACCATCTCGAGGTTCTCGAGGCCGGTGAGCTGGTCGTCGACGGCGGCGAACTGCCCGGCGAGCCCGATCTTGCTGCGGACCTCGCCGGCCTGGCGGACCACGTCGAGGCCGGCAACGCGCGCGATCCCTGAGCTCGGCGCCTGCAGGGTCGCGAGGATCTTCACGAGCGTCGTCTTGCCGGCGCCGTTCGGGCCGAGGAGCCCGAAGACGATCCCGGGCTCCACGCGCAGGTTCACCCCGCGGAGCGCCTCGACCTTGCCGAAGGTCTTGGTAACGCCATCGACCTCGATGGCGGGCTGGCTGGATGCGGATGTCATGGCGTTCCCAATCAGCCCGGCACTCGGGCGGCGGGCCGCGGGAGCACATCTGGGCAGAACGGATGAAAGCTGAGGAATTCTGGCGTGCCGCCAGCGCCATGATCGAGGAAAAGCCGAAGTCGGGCCTTGGTCAACCGGCGGCTGTCACCAACCGCCCCGACCGCCGGGCGACCCCCTAGGCGTGCAGCGCTTCCTCGGCGTCATCGAGGAAGCCCCGGACGACGCGATTCCACTCCTCGGGACGTTCGAAGTAGCCGGAGTGCCCGGCCCCCTCGATCACGTGGAACCGCGACCCGGGGGTGAGTTCGTGCGAGATGCGGATCAGGTCTGGATGGACCACGCGGTCCTCGGAGCCCACGATCCAGAGGATCGGCAGGCCCGTGTCCACGAGCCGCTGCGCCGTCGAGCCGCGGTAGTTCACCAGGCGACCGGTGGGCTTGAGGAAGTCGCTCGGGCGCGACGGGTTGATGGAGCGGATGCGCATGTAGAGGTGCCGCATCTCCGGGTTGGCCTCGGCGTAGCCCTCGGCCAGCGCACGCTTGAGGAGCGAGCCGGCGAGCGTGCCATCCGCCTCCAGCGACGCCTTCAGTTCCCGGTACCGGTCGTCGACGCAGCCGCCGTTCGTCCCCGAGTACGTCAGCGAGACGATGCGTCCCGGATCGCGCGAGAGCAGCCCGAACGCCGTACGCCCTCCCATCGAGTGCCCCACGAAGTGCACTCGCTCCACGCCGAGGTGGTCGAGGAGCTGGCGTACGTCCGAGCCGAAGGCGATGCGGCCGGGGCCTTCCTCGATGTCCGGCGAGCGGCCGAAGGCGCGGTGGTCGAAGGTGATGACCGGGTAGCGATCCGCGAGCGCGGGCACCTGCTGCCACCATGACATCGCGTTGCCGCCCGCGCCGTGCGCGAGGAGGACGGGCGTCGCAGCACCCGCTCCCGGCGTCGGTCCGTGGACTTCGTAATAGAGGCGGAACCCGTCGGACGGCCCATCGGCGCCCTCGCGGGCGGGGCTATCGAGGTCGAGGTGGGGCATGTTCGATCTCCTCGCCGCCGTCCCACGGTTCGCCGGTCACCTTCGAGATGACGGTCAGCATGTCCTGGATGTCGCCCAGCAGTTGGTCGTCCGGGTCGGCGTCCAGGGCCTGCAGGAACAGCGCGTTCGCCGAGGCGTACATCGCCTCCGGCGTGCCCTCGACCGCCTGGTGGCCGCCACCCTTGCCCGTCGCCATCGCGTTCGCGACGAACTCCCGGCACCACCCCGCGGAGTAGAGGATGTACGCGTCGTCTGACCCCACCTCGACGGCCCGGTCGAGCTCGGCGATGCCGTCGGCGAACTTCCGCTTCCGCGTCACCAGCGTCTGACCGAGGTAGGAGCGGGCCTGCGCGTACTGCGGCCAGCGCTCGACGATGGACCGCACCGCCGCCAGCGCCTGGTCGATGTCGCCGCCGGCATGCGACTGCATGACCTGCCGCAGCGCCTGTCGCGCCTCGTCGGGTACGGGCTCCGTCATGCCTCGATGATACGGCTGCACGGGAACGACCCCGCAGCGGTCCTCCCCGGGCGCGGGAACCTGCCCGAGGTCGCGGATACACTGGACGAGGCTCGCACCGGTAGCTCAGTGGATAGAGCACTAGTCTTCGGAACTAGGTGTCGGGGGTTCGAATCCCTCCCGGTGCGCCATCCTCCGCCCTCTGCCCGTGTACCGCGCCCCGCGCTGCCAGTCTCGATCCGCGCGCGCCCGCCCCAGTGCCTCGGGCACCGCTTCGACACGGCGATCCTCTCCCCGTTGTGCGCCGGACATGCCTCGACGGCGACCGTCGGATCACGTCGTGCAGCCGAGCGAGGATCCCAATGTCCGCGAACGCCTCGAGCGACCATCCTCGCCGCGAGGTGACGCCCCGGGCGCCGTCCGCGGACGGGAAGCGACCGGGCGCCGAGCGCCGCGAACGGATCGAGAGCGAGGCGCGGCAGTCCCCGAGCGCGAGGATCATCCACAACGCGATCCTCCTCGAAGGCGACGAGGAGCTGGCCCGTCCGACGCGGGCACTCGCGTGGTCCGGCCTCGCCTCCGGGCTCTCGATCGGGTTCTCGTTCCTCGCGCAGGCACTCCTCGCTGACGGCCTGCCGGACGCGAGGTGGGCGCACCTCGTGTCGGCGTTCGGCTACAGCATCGGCTTCCTCATCGTGGTCCTCGGACGACAGCAGCTCTTCACCGAGAACACGCTCACGCCCGTGCTGCCGTGGCTCCACGACATGCGCTGGTCGGTGTTCCGTCGCGTGCTCCGACTCTGGGCGATCGTCCTCGTCACGAACATCGTCGGCGCGTTCCTCTTCGCGTGGTTGCTCGGCCTCTCGGATTCGTTCGAGGAAGGCGTACGCACGCAACTGACCGCGATCGGGGTGACGGCCATCTCACGCTCACCGTGGGCGACGCTCACCGGCGCGATCTTCGCGGGGTGGCTGATCGCGTTGATGGTCTGGCTCCTCCCGTTCGCGGAGGCGGCGCGATTCTGGGTCGTCCTCGTCATCGCGTACCTCGTCGGCCTCGGTGGCTTCGCGCACGTGATCGCCGGCTCGTCGGAGGTGGCGTACCTCGTCATCCACGGCGATGTCTCCCTCCTGCGCTACGCGCGGGACTTCCTGCTACCGGCGCTGACCGGGAACGTGATCGGGGGCGTCACCCTCGTCGCGCTGCTGAACCACGCGCAGGTCACGGCCGGCGGAGACGACGAGGAGTACGAACCCCACCGGACCTGAGCAATTCGGCGCTTCGATCGGACCGTCGGACGACGAGGCACCACTGAGGTAGGGCTTCCCCGATCTGCCCCCGAGTCGCGGATGTGGTACGAACGCTGGACATCCGGCTCGTAGCGGGGACTCGGAACCTGGGCATCGCGGCACGACGCTCTCGACGTACGCGCGCGTTCGCGCTCCTGCTCGGCGCGCTCGCGCTGGCCGTGGCTGCGGCGTGCTCGGACGCCGAACCCGCGGCCGTGGGCACCTCGACGCCCACGCCTCCGCCCGCTGCCGCCGAGGGCGGCAACACCCTCCGCGAGGTCCGCGACCGCGGCTATGTGCTGGTCGGCGTGAACGACGCCCTCCCCGGCTTCGGGTTCATCCGACCGGACGGCACCTTCGCGGGGTTCGACGTCGAGTTCGGACACGCGCTCGCCGCCGCGATCTTCGGCGACCGCGAGCGCGTCCAGTTCGTGGGGGTCAGCGCCGCGAGCCGCTTCGAGGCGCTGCGCGTCCATGAAATCGACGTGCTCATCCGCAACACGACGTGGACGGTCAGCCGCGACATGCAGGACATGACGTTCGCCGTCCCGAACTTCTACGACGGCCAGGGCGTGATGGTGCGCGCCGAGGACGGCATCGACTCGCTCGAGGACCTCGACGGCGCGGTGGTGTGCGCGCTCTCCGGTACGACGACGCAGCTCAACCAGGAGGACACCTTCGCCGGCACCGGCGTGACCTACCAGCCGCTCGTCTTCGACCGCACCGAGACCCTCCAGGAGGCCTTCGTCGCCGGCCGCTGCGACGCGTGGACGGCGGACCGCTCCCAGCTCGCCGCGCGCCGTGCCGCGTATCCGAAGGAGGCCGGCGGTCCGGAGGCGCTCGTGATCCTCTCGGAGACGCTCTCGAAGGAGCCGCTGGCGCCCGCCACCCGTTCCGATGACGCCCGCTGGTCCGACCTCGTGAACTGGGTCGTGCTCGGGATGATCGCGGCCGAGGAACTCGGTGTGACCAGCGAGAACGTGGCCGCGATGGCCGAGGATCCGCCGAACCAGGAGGTCGCGCGGCTGCTCGGATCGACGCAGGAGGGGACCGCGTTCCAGGCTCACCCGGGTCTCTCGCCGGACTTCATGCGGAACGTGATCGCGCAGGTCGGCAACTACGGCGAGGTGTACGACCGCTTCATCACCCCGCTCGGCATCGAGCGCGCCGGGAGCCTCAACGCGCTGTGGACGGAGGGCGGACTGATGTACGCCCCGCCGTTCCGCTAGGCCGTCGCCGTGGCTGCGCCGATCGCAATCCCTCCCGCCCGACGGATGAACTGGCTCCGCGATGAGCGGGTCCGCCGAGCGCTGCTCGAAGCCGTGACGATCGGCATCGTCGCGGCGCTCACGATCTACATCGCGGCGCGAGCGCAGGCCGCCGGTGGCCTCGACCTCGCGTTCATGCAGGACCGCGCCGGGTTTGGCGTGGGCGACCAGGTCCTCACGGATGTCAGTGGGCGCGACTCGCGCTGGATGGCCTACCTCGCGGGGCTGATGAACACGCTGCGGATCACGGTCTTCGGCATCGCGCTCTCGATGGTCGTCGGGTTTGGCGTCGGTATCGCGCGCCTCTCCTCGAACTGGCTCGCGGCGAAGCTCGCGTTCGGGTACGTCGAGTTCGTCCGCAACATGCCGCTGCCGGTGTTCGTGGTGTTCTGCTACACGGCCGTGGTGCTGCGCCTGCCGCGCATCCAGGAGAGCGCGGACATCCTCGGTCTCGCCTACTTCTCGAACCGCTCGGTCGCGCTGCCGTGGCTGAGCTTCAGCGACGGCGCGATGGCGTGGGGCGCGCTCGTCCTTGCCGGCATCCTCGGCGCGTGGGCGGCGCACCGCGTCCTCGCCGCGCGCGAGGAGGACACGGGACGCCCGAGCTACCCGACGCGCGCCGCGCTGGGCATCCTCGTCGTGGCGGTCGTGGGCGGCTACGTCGTGACAGGCATGCCCGCGACGTGGAACCTGCCGGAGGTCGGCCGCTTCCAGTACACCGGCGGCCTGCAGATGTCACCGGAGTTCTTCGGGCTGCTGCTCGCGCTCTCGCTCTTCAACGCCGCCTTCGTCGCGGAGATTGTGCGCGGCGCGATCGCCTCCGTCCCCCGGGGTGAGCGCGAAGCCGCCGCCGCCCTCGGGCTCTCGCCCTGGCAGCAGTTGCGCCTGGTCGTCCTGCCGCAGGCCCTGCGCGTGATGCTGCCCCCGCTCGCCACGCAGGCGCAGAACCTCGCGAAGATGTCGTCGATTGCGATCGTGGTCGCGTTCCCGGACCTGATGAACGTGGGCGGCACGATCATCAACAACAGCGGCGAGGCGATCCCGGTCTTCATCCTGATGACCGTCACCTACTTCGTCCTGAACCTCGCGATCGCCGTGATCTTCGTCGGGCCGCAGTGGCGCTTCTCCTGGTCCCGGGGGCGTCGAGCATGACGACCCTGCGACTCCCCAGCGGCGTCGATGGCACGCGGACGCTGACCACCGACGACGCCCGCCGCTGGCTGCGCACGCGGCTCTTCAACTCCCCCGCGAACACCGTGATCTCCCTCGTGCTCCTGGCCGTCCTCGGCTGGGCGAGCTGGCGGTTCTTCTCGTGGCTCGTGCTGAGCGCGAACTTCGATGTCGTCCGCGCGAACCGCCGCCTGCTGCTCGTCGGCCGCTTCCCGCTCGGCGAAGAGTGGCGCATCTGGCCGGTGCTCTACGGCTTCGGCGTGGCGGTGATGTGGAGCTGGGGCGCATGGGGCCGGGTGACGCGCAACGCCCTGATCGCGTTCGCGGTCTTCGGCATCCTCGTCCTGCCGATCATGGCCGGAGCCTCCGGCACCCTGCAGCTCGCGCCCGCCGCCGTCCTCGCGGCCCTCGCCTACTTCGCCGCGCGCGCGTCCTCACGCTCCGCCGGAGGGCGCACGCGGGCACAGCTGGTGGCCGGCGGCCTGTGGTTCCTCCTGCTGCCGAGCTCGCTCGTGCTGCTGCTGATCGACGGCGGCGTCGACCCGGGACTGTGGGGCGGCGTCTACCTCAACGTCATCGTGTCGAGCGGTGCCGTGATCGGGGCGCTGCCGTTCGGCATCTTGCTGGCGCTCGGGCGGACCTCGTCGTTCCGTGCGCTGCGCGTCGGGTCGACCGTCTACATCGAGCTGATGCGCGGCCTGCCGCTCCCGGTGATGCTCACGCTGGCGTGGCTCGCGCTGCGCCACTTCCTCCCCGGCTGGGGCGGCCTCGAGAACGTCGACCTCGTCTACCGCGTCACCATCGCCTTCGCGCTGTTCACTGCCGCGTTCATCGCCGAAGCCCTGCGCGGCGGCCTGAACGCGATCCCCCGAGGTCAGCGCGAGGCAGCGAGCGCCCTCGGGCTGAGCGGGACGCAGTCGCTGGTGCTGATCGTGC
Organism: Dehalococcoidia bacterium; assembly: GCA_020634075.1. Taxonomy (GTDB): domain Bacteria; phylum Chloroflexota; class Dehalococcoidia; order UBA2979; family UBA2979; genus W-Chloroflexi-9. The sequence goes on along the minus strand of JACKCJ010000003.1, from coordinate 30,779 downwards.
TGCCGCAGGCGGTCCGCAACTCGCTGCCCGCCCTCGCGGGCGAGTTCATCGGCCTGTTCATGATGAGCACGATGGTCGCCGTCGTCGGCCTCACGGACATGCTGCAGGCCGCCCGCGCCACGACCGAGCAGCCCGAGTTCTTCGGCCGGCAGAAAGAGGTGCTCCTCTTCGTCGGCCTCGTGTTCTGGATGACGGCCTTCGGCCTGTCGCGACTCTCGTCGCAGCTGGAGCGCGCCCTCTCGGGCGCGGGATCGAGGCGAGCATGACCACGGACCAGCCCACGACGATGCCGTCGACGATCGAGGCGACCGATCACACCTCGATCGCGACGCCGGCGATCATCTGTCGCGACGTGCACAAGTGGTACGGCCGCTTCCACGCGCTCAAGGGGATCACGGTCGACATCGCGGCAGGCGAGACCGTCGTGGTCTTCGGGCCCTCGGGATCGGCGAAGTCGACGTTCCTCCGCTGCCTGAACCGGCTCGAAACGCACGACTCGGGCGACATCATCGTGAACGGCGTGACGCTGGACCATCACGTCAACAACCTGGCAAAGGTGCGCCGGGACGTGGGGATGGTGTTCCAGCACTTCCACCTGTTCCCGCACTACACCGTGCGCAAGAACATCACCCTCGCGCCCCAGGTCGTCGGGCACATCCCGGCCGCCGAGGCCAACGACCGCGCCGAGCACCTGCTCGAGCGCGTCGGCATCCCGCAACTCATCGACATGTATCCCTCGGACCTCTCGGGCGGCCAGATGCAACGCGTCGCGATCGCGCGGGCGCTGGCCATGGAGCCGAAGGTGCTCCTGCTGGACGAGCCCACGTCCGCCCTCGACCCGGAGAGCATCCGCGGCATCCTCGCGCTGCTGGAGGACCTCGCCGCGACGGGGATGACGATGGTCATCGTCACGCACGAGATGGGCTTCGCGCGGCAGGTGGCGGACCGGCTGCTCTTCCTCGAGGAGGGCCGCGTAGTCGAGGAGGGCACCCCGGGGGAGATCTTCGAGCACCCGAAGGAGGAGCGGACCCGCCGCTTCCTCGAGCAGATCCTCTAGCCCGCCGGCGTCCCTACCCGCCTGCGCCGGCAGCGTTCTCGGTCGTGTCGACGGGCGTCTCGATCGGGATGAGGTGCGCCTCGCACCCCTCGTCGTTCGCGACGGTGCCGTCGGGACACGTCGTCCCCGCCCACGTCACGTCATCGAGCTTCGTGTAGGAGTCGAGTGTCGAGTCCGCGCCGATGAGCGCACCGGTGAGGTCGGCCCCCGTGAGGTCGGTGTTGCTGAGGTCGGCGCCCCGGAGGTCGACCGATCGCAGGTTCGCCCGCGACAGGTTCGCCTCGGTCAGCTTCGCGCCCCGGAGGTCCGCGCTGAACATCGATGCGTTCGAGGCGTCGATGCCGATGAGGTTCGCGAGACGCAGGTCCGCGCCGTTGAGCCGCGTGTCGACGAGCAGGGCGTGGCGCAGGTTCGCGTTGCTCAGCTCGGCGTCGTTCAGTAGCGCCGACGTGAGCCGCGCGTTCTCGAGGTCCGCCGTCGCGAGCCGTGCGCCGGAGAGGTTCGAGGCGAACAGCTCGGCGCCCACGAGGTCGGCCTCGGTCAGATCGCTCGTGTTCATGCGGATCAGCGGGTCGTTGCCGTTGATGAGCCCCAGCTCGTAGAGGAACGTGACGACGAACCGCTTCCGTGGTCCGTCCATCCCCGCGAGGGCCGTCAGCGTCTGGGCGCGAGCCACCTCGCGGATCACCGTCGCCTGCGCCTGCGAGATCTCGGTGCCGAGCAGCTCGCGGTCGAGGGCGAGCGACGCCATCTGGTTCAGGTACTCCTGCAGCCGCTGCTCCTGCGCGTCCTCCAGCGCCTGGGCGCGAGCGGAGGCGTTCACCGCCTGGGAGACGAGCTGACCACCGAGGATCAGGAAGAACGGCAGGACGATGATCTGGATGTAGTCGAGCAGCGACTTCTCGTGGAATCCGGTCCACCGTCCGAACCGGCGGAGACGCGGCCCCCATCCGCTCCAGATCCAGGAGACGAAGCGCAGCGGGCGGCGGGGGCGGGAGGCCGTCTCGACGCTCACGAGCTCGCCTCGCAGGTCCACTCATCGCGCGGATCGCCGAGCAGGTGCTCACCGGGATGGTCGGCGTAGTAGCCGGAGCCCTGGTAGAAGCCCCACTCCTCCATCACCCCCTCGATCTCGGTCGCGGCGCGGTCCAGCTCCTCCTGCGCGATATCGACGTAGACCGGGTTGATCGCGGAGACGCCGGTCGCGTCGGTCGAGGCGTCCGAGTCCGCGTCGAGGACGGCCGGGGCCGCGCTGCTCTTCACGTCGGCGGCACGGATCAGGCCACGGTCCAGCGCGCAGCCGATGATGCCTTCGACGACGTCCCAGGCGGGGATGCGCGGGCGCGCGAACGAGTTCTGGAGGGCGACCTCCACCTCGGGCAGCCACGAGTAGCGCTTCACGAGCTCGCGATCGTTGAACAGCGACTCGCGTGCCGGGGGCACGCCGAGGAGCGCGCTCGTCTTCATGATGTCCTGCGAGGTGGCCCACGTGATGAAGTCGTACGCCGCTTCCGGCTGTGCCGAGTCATCCGGGATCGCGAGCAGCCAGTTGCCGGTGATCGTGCTCGAACGCCGGCCCGCCGGGAACAGCGTGACGCGCAGCTGGTCGGACACGCTGGAGGTAAGGATCTGCTGTGCGTCGGCGGCCCAGCCCACGGCCGCCGCGGCGGTGCCGTCGAGCATCCGGGCGTGCGGCGTGTACCGCTCGTCGACGTACTCGTCGAACGGGATCCCGAGGCGGGTCGCCTCGTCGATGTACTCGGCGAACGCCTCCGCGGCGATCGAGGAGCGCAGGGGCGTCGGGCGCCACGCGCGGTCGAAGACATCGCCGCCGCGCGACGCGAGCCACGAGAGGAACACGTGCGGGTTGGTCGACGGCGCCAGGCCGGCGGAGCCGATGTACGCCGGGTCGGGGTTGTCGAGGTTCGTCCGCAGCTCGTCGAGCGTCTCGGGCTTTCCGATGATGTCCTGGCGGTACCAGAGCATCATCACGTTCCCGACCAGCGGCAGCGCGTACGTCTCGGCGCCGCGCTCGATGCCCTCCTGGTCCGGCGGCAGCGGGCCGAACGTGGGCGGCCAGACACCGAGCGAGCTCGAACGCTCCACGATGTCGGGGTCGCGCTCGTAGCCAAACGGGGCGAGCGGCGCGAGGTGGTTGTTCGTCGCGAGGTAGGGCATCCACGGGTCGTCGACGATGATCACGTCGTACTCGCCGAGCCCCTGCTCCGCGTTCGAGATCACGGCCTCGCGGTAGGTGACGTAGTCGCCGGCGACCATCCGCTCGCCCGTCTCGCGGTCGATGATGCCGAGCTCGACGGTGTTGCCGGTGATGTGCTCCCACTCCGGGATGATCCGGAAGAGGGCCGTGGTCTCCGGCCCCTGGAACGCAGCGATGCGGATCGTCACGGGACGCGTGACGGACTCAGGCAGCTCGGGGGTATCCGAGCCACACGAGGCGAGACCGGCAGCGGCCAACAGCCACGCCAGCGCCAGCACAGACTTGAGCTTGCCGCCCAACGCCGACCCCATCGAAACGAGCCACCCGAAGGCCCGCATCGTACTGGCCTTGAGCGCTACGCGCGGGGAGGAGAACCCTGAACGTACGATGACGGTCATGGTTGCTCCCGCTCCGGTCGTCGTCAGCGCTGCGCGAGGCTTCGAAGGCGTCGCGGCACTCGCCGCCGCCGGCCTCCACCTTCCCGTGGGCGGCGCAGCGCCCGATGGGCTGACGCTGCACCTCGACGAGGACGGCTGGTCGCTCCGCGACGGCGCGACCGTCGCCCGCGCCGACTTCCTCGGGGGCCGCATGGCCGAACGGCTCCGCGACGCCCGGCGCGGCGAGGGCCGTCTCGCGACGGCGCTCGGCCTGAAGAAGCACCCGGAACCCCTCGTCCTGGACGCCACCGCCGGCCTCGGACGTGACTCAGCGCTCGCCGCCGCCCTCGGCTGCCACGTCATCGCCTGCGAGCGCTCGCCGATCGTGGCGCTCCTGCTCCGCGACGCTCTCGCCCGCGCCGACAACGGCGGCCTGCGCGACCTCGCCGGGCGCGTCGATGTTCGCGACGGCGACGCTCGCGCCATCCTCGCCGCGCTCGACGAGCGCCCGGACATCGTGCTGGTCGATCCGATGTTCCCCGAGCGCGGGAAGGCGGCGAAGGCGCAGAAGGAGATGCAGCTGCTCCAGCGACTCCTCGGCCCCGACGAGGACACCGAGGACCTCCTCGCGGTCGCCCTCGAGTACGCCGTGCATCGTGTCGTCGTGAAGCGCCCGCCCCACGCGCCGCCGGTGGGCGGGAAGAAGCCCGCGTTCGTCGTCGAGGGCAAGTCCGCCCGCTACGACGTGTACGTGGTGGCGGGAGCGGGAACCGCTCCGGAGCCCGACTAGCGCTCGATGAACCTCAGGCCGTCGAGGGCTTCGCTCAGGGCGGCCAGGGCGCGGCCCCGGTGCGAGATCGCGTTCTTCTCGTCGGCGGTCAGCTCGGCGGCGGTCTTGCCGCCTGCCTCGAGCGGTTCGAACACCGGGTCGTAGCCGTGACCGTTCGTCCCGCGCGCGTCGAGGGCGACACGGCCTTCGACCACGCCCTCGCGGACGATCGGGCGGTTGCCGGGGATCGCCAGGGCGAGGACGGCGCGGAAGCGAGCACCGCGCTGGGAGCGCGGCACGCCCTCGAGCTTGCGGAGCAGCAGCCGGTAGCGGTCTTCGTCGGACTGGCAGGAGACGCCGCCGAAGCGGGCGGAGAGCGGGCCGGGACGTCCGTCGAGCGCGTCGACCTCGATGCCGGAGTCATCGGCCAGCGCCGGGATGCCGCTGGCGCGAGCGACCGCCGTGGCCTTGTTCACGGCGTTCTCGGTGTACGAGCGGTCGGTCTCGACGATCGGGGGGATCTGCAGGTGCAGGTCGGCGGGGATGAGCACCTCGAACCGGTCGCCGAGGATCGCGCGCATCTCGCGGATCTTGCCCTGGTTGCCGGTGGCCAGCAGGATGCGGGGCTTCGCCGTCATCGTTGGGTTCCCCTCAGGTGCAGGCGTCTCTCCAGCCTGCTAGCTCGCGCTGCCGTAGCCCGCGATGTAGCGGCCGACCGCGTCGGTGGCGCCGGCGACGAACGGGCTGCGCTGGTGCGGGGACGTCACCGCGACATCGAGCACCGGCTGCGTGCCCGTGGAGGCGGCACCCCCGGCGGCTTCCATCACGAAGCCGATCGGGCACACCTCGTAAAGCATGCGGAGCTTGCCGTTCGGCGAGCTGGAGTCCTCCGGGTACATGAAGACGCCGCCCGCCAGCAGGACGCGGAGGATGTCCTCCACCATCGAGCCGGAGTAGCGGCCCCGGAGGCCATCGGAGGCGGCCTCGACGCCGCCGACGACGCTCGGCGACCAGCGCGAGTGGTAGGTCCAGTTGATGCTGGTGTAGGTCGCCTTCGGCACCGTGATGCGCTCGGCGGCGACGCGCCAGCTGCGGTCGGACGGATCGAACGCGAACGACGACACCTGCTCGCGGGACGCGACGATGAGCATCGTCGGCAGCCCGTAGACGGTGAACGCCGCTGCCACCAGCGAGCGCCCGGTCATCCCCCCGGCGTCGAAGGAGTTCCGCGCGACGCCGTCGTACACGCCCAGCACGGAGCCCACCGACGCGAACCCGATGTTCGAGGAGCCGTCGAGCGGGTCGAAGCCCAGCGTGTAGCGGCCGTCGCCGACCTCGATCGGCTCGTCCTCTTCCTCGGAGATGAGGCGAGCGACGGATGAGAGGCTCAGCGCGGCCTTGAAGATTTCGTTGGCGCGATCGTCCAGCTTCTGCGTCGACTCGCCCTGCACGTTCACGTCACCCGTCGCACCGAGGAGGTTCGACAGCGGCGCCGTGGCCAGGGCGTCACGCAACTCCGCGCTCGCATCCGCGAAGCGGGCGAGGATGTCGCATACCTCCCGTTCGAACCGTCCGGCGAGGACGGACGCGAGGTCAGCGGCGGGGCTGGACGTCATATGTGCGATTCTCCGCGCCGCTCACGCGGCCCGTATGGATACTACTACTAGTGCACCCGTCGCCCCGCCTGACGGCGGGAGGGGCGAGCTACAGGGAGAAGTCGGCGTCGCCCTCGGCGACCGACACGGCGTCCTCGACCGACCAGCCGCCGTACGTGATGGAGGCGATCGCGCGGGTCATGCGCACGGCCTCTTCCAGCGGCTTCTGGTGGATGTTCCGCCCCGTCGCGCTGCCCGCGGCGCCACTGATGAAGATCTGGTCGTGGAGCGTCTGGAGGAAGCTCTTCACGTCGGTGCCCTCGCCGCCGGCGGTGATGAGCCGCGTACGGCCCGCCGCCTGCACGGCCTCGCGGAAGGACTCCGCGACGGAGCCGCTCTCCGTCTTCGGGTAGTTCACCTTGCAGAAGTCAGCACCGAGGGCGGCCGAGAGACCGGCGCAGCCGGCGATCAGGTGCGGGTCGCGCTCGTTCGGGACGGCTCGGCCACGCGGGTACACCCAGAGGACGGCGATCATGCCGCGGCGGTGGGCTTCGTAGCAGACCTGTGCCGCCTCGGCCATCTGCTCGGACTCGAACTCGCTGCCGGGGTACACGGTGTAGCCGACGCCGACGATCTTCAGCCCGGCGTCTCGGAGCGACGCGACCTGGTCGAGCGTCACCCACGCCTGGCTACGCGGGTCGCCATGGTCGCCCTTGATGAGGTGGGTCTTGCTGTTCACCTTCACCAGGTAGGGCACGTCCGCGTAATCCGGACCGTAGCGGGCGACGAGCCCGAGCTGGCTGGCGAAGCAGCCGATGACACCCTGCTGGGCGATGCGGAACAGGTGCTCCGGGTCCGCGTCCTCGGCCGCGATCGGGCCGGTCTTCGTCGAACCGAAGAAGTCGTCGTTGAGGTGCTCCGCCTTCTGGTCGCCCGCGAACAGCGCGAGGCGTCCCGTGTCCTTCGTGACCAGGCGGTAGTTCTCCTCGTACGTGCGCGCCATGTCCGCGGGGACGTCAGCGGGGATGTGTACGGCGATCGGCGTGCTCGTCGACATGGGGCTCTCCCGATGGCTGGCAGCAGCGTTGCGGCTGGCAGCGTTCCGCACGGCCCGAGGAACACCGAGGACGGCGAGCCACGGGCGAGGATGGTGATTTCAGGCCGCAATGATAGATCAGAACCCCGCTCCGGTTCGTCGGCGCGTGGTGAAGGGTTCGTATCGGTTCGGACCGACGCGACGCGCCGCCCCGATCAGCGCGCGATCAGCGCTCGGACCAGCGGGAGACGTCGAGCTCGAGCGGCTCGCGACGTGCCTGTCGCGCCAGGGTGCCGTCACCCTGCCCGCCCGCGGTCGCGATGACCTCGACCGGGCCGAGCAGCCGGTCGCGCCCGAGGTGGAACGCGATCCCTCGCACCGCCGGCGCACCGTCCGTGGCCGTGAAGGCGGCAACGAGGCCATCGAGGTCGGGCGCGTCGTCACCCGTGCGGACGAGCGCGATCGGCGAGTCGTCCTCGGCGTCAGCGATGACGTCCGAGCGACGCGCCGAGGAAGCCACGGCCGCGACGGCGCCCTCGGCGGTCACGATGCTCTTGAGAGCAAACCGCTCCGGCCGCGCGAGGCAGCCGAGCAGGTCGTAGAGCTCCGCCGGCGCCGCGAACATCCGCTTCCGAGGCTCTTCGAGGTCGTGCACTTCGAAGATGAAGCCGCGCCGCAGGCGTTCGCCGAGCAGGCCCGGTGTCGCGAACGCGTCCGTGAACGCACGTGCGAGCGGCACGTTCAGCGCGCCCAGCGACGCCCCTGACGTCAGCAGCGCCACGATGGGGCCGCTCGGCCGTTCGGTGAGCACGAGCTCGGCGTACGAGATCCCGGAGCCACGCAGCGTCCCCGCGATTGCATCCACCGGGAGCCCGTGGCCGAGGCCGGGAACCCCGAGGGACTTCGCCGCGGAGCAGCCGGCGTCGAGGGCGCTCCAGGCGGCGCGATGCACGTCAGGGTCGCCCTCACCCGCGTCGTGAAGCAGCACGACCGTGAGCATCCCGTCGCCCACCCCGGCATACGCGTTGGTCACGCCCTCGCCGAGCGTGCCCCGGGCCGCCTCTGCGACGACGCGTTCGACCTCCGGCAGCAGGGCCGCACGGCCGCCAATCGGCGCGTGGACCAGCGTCACGGTCTGTGGCATGCGGCCTCGATCCAGCGAGCTACGAGCGACTGCGAGCGCGTCACGGACCGGGCGATGCTATCGGTTCGGGCCGATCTCGGGCCAGCGTGTGCAGGCGTCCAGCGGACGCCCCGTCAACGAATGTCTGCGTTAGCGGAGGCCGAGCGCGTGATCGCCGGCGACGCCGAGGAGGTGCTCCCGCGCGGCAGCGGCGACGTAGAGCGACCCCACCACGAGCACGGCGCCGCCCGGGCCGACCATCTCACTCGCCCGGTCGATGCCGTCCGCGACCGATGAGCCGCGCTGTGCAATCGCGCCCGTCGCGTTCACGGCCCGCACGACGTCGGCCACGGCGGCGCTCCGGGCGGACCCGGCGGGGACGACGATGACGTCATCGCCCTCCTCGAACAGCGCGTCCGCGAGCTGGTCCACCGCCTTGTCGGACAGCACGCCCAGCACCCACGCGCGGCGACGGGGCACCGGGAGGCCGCGGACGCCTTCGAGGAAGCGGCGCGCCGCGAGCGGCGTGTGCAGGCCATCGATGATCGTGAGCGGCTTGCGCTGGATGACCTCGAAGCGGCCGGGCATGCGGAAGCGTCGCAGCCCGTCACGGACGGCCGCCTCGGGCAACTCGTCGCCGGTCGATGCCCACGCCAGCTCGGCGGCGCGGAGGGCGGTGACGAGGTTGTCCACCTGGTACGCGCCGGCCAGCGTCGTCTCGAGGTTGCGGTAGGTCCGCACCGGCGTCCGCACATCGAGCTTCTGGCCGTCGAGACCGGACGACACGACGCGGATCGCGCACTCGTCGGAGAGCGCGTGGAACGTCGCACCCATCTCCGCCGCCCGGTCGCGCACGACGTCGATCGCGCTCTGTCGCATCGGCGGCACGACGACCTCGCAGGGCCCGGTGATGATGCCGGCCTTCTCACGCGCGATCGCCGGGATCGAGTCGCCGAGGATCTGGACGTGCTCGAGGTCGATGGGCGTGACGACCGCGACGAGCTTCTCGGCGAGCGCATTGGTCGTGTCGAGCCGACCGCCGAGGCCGACCTCGACGACCTGCCAGTCGCAGCCGGCGCGCTGCCCCGCCATCCAACCCATCACCGTGAGCATCTCGAAGTACGACCAGCCGGCGACATCGGGTTCCGCGAGGAGCTCGCGCGCCACGGCCGCGAACTCCGCGTAGTCGAGCGGGGCGCCGTCCACCTGGATGCGCTCGCGCGCCGAATGCAGGTCCGGCGAGGTCATCAGCAGCGTGTGCGCCCCCGCGGCGTTGAGGATCGACGCCGCCATCGAGGCGACCGAGCCCTTCCCCTTCGAGCCGGCGACGTGGATCGTCCGGCGCCGGTCGGGCCGGCCGTGCGCGTCGAGCCAGCGCGTGATGTGGTCGAAGTCCCACTTCTTGGCGGCGAGGACATCGCCGGTGCGCTCGAAGCCTCCGTGCGCGAGCAGATCGCGCATCACCGTCACGTACTCGCGCAGGGTGGCTTCGTCCAGCGCTCGCGGCCCGGACGAGGACCGGGCGGCATCGGAGGGGGAGGCGTCCGTCATGGGCGGGGAGTGTAGTCTCTAGCAGCGCGCGCGAAAGTCGCGAGCAACATCCCACCTGCTACCTGAACCGTCGACTGCTGGAACGAGGAACCGTGCCGGACGCATCCGAGCCGTGGCGCGCCATCTCTGAGACGCCGGACCACCCCGTCGCGGCCCTCGACGGCCTCGAGGTGGGGCAGGGCGTCCGCCTCAGCGTCGAGGTCGGCGCAGCGACGCGCGGCGCCACCCCGTTTCGTGCCTTCCTCGAATCAGACGACCTCGGGCGGACGCTCGCGCCCGTGTTCACCGCGCGGCATCACGCCGGCGACGGCGGCGAAAGCTGGGTGACCGTCACCGAGTTCGCCGGCCACGTGCCGGTCAACGGCGGCGATGTCGAGATCCCGGAGGGGATCGACCTGCAGATCATCCAGGGACTCGCGGGCCTCGTCGGAGCGGGCGGCCACCTCACGATGGAGTACGCCTCGGACCATCGCCGCGTGACCGCACGCGCGCTCCGGCAGGGGGTGCCGCCGGCCGCAACGCCGCTCGGCGGGATGCTGTTCGCCGTCGGTTGTGGCGCTGCCTTCACGGACCTCGGCGCGGTCGCCGGCCATGCGCGCCTGCAGGGCTACCGGGCGCTGGACACGGCCCACGAGGTGAGCCGCGCGCCCCTCATGCTCGATGAGCTCGAATGGTTCATGGACCATTCCGCCGACCTCGACTGGGACCTCCAGCTGAAGTGCCGCCCACTCGCCGAGGCAGCCATCACCGTGCTGCGCTCCCGCCTCGGTGTCCTCGCTCGCGCCTTCGACGTGAACTAGCGGCTACTCGATCACGAGCAGCAGAGGCGTTCCCGCGGGGATCACACCGCCCGGGAAGAGCGCCCGGAAGCGAGCATTCGCGAAGTCAGGTGAGGCCGCGGCGTAGCCCACGGGCCGCCCGCCGACGAACGTCCAGATCGACACCAGCCGACCGCCCGTCGGCGTCCGCAGCGTGAACGCCTGCTGGATCGTCCCACCGCCCCACGTCGCGAGCGCCACGCCCGACCGCGGGAGATTCTCGGCGAACACACCGGTGCTCGACGCACCGGGACGATGCAGCACGCTGAACAGCGTGAAGTGGTCCGTGCTCACACTGAAGACGAGCTGCCCGCCGGCCCCGGTCGTGACGCTGCCCGCGACCTCGACCCACGACGCGCCGTTCCAGAACGCCACGACGAGATCCTCGGGCCGCGCGCCCGCAGGCAGCGCGGTCGCCGGGACGGTGAACTCGAGCGTGACGGGGTTGGCGAAGTCCCTGGTGAGGGCCGTCCCGTCCTCGGCCGTTGCCGTCACCTGGAAGCCGAGGATGACGCTGGCGCGCGCCGGAGGCGGCGCCTGCGAGACGAGCGCGTCGAGGTCCACCACCGCGCCGAGCGTCACCGTCGTGCCGTCAGGGAAGGTGCCTGGCGCCACGTCCACGCGCGCCGACGTTCCATCGTCGCTCGAGGACTGGAGTGACGCCCCGGCGTTCGGCTCGATCTTCGAGGCCGTCCCGTTGTGGAGGGGGACGGACACGCCACCCGGCTCCGCGGCGCGCGTCGGCACAGGCGGCGGCGTCGGGGTCGGAGCTGCGCCTCCACCCCCGCCCCCGGCAGGCGCTCCGCCTCCTCCACCCCCACCCCCACCACCGCCGGCCGGTGGTGGCGCGGGGCTGGCCCACGCGATCTCGACCGTCCCGGACAGTCCGGTGGATGGTCCGTCGGTGGTGGCGGCGTAGGAGGCCGTCACCACGTCGTCGCCGGGAGTCGACCCGGTGAGCGAGTAGCTCGAGCCAGCCGCCAGCGTGGCGCTCCTGGGATTGGCGCCGGTGACGGACACGAGGAGCCCGGGTGCTCCCCCGAGGCTCGCGCCGTCCTGGTCCAGCAGCGAGCCCGTGACCGTGACCGCCGTCCCCGTTGTCGGCGCGGAGGCCGATGCCGACAGCGCGAGCTCCGCGACCCACGTCGAGAGATCGGCGGTGGCGTACACGACGCCACAGGTGGCCGGGCCCTCGGCGCAGCCCCACCAGTTCGCCGTGAGGTCGTACGTCGTCGATCCGGCCGCCTCCACGTCCTCCTCCTCGGTGGTGCCGCAGTGGTCACTCGTGTTGTCGCCGAAGGCGGAGTGCGTCGCGGAGAACTGCCCGCCGGCCTCGATGTAGACACCGGCACCGTGCGCGACGGAGGGAGACGGTCCGCAGTTGCTGGACGCCACGGCGTTGCCGGCGATCTGGACGCCGTCCAGCGTGACGTCGGCCGTCGCCCCGACGAAGAGGCCGCCCCCGTCGCGAGACGACGCGTCGATGATGGCGCCGCCGGTCATCGACAGGATCGCGGGCCCCTCGTAGTTGACGCCCGTGCCCTGACCAGGCGCGGCGTTGTAGATCGCCCCGCCCGCGGCCTGCGCCGAGGTGTTCCTGACGACCACATTGGTCAGGGTGGCGGTCCCAGAGTTGGCGATGCCACCCCCGTGCCATGCGCTCATGTTCGGTGAACCGCCCGCCGCGCCAATCAAGGTGCCGTTGGCGGTCAGTTCGCCCGTTCCCGCCAGCACGACACGGTCGTGAGTCGAGACGTGCTCGAACGCGAAGGCGACGTTCCGAATGCCGGTGCCGGCCCCGGAGGAAGGAGTGGTCGTGTAGTTCCCCTCGATCACGCCGCCCTCGAGGTCGGCGATCCCGGCGTTGAAGAGCCCGGCGCCGCCATGACGGCCTTCGTTACCGGTGATCGTGACTCGCACGAGCGTGAGCACGCCCGACCCGGCGACCTTCGTGCCGTACTCGGGCGTCCCGGGGGTCGCGGGCTGCGAGACGTTAGAGATGCCCCCACCGTTGCCGGCCTCCGGGACGAGGTCACCCAGGCCACTCGAGGTGAGCACGTGGTTTCCCGAGACCGTCACGTCGGTCAGCGTTGCCACCCCACGGTTCGCGAGGCCGGCGCCGCCAATCGCGGAGTTCCCGGTGACGCTCCCGCCGGTCATCGTCAGCCGCCCGATATAGCTCGCGGAGGCCTGCACGGCGATGCCGCCACCGTACGTGGAAGACCCGATCACGGTGTTGTTGCCAACATCGACGCCGGTGAGGTCGGCCTGCCCGCGCACCTCGATCCCGGTGTCGCCGTTGCCGGTGACCGCGCCCCCGTTCCAGACCGCGCGTGCGTCGGTTTCCACGTGCACGCCGGTGTCCAGCCCGTCCCGGACGGCGAGGGCAGAGGCGTCGAGGTATGCCGTCCCCCACACGCCCAGCGTGGGCTGGACGCTGCTGCTCTGCGCCGGGCCGCCATTCCGGAGCGTGAGGTTCCGCAGCGTCGCGGCGACATCCTCCGCGCGCAGTGCCTCGCCCGTCCCGCCGCCGTCGATCACGGTGAGGTCCACCCCCGCCCCCGCGATCGTCAGGTCGCGGACGACGTCCACGTTCTCGTGGTAGGTGCCGGCGGCTACCTGGATCACGTCGAGCGGTGACGCGGCCGAGATCGCCGTCTGGATGGTGCAGTACGTCGGGCCGGACGGGCCGCAGCCGGAATCGGCCGCATCGACGTTCCGCGTCGTGCCCGGCGCGGAGAGCGCCGCCTGAAGGTCGATGCGGGGCCGTGCGAGGCCGTTGCGCGGGTCGGTGACGGTGGTGCCGATCCGCAGCCGCTGATCCACCTGGTCAGGCGACAGCCCGACCGAGAGCAGCACCGCGGCGGCCCCCGAGACGTAGGCGGCCGCGGCGGATGTCCCACCGAAGCACGAGGTGGTCCCTCCCCCGGGCGCTGCCGCGAGGGTGCAGTCCGCCGGGGCGAGGACGTCCAGGAGCGGCTGGCCGTTGCCGTCGGTGGCCGTGGTGGTGTTCGAATAGCAGGGGATCTGGTCGGCGGTCGTGGTCGCGTCGGAGCAGGTCGCGCTGCCGCCGAGCGAGTAGGTCGGACCTCCCACATCGGCGCTGTACACAGCGCCGACGGAGATCGCCGAGGTCGCGCAGGCCGGCGCTCCGATCCCGCTGGTGCTGCCGCCGTTCCCGGCGGAAGCGATCACGAGGATGCCTCGGACCGTCCGGAGCTGCGTCACCATCGATCCGTACGAGCCGCCGTCACACGAGGAGGACGGCGCGCCCGACAGGCTGAGGTTGATGACGTCGATCCCGTTTGGGTTGGCGTAGACGCTGGACAAGCCGGCGAGCACCTCGGAGACGAACCCGATCCCGTTCGAGTCCAGCACCTTGTACGCGTAGATCGTCACGTCCGGCGCGATGCCGGCCTCCACGCCACCGCCTCCACCAGACGCGATCACGGAAGCGACGGCCGTGCCATGTCCGTTGTCGTCGGCGACCGCGGCGAGCCCGCTGCCCACCGGGCAGTACGTCGGATCGATGAAGCAGCCCCCCGCCTGGACCCGTCCGGTGAGCGACGGGTGTGTGGAGTCAACGCCCGTATCGAACACGGCCACGCGGACGCCGTTGCCCGTGCGGTGACGCACGGTCGCGTACTCCAGGTTCATCAGCGTCTGCCCGGGCGTGTCCTGGGCGCGGACCTCGTGGTCCACCTCGAGGCGCGCGACGCGAGGGTCCTCCGCGAGCTCGCCAAGGTCGCCCGGCGCGACCTCGACGGCGACGTAGCGCGTGTCGGGGACTTCGAGGAGGACGTCGACGGAGGCGGGTGGGGCGCTCACGAAGTCGCTGCGGAGCGCGTTGTTCGTCGGCGCGTCGTCCGAGGCGATGCCGACTTCCGGCTTCACCTCCACGATCAGCCGAAGCGGCTCATCGGCCGCGGTCACGGGAGCCGGCACGCGAGAGCCCGCGATCAACGCGAGGACGACGAGCGCGGCAGCCAGCAGCGACCGTTGACGAGCTTGCCTGCTCCGCGTCGACATGATCCCGACCCCCAACTCGGGATTCTACGGGGTGACACGGTGTGCCTCGACGAACGGTACGGGAACCGTCAGGAACGTCAGCGGGCCGACCGAACGGCCGGGTCACGCTACGATCCCAGCCTCCAGAACAACGTACGCGGCACAACGACCACCGCAGGGCGGGATCGCCCCCGGTGCGCACGAGGGGCGGACAGATGGCTGACGGGCGACCGCGAGTCGTGGTGACCGGCATGGGCGTGATCGCGCCGCTCGGCATCGGGCTCGACGAGTTCTGGACGAACGCGGCCGCCGGCAAGTCCGGCGTCGGGAGGATGACCCTCGCCGACCCGAGCGCGTACCCCTGCCAGGTCGCCGGCGAGTGCCTCGACTTCGACTACACCCTCTACATGGACCGCAAGGACGGCCGGCGCATGGCGCGGTTCAGCCAGATGGCCGTCGCCGCCTCGCGCATGGCGATTGAGCATGCCGGCATCGAACTCGACGCCCTCTCGGACGCCGAGCGCGAACGCTTCGGGGTGATGATGGGGAACGGCGGCGGCGGGCTCCCGAACGACCTCGAGGCCGTCCGCACGATGGACGAGCGCGGCGGCATGAAGGTGGACCCGTTCTACATCTCGAAGCGGCTCTCCAACATGGCCGGCGGCAACGTCGCCATCCAGTTCGGCCTCCTCGGCTACAACAACACCGTCACCACCGCCTGCGCCGCGGGCACCCAGGCGATCGGCGATGCCGTCGAGGTGCTGCGTCGCGGCGCCGCGGACGTGATGCTGGCGGGGGGAACCGAGGCCGGCATCTGCGAGCTCGGGCTCGCCGGGTTCGCCTCGATGCGCGCCCTCACCTCCGGCTACAACGACACGCCCGAACGCGCCTCGCGGCCGTTCGACCGCGACCGAGACGGCTTCGCCCCGGGCGAGGGCGCCGGGATGCTGCTCCTCGAGACGCTCGACCACGCCCGCGCGCGTGGCGCTGAGCCGCTTGCCGAGATCACCGGCTACGGCGTCAGCGCGGACGCCGCCTACCTCGTGGCGCCGGCCGAGAACGGCGCCGGGGCGGCGCGCGCCATGCGGCTCGCCCTCGCGGACGCTGGCGTGGACCCGGAGCGCGTCGAGGTGATCTCGGCGCACGCCACGGCCACCGACGTCGGCGACCGCGCCGAGACGGACGCGCTGAAGACCGTCTTCGGCGAGCACGCCAGGCAGCTGCACGTCTCCGCGATGAAGTCGCAGATCGGGCACCTGCTCGGGGGCGCGGGCGGCGTAGAGACCGTGGCCGCGGTGCAGATGCTGCGCACCGGCGTGGTGACGCCCACCCTGAACCTGGACAACCCGGGCGAGGGCTGCGATCTCGACTACGTGCCGCACACCTCGCGGGAGGTGAACCCGAGCGTCCTCCTGAAGGACTCATTCGGGTTCGGCGGCCAGAATGCCGTTCTCGTGATCGAACGCTTCGAGGGCTAGCGGACGGCGCTACGGTCGAGGCATGAGCCTCGGCCAGCGTGTGATCCTCTACCTCCTCTTCCTGCTCGGCACCGTCCTCTTCCTCATCTCGGGGGTGCGCGCCGGCGACCTCTTCTCCGTGGCGGGGGCGGCCTGCTTCATGGGCGCCGAGGGCTGGGCGGTGGTCTACCTGGAGTGGATCCGCGAGCGCGACAAGTTCGACACGGTCCACCGGCGCAGCGAGGACCAGCGCGCCGAGCGAGGCTGACCGTCCGGCGAATGGGGAGGCGCGGCGGACCGCGCCGGGGAATTCTCCCAATCTTTACGCGCGCCTCGTGTCAGTCGGCTTCTTGCTCCGTTGTAGTCAAGCCGGAGCAGAACGTAACGTTTCCGTGTCATCGGTCGTTATGGACTTCTGAACAGCGATCAGACACCAGCGCAATCTCCCCCAGCCCCGAGGACACCCCGTGCTGCGATTCCGTCGAGGTGGCGCCTACCGCGCGCCCGAGTGGACCTCCTCTGCCAGCCGCCGTCCGGCGCCGGCACGCCCCGCCGGATCCGAGGACCGCGTCCTCGGGTCGCGGTCGCGCCAGGCGCTCTTCGCCGAGGGGATGCTCGCGTCGGCGTCTGACGCCGCCCTCCCCTTCCTCCCGGTCTACCTCGTCGCCCTCGGGGCCAGCACGGCGCAGGTCGGGCTGCTGTCGGCGGCGACGGCCCTCGCGGGCCTGGTCGCGCTGTTCCCGGCCGCGTGGATCGCCCGGCGCACGCGCTCCCGCAAGCTCGTCGTGCTCCTCGGCGGATGGGGGTTCGCGCGCCTCGCGCTCATCCCGATCGCGGCGCTGCCGTTCCTCGGGCACACGAACCTCGCGGTCGGCGCGCTCATCGTCCTCGGCGGCCTGCGCGTCCTCGCCGGCTCGCTGTCCCATCCGTCGTGGATGGCCCTCTTCGCCGACGTCGTCCCCGAGCGCCTGACCGGCGTCTTCAACGCGCGCCGCTCACTCGCGGCCAGCCTGACCGGCATGGCGCTCGTCCCGCTCGCCGGCTGGTCGATCGCGCGTTTCGCCGGCCTCGAGGGCTACCAGTGGGTGTTCCTCGCGGGGGCCGCGCTCGGCACGCTGGGCGCGTGGACGGTCTCGCGCG
Source organism: Dehalococcoidia bacterium (assembly GCA_020634075.1). Taxonomy (GTDB): domain Bacteria; phylum Chloroflexota; class Dehalococcoidia; order UBA2979; family UBA2979; genus W-Chloroflexi-9. The sequence continues at coordinate 13,630 of JACKCJ010000003.1, read as the reverse complement.
TGCAGGAACCCGCCTGCGTGGAGCCGCGGCCGAGGAAGACCGCCTACCGGAAGGCGCTGAGCGACGGCCGCTTCCGGCGCTACCTCCTCGCGATGGTCGTCCTGCACGGCTTCTCGACGATCTCCGGCCCGTTCGTGATTGTGCACATGGTGCGCACGCTGGGCGCGTCACCGACCGAGGTCGGGATGATGGCGACCGGCGAGTCGATCGCCGCCGTCGCGGGCCAGCTCGCGATGAGCGCCCTCCTCCTGCGGTTCAGCTCCCGTCAGCTCTTCGTCCTCGCTATCACCGGGATCGCGACGGCGCCGGTGGCGTGGGTGCTCATCACCGAGCCATGGCAGGCCGCGCTCCCGGTGCTGATCGGCGGGACGGCCTGGGCGATCTGCCACCTCGCCGTGTTCAACCTGCTGATCGAGTACGCACCGCGCGACGACCTTCCCGAGTACGTCGCGGCCCAGCAGCTGGCGATGCTCGGGGTGGGCTTCGTGGGCCCGCTCGTCGGGTCGGTGCTCGTGGCGTCGTGGGGGATCGTCCCGCTGTTCCTCTTCGCCGCCGGCGGCCGCCTCCTCGCGATCCCGATCCTCGTCGCACCGGTCCCGGGCGGGCTGAGGCACACGCTCACGCTCTACCGCCTCCGCGCGCGATACCGAGTGAAGACCGCACTTGGGCTCGAGCCATAGTCGAGCCCCACTGCGTCCGGAGAACGCACAGGAACCCACCACTACTGCACGTTCCTGGGGTCGAAGGGGTGTGCGGCGGGCGTGTAGCGGCGCCCGCCGTACACTCGGATCAGCGTGAAGTACCACCTCGTCACCCTCGGTTGCGCCAAGAACACGGTCGACTCGATGCGCCTGGAGCAGGCGCTCCGGTCGGGCCGCCACACCCCCGTGCGCGAACCCGGCGAGGCCGATCTCCTGCTGGTGAACACGTGTGGCTTCATCGACGCCGCGAAGGACGAATCGATCGAGGTCGTCCGCGGCCTCGATGAGTCCCGCCGCGACGGCCAGCAGCTCTACGTCGTCGGCTGCCTGACGCAGATCGCGGGCGACACCGTGAAGCAGGCGGTCCCGGGCGTGGACCAGATCTTCGGCGCCGAGCAGTGGGATGCCATCGCTGCCTCGGTCGGCGCGTCCTCGGCGACGTTCGACATCCCGGACGGCGGCCTCCCGCTCCTCGGCCAGCCGAGCGCGTACCTCAAGATCTCGGACGGCTGTGACCGCCCGTGCACCTTCTGCATCATCCCGACGATCAAGGGGCGGATGCATTCCGGCGCCACGCGCCAGCTCATCGCCGAGGCGCGCATGTTCGCTGCGGCCGGCGCGAAGGAGCTCGTGCTCGTCGCCCAGGACTCGACGGCCTACGGCGAGGACGAGGGCGACCGCGACGGCCTCGCGAAGCTCCTCGAGGAGCTCTCGGAGGCGGTACCCGAGGTGCCGTGGATCCGGCTGATGTATGCCTACCCCGGCCGCGTCACCCCTCGGCTCGCCGAGGCGATGGCGGGGCTGCCCAACGTCGTCCCCTACCTCGACATGCCGCTTCAGCACGGCTCGGACTCGATGCTCCAGCGCATGAAGCGCCCGCGTCTTTCGAAGTCGCGGGAGAGCATCGAGGTCATCCGCAAGGCGATCCCGGACGCGGTCCTCCGCACCACGTTCATCGTCGGCTTCCCCGGCGAGACCGACGAGGAGTTCGACGAGCTGCTCGACTTCGTCGAGGAGCAGGAGTTCGACCACGTCGGCGCGTTCACGTACAGCCCGCAGGCCGGCACGCCCGCAGCGACCTTCCCGGACCAGGTTGAGTCCGAGGTCATGGAGGAGCGCTACGGCGCCCTCATGGAGCTGGCCCAGCAGATCTCGCACGAGAAGAACCAGGCGATGGTCGGCCGCGAGGTCGACGTCCTCGTCGAATCCGAGGAACCGACCGAGTCGGTGAGCGGCGATGCCGTCGTCGTCGGCCGCACCTATCGCGATGCTCCCGAGGTGGACGGCCTCGCGTTCCTCAAGGGCACGTTCCCCGCGGGCTCCCTCGTCCGCGCCCGGGTCGACGGCGCACTGCCGTACGACCTCCTCTGCACGCCCGTCAGCGACTAACCGACACAGCGCTCGAAAGACTCGGGAAACCCCTGAGATCCGCCCTGCGATCATCGCAATCGAGCGAAATCAAGCGAGATTCGTCGATCGAGTGAGCATGAGCACGCTTGTCATGGGGTGCCACGTTCATAATTTACGTGAAATTAACGCGCTTGTGCGCACTTTCACTTGCGAAAGTGCGCACAATCACCGAAACTTCAGTCATCGGAAGACGGACGGAACAGGGAACGGCCCTGACCCGGACCAAGACCGAAAGAGGAGTTCCCACCATGGCTGACATCAACGTCCAGCGGTTCTACAGCGAGATCGTCACCCGCGGCCGCCGCAACGCCCCGACCTACAACGAGGTCCGGCGCGAGGCTGCCACGATGGCCGAGCGGGTCACCGACCCGGCCGCGCTGTTCCGCTTCTAGACCCTTCGCCAGACCTCGGGAGGTGGGCCCCCCTCCTCCGCCTCCCGGTCGAATCGAAACGCGCCCTGTCCCCGCAGGGCGCGTTTTCTTTGCCTCCACGCGCGCGCCGATCCATGACCTCCCGGGACGCGGCGTTTACTTGGTTCCGCGTGGCATAATCGGCGGATAGAACACCTGCGCTCGCTCCGTCCCGTGCGACTTCACGGTGCGTCATTCGCGAGCGTTGAACCGAGCAGCACCCGTCGAACGGTGCGCCGAACGCGGTGAATCCATGCCCAGCCCTGTGACGACGGCGCAGCCGTCCGTCCTTTCATTCGCGGCACCCGTCCACCTCGCCCCGAGGGCGATCCGTGGCTGACGTCTCCGCGCTCGACGGCGCTGGCGTCCCCCTCGGGGGGAACGCGTGGGGCGTCTTCGGACAGGACGGAGCCGTCGAGGCGCTCCGACGCGCGATCGCGTCCGGCAACCTGGCGCACGCCTACCTCGTGACGGGGCCGGACGGCGTCGGGAAGGGCACGCTGGCGCACCGCCTGGCGCAGACCCTCATCTCCCCGAGCGCCGAGGACCCTACCGTCCCCGACCTCACGACGCGGGTCGCTCGCCAGATCGAGGCGGACGAGATGCCGGACATCGAGCGCATCGCGCTCGGCGGCGTCTGCGACGAGTCAAACCACGACCACGCGGCGGACAACTCGACGCGCATCCGCATCTGCCAGGTACGCCGCCTGGAGCGCGTCGCGTCGCTCGCTCCGTTCGCCAGCCCGCGCCGCATCTTCATCGTCGACACCGCCGACCAGCTGCAGACCGAGGCGGCCCACGCGCTGCTCAAGACGCTCGAGGAGCCCCCGGGCCAGGTGCTGATCCTGCTCCTCGCGACCGACCCGGACGCGCTCCTGCCGACCATCCGCTCCCGCTGCCAGGAGATCCCGCTCCGCCCGGCCCCCTACTCCGACCTCCTCGCGGTGCTCGAGGACGACCCCGAGGTCGCCGACCCGGTGACCGTCGCGCGGCTCGCGCACGGCCGGTACGGCCTCGCGATGCGTATGAAGCAGGACCCGACGTTCGCCGTCCTCCGCGAGAGCGCGACTACCGAGGCACGCCGCCTCGCGCGCGCCTCGAGGAACGAGCGGTTCGACTTCGCCGAGCGGTTCGGCGGCGCCTGGTACCGCGAACGCGAGAGCGTCCTGCAGACGATCGACCTGTGGCGCGAATGGTGGCGCGACGTCCTCGTCGCTGCCGCGGACGCCGCCGCGGACCTCTCACCCGAAGCAAAGGCCGAGGCCACACGGTGCACGCCAGCGGACGCCCTGCGTGCGCTGCGCGCCGTGCAGACGGCACGCGAGCACCTGCTCGCCAACACACACGCACAGCTGGCGCTGGAGGTCATGATGCTCGACCTCCCCGTCCTCACGGGCGACGTGCCGGCAGGAAGGGGGGAGCGCGAGACCGTGACGGCCGGGTAGGACCTCGCATCGAGGGCCAACCGGGAGCGGCGCGTCTCGCCCAACCATGGACACAGCTACCGACCAGAAGATCGTCGGCGTCCGCTACATCGAGGCCGGCCCGCTGCACTACTGCTCGCCGGGCGACCTCGACCTCGGGCTCGGCGACTACGTCGTCGTCTCCACCGACCGGGGCGAGCGTCTCGGCTGGATCGTGCTGACGCCGGACCAGGTGATCAACGCCAACACCGAGGGCCCCTTGCGGGTCGTCGACCGGCTCGCGTCGCTCGAAGAAGTCGAGCAGCACCGTGAGCAGAAGCGCCGCGCGGAGGAGGACATCTCCCGCGCGCAGGCCGCCGCGACGCGCGTTGACCCCCGCGTGCGTGTCGCGAGCCTGACGTATGACCTCGCGGGGAAGTACGCGGAGCTCACCTTCACCGCGAAGGAGGGCTCGGACGTCGCCGGACGCGTCGAGCGCGAGGTCGCCCGCGCCCTCGACGTGCAGGACCTGCTCGTCGAGCAGGTCGGTGACCGCGACCGCGCCAAGGCGCTGGGCGGCATCGGCCAGTGCGGCCGCGCCCTCTGCTGCTCGACCTGGATGACCGAGTTCCCCGCCATCTCCATCAAGATGGCGAAGGACCAGGGCCTCGCCCCGAACCCCTCGAAGATCTCCGGCGTCTGCGGGCGGCTGCTCTGCTGCCTCTCGTTCGAGGTCGAGGCCTATCGCGAGGTCGTCGGCACGCTGCCGAAGGTCGGGAAGAAGCTCACGACCCCCGTCGGCAAGGCGAAGGTGCTCAGCATCAATGCCCTGACCGAGATGGTCCGCCTCCGCTTCGAGGAGACCGGCCAGATCATCGAGATCTCGACCGAGGCCGTGAAGCGGCAGATGGGCACCGCCCTTCGCCCCGAGGAGCTCGACTCCGAGATCGAGGAAGCCCTGCGCGAGAAGGACCGGCGGCGCACCGAGAACCTCGTCGCCGTCCTCTCGCCGATCGAGCGCCCGCTGCGCGACACATCGGACGCCGACACGCCCGAGGTCGACCAGGAAGAGCGCGCCCGCCGTCGCCGCGAGCGCGGAGGCACGTCGGGCCGTCGGTCGCGGCCGGCTGCCGCCGGCACAGGCACCGAGGGCGCCACGCGTCGACGGCGACGCCCCGGGAGCGGTGGCGCGAACGGCACCGCCGAGGGCGCGCCCTCGGGCGAGTCGCGCTCTGGTATCCGCATCACGCGCCGCCGCGCGGGAGGGGCATCCGCCGAGTCCCCGGACGCGTCCGGCACGACCCCGGGCGGCGCTGAGGGCGGTAACCGCACGCGCCGGCGCCGACGCTCGCGTCCGGCGACCGGTGGCGGGAACGCCGAGGCGCGCCCCCAGGCGCAGGCCCGCTCCTCGTCCGAGGACGGCGGTGGCGAGGGGGGCGACCAGAAGCGTCGCCGCCGTCGCGGCCGACGCGGTGGCCGGCGCCGGACGGGTGGCGGCGGCGAGGGCGGATCGCCCACACCGTCTGCCGAGTAGCGTTCGCCCGCCGAGCAGGAGCACAGCACGCGCCCAGGGCGCACGGAGGTCCAGATGCCAGCGAACCCGGATGCGATCGCCTCGCTCGAGTGGATCCGCGAGCACCTCGAGGATCCGTCCGTCGTCTTCGTGCAGGCCGGCGGTGACCGCGCGGCCGAGTACGAAGCGGGGCATCTCCCGGGCGCGGTCTGGGCACACGGGTACGACGACCTGACGGTCGAGCGCGACGGCATCCGCGCCCTCGTCCCCTCGAAGGAGGAGATGGAGGCCACGCTCGGCCGCCTCGGCATCGACGAGACGAAGACCGTCGTCTTCTGTGCCTCCGGGAAGTCGATGTGGCCGCACCGCGGTTACTGGGTGCTGCGCTACTTCCGCTTCCCGTCCGTGAAGATCGCCGACCGCTCCGTCGCTGCGCTCGCCCGCGAGGGCGTCCCGACGACGACCGACGAACCGGACGTCACGCCCGCGACGTGCCACCTCGGCGAGCCGGACACGAGCGTCCTCTCGACCTGGGAGGAAGTCCTCGAGATCGCGAAGGGTGACCCGTCGGCGCTCGTCCTCGACTGCCGGACGCCCGGCGAGTACCGCGGCGAACCGGGCGCCCACGCGGCGCCCCGCCTCGGTCGCGTCCCCGGCGCCTACCACCTCAACTGGGAGGTGCTGGTCGACGACGACGGGCGGTACCTCTCCGACGAGCGCCTGCGCTCGCTGTATGCCGCGGCGGGCATCGACGGCTCGAAGCCGGTCTTCCCCTACTGCGGCGGCGGCATCCGCTCGTCCGCGTCGTGGTTCGCGATGTACGAGGTCCTCGGCTGGAAGAATGCCCGCAACTACGACGGCTCCTGGGCCGAGTGGGCGTACCGCACTGAGCTGCCGATCGAGACGGGTTCGTAACACCCGGCGCGTTCCCGCCTCCGCTCCGCATTGCCGCCGTGTCTACCCTCGAAGAGGGTCGGCTCGCGGAATGGAGCGAGCCATGTACTGGAACGCCGAGCTGAAGTGCACCAACTGCGGCTACACCGAGACTGACCGGCCGATCGACGCCGAGACCGAGGAAGCCGCGAAGATCGAGTCGTACGACTGCCCGAACTGCGGCCGCGCGGGGACTCTGCGCGTCGTCGCGAGCACGCTGCGCACGAGGTACGTCGTCTAGGTACGTCGTCTAGCCCCCACCGGACGCGGAGTCTGGCGCGGGACGTGCGGCGCTCCGTACACTGATCACATCGACCGATTCGACACGAAGCGACGACGGAGACGAGTACCCCTGCGGACCGAGCCCTCCTGAGCGAGGATCCCTCGGACCGTCGAGCGAGCCCGGGGCGGTGGAAGCCGGGCACGTGCTCACGCAGGCAGACACGCCGCGTGGGCCGCAGGGTGAACATCCCTCCCGAGCTGCCGCCCGAACCTCCCGCCTTGCGAGAGCAGTAGACGCGGCCGGAGCGCCCACCGTTACCAGGGGCAGCGCTATCGGTTCGGCTCGCGGTCCGGCGAGCCCGATCCCGTAGCGCGGTAAGTGGCGAGCACCCTCGATGTCTGGGGGCGCTTGCAACGCGGGTGGTACCGCGGGTTCCTCACGACGTGAGGTTGGCCCGTCCCGCACCAGTTGTGGTGTGTGGCGGGCTTTCTTGTTGCCCGCCGAGCTGCCTCCGGGCAGGAGTGGTGGAGCGCCTCGATGGTCACGTTCGACCCCGTCCCCTCGCGTGTCTCGTTCCCGGAGCAGGAGGAGTCCATCCTCGGGTTCTGGAAGGAGAAGGACGTCTTCCGGCGCTCGATCGAGCAGCGGCCCGTCGACCGCACGTTCTCCTTCTATGAGGGCCCCCCGACGGCGAACGGCAACCCGGGCATCCATCACGTGCTCGCGCGCGTGTTCAAGGACCTCATCCCCCGCTATCGCACGATGCGTGGCTACCGCGTGCCCCGGAAGGGCGGCTGGGACACGCACGGCCTCCCCGTGGAGCTCGAGGTGGAGAAGCAACTCGGGCTCTCCTCGAAGCCGGAGATCGAGGCGTACGGCGTCGAGGAGTTCAACCGGCAGTGCCGCGAGTCGGTGTTCCGCTACGTCCAGGCGTGGGAGCGGATGACCGACCGCATCGGCTTCTGGATCGACACCGACGATGCCTACGTCACCTACCACCCGAGTTATGTCGAGTCGTGCTGGTGGATCTTCAAGCGCCTCTGGGACAACGAGCTCATCTACCGCGGCTTCCGCGTCACCCCACACTGCCCGCGTTGCCAGACCTCGCTCTCGTCGCACGAGATCGCGCAGGGCTACGAGGAGGACACGCCCGACCCCGGCGTGACCGTGCGCTTCCTCGTAACCGCGGAGAAGAATCCGCAGGCCGCCGAGTTGCTGCGACTCACCGAGGGCGTCCCGACCGCCCTCCTCGCCTGGACGACGACGCCGTGGACGCTCTCCGGCAACACCGCGACGGCCGTCGCTGAGGACGCCGAGTACTCGCTCGTCGAGACGACGACGAAGTGGCACGGCACGCAACGGATGATCGTCGCCTCGGCCCGCGTCGCGGAGACGCTCAAGGGCGTCCCGCTGGAGGACGACACCGAGGCGGTCACGCTCGCGACCTTCCCCGGCAGCGCCCTCGTCGGCCTCGAGTACGAGCCGCTCTACGAGAGCACGACGTGGGAGGGCGTCACGCCGCTGGTGTTCATCGACGGCCGCGCCCAGGAGCCGCCGAACGGGATGGCCCTGCCGACGCGCCGCGTGATCCCCTCGGACGAGGTAACCACCGAGGAAGGCACCGGCGTCCTGCACTCCGCGCCGGCCTTCGGTGAGGCGGACTACCAGATGGGCCGCGACTTCGGGCTGATGTTCCTCCAGCCGGTGCGGCTGGACGGCACGCTCATCGGCGGCCCCGGTGACGGCCTCTTCGCGAAGGTGGCCGACGAAAAGATCATCGAGGACCTCCGGCAGCGCGGGCTGCTCTGGAAGCACGAGACGATCCGACACACCTACCCGTTCTGCTGGCGCTGCGGCACCGCCGTCCTCTACTACGCGAAGCCGTCCTGGTACATCCGCACGACGGCCGTCCGGGACGCCCTCGTGGAGCACAACCAGGAGATCCACTGGGTCCCCGGCCACATCCAGGAGGGCCGCTTCGGCGAGTGGCTCGAGGGCAACATCGACTGGGCCGTCTCGCGTGAGCGGTACTGGGGCACGCCACTGCCAATCTGGGTCTGCGAGCTCTGCGACACGCAGGAAGTGATGGGCTCCTTCGCGGAGCTGTTCGAGCGCGCCCTTCCCGGCACCGCGACGCCGATGCAGAGCGAGGGCCTCGCCGAACAGTTCGGCGTCGACCCGCACCGACCGTACGTCGACAAGGTCGAGATCGGCTGCCGCAACTGCGGTGGCGCGATGAAGCGCACGCCCGAGGTCGCCGACGCGTGGTTCGACTCCGGCGCGATGCCGTACGCCCAGTGGCACTACCCGTTCGAGAACCAGGACACCTTCGACGCGCGCTTCCCGGCGGACTTCATCTGCGAGGCCGTCGACCAGACGCGTGGGTGGTTCTACACGCTCCACGCCCTCGCGACGCTCCTCAACCGCACCGAGGACGTCCCCGAGGGGATCTCATTCCAGAACGTGATCTGCCTCGGCCACATCCTCGACGGCGAGGGGCAGAAGATGTCCAAGTCCAAGGGGAACGTCGTCGACCCGTGGACCGTGCTGGACGCGCAGGGCGCCGATGCGATCCGCTGGTACATGTACACGGCGTCGCCGCCGGGCAACTCGCGGCGTTTCTCGGCCGACCTCGTCGCCGAGGCGCAGCGGCGCTTCATCTCGACGCTCTGGAACACCTATTCGTTCTTCGTGACGTACGCCAACACGGCGGACTTCGACCCGAACGGCCCGAGCCCGGAACGCCTCGGTGACCTCGACCGCTGGGTGCTGTCGGAGCTGAACCGCACGGTCCGCGAGGTCACCGACGCTCTCGAGGCGTACGAGCCGGCCGACGCCGCCCGCCCGATCGAGGCGTTCGTGGAGCAGCTCTCGAACTGGTACGTGCGCCGCAGCCGGCGCCGCTTCTGGCGATCGGGTGACGATGTCGACTCGCAGGCGGCGCTGCACACGCTCTACACGTGCCTCGTCACGGTGACGAAGCTGCTCGCGCCGTTCACGCCGTTCCTCGCGGAGTCGCTCTACCAGAACCTCGTGGCTTCCCGCGTCATCGGCGCGCGCGACTCGGTGCACCTCGACGACTGGCCGAGCGTGGACGAGTCCGCGATCGACGAGCAGCTGTCGGCGGACATCGCGCTCGTGCAGCGCATGGTGTCCCTCGGCCGCGCCGCACGCTCGAAGGCGAACGCGAAGGTGCGGCAGCCGCTGGCCACCGCCATCCTCGTGCCGCGCAACAGCACCGAGGTGGAGCGACTGCGGCCGCTCGCGGACCAGGTCGCCGAGGAGCTCAACGTGAAGTCCGTCGAGGTCGTGGACGACCCCGGCGACCGTATGACGTACACGCTCCGGCCGAACCTGCCCGTCCTCGGGCCGAAGTACGGCAACCAGGTCGGCGCGATCCGCAACGCGCTCGGCCAGGCGAACGCCGCCGATGTCGTCCGCGCGATGCGCGCGGGCCAGCCGATCGAGCTCGGCGAGTTCACCCTCACCGCCGGCGAGGTCCTCGTGACCGTCGAGTCAGGCGAAGGCTGGTCGGCGGCCGAGGAGTCCGGCTACGCCGCGCTCGTCGACACGACGATCACCGAGGCACTGCACCTCGAGGGTGTCGCCCGCGAGGTCGTGCGGCGCATCCAGGACCTCCGCCGCGAGGCGGGGCTCGATGTCTCCGATCGCATCGTGGTGACCTGGAGCGGCGACCCGCTCGTCGGTCGCGCATTCGCGGGTCACGGCGACTACATCGCCGGCGAGGTCCTCGCGCGCGAGGTCAGCGAAGGCGCTGCCGCCCCGGGGGCGACGACGTTCGAGGGTGACCTCGACGGCGTACCGGTGCGCCTCGCGGTGCAGCGCGTCTAGGACGGACCACCCGGCGGGCGGTCGGCATCGTCCCTCGCGGAAGCGTCGGGCGGTTCGGATTGCTCCGCCGGGGTGTGCCGTGTCGTCCGCGGCTGGTCTTCCTCGGCCACGAGCACGAGGCCCCGCACGAAGTTGAACACCGATCGCTTGAGGTCCGGCTCGGGGCCCTCCTGCGCGTGCCCGTGGCGCGGTTCCTGGTGGAGGACGTGCGGCCACTCCGCGCTGATCTCGCCACCGAACACCAGGATGTTCGCGGTCAGGTACACCCAGAACAGCAGCACGATCACCGACCCCAGCGAGCCATACACGGTGTAGTTGCCGAGGTTCGCGAGGTAGAACGCGAAGCCCGCCTTGAGGCCCTCGAACGCGAGCGCCGCGAAGAGCGCGCCCGGGAGGATGAAGCGGAACGGGAGCGACCGGTTGGGCGCGAAGCGGTAGAGCATCGCGAAGGTTGTGAAGGACAGGACCAGCGGAATCAGGAGCGCGCCCACCTCCCACGTCCACGCGAAGCGCCCGTCGAGGAACGCCCACCGGGTGTCCAGCTCCTGCTGGAAGAGCCGCAGCGCTCCGGTCAGCACGACACCACCGAAGAACGGCACGGCGAGGATCGGCAGGATCACGAAGTCGACGAGCTTCGCCTGCAGGAGCGGGCGGCGCTGCTCGACCTCGAACACCTGGTTCAGCGCCTGCCGGATCGCCGCCGAGAGCGCGCCCGACGTCCAGAACGCACCGATGAGGGACAGCACCGTGACGGTCGGGCCGAGGTCGGCGACGTCGCGGAGCGACTCGGCCACCGTCGAACCCTGCACCGGGAGGTAGTCGATGATCGCGTTCAGGACGCGCGTCTGAAGCGACTCGTTCCGCAGCACGATGCCGAACACCGACACGGCGAGCAGGGTCGCGGGGAAGAGCGAGAAGAGCGTGAAGTAGGAGATCGCCGCGGCGAGCTGCGTCCCACGGTCCTCCGCGAAGTTGGAGGCGGCGCGGCCGAGGACGTGAAAGGGGAACTTCCAGGTCACGCGCCGTGACCGGGATCGCTGCCGGGCGATCGCTCGCGAATCCTCCAGCACCGACCTCCTCGACCCACGTCGGCGATCCGGCGCCACCTCCCCCGCCAGGCGGAGAGCGCCTCGACCGCAGTCGCGGACTGCTCCATGCTATCGCACAGGCCCGTAGCGAAGGCCCGTCGCAGCCCTGATGGGCGCTCTCGACCGAGGATCCCCGATGACCGCCGAGCGCATCTCTCCCCAGCGCATCGAGTACCGCCGCATCGTCGTGAAGGTCGGCTCGAACGTCCTCACCGGCGGGTCCGAGGCCCTCGACACGCCGACGATGGCGCACATCGCCGAGCAGATCGCCTCGCTGGAATCGCGGGGCGCCGAGGTCATTGTGATCACATCGGGGGCGATCGCCGCGGGGCGTCATCGCCTCGCCACGCACCGCGAGAGCCATTCACTCCCCGCCCGCGACATCGAGAGCCGGCAGGCGCTCGCCGCGATCGGGCAATCTCGGCTCATGGCGTTCTGGGACGAGCTCTTCGAGCAGCACAACCTCCCGATCGCGCAGGCGCTCCTCACGCGTCGCGACCTCGCGGACCGCCTCGGCTACCTGAACGCGCGCAACACGCTCCTCAACCTGATCGGCCTCCGCGTGGTGCCGATCGTGAACGAGAACGACGTCGTCTCCGTGGAGGAGATCAGCGACTCGAAGATCGGCGACAACGACAACCTCTCGGCGCAGGTCGCGAACCTCGTCGACGCGGACCTGCTGCTGATCCTCACCGACATCGCCGGCCTCTACACCGCCGACCCCTCGCGCGATCCGAACGCGACGCTCATCCGCGAGGTCGAGCACATCGATGACAGCGTGTTCGCCTCCGCGACCGGCGCGCCGGGGGCGCGCGGCACGGGCGGCATGACGACGAAGGTGCAGGCCGCGCGGATCGCGACGGCGCACGGCGCCCACGTCGTGCTCGCCGACGGCCGCGCTCGAGACATCGTGCTCCGCGCCGTCTCCGGCGAGGCCGTGGGGACGCACTTCCACCCGGCCGGCGACCGCACCGAGAGCCGGCGCCGCTACCTGCTCTCCGGCCTCCAGGCGAAGGGCCACGTCGTCGTGGACGCCGGCGCGGCGCGCGCCGTCCTCGCGGGCGGCAAGTCACTCCTCCCCGCCGGGGTCGTCGCGTGCGAGGGCACGTTCAGCCGCGGCGACGTGATCCGTGTGCACAGCAGCGACGGCGTCCACCTCGCCTCGGGCATGTCGAACTACAGCGCGGACGAGGTGAAGCGGATCCTCGGGCTGCACTCGGACCAGATCGAGCAGGCGCTCGGGTACGAGTACGGCGAGGAAGTCATCCACCGGAACAACCTCGTCCTCGTCTAGCGAACGAGCGGAGTCGATGGGTCCCGCCGTGGGTGGAACCGTCGAGTTCCCCTAGACTGGATCGTCCTATGACCACGACGCTTCCACCCCAGGCCAGTTCCAGCACCGCGGAGTCCGAGGCTGTCCGCAAGGCCGCCCTCGCGGCCGCCGCGAGCAAGCGCATGAGCGCCGTCACGACACTCGAGAAGAACGCCGCGCTGCTCCGCATCGCGGACGCCCTCGAGTTCGAGACGGACCGCATCCTGGCCGTGAACGGCCCGGAGGTGGAGCGCGGCCGCGAGAAGGGCCTCACCGGCTCGTTCATCGACCGCATGGTGCTGACGCCCGAGCGCATCGCCGGCATCGCCCGCGACGTGCGTACGGTCGCCTCGCTCCCCGACCCGATTGGCGTGGTCGAAGATCAGAAGACGCTCCCCAACGGCCTGCAGATCGGCAAGATCCGCGTGCCCCTGGGCGTCATCGGTGCGATCTACGAGTCGCGGCCGAACGTCACGGTGGACATCGCCGCGATCTGCCTGAAGTCGGGCAACGGCGTCATCCTCCGCTCCGGCACCGACGCGCACGACACCTCGAGCGTGCTCGCCGAGATCGTCGCGCGCGAGGCGGAGGCCGCCGGGCTGCCGCAGGGCATCGTCCAGTTCATCGAGTCCACTGACCGCGACGAGGTGGGTGCGCTCCTCGGGGCGGACCGCTACATCGACCTGATGGTGCCGCGCGGCGGCGCCGACCTCATCCGACGTGTCCGCGACGAGGCGAAGATGCCCGTGGTCGCGGGCGGCATCGGCGTCTGCCACACCTACGTG
>JACKCJ010000029.1 GCA_020634075.1 Dehalococcoidia bacterium | reverse complement strand
GCCACGGAGTCGAAGTTGCGGTCCGACATCATGGTCACGTAGGTCGGGTTGTCGACCTCGCGGAACGAGATGTCCACCTCGGGCAGGTTCTGGTTGATCGCCGGAACGATCAGCTGAGCCAGCTCGGTGCGGAAGTACCACGCGACCATCTCGGTCGTCAGCGGGTTGTCGGCGGTGTAGCCGGCAGCCTGCATCAGCTTCGAGGCCTCGGCCGGGTTGTACGTGTAGTACTCACCCTGCACCGCGGCGGTCGGGTACGAGTCGAACAGCAGCGGCCACGGCATCGGCGAGTTCGAGTACGCCCCTTCGGGGTTCTCGTTGTCGCCGGCGTTGCGGGCCAGGTCGTACTCGTTGGCGTCGAACGCGAGCGACCAGGCGCGGCGGATGCGCTCGTCCTGGTAGATCGGGTTCGTCATCTGGAACTGGAAGCCGTTGACGTTCGCGCCGCGTGAGATCGGGAAGACCTCGACGACGGTGTCATCAGAGTTCCGGTCGAAGATCGCCTGGATGTCCTCGGTGTCACGGCCGCTGATCCAGCCGTAGTTGTCCGTGTCGAAGCCGGCGCGCTGGGCGTTGGTGTCGTTCTGGACGTACAGCTCGACGCCGTCGAGGTACGGCAACTGGTTGCCGGCGTTGTCCATCTCCCAGTAGTCGGGGTGGCGGGAGAAGACGGACTTCTCCTTGTTGATCCACTCCTCCTGGACGAACGGACCGGTGCCGATCGCCGTCGTCTGGCGGAGCTCCTCGTCGTCGACGAGCTCCTTCGGGTAGATGTAGGACCACGCGGCGACGGACGTCGGGAAGTCACCCAGCGGCTGGTCGAGGTTGAAGACGATCGTGTAGTCGTCCGGCGTCTCGATGCTGGTGACGGGCGAGTAGACGTCCTTCTGCGAACCGCCGGAGTACATCTCGACGGTCTTCACCACGTCCTCGGCCGTGAACTCGCGGCCGTTGACCGGGGCCTTGTTGTGGAACTTGGCGCCCTGGCGCAGCTTGAAGGTGTGCTTGGTCGCGTCCTCGGACACCTCCCACGACTCAGCGAGGTCGGGCTCGATCTCGATGAGGAACGGGTCGGCCGTCGGGCCCACCTTGGCGCGGGTCAGCTTGTTCGAGGTGTGCGCGAGCGTCGTGTAGATCGTGCAGGACAGCGTCCGCGACAGGTCCATGCGGGGCGGGTCGAGGTACAGCTGCTTGCTGATACCGCCGTACTTGGCGTTCACACCCGGGTTGAGCTCCGCGGGCGTCGGGCCGAGCGGGCCGTCGTAGACGCCGGGAACCGCGCGAGCCTGGTCGTCGGAGACCGCAGTCGCGCCCGCCGCCTCCTGAGTCGCGACCGAGGTCGCGGTCAGCTGCTGGCCGACCTGGCTGCCGGAGTCGGTGCTGCCGCTACCGCCGTCGCCACCGTCGTCACTACCGCCACAGCCGATCAGCGCCGCACCCGCAAGGCCGGCGATGCCGAGCCCAGTCCCCCGGATGACGGAGCGACGCCCAACGCGTGCTCGAGTCCAGTAATTGCTCTCCATGAAACTCCCCTCCGGCCAGGCCGCCACTCGGCCTGGTCGGTCGACGCTAGCCATCGCCTCAGGGGATTCACAAACGTGATGAGCGGACAAGCACTCTCGGGCCGTCGCCTGAACGCCCGAAAACGCCCGAGAACGGCCCTACCCGCAATCGCGAGCAGAGCCGTCCTCGTGGAACCCGTTCCGTGTGCGACTTATGTCACGGCTGCTAGCGCCCCGGTGCGCCCTCGTCGAGCCATAGCGCGCGGGCCTGGTCGCTCGCGTAGCAGGTGTACGAACCCATGAGCCCGTGGTGCCGGAAGTTCAGCATGTAGTTGTGCCAGGACGCCCGCATGAGCGATTCCGGGAACCACATCTGGTAGACCTTGTCGTGGATCCGGTCCCACACCTGCTTCCACAGGTCCTTCTGCGCCGCGGCGTCCGTCTCCGTCCGCTGGGCGACCAGCAGGTCGTCCAGGTCGGCGTCGTTGATGGAGCCGTAGTTGAGCCCTCCCGCCGAGTGGTAGAAGGGGAAGATCCACTGGTCCATGGCGTAGCCCGGCGGGCCCCAGAGGAACCCCACCATCTCCTCGAAGTTGCGGTCGGACATCATCGTCACGTGGGTCGGGTTGTCGACCTCGCGGAAGGTGATGTCCACCTCGGGCAGGTTCTGGTTGATCGCCGGAACGACGAGCTGCGACAGCTCCGTCCGGTAGTAGAAGGACGGCATCTCCGCGGTCAGCGGGTTGTCCGACGTGTAGCCGGCGGCCTGCATCATCTTGGACGCCTCGGCCGGATCCCACTGGTACCAGCGGCCGTTGTCCTCCTGCGTCGGGTACTCGTCGAAGAGGTACGGCCACGGCATCGGGGCGTTGGAGTACGCGCCCTTCGGGTTCTGGTTGTCGCCGCCCTCGGACGCGAGGTCGAACTCGTTCGGGTCGAAGGCCAGCGACATCGCCTGGCGTACCCGGTCGTCCTGGTACGTCGGGTTCTTCATCTGGAACTGGAACCCGTTCACGTTCGCCCCGCGGGAGCGAGGGAACGCGGACCCGACCATCGTGTCCTGGTTCTCCTGGAACAGCGTCTCGAGGTCGTCCTGGTCGCGCGCCGCGTAGTCGAAGTAGGTGTCCGTCGAGAAACCGGCGCGCAGCGCGTTCGTGTCGTTCTGGACGAGCGCCTCGACGCCATCGAGGTACGGGAGCTTGTTCCCGGCCGCATCCGTCTCCCAGTAGTCCGGGTTCGCGTCGAAGCTGGTCCCCTCCTGCCGGCGCCATTCGCGCTGGATGAACGGGCCCGTCCCCACGGCCATCTCCTGGCGCTGGTCGGTGTTGTCGACCAGTTCGCGCGGATAGATGTAGGACCACGCCGCCAGCGTCGTGGGGAAGTCGGCGAGCGGCTGGTCGAGGTTGAAGACGATCGTGTAGTCGTCCGGCGTCTCCATGCTGGTGACCGGCAGGAAGACGTCCTTCTGCGATCCCTCCGAGTACATCTCGACGGTCTTCACCACGTCCTCGGCGGTGAACTCGCGGCCGTTCGTCGGCTCCTTGGCGTGGAACTTCGCGCCCTTCCTCAGGTTGAAGGTGTGCTTCTGCCCGCCGTCGGACGCCTCCCACGACTCCGCGAGGTCGGGCTCGAGCTCCACGCGGAACGGGTCCGCGCTGGCGCCCACCTTGCCGCGCGTGAGCTTGTTCGAGGTGTACGCCAGCGTGTGGTAGATGGTGCAGGACAGCGTCCGCGACAGGTCCATCCGCGGCGGATCGAGGTATCGCAGCGAGACGCGTCCCCCGCGCTTCGCGTTGACCGCCGGATTGAGCTCAGCGGCGGACGGCGGCACGGGGCCGTCGTACACGCCCGGCGTGATGCGGACCTGGTCCGCGGGCACGGGCGTGGAGCCGGATGCCGCCTCGGTCGCGACCGACGTCGCGGTCATCTGCGCGCCAATGTTCGCCCCGGTATCGCTACCGCCACTGCCGCCGTCGCCGCCATCGTCGCCGCCCCCGCAGCCGATGAGCGCCGCCCCTGCGAGCCCCGCCACGCCGAGCCCGGCGCCACGGAGCGCCGCGCGGCGGCCAACCCGTCGCCGCGTCCAGTAATTGCCTTCCATCTCTGCTCCCCTCCGGTACGAGCCACCCCGGCCCCTTCCGAGTGACGCTAGGGAGGAGCGGGGCACGAACACAAACGTGATATCCAGTGGCGTTCGCTCATACCCTGCACCGTCCCCGCGCCTCCTCTCATGAGCAGCAGCATGAGGACTGGGAGCGATCGTTCAGGAGAGCACAAGCAATCAAGCACGAGATGCGATGACAATGAACGAGCATGCCGTGGAAGTCCACGTTTGCCTTCAGCATCATGTGCGAGTTGAACGCCGCTGGACATCCGAGGACGGTGCTGAGCGGCATCGGCACCATCGAGCGTCTGATGCTGCTCGAGCGAACTGACACGAAAAGGCCCGGCTGCTGAGCAGCCGGGCCTTTCCTTCAGCGCGAGCGCTGCGTGACCTAGCGGTTCACGCCCGGGCCGCCGTCGTCGATCCACATGATGCGGGAGACGTCGGACTGGTAGCACTGGTAGGTGCCCATCAGGCCGTGCTGGCGGTAGTTGAGCAGGTAGTTGTGCCAGGCCGCGCGGATGAGCGGCTCCGGGAACCACGCCTGGTAGACCTTGTCGTGGATGCGGTCAGAGATCTGCATCCACAGGTCCTTCTGCGCGTCCGCGTTGCTCTCGGCGCGCTGCTTCACGAGCAGGTCGTCGAGGTCCGGGTCCACGATCGAACCGTAGTTGAGGCTCCCCTCCGAGTGGTAGAAGGGGAAGATCCACTGGTCCATCGAGTAGCCCGGCGGGCCCCAGAGGAACCCGATCATCGTGTCGAAGTTCCGGTCCGACATCAGGGTCACGTGCGTCGGGTTGTCGACCTCGCGGAACGTGATGTCGACTTCCGGCAGCGACTGGTTGATGCCCGGCACGACGAGCTGAGCGAGCTCCGTGCGGAAGTAGTACGAGGGCATCTCCGCGACGAGCGGGTTGTCGGCGGTGTAGCCGGCAGCCTGCATCATCTTGGACGCCTCGGCCGCGTTGAACTGGTACCAGGGACCGTTGGCCTTGGCCGTCGGGAAAGAGTCGAACAGGTACGGCCACGGCATCGGCGAGGTGGAGTACGGGCCTTCCGGGTTCTGGCCGTCGCCACCGTTGCGCGCCAGGTCGTACTCGTTCCGGTCGAAGGCGAGCGAGATCGCCTGCCGGACGCGGTCGTCCTGGAAGATCGGGTTCTTCATCTGGAACTGGAACCCGTTCACGTTCGCGCCTCGAGAACGCGGGAACGTGGAGCCGACCATGGTGTCGCTGTTCTCCTGGAACAGGGCAGCGTGGTCCTCGCCGTCGCGGGAGTTGTAGTCCCAGTAGTTGTCCGTGGAGAACCCGGCGCGCACCGCGTTGGTGTCGCTCTGGACGTACAGCTCAACACCGTCGAGGTACGGCAGCGGGTTGCCGGCGGCGTCCTTCTCCCAGTAGTCCGGGTTCTTGACGACGACCGACTTCTCCTTCTGGATCCACTGGTCCTGGATGAAGGGGCCGGTGCCGATGGCGACTTCCTGGCGCTTCTCCTCGTCGTCCACCAGCTCCTTCGGGTAGATGAAGGACCAGGCGGCCACGATGGTCGGGAAGTCGGTCAGCGGCTGGTTGAGGTTGAAGACGACGGTGTAGTCGTCCGGGGTCTCCATGCTCTCGACGGGCGAGAACACGTCCTTCTGCGAACCGCCGGAGTACATCTCGACGGTCTTGGTGACGTCCTCGGCCGTGAACTCGCGACCGTTGACCGGGGCCTTGTTGTGGAACTTGGCACCCTTGCGCAGGTTGAAGGTGTGCTTCTTGCCGTCCTCGGAAACCTCCCAGGACTCGGCCAGGTCACCCTCGATGTCGACCCGGAACGGGTCGGCGAGCGGGCCCACGACGCCGCGGGTCAGCTTGTTCGAGGTGTGCGCCAGCGTGTTGTAGATCGTGCAGGACAGCGTCCGCGACAGGTCCATGCGCGGCGGGTCCAGGTAGCGAAGCTTCGCCATGCCGCCGGTCTTGGCGTTGACCGAGGCGTTCAGCTCCGCGGCGGACGGCGGCACCGGGCCGTCGTACAGGCCGGGCGCGACACGAACCTGGTCGGCCGCAACGGCCGTCGCGTTCGCGTCGGCTTCGGTGGAAATGGCCGTGGCGGTGAGCTGGCCACCGGCCAGACCACCCTGGGTGGCCTCCGGCGCGGCGCCGTCGTCACCACCGCCGCACCCGATGAGTGCGGCCCCCGCGAGGCCGGCAACGCCGAGCCCCGTCCCGCGCAGCACGCCGCGTCGGCTGACGCGCTGCCGGCTCCAGTAGCTGGAAGTCATGCAATCCCCTCCGGGTTGAGCTGAGGCAGTGTTGCCCCACCTCCCTGTTCTTCCACGACCGTCCTCGACGTTCTCGATACGTCGCCTACGGTCACTCGTTCGCCTGACCATAATCGCCGTGATGGGGAAGCGGCAAGCGAATACGGATGAAAAACAGAAATACCCAGACGAGCAGTCGTCTGGGTGAAGGAGATATCACGACTGTTTTCGCCCCTCGCCGGTGGCGAGAGCCACCGACGAAGGGCGAGAACGTCTGTAGAGCGCTACTGGCCCGCTAGCGGCCGGGGGCACCCTCGTCGAGCCACATGATGCGGCCCATGTCGGAGGCGTAGCACTGGTACGTGCCGATCAGACCGTGCTGGCGGTAGTTCAGCAGGTAGTTGTGCCACGCCGGGCGGATGAACGGCTCCGGGAACCACGCCTGGTAGACCATGTCGTGGATGCGGTCCGAGATCTGGAGCCACAGCTCCTTCTGCGCGTCCGCGTTGCTCTCCCCGCGCTGCTTCACCAGCAGGGCGTCGAGGTCCGGGTCGTTGATGGAGCCGTAGTTGAGGCTGCCCTCCGAGTGGTAGAAGGGGTAGATCCACTGGTCCATCGAGTAGCCCGGCGGGCCCCAGACGAAGCCGACGAGGCCGTCGAAGTTGCGGTCCGACATCATCGTCACGTGCGTCGGGTTGTCGATCTCGCGGAAGGTGATGTCCACCTCCGGGAGCGACTGGTTGATGCCCGGGACGATGAGCTGGGCGAACTCCGTGCGGAAGTAGTACGACGGCAGCTCCGCGACGAGCGGGTTGTCGGCGGTGAAGCCGGCAGCCTGCATCATCTTGGACGCCTCGGCGTTGTTGAACTGGTACCAGGGGCCGTTCACCTTCGCCGTCGGGAACGACTCGAAGAGGTACGGCCACGGCATCGGGGACGTGGAGTACGGCCCCTCCGGGTTCTGACCGTCGCCGCCGTTGCGGGCCAGGTCGTACTCGTTCCGGTCGAACGCCAGCGACAGGGCGCGCCGCACGCGGTCGTCCTGGAACGTCGGGTTCTTCATCTGGAACTGGAAGCCGTTGACGTTCGCGCCGCGGGAGCGGGGGAACGTCTGGCCGACCATCGTGTCCTTGTTCTCGTTGAACAGGGCAGCGAGGTCCTCGCCGTCACGGGCCTGGTAGTCGTGGTAGTTGTCCGTGGCGAACCCGGCGCGGCCGGCGTTGGTGTCGTTCTGGACGAACAGCTCAACACCGTCCAGGTACGGCAGCTGGTTGCCGGCGGCGTCCATCTCCCAGTAGTCGGGGTTGCGGACCATGACCGACTTTTCCTTCTGGATCCACTGATCCTGGATGAAGGGGCCGGTACCGATGGCAACCTGCTGGCGGGTCTCCTCGTCGTCCACGAGCTCGGCCGGGTAGATGTACGACCAGGCCGCGACGGAGATCGGGAAGTCCGCGAGCGGGGTGTCCAGGTTGAAGATGACGGTGTAGTCGTCCGGGGTCTCGACGCTCGAGACCATCGAGAAGACGTCCTTCTGCGAGCCCGCCGAGTACATCTCGACAGTCTTCACCACGTCCTGCGCGGTGAACTCGCGGCCGTTGACCGGGGCCTTGTTGTGGAACTTGGCGCCCTGCCGCAGGTTGAAGGTGTGCTTCTGGCCGTCCTCGGAGACTTCCCAGGACTCGGCCAGGTCGGCCTCGATCTCGGCCCGGTACGGGTCGGCGAGCGGGCCCACCTTGCCGCGGGTCAGCTTGTTCGAGGTGTGCGACAGCGTGTTGTAGATCGTGCAGGACAGCGTCCGCGCGAGGTCCATGCGCGGCGGGTCCAGGTACCGCATGCGCGCGAAACCGCCGTACTTGGCGTTGACGCCCGGGTTCAGCTCAGCAGCTGACGGGGCGACGGGGCCGTCGTACAGGCCCGGGACGACGCGCACCTGGTCCGCCGGGACCGGGGTCGCGTTCGCGTCGGCGGACGTCTGCACCGCCGTCGCGGTCAGCTGGCCGCCGGCCAGACCGCCCTGGGTAGCGGACGGCGCAGCACCGTCATCGTCGCCACCACATCCGATGAGAGCAGCACCGGCAAGACCGGCGACACCCAGCCCGGCGCCTCGCAGCACCGAGCGCCGGCTGACATTCCGCCGGCTCCAATACTCCGAACTCATGCAGTCCCCTCCGGTGTCCGACCTTCAGCCGGACTCAACACACGTAATATCCTCTACCCTCCCGCAATCAACGTGTTAATCGCGAGAACGCTCGGATATTCAGAGTTCGCATGACCATACGTGATGACGGATCCAACGAGCAAGCAGATCGTGACCGGAATCACAAACGTTGAGGGGGCGCGTCGAGAGTGCCCCCTCAGGGCCTGTCCCCCGAGGGAGCGAGAGACCCTCGCCCTGAGACTCTTCACAGGCGCATTACCATTCCGCTCGGGCATCACAGTCGTGTTGTTCCGGTGTTGCCCGAGCGCGGCGCGCTGACCCTCCGGGGTCCCCGATGCCGCCTGGAACCGTGGTGCAGCCGAGGGAGGGGCCGTGGACGTCACCGTCCTGCCCAACCAGCGCCGTCCCGGGGTGGGCCGCTTCCCGGCCGCCGAGAACCGTCGCGCCGCCCTGCCGCAGCAGGCGCGCTTCTGCCCCGTGGTGGAAGACGCCAGCAAGTCCGGCTTCCTGGTCTACCCGCCCCTGCTCCCTGAAGAGGCGCTGCAGATCCGCTACCTCGAGGCGGGCAAGATGCGCGTCTCCCTCCATCGCACGCTCTCCGGCGCGAGCACGCCGCAGCCCGTCTGGGTGATGGACATCACCACGTCCGCCGGCACCGGCGGGCTGGACGCGTACGACGTGAAGTACGTCGACGAGTCCGTCGGCCTCGATGCGATGGAGGTCCAGCGCTTCTCGGATGCGCTCATCGCCAACGTGAACGCGCCGCAGGGCGGCGTGGGGCTCCGCGGGGCGTACGACTTCGTGACGCCCGAGGGCTGGGACACCGTCTACACGGGCATCCTCAACCGGACGGAGCGGCCGTCGCTGCCCGTCTTGACTGCTCGAGTCGAGACGGACTGGTACAGCCAGCCGACGGAGTTCCGGTACGTGCTGGCCCCCGGCGAGGTCCTCAGCGCGAACGGGCAGAGCCCGATCGGCCAGGTGCTCTTCGTCCCGCGCGAACCGGTGCGGCTGCGCGAAGGGACCGAGGACGAGCGGCAGGGCTTCCTCGAGCGCCAGCAGGCGTACTGGGCGGAGCGGTCCACGAAGGAGCGGGCGACGAACTTCGGGACGCTGTACTCCTACCACTACCGCGACGAGCAGAAGGCGCGACGAGCGCCGGAGGCGTCGCCGTCCGGCGATGAGCCGGGCGCGGAGGCACCCGGTCGGGAGGCCGTCCGGGACTGATCAGACGCCTGCGAGGGCGTCCGAACGACGTGGTGCGAGGGGCCTCCCCGGCGCGGCACGCGGTGCTCACTTGCGCCTTTCTTCACAGGTTTGTGGGTTCGATCGGCCTTGTGCTATACCCAGCGGCACTCGCGGCCCCCAGTCGGGGGACTTCAGGGTTCGCGGGTGAACGGAGGGGAAATGCAGCGGTATATCATCCGCAGGCTGGCGTTCATGGTGCCGACGCTCTTGTTCGTCACCGTGGCCGTGTTCGCGCTCGTCCGCATCATGCCGGGCGACTACATCACCGCTCAGATGGCTGAGTCGCGTGGTGCTGATCCGGAGTTCCTGGACAAGCTCCGGGCGGAGCTCGGCCTCGATGAGCCGGCCCCGCTCCAGTACTTCAAGTGGATGGGTGGCATCGTCACCGGCGACTGGGGCACGTCGTACTGGCAGAACAAGCCGGTGCTCGACGTGATCCGCCACGCGCTGCCGGTCTCGGCCCAGCTGGGCACGATGGCCATCGTGTTGGCGATCGTCGTGTCGATCCCACTCGGGGTCGTCGGCGCGGTGAAACAGAACTCGTGGCCTGACTACACAAGTCGCATGTTCGCCGTGGTCGGGATCTCGATTCCGAACTTCTTCCTCGCCACGCTGGTGATCATCTACGGCGCCAAGTGGTTCGGATGGTTCCCACCGCAGGGATATCGGAATCCGCTGACCGACCTGAGCGGCAACCTCCAGCAGATGGTCCCGGCGGCCGTCATCCTCGGCATGATCCTCATGGCGCAGAACACGCGTCTGCTGCGGACGACGATGCTCGAGACGCTGCGCGCGGACTACGTGCGTACGGCCCGCGCCAAGGGTCTGAACGAGCGGACGGTCATCTTCCGCCACGCCTTCCGGAACGCCCTGATCCCGGTGGTCACGCTGCTGGGCTTCCAGATCATCACCACCGTGGGTGGGTCCGTGATCGTGGAGCAGGTGCTGGGCATCAACGGCATCGGGCAGAACTTCATCGGCGCGGTGCAGCAGCGGGACTACCCGCTGGTGCAGGGCATCCTGCTCGTCATCATCACCACCACCCTCGTCGTGAATCTGCTGGTCGACTTGAGCTACTCATTCCTCGACCCGCGGATTAAGTACTAGGGCTCGGGAGGAAACAGGCAATGGCAACTCAGACCACTGCTGGCGCGCTCCGCAGGGACGCCCAACCGAACCCCTTCACGACGAACCTGAAGCGGATCTGGAAGTTCACGAAGCGCAACCCGCTGGGCGCGTTCGCTGGCCTCCTCTGCGTCCTCTCCGTCGTGGCCGCCGTCGGCGGCTGGACCGGGCTTCTGCTCAACCACGACCCGGAACGATTCCGCGGCGCCGACCGACTCCTCGGCTACTTCGCTCAGTCGAAGGTCGGCGAAGGCACCTACTTCCTCGGCACCGACGACCTCGGTCGTGACATGTGGAGCCGCCTGATCAAGGGCGCTCAGCTCTCGATCTTCTTCGGCCTCGGCGTGGCGGTGATCGCCATCGTCATCGGGTCAATCATCGGCCTGGTGTCCGCCTACTTCGGCGGCTGGCTGGACCTCATCGTCCAGCGCCTCGTCGACCTGGTGCAGACCATCCCGCTGCTGGTCCTCGCGATCGCCATCGTGTCCGTCACGGGCCCCGGCATCATGAAGGGCTTCTGGATCCTCGCGTTCCTCTCCATCCCGCGCCCCGTCCGCGTCATCCGCGGCTCGGTGCTGTCGGTGAAGAACGAGACGTACATCGAGGCTGCACGAAGCCTGGGAGCCACCAGCAATCGCGTCATGTTCCGGCACGTGCTGCCGAACGTGACCGCGCCGATGATCGTGCTCGCGTCCTACCTGATCGCCGTCGCGATCATCGTGGAGGCGTCGCTCTCGTTCCTCGGCATCGGTGCGCAGCCGCCGACCCCGTCCTGGGGCGCCATGCTCACCGGCTCGGGCAACCTGTTCTTCCAGACGAACCCGCGCCTCGCGATCCTGCCGGGCCTGGCGATCTCCATCCTGGTGTTCGCCACCAACATGTTCGGCGACGCGGTGCGTGACGAGCTGGACCCGCGCCTCCGGGGCAGCCGCTAGCGGCAACGCTCCGAGGTCACTCGGAACCAAGAGAGCGGGCCCTGCGGGGCCCGCTCTTCGTTTGTCTCCACTCGGTCCGTACGTTCGAGACAGGGCACGGACGCCCGGCGTCGGACGCCAAACCGGCTCTCGGGGACTCTCGGGCGTTCTCGGGGCGTCTCGCGGACGCTCAGTCGAGCTTGCGATACTCCTCGAGCTCCCGGCAGCCGCCGTCGGAGATCTCGTAGACGCGCGTCGCGACCCGCTCGAGGATGGCGCTGTCGTGGCTCGCGCAGATCACCGTGCCGTCGTACGCCTCGAGGGCTTCGACGAGCTTGCGGCGCGTGCCCACGTCCAGGTGGTTCGTCGGCTCGTCCAGCAGGAGGACGTTCGACGGCTGGATCAGGAACTTCGCCAGCGCCACGCGGCTGCGCTCCCCGCCGGAGAGGACGGAGACGGCCTTGAACGCGTCGTCGCCGGTGAACAGGAAGCGTCCGAGGACGCCACGGAGCGTGCCGTCGCCCTGTTCCCCACCTGAGACCGCCCGGACTTCCTCGATCACCGTGCGAGCCGGGTCGAGCGCCTCGTCCTGGTGCTGGTCGTAGTAGCCGACGCGCACGCGGTCGCCCCAGCGCACGCGGCCCTCGGTAGGCTCGATGCGGCCGGCGATGATCTTCAGCAGCGTGGACTTGCCGCTCCCGTTGGGGCCGATGAGGACGACCTTCTCACCGCGCTCGACCTCGAGGTCGACGTCGACGAGCACGACGTGGTCGCCGTAGGCGTGCGCGACGCCCTCCACGGTCAGCACATCGAGGTCGGTGCGTCCCGACGACTTGAGCTGGAAGTGCACCGCGCGGTCGGACTGCGGACGCTCCACGCGCTCGATGCGGGCGACGGCGCGCTCGCGCGACTTCACGGCGCGAGCCTTCGTGGCCTTCGCGCGGAAGCGCTCGATGAACTTCTCCTGCTTCGCGATCTCGCGGTCCTGGCGGGCCGCCTCCTGCGTCACGGCCGCGATGCGCGCGGCCTTTTGACGCTGGTAGTCGGTGTAGTTGCCGGAGTACGACTCGACGCGCCCGTCGCGCAGCTCCAGCACACGGTTCACCACCACGTCGTGGAACTCGCCATCGTGCGTGATGAGCAGGACGGTGCCGCGGTACTCCGACAGTTCGAGTGCGAGCCAGTCGCGCGCGGCCACGTCGAGGTGGTTCGTCGGCTCGTCCAGCAGCAGGTTCGGCGGCCGGTGCACGAGCACCTTCGCCAGCCCGGCGCGCATCTGCCAGCCACCGGAGAACTCACCGCAGCGCTTGTCGCGATCTGTGAGCTTGAACCCGAGGCCGTCGAGGACGCGGCCGATGCGCTGGTCGATGCGGTACCCATCGAGCGCCTCGAAGCGCTCGAAGAGCGCGGACTGGCGCTCGATCAGCGCGTCGAGGTCGCCCTCGCCGCGCTCCATGAGCGCTGCCACCTCGGCGAGCTCGAACTCGACGGCGCGGGCTTCGGGGAAGGCGGTCCACAGTTCCTCGACCAGCGTCTTCTGTGGGTCGAGACCCGCCTCCTGGCGCAGGAACGACAGGTCGCCACCGCGCCAGCCGGCGTCACCCTCGTCGGCCTCTTCGAGGCCGGCGAGGATCTCCATCAGCGTGGACTTCCCGGCGCCGTTCGGGCCCACGAGGCCCACGCGTTCCCCATCGCCGATGGAGAACGTCACACCGCGCAGGACGTCCAGCCCGCCGTACGACTTCCAAATGTTCTCTGCGTAGATCACGGTGATCTCAGCGTAGATGAGGACCGATTAAGCGCACACGTCCGCCGCGCGCGCCCTCGGCGCCGGCGGGCGTCACTGAGTGACTACACCGATTCATAACCAGAACCCCACGGTCCCGGGCCTGACGAGAACTGCTACCGGTTCCGATAATTTTTGCCGAAGCAATCAAACGCGGTACTCGCCCCCGGATCGACCATGCACCGACTTCGCCGTCTCACCACCATCAGCCCGCTCACCCTCCTCCTCACGGTCGCTACGTTCGCGCTCGTTGCCGCCACCTACGTGGGCGCGACACAGCTGCGGACGGTGATGACCCGCCACCAGGTCGACGAGTTCGCGGACCCGATCCAGCTCGAGGTACAGGGCCAGCTTGACGGGTCGATGCAGACCGCCAGCGCGGCGGCGGCCCTCCTGGAGACGCAGCCCGGAACGACGGCAACCGAGTTCTCGGCGTTCGTCGGCTCGCTCGTGGACGAGTTCCCGGCCGTCACGCGCGTCGGCTTCGCGCGCATCGAGGGGGAGCATCTCCCGGTCGTCTTCGACGGCCCGGTCGACTCCAGCGGCATCAGCCCACGCGCGGGCGACGACCTTGTCGGCACGCGCGTGGCCTCCCTCGCCCGCGTGGCCACGACCGGCCCGGCGGTGAGCAACCTCTTCGCCTCCAACGAGGACGGCGGCGTCTCCCACTGCTTCGTCGCGGTCTATCCCGTCCGAGACGCCAGCGGCACCCCGATCGGGTGGGTGTACGGCGAGATCGACATCGACCGAATCCTGTCCGGCGTGAGCAGTCCCACCCTGAGCGTCGACATCTCCCCCACCTCGGGTTCCGACCAGGTCACCGTGAGCCGCTTCATTGAGGCGGCCCAGAACGTGTGGACGTTGCGGATCACCTCCACGGACGCGTTCCGGCCGAACCTGCCCGAGTGGATGCCCACGGCCGCGGCGAGCGGGATGCTCGCGCTGGTGTTGTCGTCGGGCGCCGTCCTCGGGCTGATCGGCGCCTACCGCACCGACCTGAAGAAGATCGAGGCGGCGGAGCAGGAGCAGAAGGACAACCGCCGCCTGGCGGAGCTGGAGAATGCCCGCCTCTCCACGATCCTCGAGGGCCACGCCGACGGGGTGATCACCATCGACGAGCGCGGCCTCATCCGCAGCCTGAACGCCAGCGTGGAGGAGCTCTTCGGGTACGCGCCGGAGGCACTCATCGGCCGCCCCGTCTCGATGCTGATGCCGGAGAAGTACCGCATCCAGCACACGCAGGGGATGCGCCGCGTCGCCGCCGGCGGTGAGAGCAAGCTCGCGCGCCAGTGGCTCGACCTCGAGGGCCTCACCGCAGGGGGCGAGGCCTTCCCGCTCCGCCTCTACATCTACCCGGTCGACCGGAACGGCGCGCGCGAGTTTGCGGGCATCCTCCGTCGGGCCGACGTGGACGCCGCCGTCCCGGCAAAGGCCGACTACGGCGCCGACTTCATCGCGCATGCCGCGCACGAGATGAAGGGCACGCTGTTCTCGCTGATGCTCTCTCTGGACATGCTGAAGGAGCAGTCGGACGAGCACTGTGACCCCTCGGCGCGCCGGATGCTGGGCCTCGCCTCGGGCAGCGCGGAGCGCCTGTCGGCGCTGCTGCAGGGGATGATGGACCTGCGCCGCGTGCGCGAGGGTGACGGCACGCTGGAGCGCCACCGCGAAGACCTCTCGAGCGTCCTATTCGACGCACTCGTCGACCAGCAGCACAGGGCCGATGAGCGCGGCGTGCAGTTCAACATCAACACCGAGGGTGACCTGCGCGCCGACGTCGACCGTCGCTGGATCCGCCAGGTCTTCGCGAACCTGCTCTCGAACGCCGTGAAGTACTCACCGGACGGCTCCGAGGTGCGCGTCTGGTTGACGGGCGACGCGAGCAGCGTGACGGTCCGCGTCAGTGACCGCGGCCCAGGGATCCCGGCCGAGTTCCAGCCGCAGATGTTCCAGATGTTCGCGCGCGCGGCGGGGCAGCAGGTATCGGGCAACGGCATCGGGCTCGCCCTCACCCGCGAGATCGTCGAGCTGCACGGCGGTTCGATCTCGTTCGAGACGGCCGAGGGTCGGGGGACCGCGTTCGAGGTACGCCTGCCGCGACACGCTGCCGCCCAGCTCGCGTCGGTGGTCTAGGCCGAGAGCTCTCTGCCCGGCCGGCTAGGCCCGGGATGCCTCGGCGGCTCCGGTCGCCCAGAGCGCCGCGCCCAGCAGGCTCGCGTCGTCACCGAGGACGGTGAGCTCGATCGGTGGCTCGCCCTCGTAGCGCGGGAGCGCGTAGCGCCCGACCGCCGTGAGCAACTCCCGCCACCAGGCGGCCCCGATGCCTCGCGCAACACCGCCGCCGAGGATGACGGCGGCCGGATCGAGCGTGGCGAGCAGGCCGGCCAGTCCGGCGCCGAGGAACTCGATCGCTTCGAGGACGACGGCTCGAGCCGTCGCGTCGCCCTCCTGCGCGAGCGCGAACACCTCCTCGGCGCGCAACTCGCGGCCGAGTCGCTCGCTGCCGACAGCCGCGAGCGCCGATCCCGAGGACTGGCCCTCGAGGCAACCCGCGCAGCCGGCGCCGCAGGCGCGCCCGCCGGGGTTCACGATGACGTGTCCTACCTCGCCGGCACCGCCGCGGCTGCCGGTCACGGCCCGCCCGCCGGCGATGATCCCCGCGCCGATGCCGGTGCTCACGGTCACGTAGACGAGGTCACGCGCGCCGGCACGGGCGCCGTAGCGCGTCTCGCCGAGCGCCGCGAGCGTCGCGTCGTGTCCCACCTCGACGGGTATCCCGAGGCGTCCGACGAGCGCCGGCTTCATCGCCTGGCCGTGCCAGCCCGGCAGGTTCGGCGGGTACTGGTACGTCCCCGTGGTCGGGTCGAGCGGGCCGGCCGTCGAGACGCCGGCTGCCGCGGGCCGCAGCCCGGTGTGCTCCACGATGTGTTCGAGGAGGTCCGCCAGCCGCTCCGTCGCGCGCTCGAATCCCGCCTCGGGCCGCGTCGGCACCTGCGCGCGGGCGAGCAGCTCACCCGAGTCGACCTCCACGAGCGAAGCACGCATGGAGGTCGCACCGATGTCTGCGGCGAGGACGTGCGTCGTCATGCGTGGAGTGTCCCACGACTACCGGAGGCGCAGACTCATCGTTCGGCGTAAGGGCCGTAATGCCACGTCGACGAGTGGCCTCGTAGCATCGGCCGCATGAAGAACGCCCTCGCCGTCACCCTGGCCGGCCTGCTCGCCCTCGCGCTCGTCGCGTGTTCGAGCGGCGAAGACGCCGCCCCGACGACGCCCTCGGGCGACGCGAGCGCGTCGAGCAGCGCCACGGCGGAGTCGACGCCCGCGCGCCCGATCGACCGGGGCCCGTACGGTGGCCTCGTCGCCGGCGAAGCCGCCCCGGAGTTCGTCGGCACGCAGGAGTGGTTCAACAGCGAGCCGCTGACGCTGGAGGGACTGCTCGGCGCGGGGCAGGTCGTCCTCGTCGACTTCTGGACCTATTCCTGCGTGAACTGCCAGCGCACGCTCCCCTACGTCCGTGAGTGGGATGCGAAGTACGGCGACCTCGGGCTCACGATCGTCGGCGTCCACACGCCGGAGTTCCGTTTCGAGGAGGACGCCGGCAACGTCCGCAACGCCATCCTCGAGGCGGGCATCCAGTACCCCGTGGTCCAGGACAACGACCGGAAGACCTGGCGCGCGTTCGACAACCGCGTCTGGCCCGCGAAGTACCTCATCGGGGCGGATGGCAAGGTCTTCTACCGACACTTCGGTGAGGGCGCGTACGACGAGACCGAGGAGGCGATCCGCGCCGCCCTCGAGGCTGCCGGTCGCGATGTGTCAGACGTGAAGATCGGCGGCCTGACGGAGCCCGCGCTCGACGGCGAGATGCAGGGCATGACGCGCGAGCTGTACTTCGGGTACGAGCGGAACTACAGCGCGACCGGCGTCTACGCCGCGCAGGACGAGTACTACGGGCAGCCGGACACGGTGATCGACTTCGTCGACCCGGGCCCGCCCCGGAAGCCCAACGTCTGGTACGCGCAGGGCCTGTGGAACAACTCGGACCAGGCGATGGTCCACCTCCGCGATACCGACACCTACGAGGACTACATCGCCTTCGAGTTCACCGCGCGAGCGGTGAATCCCGTCTTCAGCGCGCCGTCCGCCGGGGCGACCGTGGTCATCGAGCTCGACGGCGCGCCGCTCACCGCCGAGCAGGCCGGACCCGACGTAGACTGGGACGAGATGGGACGCAGCATCGTGCGCATCGACGATCCGAGGATGTATCGCGTGGTCGAGCTACCCGAGCGAGACACGCGGACGCTCACGATCCGCAGCAGCGAACGCGGGCTCTCGCTCTACTCGGTCACCTTCGGCTCCTACGTCGAGGGCCCGTGACGCGTCACCTTCGACCGATCCTCGTGACGCTCATGCTCGGCACGCTCGTCGTGTCGCTCCTCGGCTGTTCGGACGGCGGCACGATCGAGACGGCCACGCTGACGGACACCGCAACGACGGCGGTGGGCATCGCGCTCCCGGACGGGGCGATACCCGTCGATGACCCGTTCTCCGGCGGCTACCCGACGTACGACGACGAGGCGACCGGTCTGCGCGTCGTGTTCGGGACGCCCGACCTCGGCGCGGGGACCTCGCGCGTCTCGTTCGCCCTCTTCGACGACGTGGGGCTGATCTCGTTCCCGGTGCTGAACGTCAGCACCCGGTTCTACCCCGACGGTGTGGAGGGCGACTTCCAGTCCGGCGACGGCGGGCAACTGCGGTTCTACCCGTTCCCCCAGGGGTCACGAGGCATCTACGCGGGCGAGCTGTCGTTCCCGAGCGCGGGCCTCTGGGCGCTGGACGTGAGCGTGCCGCAGGCGAGCGGTGACACGGCGCACGTCGTGTTCCCCGTCGAGGTCGCCGAGGAGGCCGATGCGCCCGAGGTGGGCGACACCGCCCCCGCGAGCGACAGCCGCACGGCGGCGGACCAGCCAGACCTCCACGAGCTCACCACGTCCAGCGAGCCCGACCCGCGCCTCTACCAGACGAGCATCGCGAGCGCCCTCGACCGGGGTGAGCCGTTCGTCGTCGTGTTCGCCTCACCGGCGTTCTGCACGAACGCGCTCTGTGGCCCACAGGTCGAGGTGCTCTCGGAGCTGGCGGATGAGCACGGTGACGACGCCGCGTTCATCCACGTCGACCTCTACGAGAACCCGCGCGAGATCCAGGGCGACTTCTCCCTCGCCCGCCGCACGCCCGTGCTCGATGAGTGGGGGCTGCACACGGACGAGTGGACGTTCGTCGTGAACGCCGACGGCATCGTCACCGCGCGGTTCGAGGGCTTCGCACCGCGCGAGGAGGTCGAGGCGGCGCTGGTCGCCGCACTCGACGGGTAGCCCTCGAAGCTTCCGAACGTCCTAGGCGGTCGCTGGGACCGCGGCGTCGATGTCCGCGGTGCACTGCGGGCAGCGGGTCGCCTGGATCGCGATCTCGCTCCAGCAGCGCGGGCACTTGCGCGTCGTGGGCTCCGGCGTCTGCGGCGCCTGCTTGAACCGGGTGATCAGGCGGTTCGTGGGCAGCACGACGAAGTAGAAGATCGCCGCAGCGGTGATGGCGAAGGACAGCACGGCGTTCAGGAAGTTGCCGTAGAAGACCTCGGACCCGTTCAGCGTGAACGAGAGCGCCGAGAAGTCCGGCTGCCCGATGACCGCTGCGATGAGCGGTGTGATCACATCCGCGACCAGCGAGTCGACGACGGACTTGAAGGCGACACCGATCAACACGCCGACGGCGAGGTCGATCACGTTGCCGCGCAGCAGGAACTTCTTGAACTCGTCCGCGTTCAGCAGGGCCATCCCAACCTCCTCGAAGCTGCCGCGCACGGACGATACCCCGTCCGCGCAGGCATCGGGAGGGTCAGGCGCTGCGGGCGGCGTCCCGTCGTCCGTCGCCGAACTCGGTGCGATGCCGAAGCAGCTCGTCCACCGTGACGGCACGCAGTCCGAGGGCGTCCGCCTCGTCGAGGATCGCCGGGAGGACATCGACCGTGCGCTGCCGCTCGCGACGACCGTCGTGCAGGATCACGATGCGGCCGGGCTCGAGCATCTGGCGGAACGCCCAGCGCATGTACGCCCGCGGTGGGTTCGTGGGATCCGAGGTGTACGCGGAGCCAAGGACGATCGAGTAGCCGGCGGACTCGAGGAGCGAGCGCGTGCTCGCTCGTGCCATCCCACCGGACGGGCGCACGAGCCGGCTCGGGTTATGCGCGCCGAGCAGCCGCTCGGTCCGCTCCAGCGAATCGAGCACGTCCTCGTTCGACAGCCAGATCGTGTGCCGGTCGTCGTAGAAGTGATTCGCGACCTGGTGGCCCTCGCGCACGATGCGATCGAAGAGCCGCGGGTGGCGCTCGATCTGCTCGCCCATGAGGAAGAACGTCGCGCGCGCGTGGTGCTCGGCAAGGATGTCGAGCACCTGTGCCGTGTACGGCTCGTGGGGACCGTCATCGAAGGTCAGGGAGAAGACCGGGGCATCCGTGTGGACGTCGAAGAGGATGCCCGGCCACGTCCGCTGGAGGGCGCGCGTGAGCGGTCGAGGCTGGTAGTACCAGGG
This sequence comes from Dehalococcoidia bacterium, assembly GCA_020634075.1. Lineage (GTDB taxonomy): Bacteria > Chloroflexota > Dehalococcoidia > UBA2979 > UBA2979 > W-Chloroflexi-9. Next base: position 6,335 of record JACKCJ010000029.1, on the reverse strand, counting down.
CGCAGCGACGAGACCGACCACCCCCGCCGCCGTGGCCGCACCTGCCGCGAGGGCGATGCGCGTTGCCGCGTTCATGCGATCGACCGTAGCACGGTGCCGCCCGTCGACCGGGCGTCCACCCGCCGACGGGTATGCTGATTGTCGCGCCTCGAGCCGACCGATCGCCGGAGCGCCCTCATGCCATCGACACCCTCGCGGGTGCCACACGAATGACCGAGACGGGAAGGCGGGACGATGCCGAACACGAGCCCGGACGCGGGCGCAGGATTCGCCCTCGACGTTCCGGTGAGGCGCCATCGGCTCAACAACGGCCTCCGCGTCGTGCTCTCCGAGGACCACTCCGCGCCGATTGTCTGCGTCGCGGTTTATTACCACGTTGGCATGCGCCTGGAGCCGCCGGGACGCACCGGCTTCGCGCACCTGTTCGAGCACCTGATGTTCCAGGGCTCCCCCAACCTCGGGAAGATGGAGCTGGTCCGCCACGTGCAGCAGAACGGCGGCACGCTCAACGGCTCCACCCGCTACGACTTCACGAACTACTTCGAGGTGATGCCCTCGAACGCGATCGACCTGGCGCTGTGGATGGAGGCCGACCGCATGCGCGGCCCGGTCATCACACAGGCCGAACTCGACAACCAGCGTGACGTGGTGAAGAACGAGATCCGCGTCAACGTCCTCAACCGCCCCTACGGCTCGTTCCCCTGGCTGGAGATGCAGAGCCGCGCCTACGAGAACTGGCACAACAGCCACAACGGTTACGGCGACATGGGCGACCTCGACGCCGCGACGCTCGAGGACGTGCAGGCGTTCTTCGACGCCTACTACTCGCCCGCGAACGCCGTGCTCGTCGTCGTCGGCGACCTCGACCCCGACGCCACGCTCGCCCTCGCGCAGCGCTACTTCGAGGACATCCCCGCCGCGACGCCCCCGGCGCCCGCGGAGATCGATGAGCCGCGACAGGAAGAGGAGCGCCGCTGGTCGTACGTCGACCCGCTGGCGAACCGACCCGCGCTCGCGGTCTCGTACCACGCGCCCGCGCGCGGTACGCCCGAGTTCTACGCGATGGGGCTGCTGAACCAGCTCCTCGCGCAGGGGCAGGACTCGCTCCTGCACGCCGAGCTCGTCGAGAAGCGCGCCCTCACGGGCGACGTCGATGGCGGCCTGAACTTCCTCGGCCACATGCACAACGCGCAGACGCCGCTGCTGTGGACGACCACGATGATGCACGACGCCCACGTGACGCCCGACGACCTCCTCTCGGCGATGGACGACGTGATCGAGCCGGTGCGCGGCTTCGAACAGTCCGAGGCGACGCTCAAGCGGCTGCGCGCCAAGGCGCGCTCGGGGCTGCTGATGACGATGGCGGAGGGCGGCTACCCGCGCTTCGGCGTCGCGGACCTCCTCGCTGCGTTCGAACTGCTCGAGGGCGACGCCTCCCACATCAACGACATCGACGCACGGTTCGCGGCCGTGACGCCCGAGGTGCTGCTGCGCACGGCGCAGGAGTACCTCCGGCCGAGCAACCGCAACATCCTCGCCCTGGAAGCTGGAGCCGCCGAGTGAGCACCGCATCCTACCCGCGCCCCGAGGTGACCCCGCTCGAGTCGTCGCCTCTCCCCGACCGACGCATCGAGACGATCGGGAGCGGCATCAAGGCGACGCTGGTCAACGCCGGCGTGGTGCCGGTGGCCGGCATCCGCATCGTCGTGCGTGCCGGTTCGGCGGACGTGCCGGCCGGGCAGACATGGCTCGACCGCCTCGTGCACGACTACCTGCGCGAGGGCACCGAGGAGCTCGACTCCGGCTCGTTCGCGGCCGCACTCGCAGAACTCGGCGGCAGCCTCTACGTCAGCGGCGACGAGCACACCACGACGATCTCCACCGAGGTCCCGTCCGAGAATGCCCCCGCGGCCCTGAAGCTCCTTGCGAGCGTGGCGCGAACGCCGCGCTTCCCCGCCAGCGCCGCCGAGCGGCTCCGTGACGACCTCGAGCGGACGCGCGCCGTCGTCGGAACGCAGCCGGGCTGGCTCGCCCACGCCGCGTTCCGCAGCGAGCTCTACGGCTCGCACCCGTACGGCACCGTCCTCCCCGCGCAGGCGGAGATCGCGGGCCTCACGATGGAGGCGGCCCGAGAGTTCTGGACACGACGCGCCGGTGGTTCGAACGTGCGGCTCATGGTCGCCGGGCTCTTCGACGCGGACGCCATCCTCGAAGCCGCCACGGAATCGCTGAGCGGCTGGGGCGGCGAGGAACACGGCACCGTCGCCGCGCCGACGACCCAGACGGAACGTATCGTGCGTTATGTCGAGCGACCGGGCGCCGAGCAGTCGACGCTGCAGATCGGGCTTCGCGTCCCTGCCCCGGGGCATCCGGACTACGTCCCGCTGGAGGTGCTGAACTCGCTCCTCGGCGGCTCGTTCTACTCGCGCATCACGCTCAACATCCGCGAGGACAAGGGCTACACGTACTCCCCGCGCTCATCGATCTCCTCGCGGCCGGGCGACGCCTACTGGGCCGAAGCGGCGGACGTCACGACGAACGTCACCGGCGCATCGATCCGGGAGATCCTCAACGAGATCGAACGGCTCCGCTCGGAGTCGCCCGCCGAGGACGAGCTGCGCGGGATCATCAACTACGTCTCGGGATCGTTCGTGATCCGCCAGGCCACACCGGGCGGCATTCTCAACCACCTGGAGTTCCTCGACCTGCACGGCCTCGATACGTCCTACTCGGCGAACTACGTCGCGCGCGTGCGCGAGGTGACGCCGGCCGACGTGCAACGACTGGCGCAGGAGTACCTCGACCCGGCGAAGATGCCGATCGTCGTGGTGGGTGACCAGGCGCAGGTGCAGGAGCAGGTCGCGGAGTTCGGTCCGACCGCGTAGCGGGGACCTCGGGACCTCGGGACATGGGCCCTACGGGCCGGCAGGCCTCGCCGGATCGCGCTTCGTCGCGCGGTAGTAGAGGGGCTCCGGCACGAGGAACGCGAAGATCAGCGCTCCCGCGACACCGATGCCGCCCGTCGCAATCGAGGCGATGCCGAGCGTCGCGATCCCGGTGATCGCGGACACGACGATCGGACCGCTCGCCGTGCCGATGTCGCCCACCAGCCGCCAGACGCCGAGGAACTCGCCGCGGTTGCCCGCCGGCGCGAAGTCCGCGCCGAGCGTCATGTTGATGCCCGAGCCGAGGCCGTTGCCGAGGCCGGAAAGCACCCCGACGGCGATCAGCTGCCAGGCCGTGTCGGTCAGTGGAATGAGCAGCAGCGAAGCCGCCATCACGCCGAGACACGGAACGCCCGTCCACTTCCGCCCCCAGCGGTCCATCACGATCCCGACCGGGTAGAAGAGCAGCACGTCAAACGCCGAGGAGAGCGTGAAGACGATGCCGACCTCGGCCGCGTCGAGGCCGATCGCGTCGCCCCACAGCGGGATGATCGCCTGCCGCGCGGCGCGCATGACCTGCAGACAGATCGACGCGAGGCCCGCTGTCATGAAGATGCTGCGGTGGTCCACGACCACGCCGGCGAGGCGCGCGTAGACCGTGCCCTCCTCGCTCCGTGACGCCTCGGCGCCCGGCCCGAGCGAGAACATCATCACCACGGCGCCGAGCACGCTGAGGCCGGCGAAGAGCCAGAAGACCCAGATCAGGCCAAACGCGGCGCCGATGAAGCCGCCGAGCAGCGGCCCCACGACGTTCCCGACGCGCTGCGTGCCGCCCATGAGGCTCAGCGCGCGCCCTCGACGTTCCACCGAGACCTTCTCGCTGATGTATGAGAGCCGCGCGAGCAGCCAGACCGACAGCGCCGAGCCGAGGACGAGGATCGCGGCGGCGTACACCACCGGCGAGGTCGACAGGCTGAGCACGATCGCGACGCCGACGAGCACGGCGGATGCCATCGCGAGCGCGTACCGCTCGCCGATCCGCCCGATGAGCACGCCCGCGGGGACGTCGAAGATCATCGTGCCGATGCCGCGCAGGCCGACGGCGAAGGCGGCGAAGGCAACCGAGGTGTGGAGGTCGTTCTTCGCGTACAGCGACAGGGCAGGAATCACCGCGCCCTGGCCGACGGCGAAGAAGAGCGTCGGCAGGTAGACGGACAGGAGCAGCGACCGGATGCCGACTGACGTCGACTCCTCGGATTCGGGTTCCGGGCTCGCTGACATCGGCGCATTCTACGGTCCTACTTCGGTACGGATGAACTAGGCCCGGACGTGCCCCGCCCGACGCACCGGCAGACGCCCCGACTGTGGAGATCAGGGTTTCTGCCGATGATTCCCGTGACAGACCAGCCGTCATCACGCCGAGGGGGTGTGCGATCGCCCGCCTGCAGCCCTGGCTTGACCTCATCGCGTGGGGCGCCGCCGTCGCGGGCGCCCTGGGCGCCGCCTTGCTCGTGCTCACGGGCACCCTCGCGGTGTGGTGGGCCGTCGAGGTCTGCGCGCTGATCGCGCTCATCGGCACGTTCGCGGGCATCGAGACCAGCCTGCGATACCGCGCCATCGCGCGGCACGCGTCGGACGACCTCCGACACCTGGACGAGTACTCCACGGAGTGCGTCTTCGAGGTGAGCCCAGAGGGAGTCGTGCGCCGGATGAGCAACGCCGGCGCTCGCCTGCTCGGACTCGCGCCCGCGGCCGCGATTGGCCAGCCGCTGCGAGCCCTCACCGACGAACCACTGCCGCTCCTCGCCCCTGACGGGCCACACGCCGTCGGCTGGGACGCAACCTGGAAGCTGGGACGCGAGGGCCAGGAGCGGCTCACGACGACCCTCTACCCGTCCTTCGACCACGAAGGGCGGCTGCGCGTCCTGCGGGGCGTCATCCGCGATCAGAGCGAGCGACTCGCCATCGAAGCGGCGCTCCGCGACTCCGAGGACCGCTTCCGGCGCGTCCTCGACGCGGCCGTGAACGGCATCGTGCTCGCGGCCAACGACGGCCGCCTCCTGCTCTCGAACGACGCGATGCGCTCGCTGCTGGGCTACACGCCAGAGGAACTCACCAACCGCAGCCTCTCCGACATCGTCCACCCCGCGTACATCGACCAGCTCATGGCCTTCATGGCCTCCCGCGCCTGGTCCGACGCAGCTCCGAGCAACTACGAGGTCCAACTCGTCGACAAGAACGGCGCCGCGATCGACGTCGAGGTCTCGCTCGCGGCCATCCGCGAGAACGACCACGCGACGAGCGTCCTCATCGAGGTGCGCGACCTGACCGAGGCGCGCCGCGCGGTCGAGGCGATCCAGCGGATGTCCGACTACGACCGCCTGACCGGCCTCCCGAACCGCGACCTCTTCAACCGTCACCTGTCGCGCGCCATCGTCGACGCCAAGGCGACACAACGCGCCGTCGGCGTGGTGCTGCTCGACCTCGACCGCTTCAAGCTGATCAACGACACGCTCGGCCACGCCTCCGGCGACCGGCTCCTCCAGTCGGTCGCGGAACGCCTCTCCGGCGTCATCCCACCCCGCCACGTCGTCGCGCGGTTCTCCGGCGACGAGTACCTCGTGCTCTGCCCGGACATCTCCGGCGTCGCTGCCGCCGAGGCGACCGCGCGCCGCGTGCTCGCGTCGTTCCTCGACCCGTTCGAGGTGGACGGGCACTCGATCCAGGTCGCGGCGACGGCGGGTGTCACGGTCTTCCCGAACCACGCGCTCGACGGCGAGACGCTGATCCGCCTCGCGGACGCGGCGCTGCACGAGGCGAAGGCGAACGGTGGCAACACCTACCGCACCGGATCGAACGACGCGGACGACCCGGCGCGCCGTCGCTTCGAGCTGGAGTCGGACCTCCGCCGCGCCGTGGACCAGCACGAGCTCACGCTGCACTACCAGCCGCAGGTGGACCCGACGACCGGCGAGGTGGCGGGCTTCGAGGCACTCCTCCGCTGGCCGCACCCGGACCGGGGCATGGTGCGCCCGGACGAGTTCATCCCGCTCCTCGAGGAGACGGGACTCATCGTCGAGGTGGGGGAACAGGTCCTCCGCAGCGCCGTCGCGCAGGCGAAGCGCTGGCACGACGGAGGCCTCGACGTGCGCGTGGCGGTGAACGTCTCGCCGCGGCAGTTCCTCGTCGCCGACCTGGATGACCGCATCAAGGCGATCCTCGACGACGCCGGACTCACCCCCGGGGCGCTCGAGGTCGAGCTCACCGAGTCGGCGGGGCTGCTGGACCTCGACTCGGTCTCGGGCATCCTCGACGCGCTGCACGAGCTGGGGATCCACACCGCGATCGACGACTTCGGCATCGGCCAGTCGTGGCTCGGTCGGCTCCAGCAGTTCCACATCGGGACGCTGAAGATCGACCGCTCGTTCATCCGCCAGATCGTGGCGTCGG
>JACKCJ010000028.1 GCA_020634075.1 Dehalococcoidia bacterium | reverse complement strand
GGCCGGAAAGACGAAGGGCCGCTAGCGATGGCGATCAAGACCAGGCAGGCCGCCCGCGTCCGGCGCCACACTCGCGTGCGGCGCAAGGTGGAGGGCACCCCGGAGCGTCCGCGCCTCGCCGTGTTCCGCTCCAACCAGCACATCTACGCGCAGGTCATCGACGACGCTGCCGGCCGCACGCTGGCCGCCGCGTCCGACGTCGAGACGGACCTGCGCTCGAGCGACGAGACGAAGAGCGCGCTGGCCCGCAAGGTCGGTGCGCTGGTCGCGCAGCGCGCGAAGGCCGCCGGGGTCGACTCGGTGGTCCTCGACCGCGGTGGGTTCCGCTACGCCGGGCGCGTGAAGGAACTCGCCGAGGCCGCGCGCGAGGAAGGACTGGTGTTCTGATGGTCCAGAGCAGTGGACCGGGCGGGCGTGGCGGCCGTGGTGGCCGCGACAACCGTGGCGGTGGCCCGCGCGGTGACCAGAACCGTGGTCCTCGTCGCGACCGCCGTCGAGGCGAGGAAGACGAAGGCCCCGAGTTCATCGAGAAGGTCGTCTACATCAACCGCGTGGCGAAGGTCGTGAAGGGTGGACGCCGGTTCGGCTTCACCGCGATCGTCGTCGTCGGTGACGGCCAGGGCCGCGTCGGCTTCGGCATGGGCCGCGCGAACGAGGTGCCGGAGGCCATCCGCAAGGGCGGCCAGATCGCGCGCCGGACGATGTTCCGCATCCCGATGCACGAGGGCACCATCGCCCACGACACCATCTCCAACTTCAAGGCGACGCGCGTGCTGATGCGCCCGGCCAGCCCGGGTACCGGCATGATCGCCGGTGGCGCGGTGCGCGCGGTCATGGAGGCCGCGGGCGTGACCGACGTGCTGACCAAGACCTACGGGTCGCGGAACGCCGTCAACGTCGTGCGCGCCACCATCGACGGCCTCAAGGGCATGCGTCCGCCGGAGCGGGTGCGCCAGGCTCGCCTGGCTGCCGCCGCGGCCGGCAACGCGTAGGGAGGCCCGTGATGGCGAAGCTGCGCATCACCTGGACGAAGTCCGCGATCGGCTACTCGAAGGATCAGAAGGCCACCGTGCGCGCCCTGGGTCTGAAGCGCCTCAACCACCAGGTTGAGCAGGACGACTCGCGCGACATCCGCGGCATGATCCACAAGGTCCGTCACCTGGTGACGGTGGAGGAGGTCCAGTAATGGACCAGCACACCCTGCGCCAGTCGGAAGGCGCCAAGCGGTCGCGCAAGCGCGTCGGCCGCGGTGACGCGTCCGGCCACGGCCGCACCGCTGCCCGCGGTATGAAGGGCCAGCGCAAGCGCGGCTCGGTCCGCCCCGGCTTCGAGGGCGGCCAGATCTCCGTCGTGCGCCGGCTCCCCCGCCTGCGCGGGTTCACCAACCCGACGCGGGTGGAGTTCCTCGCGATCAACCTCGGCACGCTCGAGGACCGCTTCGACGCGGGCGCCACGGTGGACGCCGAGTCGCTCGCCGCGCAGCGGCTCATCGAGGACGTCAACCAGCCGTTCAAGATCCTCGGCCGTGGTGAGCTCGGCAAGGCGCTCACCGTGAAGGCGCCGCGGCTCTCCGAGAGCGCGAAGCAGGCGATCACCTCCGCCGGCGGTTCCTTCGAGGAGCTCGCCCCGGTGGACAACACGCCGCGTAACCGCGTCCACCGCCGCAAGGCACAGGGGAACTAGCGCATGGCCTTCGGGGGCTCTTCGACCGCTCCTCGGCGCGAGGCCGCCGGCCGCCCGCGCCTGCTCCAGGCAGGCATCGAGGCGTTCGGCCAGGCGGATGTCCGCGCCAAGATCCTGTTCACGCTCGGCATGCTGATCGTGTTCCGCTTCGTCGCGCACATTCCGGTGCCCGGCGTGGACGGCGCGCAGCTGCAGCAGACGTTCGACCAGAACGCGGTGCTGGGCTTCCTGAACATCTTCTCCGGCGGCGCGCTGGAGAACCTGTCGGTCGCCGCCCTCGGCGTCTATCCGTACATCACCGCGACCATCGTGATGCAGCTCGCCACGCCGCTCATCCCGCGCCTGCAGTCGCTGGCGCAGGAGGGCGAGGCCGGCCGCCAGCAGGTCCAGCGGTACACGCACTACATGACCGTCCCGCTGGCCGCCTTCCAGGGCTACGCGCAGCTGCTGCTCATCCAGCAGCTCGGCGGCATCAGCAACGTCGGCTTCACGGGCGACAACGCCCTGCCGACCATCGCGACGCTCTTCTCGATGGTGGCCGGCACGATGTTCCTCGTGTGGCTCGGCGAGCTCATCTCCGAGCAGGGCATCGGCAACGGCGTCTCGGTCATCATCCTCGGCGGCATCGTCGCCGGGATCCCGGGCCTCATCGGCCGTGGCGTGCTGACCGGCACCGGCGCGGCCATCGGCGGCCTGCTGCTGCTGACGATCATCGCCCTCGCCGTCGTCGCCCTCATCGTGATGTTCCAGGAGGCGCAGCGGCGCATCCCGGTCCAGTACGCGCGGTCGACGTTCCGGGGCGGGCGCCTCTACCGCCAGCAGGGGCAGTCGCACATCCCGCTGCGCGTGAACTCGGCGGGCATGATCCCGCTGATCTTCGCGACCTCGATCATGATCTTCCCGCCGATCTTCTTCCAGTTCGTCGCGAACACCGCGGACGTCGGCTGGATCACGAGCACGGCGGACTTCCTGCAGGCGGCGTTCTCGCCGACCGGCGGGGTCTACTGGATCGGCACCTTCGTGCTGGTCGTCGGATTCACGTTCTTCTACACGATGGTCGTGTTCAGCAACCAGAACCTGGCGGAGAACCTCCAGCGCCAGGGCGGCTTCATCCCCGGCATCCGCCCGGGACGCCCGACGCAGGAGTACATCACGCGGGTGCTGGTGCGGATCACGTGGGGTGGCGCCATCTTCCTGGGCCTCATCGCAGTGCTGCCGTTCCTCGCCACGCGCGTGACGAACGTGCAGGCGCTGCAGATCAGCGCGACCGGTCTGCTGATCGTCGTCGGCGTGGTCATCGACACCATGCGGCAGATCGAAGCCCAGATGATGATGCGCAACTACGAGGGGTTCATCTCCTAATGCGACTGATTCTGTTGGGACTCCCGGGCGCCGGTAAGGGCACGCAGGCCAAGATCCTCGCGAAGGAGAAGGGCCTCCTCCACATCTCGACGGGCGACATGTTCCGCGAGGCGGCTGCCGAGGGCACCGAGCTGGGCCTGAAGGCGCAGGAGTTCATGAAGGCCGGCGCGCTCGTCCCGGACGAGGTGACGATCGGCATGCTGCTCGAGCGCATCGAGAAGCCGGACGCGCAGGTCGGCCTGATGCTGGACGGCTTCCCGCGGACGATCCCGCAGGCGGAGGCGCTCGACGCCGCCCTCGCGAAGCAGGGCTCGCAGATCGACGCCGTGCTGTACATCGTCGTGCCGGAGTCGGAGCTGATGGAGCGCCTGACCGGGCGCTGGTCCTGCTCCCAGTGCGGCGCGATCTACCACAACCAGACCAAGCCGCCGAAGGCGGCCGGCGTCTGCGACGAGTGTGGCGGCAAGCTCACTCAGCGCGCGGACGACCAGCCGGACACCGTGAAGGCGCGCCTGGACACGAACCGTGCCTGGACCGAGCAACTGGCCGATTTCTACTCGAAGCAAGGCAAGTTGCACGAGATCGACGGCACCGGTGACCCGTCGGACATCACCAAGCGCCTACTGTCGGCCCTCGAGGGGGTATCGGCGGGTTCAGAGAAGGCGTAGACTGTAATGTCCGTCGAGTTGAAGTCGGCTCGCGAGCTGGACGCGATGCGCGCTGCAGGGCGCGTCAACGCTGAGGTTCGCGCGCTCCTGATGGACGCGGTGCGTCCGGGAGTGACCGGCCTCGAACTCGACAGGCTGGCGAAGGATGCCATTGCGGAGCGCGGGGGTGAGCCGACGTTCGTTGGCTATGCACCATTCGGAAAGCCGCCCTACCCGGGCGCGATCTGCTACTCGGTCAACGAGGAGCTGGTCCACGGCATTCCGAACGACCGCGCCCTGCAGGACGGCGACATCGTCAGTGTTGACCTGGGCGTGACCTACGGCGGGTGGGTGTCCGACGCGGCCTTCACGATGGCCGTGGGGGAGACCTCCGCCGAAGCGCGTGCGCTGCTCGAGGCGACTCGGGACGCGCTGTGGGCCGGGATCGAGGCGGCGCAGGCCGGCTGCCGGCTGGGTGACGTCTCGGCGGCGATCGGCGCGAAGGCGCAGGGCCGCTACGGGATCATCAAGGGCTACGGCGGCCACGGTGTGGGCCGCCAGATGCACATGGAGCCCCACGTCCCGAACTTCGGGGCTGCGGGGAAGGGTCTGAAGCTCATGCCCGGCCTCGTGCTGGCGCTGGAGCCGATGTTCTGCCTGGGTGACCCGGCGACCGAGGAGACCGACGACGAGTGGACTGTGGTCATGAGTGACGGCAGCCTCTCGGCGCATTTTGAGGAGACAGTGGCGATTACTGAACACGGTCCGGAGGTATTGACCCGCATCTCCTAGAGATGCGGGCGTTATGGCCAGAGGACGACGACCAGCCCGTGGGCCCCGAGAGCCCAAGAAGGAAGTCATCGAAGTCGAGGGCGTGATCCGCGAGGCACGTCCTAACGCGATGTTCGATGTGGAACTGGCAAACGGGCACCACGTCCTGGCCGGCATCTCCGGACGCATGCGGATGAACTACATCCGCATCGTGATCGGTGACCGCGTGCTGGTGGAGTTGAGCCCATACGACCTGAGTCGCGGGCGGATCACCTACCGCTTCAGGTAGGAAGGTCGGGCCCGCCGACCGGGAGCCCGCCGCGAGGCGGGGAGGGGTAAGGGAGACGCCGATGAAAGTGTCGGCATCAGTCAAGCGTCGTTGCGACAAGTGCCAGATCATCCGGCGCCACGGTCAGTTGCGCGTGATCTGCAGCACCAAGAAGCACAAGCAGCGGCAGGGCTAGGAGCAGGACGATGGCACGCATCGCCGGGGTGGACATTCCCCGTGACAAGCAGGTCGCGTTCTCGCTGCCGTACGTGTACGGCATCGGCCGGCCCACGGCGCTGAAGATCCTGTCGCAGACCAGCATCGAGCCCACCAAGATGGTGCGCGACCTGACCGACGACGAAGTCGCTCGGCTCCGCGCGGTCGTCGAGGGCGAGATGATCGTGGAGGGTGACCTCCGCCGCGTGGTCCGCGGGAACATCCAGCGCCTCCTGGAGATCAACTGCTACCGGGGCCAGCGGCACCGCCGTGGCCTCCCGGTCCGTGGCCAGCGCACCAAGACCAACGCGCGCACGCGCCGCGGCACGAAGCGCACGGTGGCCGGCAAGAAGAAGGCCACCAAGAAGTAAGGAGTGCCGCCGGGAGGGGAAGCCTCCGACGGTACTGCGGGCGGATAGACGAAGGCGGTTCGGATGGGCCGGGCACGACAGCAGCAGGCAGCGCAGCGGGCGCGACGTCGCGAGCGGAAGAACATTCCGCGCGGCAAGGCGTTCGTGTCGTCGAACTTCAACAACACGATCATCACGATCACCGACCCCAACGGGAACACGGTGGCGTGGGCCTCGGCCGGTGTCGTGGGCTTCAAGGGCTCTCGCAAGAGCACGCCGTACGCCGCGCAGCTGGCCGGCGAGCGCGCCGCCCAGAACGCCATGGAGCACGGCATGCGCGAGGTGGACGTGGCCGTCAAGGGCCCCGGCCCGGGCCGCGAGGCTGCCGTGCGCGCCCTGGCGGCCGCCGGCCTGCGCGTCTCCTCGATTCGTGACACCACCCCGATCCCGCACAACGGCTGCCGCCCGCGGCGCCGACCGCGTAACTAGGCCGAGGGAGAAACAATGGCTCGATACACGGGGCCCAAGTGCCGCAAGTGTCGCCGCTACGGGGTCTCCCTGTGCGGTACCGCGAAGTGCGCGCTCATCCGCCGCCAGAACCCGCCCGGCCCGCGTCCCACGCGTCGCCGCAAGATCTCTGACCGCGGCCAGCAGCTCATCGAGAAGCAGAAGGTTCGGTTCGCCTACGGCCTGATGGAAGGCCAGTTCCGGCGCTACTACGACCGCGCGCACCGCCGCGGCGGCGTGGCCGGCAACAACCTGATGCAGTTCCTCGAGGAGCGGCTCGACAACGTCGTCTACCGCCTCGGCTTCGGTGGCACGCGCGCGCAGGCGCGGCAGCTCGTGTCGCACGGCCTCATCGCGGTGGACGGGAAGAAGCTCTCCATCCCCAGCGCGCGCGTGCGCGTGGGCCAGGAGATCAGCTTCACGGACCGCGGCAAGAAGTCCAACTTCTACAAGATCGTGAAGGAAGACATCGCGGGCCGCGATGTCCCCGGCTGGCTCGAGGTCAACCGCGACCAGCTGACCGGACGCATGCTGGGCGAGCCGGGCCCGGGCGATTGGGAGCCACACTTCAACCCCAACGCCGTCATTGAGTACTACTCGCGCTAAGGCGCGGGTTCGAGCACTCGTCGTTCGCCCAGTCCTGAGACCCCAGGACGCCGGCGAGCAGGAGACGAGAGAGGTGCCGTTTGGCCGACCTGTTGCAGCCGTCGATCCAGATCGAGGTCGAGGAGGAGGACTACATCCACCTCGTCGCCGAGCCGCTTGAGCGCGGTTACGGGACGACGCTGGGCAATGCGCTTCGTCGGGTACTGCTGTCCTCGCTGCCCGGCGCGGCGATCACGTCCGTGCGCATCGAGGGCGTGGAGCACGAGTTCTCCACCGTCCCCGGCATGAAGGAGGACGTCACCGAGTTCCTCCTCAACCTGAAGGAAGTGCGCCTCCGCGCGTACGCCGACCGTCCCGCGCGCCTCTTCCTGGAGGTGAGCGGCGAGGGTGAGGTCACCGCCGGCCAGATCCAGGCGACGGCCGACTACGAGATCGTGAACCCCGACCAGCACCTGGCGACCCTCGACACGAAGGACGCCGCGCTGGTCGTTGACCTGAACGTGGAGACCGGGCGCGGCTACCTGCCGGCGACCCACGCCGAGGGCCTGCCCATCGGCGTGATCCCGGTGGACGCGCTCTTCAGCCCCGTCCGCCGCGTGAACGCGAAGATCAGCAACACGCGCGTGGGACAGGACACCAACTACGACCGGCTGGACCTCGAGGTCTGGACGGACGGCACGCTCGACGGCCAGGCGGCCGTCGCGCTGGCCGCGGAGGTCCTCCGCGAGCAGTTCGCGCCGTTCCAGCTCCTCGGCCGCAGCGCCCAGACGCTGGAGCCGGTGATCACGCACGAGGAGACCGTGCCGTTCGAGGGCTACGACATGCCCATCGAGCAGCTCGACCTCTCCGTCCGCGCGTACAACTGCCTGAAGCGCTCCGGCCTCATGACCGTCGGCGCCGTCCTGGAGAAGTCCGAGGACGAGCTGCTGGCGCTCCGGAACTTCGGCGAGAAGTCCTACCTGGAGCTGCGCGACAAGCTCGAGCAGCACGGCTTCCCGGCCCCGCGTTCGGACGGCCGCCGCGAGTTCGGCGTCGCGACTGACTCCTCCGACGAGGAGCCGGCCGACGAGGGTGGCGACGACGCCGAGGTCGGCGCGCTGGGCGCGGCCCTCATGGAGGCGCTCAAGGCCAGCGGTGAAGGGATGAACGATGCGTCACGGTAAGGCCGGTCGCAAGTTCGACATGCCGACGTCGCAGCGGCACCAGATGTACCGCGTGATCACGCGCGCGGTCATCGACCACGGCGGCGTCCAGACCACGGAGCCGCGGGCCAAGGAGGCTCGCCGGCTGGTGGAGAAGATGATCACGCTGGGCAAGCGCGGGACGATCCACGCCCGTCGCCAGGCCCTGGCCTACATCGACGACCGCGACGTGGTCCAGAAGCTGTTCGACGAGGTGGCTCCGAAGTACGCGGAGCGCCCGGGCGGCTACACGCGCGTGGTGAAGCTCGGCCAGCGGAAGGGCGACGCCGCCCGTATCGCGCGGATCGAGCTCGTCTAAGGATGGACGCACCCGAGGGGCGGCGCGGGATCGCGCTGCTCCTCGAGTACGACGGCACGGACTTCGCGGGCAGCCAGGTGCAGCCCGGGGAGCGGACGGTCCAGGGAGTGCTGGAAAGCGCCCTGGAAGAGTTCACCGGTGAGCGCGAGCGGATCGCCTTCGCCGGACGGACCGACACCGGCGTGCATGCATCGGGGCAGGTGGCCGCGCTGAGCACCCGCTCGGCGCACAGCCCGGCCACCTTCCGCGATGCGCTCAACCACTTCCTCCCGCAGGACGTGGTGGTGCGCGCGGCGGCAGAGGTCGCGGTGGACTTCGATCCGAGGCGTCACGCCTCGAAGCGGGTCTACCGGTACCGCCTCGAGGATGACCTCGGTGCGGTGGCCCGCCGGCCGCTCAGGCGGCGGCAGGCGTGGCAGCTGGGGCGTCCACTGGACGTACCGGCGATGGCAGAAGCGCTCGCGCTGCTGCCGATCGGGGTAGAGCAGGACTGGGCCGCCTTCGCCGGCGCCGTGCCTGAGGACTACCCCACCGTGCGGACGATGCTCGACGCTCGCGTCGAGCGCTGCGGACCGCACGACGTACGGGTGACGCTGGAGGCCGGTGGCTTCCTGCCGCACCAGGTACGGATGACCGTGGGCGCGCTCGAGCGCGTGGGGGGCGGACGCCTCACACCGCAGGAGTTCGCCCGGCTGGTGGACGGGAAGCCCGGTACGGCCGGGCCGGCCGCGCCACCGCAGGGACTGACGCTGGTGTCCGTGGAATATCCCGCGGGCGCCGTGCAATTCGGAGAGTAGCTTTCGCGGCGGCGGGCTCATGGGAGCCGGGACCGACGGCGAACGGGGACAGAGATGACGACGAAGAGCACGTACCGGCTGCGCGCTGCGGACATGGACCGCCGCTGGCACGTCGTGGACGCCGCGGAACGCCCCCTCGGCCGTGTGGCCGGCGAGGTCGCCCGGCTGCTCCAGGGCAAGCACAAGGCGACGTTCGAGCCGCACATGGCGATGGGCGACTTCGTCGTCGTCGTCAACGCCAAGCAGGTGGACCTCACCGGCAAGAAGCGCGAGCAGAAGCGCTACTACCGCCACACCGGCTACCCGGGTGGTCTGCGCGAGCGCTCCTTCGAGGAGCAGCTCGACAAGGACCCGACGCGGGTGATCGAGAAGGCCGTGAAGGGCATGCTGCCCTCCGGCGTCCGCGGTCGCGCGATGCTGCGCATGCTCAAGGTCTACTCGGGCCCCGAGCACCCGCACGCCGCCCAGCTGGCCGCCGGCACCGGCGCGCGCGCCAAGAAGCGCGCCGAAGCGCCGAAGGCCGCCCCCAAGAGCGAGGCCCCGAAGGCTGACGCCCCGAAGCCCGGCTCGACGGCCGACGCGGCTCCGGCGATGGCCGCCTCCGGCCGCCTGGAGGGCGCCCTCAGCAAGTACAAGCGCGAGGAGCTGGACGCCGAGGCGGAACGCCTGGGCATCGAGATCGACCCCGCGTGGAACAAGCCCGAAGTGATCGAGGCGATCCAGGCGCAGTACGACGCCGAGGATCAGGAGTAGTCCATGACCACTGACCAGCACTACTACTTCGGCCTCGGCCGCCGCAAGGCCGCCGTCGCCCGTGTCCGGCTCTACCCGGGCACCGGCGCCGTCGTCGTGAACGGCAAGCCGCTCGAGGAAGTCATCACCCGCGAGTCGCAGCGGATGGACATGCTCCGCCCGCTGGTGATCACGGAGATGGACGGCCGCTTCAACATCCAGGCGAAGGTCGTCGGTGGCGGCCTCTCCGGCTGGGCCGGCGCCATGCGCCACGGCATCGCCCGCGCGCTCCTCGCCGCGGACGAGAGCAACCGGCGCCCGCTGCGCGCCCACGGCCTCCTCACGCGCGACCCGCGCGTCAAGGAGCGCAAGAAGCCAGGCCTGAAGCGCGCCCGCAAGGCGCCGCAGTTCACGAAGCGCTAGGCGACTACTCCCGCCAGCGCGTTCGACCGAACGAACAACGACCCCGCCGCGAGGCGGGGTCGTTTGCGTGTCCCGGGGAGTCGAGGCCGCGTCACGCCTTCGTGAAGGCGGGCATCACGTGCTCTGTGAACAGGCGGAGCGACTTCGATGCCTCCGCGTGGGTGAGGTCACCCCACTGGAACGAGGCGCAGAAGTAGTTCGCGCCGCTCTCCTCGACGTACCGCTCGACGTAGTCCTTGATCGTCTTCGGCGATCCGACGAGCAGCGCCTCCGACTCGATCGCTTCCTCGCCCGAGAGGCGCATCGTCGCGACCGTGTTGGGGCGGGCCTGCGGGGTGGCCTCGTGCTTCTGTTCCTTGAACCACTGCGAGTTGCGGACGATCTCGTTGAACGCGCCGGCCGCGCCCTTCGTCGCCTCGCCGCCCTCGCGGGCCGGCTTCGCGAAGTGCGAGCGGTACGAGTCGTACGCCGGGAGGGCGCGCTCGCGGGCTTCCTCGTCGCTGTCGCAGATCAGGATGCGGCGGGTGCCGCCGTAGAGGGGCTGGGCGGGGCGGTACATGAACTCGCCGTCGTTCGCCTTCGCCGTCTCCCACGCCTCGAGGTACTCGCGCGTCACGGTCGCGATCTGCGAGACGGAGCCGTTCGCGATGAAGTTCGCGCCCCGCTCGGCGGCGCTGCGGGCGCTGCCGGCCCACCACAGCGGCGGATGCGGCTTCTGGTACGGGCGCAGCTCCATCCAGAGCTCGCTGTAATGGAAGACGTCGCCGTGGAAGTCGAGGAACTCCGACTGCATGCCGCGCCGGAGGATCTCCAGGGTCTCCTCGAAGCGCTCGTAGTTGTTGTCCGGGTTCTCGCCCCACATCGCGAGCTCGGTGCCGCCGCCGGTGCCGGGCCCGACGCCGAGGTCGAGGCGTCCCTGGCTGAGCTCATCCACCATGCAGATCTCCTCGAGGAGGCGGATCGGGTGGTGCAGGGGCAGGACGAGCACGAGCGGCCCGAAGCGCAGCTGCTTCGTCCGCTGCGCGGCGGCCGCGAGGAGCACGAGCTGGTTCGGCGCGAGGCACAGCGGCGAGTGGTGGTGCTGCGCGACGTGGTACGAGTAGATGCCGCCCGCGTCCGCCAGCTCCATCAGCTGGAGGCGCTCCTCGAACTGCTGCGCCTGCCCGACGTCATCGCGTCGCTCGATGTGGTCGAAGATGCCGAACTTCATGGGTGCCTCGCTCCTCGCGCCGCTATCTGGTCCCGTGGCTCAGTGACGCGGCTGGCGCCGCGAAGAGGTCCGCCTGTGAGACGTCGAACCGCTCGGGCTCGACGAGGACACGCTGGATGAAGAGGGCCACGTCCGCCATGGCGAGCGCGCCCATCTCCTCGATCTTCACGAACTCATGGCGCATGCCGCTGTAGAGCCGCAGCTCCGCCACCGACCCGGCGGCGGTCACGGCGTCGTACATCTGCCGCGAGGTCCGCGGCGACACGACCTCATCGGCGGTGCCGTGGAGGAGCAGCGTTGGCGGGTAGCCCGGCGCGACGTACTCGATCGGGCTCGCGGCGAGGGCTTCCTCCATCGAGACGCCGTCGCCGAGGGAGTCTCCGGCGCTGTATGGCTCGTCGCCGTTGTCCCGCTCGGGACCGGGACGTACGCGGATGGGCGGGAAGAAGGCGACCACCGCGTCGACGACCTCGGAGGTTCCGGCGTGGCCGCCGTCGCCGCTGAAGCGGGGGTCGCCGGGCGTGCCGGCGGCCATGAGCGCGAGGTGCGCGCCGGCGGAGAAGCCGATGAGGGCGATCTGGTCGGGCGCGACCTGGTACGTCGAGGCGTTCGCGCGGAGCCAGCGGAGGCACGTCTTCACGTCGTGGAGGTGCGCCGGCCAGCGGGCCTCGTCGGTCAGGCGGTACTCGGCACAGACGGCGAGGATGCCGCGCTCGGCCAACGCCTCCGCGCGCGGGTACATCGTCGCGCGGCTGCCGCGTCGCCAGCCGCCGCCGTGGAGCAGGATCGCCGCCGCGGTGGGGCGAGTGGCGCCATCGGGACGGAAGACGTCACAGCGCAGTTCACGCCCGCTGCCGGTCCCGTACACCACATCGCGTTCGACGGTGACCATCGGCTGCCTCCCGGTCGTGGCACCCGCGCATATTACGCACGGAGTGCAAGGCACGAGTTGCTCGCGCGGGCGGTGGCAGGGCGCCGGAGGGCTACCGGGCGAAGGCGGGGTGCTTGCGGCGTGCGAGCTTCTTCGTGGCCTTGGCGATCGCCTTCCGGCGCTTCTTGCCACGGACCATGCGCTTCTTCAGGGGACGGGCACGCTGCTCGGCGAGCGCCTGGAGGACGCACTTCCGGACATCCTTGCCTCGGACTTTCGCCACGACCTCCCAGCGGTCGCCGACGGGGCACAGCGCGACCGGGCCCTTGCAGATGTCGAGGCATCCGACGATGACCACGTCGGCGCCGGCGCGGCGGAGGTCATCGCAGAGGCGCTCCTGGGCCGGCCCGCGGCAGTCAGAGCCGCGACAGACGAGGACCGGGAGCGAGGCGGACGTGCGGTCACGCTGCTTCATACGGATCCGGGTCAGGTGGAGTGGAAGGGCTCTTCCAGCCTACCGCTCCTGGGCGAGGACGCGCTTCAGGCGGTCCATCACGGTCAGCGGCGCAGGGTCGTGGTCGCGGAGCAGGCCGAGGTAGTACGAGGTCCACGACCCGAGCGCGCACGCGCCGAGGATCGCCTCGATCGCGGTGTTGCCGCCGGCGTTGGCGATCTGCACCTGGCGGCCGGCGGCGAGCATCATCTCCGCGGTCTGCGTGACGCGAAGGCGGTTGCGTGGGTACACGGCGGGGGCGTCGAGGAGCACGAAGCGCAGCGGGCCGACCTCGGCGCCCGCGCGGGCGGCCGCCTCGAGCTGGTTGTGGTTGAACTCGGGGATGCCGTAGGCCGCGGCGACCTGCTTCGCGTTCTCGCTCATCTCGCCGGCCCAGCGGCGCGCGGCCACCTCGAGCATGTCGGCGCCGATGATTGCCGGGACGCCACCGTACAGCCACGCCGCGATCGTCTTCGCGCGGTTCGCGTCGCTGGAGATGCCGCACTGCGTGGTGACGCGGTCGAGCGCGGCGAAGCCCGTCTCGATCTCGGCATCACTGATGTCGATGACCTCGAGGCGGCGGAGGATCGCGAGGAGGTTGAAGACGCTGTAGCCGAGGCCGGTACGGGGCGGGCCGGGCCACTGGTAGGTGAGGACGGGCATCTTCGCGCCGAGGGCGCGCTCCTTGAGCGTTCCGCCCGTGGTGATCGCGATGCCTCGCGCACCTGCCTGCTCGACGGCGTCGAACGCGGTGAGGGTCTCCTCGGTGTTCCCGGAGAAGGAGCAGAGGACGACCAGCGTGTCCTTGGTCAGCGGTGGCAGGTGGTAGTTGCGGATGACCTGCACGGGCGTCGCGCTGAGGTCGGTCGCGAGCGTCGCGGCGACGTCGGCGCCGATGGCGGAGCCGCCGAGGCCGGCGAGCAGGACGCGCGGCGGCCGCTTCGGGGTGTCGCCGAGGTCGGCGTCCAGGCCCATTGCCCAGGCATCGCGCGACTGCTGCGGGAGCTGCTCGAGCAGCCGGTGGAACTGCGAGGGGTCGACCCGCTGCCGGACGGCCGGGTCTTCGAGCTTCAGCAGCGGGTCGTCCGGAATCACAGGCTGATCCCTGCAATCTCCTGGCCCTGCGCGAGGGCGTCCTGCACCTGTTGCGAGCTCGGCATCTCGGCGTAGATGCGGAGCAGCGGCTCGGTCCCGGAGAACCGGAGCAGGAGCCACCATCCACCCTCGAGGTTAAAGCGGTACCCATCGAGCTCGTCGCGACCGATCACCTTGAAGCCGGCGATGGTCTCGGGCTCGTTCGCCTGCACGTGGGCCTCGATGGCGTCGCGCTCGTCCGGGCGGATGGTCACATCGACGCGGTCGTACTCGTGCGGCCCGACCTTCTCGTAGAGGTCCGCGAGGAGCTCGGAGGGGCGCTTCCCGGTGCGGGTCATGAAGTCGAGGATGAACAACCCCGCGAGGAGGCCATCCCGCTCCGGGATGTGGCCGCGGAAGGCGGAGCCGCCGGATTCCTCGCCGGCGATGAGGGCGTTGGTCTCCATCATCTTCGCGCCGAGGTACTTGAAGCCGACGCGGGTCTCGTGGACCGGGCAGTCGTACAGCTCGCCGAGCCGGTCGACCATGCGCGTCATCGTCACCGAGCGCACGATCGGCCCGCGCTCTTCGCGCACCTCGAGGAAGTAGTAGACGAGGAGCGCGAACGTCTGCAGCTGCGTGATGAAGCGGCCGTTCTCGTCGATCAGGCCGAAGCGGTCGGCGTCGCCGTCCGTCGAGATGCCGACGTCGAACCCGCCCTCCTCGATGAGCTCGATCGACTCCTTGAGGTTCGCGGCGATCGGCTCGGGCGCGCGCAGGCCGGGGAACGATGGGTTCCGCTCGGCGTGGATTTCGCGCACGGAGGTCGATCCGCCCTGCAGCAGCCGCGAGGTCCAGCCCTGCGCCGCGCCGTACATCGGGTCGATGAGCACGTGCCAGCCGGCGTCCTGGATCGCCTCGATGTCCACGAAGCCGCTCAGCGTCTTGAGGTACGGGGCGCGGACGTCGATGCGTTCGATGAGCCCCTGCGCCTCGCCCTCGCCGAGCGGGACGGTCTGGATGCGGTCCGCGGCCTGGACGCCGGGGATGCCGTTCTCGATCTCCCGGGTGACCTCTTCCGGCGCCGATCCGCCGTAGTGCGGCTTCACCTTGAAGCCGTTCCAGCGCGCGGGGTTGTGGGACGCGGTGATCATCACGCCGCCGCCCGCCTGCCGGTCGCGCACGGCCCACGAGAGCGCCGGCGTCGGGCAGAACGAGTTGGTGAGGGCGGTCTTGATGCCGTTGCCGGCCATCACCTCCGCGACGAGGCCCGCGAAACTCCCGGAGAGGAAGCGCGTGTCGAAGCCGATCACCACGCCGTTCGAGGCCTGCTTCTCGTGCTTCAGCCAGTCGGCCGTGGCCTGCGCGACCGCTCGGACGTTGTCGAAGGTGTAGTCATCGGCGATGACGCCGCGCCAACCATCGGTCCCGAACTTGATGGGCTGCTTGTTCGTCATGGTGTCCCCGAACTTGATGGTGTCCCCGAGCGGGCGGGCGCCTGTGACGGATCCGTCTGCCCGGCCTCGGCGGGATCGATGCGCTCGCCCTGCAGCGAGGCGTTCGGCTGGATGGTGGCGTGGTGGGCGACCACGGAACGCTCGAGGCGCGCGCCATCTCCCACGCTGACGCCGGTGGCGAGGATCGTGTCCCGGACCTCGGCGGCCGCGCCCACGGTGACGCCATCCCAGAGCAGGCTTCCCGACACGGTGCTCCCGGCCCGCACGACGCAGTCCGCGCCGATGACGGAGGGCGCTTCGATGTTGGCGCCATCCTCGATCGTTGAGGTTTCGTCGACGTAGATGCCCTGTTCGTAACCCGCCGCCCCCGCGCGAGCGGCGGGCGAGGCGACGGCGCCCCGGGCCATGTCGAGGTTGACGCGCAGCAGCGCGTCCGGGTTCCCGACATCCGCCCAGTATGCGGACTGGTGGAAGCCGTAGACCGGCTCGCCGTCGGCGCAGAGACGCGGGAAGAGGCCATCCTCGACGCGGTTGAACGTGGTCGGGTCCAGCATGCCGATGAGCCGTGCGTCGAACACCCACGTACCGGCGTTGATCAGCCGCGAGGGTGC
This sequence comes from Dehalococcoidia bacterium, assembly GCA_020634075.1. GTDB lineage: Bacteria > Chloroflexota > Dehalococcoidia > UBA2979 > UBA2979 > W-Chloroflexi-9. Next base: position 13,697 of record JACKCJ010000028.1, on the reverse strand, counting down.
TTCCTCGGCCTTTGGCTTCTCGACGAAGCGGTGGATCCGACCGTCCGCGTCGATGTCGACGACGCCAAACGGCGAGGGGTCTTCCACCTCGTGCAGCGAGAGCGAGAGGACGGCGTGCTTCGCGCGGTGGTTGGCGATCATCGCGGAGACATCGAGGTCGGAGATGACGTCCCCGTTCACGACGAGGAACGGCTCAGCCCACGGTCCGCCGTCCGCCGCGCGCCACGTCGACGCGATCGAGCCGATGGCGCCGCCGGAGCCGAGCGGGGTGTCCTCGTACGCGTAGTCGAGGTCGATCCCGAGCGTCTGCCCGTCCCCGAACGCCCCACGGATCGCCTCGTTCCTGGCGGTCATCGCCAGGGTGACCGAAGTGACCCCGTGTTGCTTGAGGTTGAGGAGCAGGTGCTCGAGGAGTGGCCGGCCCAGGATGGGGACGAGGGCCTTCGGTGTCCGCCACGTGAGCGGGCGAAGGCGTGTCCCCTCCCCGCCCACGAGGACAATTGCTCGCATTGCCGGATCGTACGCGTCTACCGGGCGCCGTCCAATGCCAAATCCATGACGTTCGGACGGCGTTAAGTCGTCGCAGTCGGTGCGCTAGAGTCCCGCCTCCGAGCGCAGCTTGTCGGCGACATCGATGCGCTCCCACGGCAGGTCGAGATCGTTGCGTCCGAAGTGGCCGTATGCCGCGGTCTGCTGGTAGATCGGCCGGCGCAGGTCAAAGCGATCGATGATCGCGCCGGGGCGCAGATCGAAATGCGCCTCGATCAGCTGTCCGATCTTGTCCTCGTCGATCTTCGCGGTGCCGAACGTCTCGAACGCGATCGAGGTCGGGTGCGCTACGCCGATGGCGTACGAGACCTGCAGCTCGAAGCGATCCGCCAGGCCGGCCGCCACGACGTTCTTCGCGACGTGACGCGCGGCGTACGCCGCCGAGCGGTCCACCTTGCTCGGGTCCTTGCCGGAGAAGGCGCCACCCCCGTGGCGGGCCACGCCGCCGTAGGTGTCGACGATGATCTTGCGGCCGGTGAGGCCGGCGTCGCCCATGGGGCCGCCGATGACGAAGCGGCCGGTCGGGTTCACGTAGAACCGCGTCTGGTCGTCGATGAGCTCGGGCGGGCAGACCGGGCGGATGATGTTCTCGATGATCGACTCGCGGATGTCGCGCTCGCTCACGTCAGCGTCGTGCTGCGTCGAGACGACGACGGTGTCGATGCGCCGCGGGACGCCGTACGCGTACTCCACGGTCACCTGGGACTTGCCGTCCGGGCGCAGGAACGGGAGCTCGGCCGTCTTGCGCAGGTGCGCGAGACGGCGGGTCAGCTTGTGGGACAGCGAGATCGTGAGCGGCATGTACTCGTCGGTCTCGTTGCAGGCGAACCCGATCATCATGCCCTGGTCGCCGGCGCCCATCGTGTCGTACTTCTCTTCGGAGGACGCCTCGCGGCGCTCGTAGGCCGCGTCGACACCCTGCGCGATGTCCGGCGACTGGCCCTTGATCGAGGAGATGACGCCGCAGGTGTTCGCGTCGAAGCCGTGGGCGCTGTCCGTGTAGCCGATCTCCTTGACCGTCCGGCGGACGATCTCCTCGATCTCCACGTAGCCCTTCGTCGTGACCTCGCCGAAGACCCAGACCGTCCCGGTCGTGGTCGCCGTCTCGCAGGCGACGCGGGAGCCGGGATCCTGCGCGAGCAGCGCATCGAGGACGGCGTCGGAGACCTGGTCGCAGAGCTTGTCCGGATGGCCCTCAGTCACCGATTCGCTGGTGAAGCGCATCATCGGGCTGCTCATGAACGAGGTCGTCATTGGTCCTCCGGTCGCGATCGCGGCTGGTCAGCAGGCAGGCCTGGCGTGCGCTAGTGCGTGCCCAGCTCCCACGAGTTCAGGTAGTGCTCCTGCTCCGGCGTGAGCACGTCGATGTCGACGCCCATCGCCGCGAGCTTCAGCCGCGCGACCTCGTCGTCGATTTCGCGCGGCACGTCGTAGACCTGCTTCTCGAGGGTCTTGTGGTTGTTCACCATGTACTCGGCGCTCAGCGCCTGGTTGGCGAAGGACATGTCCATCACCGAGGCCGGGTGCCCCTCGGCCGCGCCGAGGTTCACGAGGCGGCCCTCCGCGAGGACCACGAGCTTGCGCCCGTCGGAGAGCGTGTACTCCTCCACGAACGGCTTCAGGGTCTCGCGCGACTCGGCCATGCCGCCGAGCGCCTTGAGGTTGATCTCCGCGTCGAAGTGACCGGAGTTCGCCATGATCGCGCCGGACTTCATCGACTCGAAGGACGCAACGTCGATGACGTTGACGTCGCCCGTGACGGTCACGAAGACGTCGCCGATCGGCGCGGCCTCCGCGATCGGCATCACGCGGAAGCCGTCCATCACCGCCTCGAGGGCGCGCAGCGGGTCGACCTCGGTCACGATCACCTGGGCGCCGAGGCCGCGGGCGCGCATCGCGACACCCTTGCCGCACCAGCCGTAGCCGGCGACGACGAGGTTCTTGCCGGCGAGCAGCAGGTTCGTCGCACGGATGATGCCGTCGATGGTGGACTGGCCGGTGCCGTAGCGGTTGTCGAAGAAGTGCTTCGTGTTCGCCTCGTTGACGGCGACGATCGGGTATTCGAGCTGGCCGGACTTCGCGAGCGCCTTCAGGCGGATGACGCCCGTCGTGGTCTCCTCGGTGCCGCCGACGATGTCGCTCAGCAGCTCGCGGCGTTCCTTGTGGAGCACCGCCACGACGTCCGCGCCGTCGTCCATCGTGATCTGCGGGCGGTTCGAGATCGCCTCGGTGATGTGCTGGTAGTAGGTCTCGTTCGACTCGCCCTTGATGGCGAAGGTGGGGATGCCGTACTCGACGGCGAGCGCGGCCGCGACATCGTCCTGCGTCGAGAGCGGGTTCGAGGCGGTGAGGCGGACGTCGGCGCCGCCGTCACGGAGGGCGAGCATCAGGTTCGCCGTCTCGCTGGTGACGTGGAGGCAGGCGACGACGCGGATCCCCTTGAGGGGCTGCTCCTTCGCGAATCGCTCCCGGATCTGGGCGATCACCGGCATCTCCCGGGCCGCCCACTCGATGCGCGCGACGCCGGCGCGAGCGAGGCCCGCGTCCGCGATGTCACCGACGAATTGCGTGGTCATCTGCTGTCCTCCGAAGCGTCGCCGCGTATCCATTCGATCTCTGGGCCGAACTCACGGCCGCGGCGGCGCGCCTGGTTTCGGCGCCACCACGGGCCAAGCCCTACGAGGTCACGACGCTGGAGACGAGCCTCCACCACCGCGCTTCCTCGACGATATCCGAGCCGTGAGTAGGCAGCGACAGCGGGCGAATTTTCGGGCGCCACTGTCAACACAATCTCAGAACAACCGCGCGAGAGAAGCTCGCGCGTCACTGCGCCCGTCACCGTTGTCGCGAGGCCGCGATTCCGGTAGGCGGGATGTGTGAACACATTGCCGACGACGGCGATCGACTGGTGCGGGGACACGATGTGCGTGCCCGCGACGGCGACCAGGCGGTCGCCATCCATCGCGCCGTAGTACACCGCACGTTCGATCGTCTCCGCGCCGTAGCGCGAGGGCGCGCCGTCGAGCGCATAGAGCGAGTTGATCCTCGGAGCGTCGTGGCCGCGCAGGCGGCGCACCTCGTGCCCCTCGGGCCGCGGCGCGTCGACGAAGCTGAACGCCGTCACCGACATTCGCTCCATCGTCAGCGTGTCGGCCACCTCGTGCGTCCGTGCGATCGCCTCGATGTGCTCGGGCGCGCCCGTCGAGAGGTAGCCCGCGCGGTGGCCGGGGTGCAGCTGGAGGATCGCGTGGACGCCCTCGGCGCTGCCGACCGTCACGGTGACGTAGCCGAGCGCGCGGGAGTGCATCACGGTCGCCGGTCCGGCCGGGCCGTCTGCCGTCCAGAACTCGGTCTGGGGCAGCAGCTCGGGCTCGAGGTGTCCCAGCGCGTACGCGGAGAAGGGACGGTCGTCCGAGAGCCGGGCCTCGAGGGCGCGCGGATCACTCGCCCGCGCGATCCGGTAGCCGGTCGCTGCGCGCGGAGCGCTGCGTTCGAGGGCTCCATCCGTCATGCGGAATCCCGATTCGCGCACGCCACCTCCGCGCGCGCTCTCGCTGACGGCACACGATACCGTCAGGCTCGCGGCGGGACTACCGCCGCTACTCCGCGCTGGTTCTTCGATCATCGTTCCCGGCACTGGAGCAGTTGAGCCCACCGGCGTTTAGCAGACGTGGATCGGATGCGAGAGCGTCAACGAGACGACAGCATCTCCACGCCCGCTCATCCCATCGGGCCGGTGGGCCAGGCGAACTACTGGTGATTCGGTTACCGGGCGATCTGGTCACTCTTCGCCCGGTTGCAGGGGCCGCACAGCACCTGGATGTTCTCCGGCGCGTTCCCCCCGCCCCGGGCGACGGGGATGACGTGGTCGAACTGGAGGTCCTCCTCCGCGCCGCAGCGGACGCAGCGGCCCTCGTCCCGCGTCCATACGAAGAGCCGCACGTCCTCCGGGATGCGCTCGCGACGCGCGCCCACGACGGCTTCCTCGGACGCGCGGATCTTGCGCAGCCGCTCGACACGAGCGTCCTGGCGTCGGAGCCGGTCCCACGCGAGGAGGGCGACCGCCTCCGCGTCCAGGCCGTCGTCGTCCCAGTAGTAGCCGTCCTCCGTGCGCCACAGGGTGCGATCGAGGTCGTCGGTGACGGCGGCAGCGCCCTCGATGGCGATGCCGTCCTCGATCCGGCGCAGGTCGCGACGGCTCAACCGCGCGATCGCGCGGCCTCCGACCACGACCTCGGTGCGCGCGAAGATGCCGAACCCGCTACGACGGAGCTCGACGCCGGTGGCCTTGCGGATGGGCATGACCTCGATGCTCCGAGGGCGACACGTAACCGGTCAAGTAGGTCATGGCACCGCGAGCCGCCTAAGCGGCCAGCGGCGTAGCATCGGCGGCATGGAGCGGGATCCGTTCGCCGAGATCGCCGAGTTCTACGACCTCGACTTCGAGGACTTCCACGACGACGCCTCGTTCTACGAGCGGCTGGTGGAGCTGCACGGCCAGCGCGTGCTCGAGCTGGGCATCGGGACCGGCCGCATCGCCACCCCGCTCGCCGAGGCGGGCGCGAAGGTCACCGGCGTCGACGTGTCCGCCGGGATGCTCGAGGTTGCGCGGGAGCGCGCCGGCGGGCTGCCGATCACCTTCGTCGAAGGCGACATCCGCGCCGTGAAGCTGCGCGGCAAGTTCGACATCGTGATCGCCCCGCTCGGGACCCTGCAGCACATGGAGACGCCCTCGGACTTCGTGGCGGCGCTCGAGACGATGGCGCGCCATCTCGCCGAGGGCGGCATCGCCGTGATCGACGTCGAGTCGCCGGTGCCGGACGACTTCGACCCGTCGCCGCAGCCGGTCATCCAGCACTGGACCAAGCCGTGGCGCGACGGCCGCGTGACGAAGCTCGTCTCCGTCGACGCGATCCCCTCCGAGGGCACGAAGGAAGTCACCTGGCACTACGACATCGCGGCCGCCGATGGCGGGTTGCGACGCGTGACCTCGGTGTTCCCGCTGCGCACGTTCACGTCGCCCGAGATCGAGCTGGGCGCGCGGCTCGCCGGACTGCGCATCGCGGCACGCTTCGGTGACTACGAGTTCGGCCCGTACTTCGACGGGGCCGAGCGCCTGATCGTCATCCTCCAGCGCGAGGACGACGAGGTGGGCTACGTCTACGGCGAGGACGCCATTCCCGAGGACGAGCGCGGCCTCCGCGACGGAGCCGGAGAGGACGAGGCATGAGCGACGTGATCGCCCTCGACGCGATGGGCGGCGACGACGCCCCCGCCGCGACTGTCGACGGCGCGTTGCTCGCGGCCGCCGAGGGCATCCCCGTGGTCCTCGTCGGTGACTCCGAAGTCCTCGGGCGTGAGCTGAACGCGCGCGGTGGCGCGCCACACGGCCTGCGGATCGTCCACGCGCCGGACATCGTCGGCATGGGCGACAAGGCCGCCCGCGAGGTGCGCCGGCAGCGGGAGACCTCGCTCTACGTCGGTACCGAGCTCGTGCGCGACGGCGAGGCCGCGGCGCTCGTGACGATGGGGAACACCGGCGCCGCGATGGCGACCGCCCTCGTGGTCCTCGGCCGCATCAAGGGCATCGAACGCCCTGCGCTCGGCGCGGTGATCCCGACGGTGATCGACCGCCCGGTGATGCTCCTCGACGTGGGCGCGAACGCCGACGCGCGCACGAGCCACCTCGTGCAGTTCGCGCACATGGGCTCCGCCTACATGCGTACGGTCCACGGGATCGAGCAGCCGCGCGTCGCCCTCCTGTCGATCGGCGAGGAGTCGAGCAAGGGGTCGCAGCTCGTCATCGAGACACACGAGCACCTGGCGAAGGACGCCGGTGTGCGCTTCATCGGCAACATCGAGAGTCGCGATCTGCTCTCCGGCGACGCGGACGTGATCGTGACGGACGGCTTCACGGGCAACGTCTGCCTCAAGCTCGCCGAGGGCCTCGTCGCCATGCTGTTCGAACAGATGCGGTCCGCCGCGAAGTCCTCGCTGAGGAGCAAGGTCGGCGGCGCGCTGCTGCTCCCCGCGCTCCGAGGTGTGCGCGGCCGTCTCGACTACCGCGTCTACGGGGCCGTGCCGCTGCTCGGCGTGCAGGGTGGGGTGTTCATCGGCCACGGCCGCAGCGACGGCGCTGCCGTCGCCAGCGCCCTCCGCACGGCCTACCAGGCGGCGCAGGGCGGGATGCTTCGCGCCCTCGAGGTCTCCGCGACCGAGTCGCCCTCCGCCGAGGCGGACGCCGAGTCGGCCTGACGTTCCCCGCGGCGCGCTAGTCGAGCGGGAGGGGCGAGGATGCGCCCTCGGTCGTGGGGTCGGCGCCGACGGCGCCGGCAGCCGGGGCGAATCGCCACCACAGTTTCATCGCCTGGCGTAGCGCGACGATCTGCTCGTTGGGATCCGTCTCCGGTTCGATGCAGTTACAGAGGTGTCGGTCCAGCACGGCGGCGCCGACGGTGTCGATCGAGGAGCGGATCGCCATCAGCTGCGTGACGACGTCCTCGCACGTGCGGCCTTCCTCGAGCATGCGCGCGATCCCGCGCACCTGGCCCTCGATGCGGCGCAGTCGGGTGTGGAGCTGGTCCGTCGAAGTCTGGTCCGAGGTCATGTCGGTGCTGGTCATGTCAGATCCTCCGCGGCCGTGCCCGCTCTGGAGTGTAGTCTCACGGCCGGCCCGAGATGGAGGCGTTGACATACCCCCTCCGGGTATGTACGATGCTACCTGTCGGGCGGGCGAGATGTCAATGTGAGACATCGGCGCGCCGGTTGATCACCCCGCGGTCTCCTCGGCGACTACCATCCGACTGACGCAGTAACTGAACGAAAGGACCACTCATGGCCCACCCCACTGACACCTCCGACGCGACCTTCGAGAGCGACGTCATCAACAGCGACGTGCCCGTCCTGGTCGACTTCTGGGCGCCGTGGTGCGGTCCTTGCCGCATGGTCGCCCCCGTCGTCGAGGAGCTCTCGAACGAGTACGACGGCAAGGTGAAGTTCGTGAAGCTCAACACGGACGACAACCCGATGATCGCCAGCAAGTTCGGCATCCGCTCGATCCCGACGCTGCTGGTCTTCAAGGGTGGTCAGGTCGCCGACCAGGTCGTCGGCTTCCGCCCGAAGAGCGAGCTCGCGAAGCACCTGGACTCCGTCCTCGCGTAGGACTTCGCCAGTCGCCCGGCGCACTGGCCTTCGAGGGCAATCCGACACCCGTCGCGTCGAACAACGGCGCGCGGGAGGATTGCCCTCGAACACGTCCGGGGACGATCCTCGACCGACCGACCGCAGCACCTGAGTCGCAGACCGCATCCCTGACCGGAAGGCGTACCGCATGAACAACAACGAGCCGCGCGAGATCGACATCGCCATCATCGGCGGCGGACCCGCGGGCATGGCCGCCGGGCTCTACGCGGCGCGCGCCCTCCGCAAGACCGTCCTCTTCGAGGGCGGGGTCCTCGGCGGTCAGATCGCGACCAGCGACCGCGTCGAGAACTACCCGGGCTTCCCGGAGGGCATCGGCGGCTTCGAGCTGGCGATGGCGTTCCACCAGCAGTCCGAGCACCACGGCATGGAGACCGTCTACGCGATGGTCTCCGGCCTGGAGCAGGCCGAGGACGGCCGCTTCCGCCTCGAGACCGAGGGCGCCGGCGAGTTCATCGCGAAGGCCGTGATCGTCACGGCCGGCGCGAACCCGAACAAGCTTGGCATCCCCGGCGAGACGGAACTGACGGGACGCGGCGTCTCCTACTGCGCCACGTGTGACGCGGCGTTCTTCAAGGGCATGGAGGTCGCCGTCGTCGGCGGCGGCGACGCCGCCGTCGAGGAGGCGCTTTTCACCACGCGCTACGCCAGCAAGGTCCACCTGATCCACCGCCGCGACGAGCTGCGGGCGCAGGCGGTCCTGCAGGAGCGCGCCCGCGAGTCCGAGAACCTCGAGTTCATCTGGGACACCGTCGTCGAGGAGATCCACGGCGACACCCAGGCGACGGGCCAGGTCGAGAAGGTCACACTGCGCAACGTGAAGACGGACGAGCGCAGCGAGTTGCCGGTGAAGGCGGTCTTCATCTTCATCGGCCAGACGCCAAACTCGAACCTGCTCGAGGGCAAGGTCGAGCTCGACGCGGGTAAGCACGCCTGCGTGAACGCCTGGATGGAGACGAAGATCCCGGGCCTCTACGTCGCCGGCGACGTCCGCGCCGACGCCGCCCGCCAGGTGGTCTCCTCGGCCGGCGACGGCGCCACCGCCGCCATCCGCGCCGACCACTACATCACGGACCACTTCAGCTAGCGCACCTCGCGCCCACGCTGCGACGCCAACGGGCCGCCTCTCCGGAGGCGGCCCGTTCTGTTGCGACGCCTACTCCGGCAGTACCGCCCGCGCGGGGTCGAGCAGCGCACGTACGTCCGGGCGGGGGATGGCGTCGCCGGGGCCGCCGAGTTCGGCGGGCGTGAGGTCCGAGGCGGCGATCAGGGCGTCGGCGGCGTCGAGGGTTGCTTCGAGGGCGTCCGCGTACGGGCCCCGGTGCGTGAAGAGCGCGGTCCAGAAGGCGAGCCGAGCGTCCGGGGCGAGGGGGAGTCGGCGGTAGGCGGAGCCGCCGAGGTTGGCGAGGCCGGCCTTGTGCAGGTACTGCACGACGGCGGCGTAGGCGTCGCTGGCGCGCCAGTAGGACTCGAGGTCGTTGTCGAGCATGACGTCCCGCGCGGTGGTCCGCGTGGCGAGGGCGCACGAGCCGCAGTCCGAGATCTGCATCGCGGTGCGGTCGGGGTGGGTTTCCCAGTCGGCGTAACGCTGGAAGGGGAAGCCGCGACACGCCTCGGGGCGGCCCGCGTGGGCGTTGCAGAGCCCGGTCGTGCGGTTGCCCTCGGCGTCCACGGCTTCGTCGTAGAACACGCAGGCGGTGCGTGTCTCCTCGTACGGGCGCGTCGCGAGCCAGCCGCCGAGGATCCCGTAGCCGTCCCACTCCAGCGTGATCACGCCCTCGTCGAGGAGCGACTGCGCGGGCCGATCCAGTGCCTCCGCGAGGCGCTGGACGTCATACGGGCGGAGCGGGATGTCCTTGTCGGTGCAGCAGTTCCACCCACGGCCCGAGCACGCCCACGACAGGGGCGCGTCGAGGGGGATGAATGTGCGGCTGATGCCGCGGCGCGCGGAGGACGTCGCGGATGCTGCCTCGGTGCCGTCGGTCGCGGTCATCCTCGGATGGTCTCACCGCCGGGAAGCCCCACGGGCCGCCCGCGACGAGGCGAGACGCTACTGGATGCGCTCGGCGCGGACGACGAGGCGATCGGTATACGAGGCGGAGGCAGAGTCGAACTCGCCGCCGCACGTGTAGAGCGTGATCGAGTCGACGGCGACGTTCGAGCTGAAGTACTGGCTCCAGTCGACGGCGCCGGACGCGGGGACCTGCTCGGTCCAGACGACCGCGTAGCGGAGCGTCTCGCCGGCGTAGTCGACCTCGATGATGCTGCCGGGGGTGAGCTGGTCCAGGTACCAGAAGACGGCCGGGCCGCGGTAGTGGTCGTCGGCGTAGGTGACGTAGCGGTTCAGGTCGACGTGCGCGCCGAAGACGGCGTTGGCGCCCTCGCCGGGGAATCCGCCGAGGCCGGTCCAGTCACTGAGGTCGTAGAACGCGACGTCCACGGGGCCGTACGGCTCCGGCATGGTGCTGCCGTCCACGATCCACCGACCGACCGGGGCATTCACGTTGATCGAGGGGATGCGGAGGCGCGCGAAGTCCGTGTTCGGGGGATCGCCGTGGTCCGCTGCGAACTCCTCGACGGAGTCCGCGACCGGCACGGGGGTGCCCTCGTCGCCCACTTCGTGGATCTGGCGGCCGACGGTCACGGTGTCGGGGGCGCTGCCATTGCTCTCTTCGGCTTCGCCCTGGCCCAGGAAGCGGAAGCCGGATCCGCCGCCACCCCCGGTGGAGATGAGGACGACTGCGATCAGCGCGACGACGCCGATGCCGCCCCACAGCAGCAGCTGGACACGTCGGTTGGAGTCAGAGAGATCAGCCACGGGTGGTCCACGCCAAGAACTACCCCGCCGCCCAGGGTCATTCCAGCGTAGATCGAGGATCGGTTAGTCGCTGGAGCCAAATGTGATCCGTCGGCCAACGCAACTGCGATGACCGACTACGACTCGTTCCGCTTCGAGTTTCGCTTCGGCAGCTTCATCTGGCGCCGCAGCAGGGCGTCCACGAGGCGGTCCGGCAGGAATCGCTTGGCGAAGATCGCCGCCTGCGCGTCCTTCCCGACGACGTAGCGGGCGCGCGGGCGTTCCGACATGAGGGCGCTCGCGACGGCCTCCGCGACCTTCTCGGCGGGGATGCCTCGACGGCCCTGGCGCTCGATCGACCCCAGGCCCGCGCGGATCTCCTCCGCGTACATCTCGCGACCCTGCTCGGGGAGGGACTCGATCGTGTCCTTCGCGAGGTCGTAACCCTTCTCCCAGATCGGAGTGTCGATCGAGCCGGGCTCGATGATCGAGACGTACAACCCCCACGGTGCGAGTTCCAGGCGGAGGGCGTCGCTGAACGCCCGGATCGCGTGCTTGGAAGCGGCATACGGGCCGTAGAACGGGGTGCCGAACCACGCCGCCATCGAGGCCATCGTGACGATGCGACCGGTGCGCTTCCGCAGGAGGGGGAGCATCGCCTGCGTGACCGCGAGGTGGCCGAACACGTTCACCTCGAACTGACGGCGGACGCGGTCGAGGTCGATGAACTCGAGCGGGCCGGTAACGGCGATGCCGGCGTTGTTCACGAGCCCATCGAGCCCCAGCGGGGCGATCTCCTCGATGCGACGGGCCGCCTCCTCGATCGAGGCGGAGTCCGTGATGTCGATGAACACCGGGACGACGCGCTCGGAGCCCTCGGCGCTGAGGGAGTCCGCGTCCTCCTGCTTCCGGACGCCGGCGAGGACGCGGAAGCCGAGCCGGTCGAGGTGCATCGTGGTGGCGCGCCCGATCCCGCTCGAGGCTCCGGTGACGAGCACCGTGCCCCGGATGGCGGGCCGTCCCCCCGTGTCGAGCATTAGTCGCGGACGACCTTCCGCGAGGCGAACCGCCACTGGCCGTCGATCTTGCGCAGCGTGTCGACGTAGCGACCCTCGGACGCGAGTTGGCCCTCGCGCCACAGCTGGAGGTAACAGGTGGTCGTCGCCTGGTCGCCGTCGCCGTCGATCACGAGGTTGTTGTTCCAGTGGCGGGCGCCGGGGAGGCGCTGCTGGAAGCCGCGCGCGAACGTCGCGAGTTGCTCGGTGCCGGCATGTACCTCGCCGCGCGACTCGAACGTCCCGTCCGGCGCGAACGTGGCGGCCCAGCCGTCCGGGTCACCGCCGTCGATGGCGTGGTTGTAGCGAGCGATCAGCTCCTGGATGGCGAGTCGATCTTCCACCGAGAGCGGCATGTTCCCCCCTGACCCCGTCGAGATTTTCGACGGTAGCACGGGCGGAATCGCGTTCGAGTATCGGTTCGGGCGGAGCTAGCTGACGACGAGGCGGAGGTTGCCGCGGCTCGGGCGCGACTCGCCCCGGCCTTCGATCAGGCGCAGCTCCGGGCGCGCACAGCAGTTCGTGTCCTGCGGCTCGCCACTCGTCGCCGAGCGGGCAATCGCGGACAGGAGTGCCGCCTCTTCGCGGGCGCGAGCACTGTCGTCGACGAAGGCCACGCGGTGCGCCTCCACGGTCCAGTGGTCGCGCCACTCGGGCGGGTACTGGATCCGCTCCCCGCTCCGGGAGGTGTAGCTGAGCGTCGCGTCGGCGTCGGAGATCTGCAGTTCGAACGCTCCGGCGTCGGCGTCGCCCACGATGCGGACGAACGACCTCGGCGCGTGGCGGGCGCTCAGGTGCAACTGGACGTCGTCCGCGTCGAGGCTGGCGCGAACGGAGCGGAGGAACGTCGAGGTGTCACCCGTCCAGGCGGAGGCGCGGACGAGGCCGTGCGCCGCCGGGACGAGGCGCAGGGCGTGCGAGATCGCGGCGCCTGCCAGGCGCTCGACCTCCGCCGGGCCCTCCACGGTCACCTCGAGGTAACGCGGTCGCCAGTCGTCCTCCGACTCCACGAGGCGCACGAGGTCGCCGATGCCGGCGTCGTGAGCCTCGGGCCGGACGACCGCGAGCCGGACGCCGTGTGTGCGCGCGGCCTCGGCGGCGGCTTCGAGCGTGTCGGCGTCCGCCGCGCCGGCGAGGACCAGCAGGTCCGCGCCGCGGCCCGCGATGAGCGAGACAAGGTCCGAAGACGGCACGCCAAGCAGGACGGCGTCGTACTCGGCGGTCGCGAGGAACTGCCTCACCTGCTGGTGGCAGGTCAGGCCGGTGTCCTGGCGTGCCCGCACGAGGGCGGCCCCTGACGCGTCGGCGATGCCGACCGGCAGGAAGGTGCCGGCGGCACGGAACGCCTCGACAGCGTCTGCCGACTCGGCCGTCCAGCCGACGACCGCAAGTGCCCGTGCTGCGACGGGAAGTGTCGCGATCGGCGGGCGCGCGGTCGGCAGGGCGGCGACGGGCGGGGTGGTGGGTGTGTTCACGGCCCGAAGGCTACGGCGGCGCGTTCCGGCTCCAGATCGGGGAATCCCCTCGTCCGGCCCCCGGGAACCCCTCGGCGGATGAGGAGATCACGCGACTTTCGGGTCAGGGATCAGGGTTACCCCTTAAGGGAACCCGCGTGCTGCCGATGATGCAGGTGGAGAACCAGCGGATCCGGACCGCAGGCGCTCCGCCTATGCCGGCATGGATGCCGGGAATTCATGGCTGAGGAGGCCAACGAACATGGCAATGATCATCAACACGAACGTGGCGGCCCTGAACGCTCAGCGAAACCTGAGCAACACCAGTGGCTCCATGGGCAAGACCCTGGAGAAGCTCTCCTCGGGCCTTCGCATCAACCGCGCGGCTGACGACGCCGCCGGCCTCGCGATCAGCGAGAAGATGCGCGCGCAGGTCCGCGGTATGCAGCAGGGTCAGCGGAACGCCCAGGACGGCGTCTCCATGCTGCAGACCGCTGAAGGTGCCCTCAACGAGGTGCACACGATCCTCCAGCGCGTCCGCGAGCTGTCCGTCCAGGCGGGTAACTCCACCCTCTCGTCCTCCGACCGCACCGCGATCGGCGAGGAGATGGTGGCCCTGCGCTCTGAGATCGACAACATCTC
>JACKCJ010000027.1 GCA_020634075.1 Dehalococcoidia bacterium | reverse complement strand
ATCGGCCTCGCGATGTTCGAAGGGGCGCAGGCGCACGCGCTCCGCGAGGGCGACGAGCTGCCTGCGCGACTGTCGCGCTAACCGCGCATCACGCGTCCTCGGCAGTACGGAGCGAGCGACAACTGAGCTAGCATCGGGACGCGCGGGCGGCGCCGGGCGATCCGGATCGTGGCGATCTGCGCGGAGGGAGTTCGACGGATGCGGATCGCGCGCGTGAGCCTCGGGGGACGCAGTTCAACAGCCATCGTGAAGGGCCGGCGAGTGCACCTCGTCTCGGGCACCATCTGGAAGCCCGGCGACGAGACGGGTGAGAGCGCTCCCCTGTCGGCGGTGCGATTCCTCCCCCCGACCAAGCCCACGAAGATCGTTGCGATCGGGGTGAACTACCTCGACCACGCCGGCGAGCGGCGCGCGCCCTCGGAGGCGCAGCCATTCCTCAAGGCGCCGTCCTCGCTGATCGGCCCGGGTGACGCGATCGAGCTGACGGCCGACGCGACGAACACGCACATGGAGGCGGAGGTCGTCGCGGTGATCAGCAAGCGCGCCCGCGACATCACCGAGGACCAGGTCGACGACTACGTCCTGGGCTACACCGCCGGCAACGATGTGTCCGAGCGCGACTGGCAGCAGGCGGACCTCCAGTGGTGGCGCGCCAAGTCCAGCGACACCTTCACCGCCGTCGGCCCGTGGGTCGACACGTCACTCAAGCCCGAGCAGATCGAGGTGCAGGGGCTGATCAGCGGCCGCGTGCAGCAGTCGTCCGACACCAGCCTCCTCATCCACTCGATCCGGACGTGCATCGCCCGCATCTCGCGCTACATGACCCTCGAGCGCGGCGACCTCGTCTTCACCGGCACGCCGGGCACGACGGGACGCATCGTCGCGGGTGACACCTGCGAGGTGAAGGTGGGCGGCATGTCGCTCACCAACCCCGTGAAGGCTCGCTAGGGCGTGCCCACGCTGCGCATCGCGATCCTCCAACCGCCCGCGCCCGACTACGGTCGTGCGCAGGCGGCGTGGAGCGAACTCCTCGCGAGGATCGACGATGCCGCGCAGGACGAGCCCGACCTGGTCGTCCTGCCGGAAGCCTCGTACCCGGCGTGGTTCCTCGGCGCGGCCGCCACGTCCGCTCCGGACCTCGCCGACGCCCGGATCCTCGGCGACCTCGCCGAGCGAGCACGCCAGCACCACGTCTACATCGCCGCCGGGCTCGTCCTCGGCCGCCCGGCCTCGCCGCAGAACGCGGCCGTGCTGCTCTCACCCGATGGCGTCGAGCTGGCCCGGGCGGCAGAGTCCCGTCCCGCGCCGTGGTTCACCGCGGGTCGCGGGCCGGCGGCCGCATCCATCGAGGGCGCACCGATCGCGCTCTTCGCCGGGGCCGACCACCTCGACCCGCGCTGGGTGGAAGCGATCGCCGACGCGCGCACCCAGCTCTGCATCGCCACGGGCGCGGCCCGCGGCTGGGTCGGGCCGGGGCAGGCCCCGGGACAGCCGCCCGCCGTGGCGGGCGATCCCTCCACGCACGTCATCGCGACCCGATCCGCCGAGACCGGCGCGTGGTTCGCGTCGGCCGGCCGGGCCGGCGTCGAGGCCGACTCCGTCGGCTACGCGGGCGGAGCCGGGATCGTCTCTCCGCGCGACGGGTGGGTCGTCCGCGCTCCGGAGGATCGCGCCGGCGTGGTCCTCCACGCCTGTGAGCTGACCCCGCCCACGCCCGGCGTGACGCCGCTGGAGCAGCGGACGATGGCGAGCGCACACGGTGCCGCCGGGAACACGCGTGTCGCCGCGCTGGCGCTCGATCCCAGCCCCTCCGTCGTCGAGCTGATGGAGTCCGTGCGCGCCTCCGTCCGCGCAGCGGCCGCGCTCGGCACCCAGCTCATCGTCCTCCCCGACCTCACGGGCCCCGACCCTCGCGCCGTCACGCGCGCCGAGGTGCTCCCGTTGCTCGAGGAGGTCGCGGCGGAGACGCACACGCTCGTGCTCGCCGGCGCCGCGGAACGCGCGGAGGGCGAGCTCTATCGCTCCGTCTCAGTCGTCGAGAACGGCCGGCTGCTCGCGACGTATCGCGTCGCCGCACTGAGCGACGAGGATCGCGCCGCGGGGTTCCGGCCCGGGAGCGACTCGTCGCCGATCGTGTCGACGGAGCGGGCGGGCATCATCGGACTCCTCGGCGGTCGCGAGGGACTCCAGCCGGGCGCTGCCTCGGCCCTCCGCCGCAACGGCGCGCAACTCCTCGCGTGGTCGGCGGGGAGCGCGCAGCGCGGACTGCTGCACATCGCGCAGACGCGAGCGTGGGAGCAGCGACTGCCGGTGATCGCGGCCGGCGGGGCGTCGAACGGCGCCTGCGTCGCCGTCGAGGGCGGCACGCTGGCCGCGACGACACGCCCCGGCACGCCGATGCTCACCCACGCAACCGTGGAGCGACGCGCCTCGAGCTAGTGCCGAAGCAGCCGGCCCCGTGAGGGGCTCGTTAGTCCCAGAGCTTGCGACGGGCCTGGCAGTGCGGGCAGAGGAGTTGTGAGCGCACGCTCTCGCCGCCCAGCAGCTCAACCACGCGCACGGACATCACCTTCACGTGGGGCTGGCAGAAGCGGAGCCCGCAGCGCTCGCACGGAATGTCCGTGGGCTCCTCGCAGCCATCGGCGGCGCAGTAGCCGGCGAGGTTGTCGTGGTGGTGGCGGCGCACCCAGTCCTGGTGTGCGGAGAGGTCGGCGTACTTCGCCTCGCAGCGCTCGCGGGAACAGATCTCGTAGTAGTCCTCGCCGCGCGTGCCGTGCTCGCCGCAGAACGTCTCACCGCAGTAGACGCACTCACCCACGGCCGCCTCGCCGCAGGAGCGCTTGAAGAGGAAGCTGCCGGACTTGAACGTGCAGGTAGCGTCGCCGGTGAGGATGTCGAACCCCCGAGGTCTCAGGCTGGCGTGGCTGTGAGCACGATCGATCGTCTCACACTTCTGAGCAGCGGACGCCCTAGCGGGCGACGACGAGCATCGCCCCGGTGCCTTCGCCGACCGGGATGACCGCGAGGACGGCGCCGCTCTCGACATCGACGGCGGTGACCGCGCCCCCGTAAACGTCCGAGGCGTACACGATCCGACCGTCACGCGAGAACGCCAGGCCGTCCGGGACGCCCTCCACCGGCGCGCGCCGGACACCGTCCGGGCCGATGAGCGCGACCCCGTGGCCCGCCGAGAGCGCGACGGCGAGCGTGTCGCCGTCCGGGGAGAAAGCGACGCGTACGGGGCGTCCACCGATCTCCCAACGCCCGAGGAGCGAACCGTCCGGGGCGATGAGCACGACGACGCCGTCGGTCGCCGCCGCGGCCGCGATCGCGCCGTCTCCGCGGACGGCGAGCGTCTCGGTGGTGCGACCGACGAACGTCTCCTCGTCGCCAACGCGCACGGTCCCCGGCTCGGCCGACGTGACCGCGACCGCCCCCGACGGCGTCACCGCGACCGCGTGGGGCCAATGACTGCTCGGCAGCGGATCGAGCTCGCGCCAGTCGTCGAGGGCGAAACGACGCACCTGCTCGACGCTCCGGTCCGTGACGAGGACAGCGTCACCATCCAGCGCGAGCCCATGCGGGTTCCCGCCGACCTCGATGCGTTCCACGTCGCCACTGCCGACGTCCACGAGAGCGAGGGCGCCGTACTGTTCCAGCGAGACGAGGACGCGGCCGTCCGGGAGGCGGAGTAGCTCGTGCGGCCCGCCGGGGAGGTCGATGCGGCGTGCCGCCTCGGGCGCCGAGGGGTCGAGCACGACGAGCGCGTGCCCACGCAGGTCGGCGACGATCAGCGGATCGGGCGCGCTCCGGGGCGACCAGCCGAGCGCCAGGGCGACGAGGGCCACCGCGGCGAGGGCCGGGACAACGATCGGGAGGGCTCGGACCACCGCGAACGCGCGGCGCGGGCCCGGCATCAGGACGCCGCCCGCTCCCGCTTGATCAGCTCGCGCACGTCCTGCAGTCGATCGCGAGCGGTCCGCGCGATCCCCGCGGACGCCGTCGGGGCAACGCGCGTCGCGGTCTCAAGCCACTGCTGGGCGCTCTGGAGGTCTCCGAGGCGGTCACTGAGATCGCCGACGAGGTAGGCGATACGGGCCGCAGCCTCCTCGGAGAGACGCTTGTCCGCCTCGAACGCTCGCTCGTAGGAGTCGCGAGCGCGGGTGAGCCACATACGGTCACCCTGTGCGTTCCCCGCCTCGCGCTCGAGCCACGCACGGCGGTGCTGCAGGACGGCGCGCCGGCTGTCGGTCGCGCCGCGTACCTCGTAGCACCGGATCGCGAGGTCGAGCGCCGTGGTGGCGTCCTCGAGGCTGCGGGTGCCGGTCAGCGCGTGCTCGACGAACGCGGCACGAGCTTCGCGGTCTTCCCAGAGACGCGCGCGGACCTCCTCGTCGAGCGGTTCGAAGTCGTCCTGGTACGCGGCGAACGCGCATCCCGGGCAGACCACCACGCCGTACCACGTGGGATTCACGTCGTCGTAGCGGACGTGGAAGTCGGACTCGCGCTCGCGAGGGCGCACGGCGCGCGTGCGCACGCGCAGGAACTCGAAGCGGGTGCTCGAGACAGGACACGTGATCGTGTCGACGAAGAAGAGCTGGCTGTCGATCTCACCTTCGATGGTGACGACGTCGTCGCGGTCGGCGTCGACGGCAGCGACGGCCTGCGGCTCGCCCTCCTCCTCCACGCCGGAGAGGAACGCCGGCGCCGGCTGACCGGCGAAGGCGTAGATGAGCTGGATGCCCAGCTCCGGCGCCTCGCGGATCGCATCCGCCAGCTTCAGGAGCGGGATCCCGAGGACGACGGACTCGCGCTCGACGCGCGCCGAGGCGGATGTCGGACGGCCCGTGAACGCGGCGACGTGACCAACGAACGAACCGGCGTCGGCGCGCGCGACCACCTCCGCGTCGCCCTGCTCCGAGACCACCTCGAAGATGACCTCGCCGCGCAGGACCACGTAGAAGCGGTCAGGGACGGTGCCCTGGTCGTAGAGCCTGGTCCCCGGCAGCAAGCGCGAGGAGAACATCGCCAGGCGTCGGTAGGAGTCCGGGAGAGGCCCGGGCATCCAGTCCCCCTCGTGATCGCCGCTCGGCCGGCAGCGCGTGCCGCGGGCCTCGTGGACAACTGTGTTTCGACTCGGACACACAGTGCCCGCTCCGGGATCATCGACGCGGTGGGCGAGACCTGAAGGCCTCACCCACCGCGATCGTGGTCAAGATTCAGTCACTCGTCATCGATCCGATCGCGAGGCCGCTACCGGATGAGGTTGACGAGGCCCTCCAGCATCTGGTCGGCCGTCGAGATGATCCGGCTCGACGCCTGGAAGCCGCGCTGGGCAATCACGACGTTGGTGAACTCGCGGGCGAGGTCCGTGTTCGACCCCTCGAGCACGCCCGCGCCGATGGAGCCACGGCCGCCGGTGCCCGGCGTCCCGATCGACGGCACACCGGAGTTCGAGGTCGACTCGAACAGGTTCGAGCCCGACTTCTGGAGACCGGCCGGGTTGGTGAACTGCGCCATGGCGATCTGGCCGAGCGGACGCGTGGTGCCGTTCGAGAAGATGCCGGTGATGTCACCACCCGGGCCGACGGAGAAGCTGACGAGCGAGCCGGCCGAGAACCCGTTGTTGAACGTCGGGGCGACCGTACCGGCGCCGGCGAACTGCGTCACGGCGTCGTGGTCGACGTCCATCGTGAAGTTCGTCGCGCCCGAGGCCGCGGCCATCGTGATGCTGAAGGACATCGGCGTGCCGAGCGGCGGGGTGGTGCGGCGACCGGTGGAGTCGAACGTCACGGTCGAGCCGCCCGCGCCGGTGTCGACGGCGATGCTGCTGATCGCGGTGTCGGACGTCGTCGCGGCCACGCTCCACTCGTTCGGGTTCGCCGTCGCGGTGTAGCTGAGCGTCACCGGGTGCGGTGCGCCGAGGGAGTCGTAGACATCGATGGTGGTGCTGAACGCGTCGCCGGTGGCGGCGTTGGAGTTCAGGTTGCCCTGGATCGTGACGAGCGTGGACTCCTGCGCGGCGATCGACTGGCCGAGCGGGATCACGATCGAGCCGAGCGGGGCATCGATGTCGGTCACGCCGTTGGTGTCGGCGCGCCAGCCCTGGACCTTGAAGCCGTTGGTCGGGTTGACCAGCTCGCCGGTCACGGCGACGTCGAACGCGCCGTCGCGGGTGTAGAAGGTCCGCGCGCCGTCTCGCATGATGAAGAAGCCGGAGCCCTGGATCGCGAAGTCGGTGGAGCGGCCGGTGGCCTGCAGCGAGCCCTGCGTGTGCAGGACGTCGATGCCGCCGATCTTCATGCCGAGGCCGACCTGCTGCGGGTTCGTACCACCGCGGTTCTCGGTCGGGGCGGACGCACCCGAGATGGTCTGGGTGAGCATGTCCTGGAACGTCACGCGGCTGGCCTTGAAGCCCTGCGTGTTCACGTTCGCGATGTTGTTGCCCACCACGTCCATGTACGTGATGTGGTTCTGCAGACCAGCGATGGCTGCAAAGAGCGCCTTCATCATGATGACGAGTCCTGTTCTTCCGGGGGCCGGGCCGCGGCGACGTCGGCGTCGCGGTTCGACTTCCCTGTCGTCGTGATGCCCTTCCGGAACATCACTGGCTTCCTTGCTCGGACGACCCCCTAGAACAGGTCCAGCCGTCCGCTGTTGCTTGTGTCCGCCCTCGGCGTCCCGCCTCGGGCCGTGCCCCTACTGGGCGATGACCACGGAGTCGATGTTCGTGAAGACGTGCTCCCTTCGGCTCGCCTCGTCGACGGCCGTGACGACCGTGCGGTTCTGTACGCTCACGACGAGCGCGAGCTCGTCCAGGAGGATCAGGGAGTCCTTCGACCCCTTCTCCGCCGCCTGCCCCACGGCGCGCTCGAGGCGCTCCATCCGGGAGGCGTCCATGTCCAGGCCGCGCTGCTCGATGCGCTTCGAAGCGTGCTTCGAGAAGTGCAGCCCGAACGACCCGGCTTCCGACCCTGCCGCCTCCGCCGCCCCGTTGGAACGAGGAGCGGGAGTGGCCGGGCCCTGCAGGTCCGCGGGGTTGATCCCGCCGAGACCAATGCCCGGGACGATCGCCATTACTCGACCGCCACGATCTTGTTGGCCGGGACCTTCAGCCCCGTGTCCAGCTCGACCACCGCGCCGTTGGAGTCATCGAAGGTGACGCGCGTCACCGTGCCCGAGACGACCTCGGGCGGCTTCGGCAGCTCGCCCACCTCGGTCTCGACGGGGATCTCCGCCGTGACCGAGCGACCGAGGAGTCCGGCCGACTGCGACAGGCTGCTCACCTCGGCGAGGAGGTTGATCGCCTTCGTCATGCTCTGCATGGCATCCAGCGACTGGAACTGCACGAGCTGGCCGAAGTAGTCCTGGACGCCGCCCTCGGAGTCGAGGGGGTTCTGGCCCTTGATCTGCTCGATCATGATCTTGAGGAAGTCCTGCTGGTTCATGTCCGCGCCCTTGGTGCGCGCGTCCACGGGGACCAGGTCCGCCAGCGTCGTCTTCCCCACGAGGCCTACGTCAGTCATCGGTCGTCTCCTACGCCAGCAGGTCCACGGAACCCGCGCCCGTCGAAACGGTGCTGGTCACGCTCTGCTGCTCCGACGGGACAGACTGCCCGGCCGGTTCGTTCATCCGCTCGAACATCGCCACGGGCGACCACTCGGGCGTGTCCTCGCCCTGCGACCCGTTGAACGCCCCACCGCCGGACTGCTGTCCGCCGGCCGAGGTGTCCATGCTGCCGCGGCCGGTGTCGGTGGACCGCACCTCGAGCCGGTCGACGCGCAGGTCGCGCGCCTCCAGGGCGTGGTGCAGGCCGGCCATCGACCGGTCGAGGAGCTCACGAGCGCCGGACTGGGACGCCTCGATGTTGATGCGAAGTCCGTGCTCGCCGCGCGTGATGTGGATGTCCAGGTGGCCCAGCTCCGGCGGGTTCAGCACCAGCCGCAGCTCCGAGTCCCCGGTGAGGGACGCCGACTGGACCATGTCCGCCACCTCGGTCGGCAGCGTCGCCGCGGTGGCAGCCGCCTGGCTCACCACCTCGACGCGCGTCGGGCCGGCGGACGTCGACGGCGGGTTCACCGCCGCAGCGACCTCGGGACCGGCGTGCGAGGGCTGCGTCACGCTGGCGTGGCGAGCCTCGATGCGCGGAGCGCCGTTCTCATCGTCCGACCGGTCACCGGCGTTGCCGCCGGTGGCGCCGTCGCGCACCGACGCGGCAGCTGCGGAGGCCGACCGCTCCGTTGCCGGCTGGACCGGCTCCGTCGCCGGCTTCGCGTCCGTCTTGCCCTGCGGGGCATCCGGGATGGCCGGCGACTGCTGGGCCACTGACTGCCCGGCAGCGGTGTCGGTCATGGCGGCGGTGTCGACGGCCGTTTCGGCTGCCGCGTCCGCGGAGCCGGTGGCCACCTGCGCGGCGTCAGCCGCATCGGCGGCCACGTCGGCCGGCACCTCGAACGTCGGAACATCCGGCGTCGTCACGTCGACCGTGTCGTTGAGCGGCATCGCGCCGCCCGAGGCCAGCTCGGCGAGCGCGTCGGTCGCCTCGGCACCCGCGGCGCCCAGGACGTCCTCGATGCCCTGGATGAGCGCAGCGAGGTCATCCGGCACCGCGGTCGCGGCGTCCGGCTGAGCCTTCGTCGGCTGCGCCATCACGAGGTAGGCCATCAATGCCTCCACGACGCCGGAAGCGTCGTCGGTCTGGTCGTCTGTTCCTCCCGCCTCCGCGAGGCGGTCCAGCAGGAGGTTCGTGTTCTTCTCGGTCGCCGGGTCGGAGCCGTCCTGGTTGGCCTCGATCCCCTGCGCCAGCGCCATCAGCTGCGCGAGGAGGTCGGCCGTGGAGGGCGGGCTCTCTGACGCCGGCGGTCCACCCGTGGGTGGGGTTGCCGGTTCACCGCCGGACTGCGCCTCGGCGCCCTGCTGGGACGCGTTCTGGAGCAGCGCTGCGAACGATCCGGGGGCTGCGTCGTCGCCGGTGCCGGTCGAAGTCGTCTTCGAGGTGGCGCCGGTGGTCTGCATGCCGGGCGGTGCGTTCGCCGGCGGCGCCGAGCCAATCTGCAGGCTCGGTGCCAGTGATGCGGTCACGACATTCGCGCTCCGTCCTGTGCCCGTGTCGTCGCCCATCCGGGCGCCGTCCTCGGGGTGACGGAGTCAGCGTGCGCCTCCCGCGACTAGACCTGCATCCGGAAAACCTCTGAATAGGCCTCGACCAAACGATTACGAATTTGGACCGCGAGGTCGAAGGCGAGCGACTCCATCTCCACCGACATCACGACGTCGTGGAGGTCCTTCTCGCCGCCGGTCGCGATGTCCGCGATCGCCGAGTCGGCCTCGTTCGAGGCGCCCGACAGCGAGTCGAGGAGCGCGCCGAAGCCGTTCCCGGTATCCGCGCCCGGGTTCGTGGGTGAACCGGCGACCTGGCCCAGGCCGCTCGCGGGGCTGATGCCCCCGATACCACCGATCTGCATGAGGAACTCCTCCGCCCGCCGGCCTCAGGGCCGGCGCGTGGTGACGCGCTCGGCGCGGCTAGCCGCGACCGATGTTCAGCGCGCTCTGAGCGATCGACTTCGTCGCGTTGATGACGGTGGTGGACGCCTGGTACGCGCGCGTCGCGGAGACGAGGTCGGTCATCTCCGTCACCACGTCCACGTTGGGCAGGTAGATGTAGCCCTCTTCGTCCGCGTCGGGGTGGGTCGGGTCGTGCACCTTCCGCGGCGCCGAGGTGTCACGGTGGATCTCCGTGACTTCCACGCCGCCCGCCTCGGTCATCCCGGTCGCACGTCCAAGGATGTTGTTGAACGAGGCGGCGGCGCCCTGCTCCCGGAAGACGACGGACTGGCGCCGGTACGGCTGGCCGTCCTCGCCGCGCGTGGAGTTCACGTTCGCCACGTTGTTCGCGATGACGTCCATGCGGAGCCGCTGCGCGAACAGCGAGGACCCCGCGATCTTCAGACTGCCGAAGATGCTCATGGTCGTTCCTTACCCGCCCCGAATAATGGTCCGGAGCGTGCCGATCCGCGTGCCGGTCGCCTGGCTCAACGCCTGGTACCGGAGCTGCGTGTCCACGAGGAGCAGCATCTCCTCGTCGATCGAGACGTCGTTGCCGTCGTTGCGTTCGGAGATCACGTCGCGCACCTCGCCCGAGGAGCCGACGCCCACGTCGCGCGCGCCGACCTTCGTGAAGTGGCGCGGGTCCGAGGTCTGCATCGAGGCCGGCGTGATCGCCAGGCTCTCCTTGAGCGCGTCCTCGAAGTCCACCGCCTTGCGGTGGTAGCCGGGCGTGTCGATGTTGGCGACGTTCGCCGAGATGGCGCTCTGCCGGCGGCTCAGTCCGCTGAGGGCGGTGCGGGCCACCTCGAAGCTGCCGCCGAGGATCTGCTGCAACATCACACGACTCCGTTCGAACCGGACGCATCGCCGAGCGATCGGCGCACGTGACGCGTCATGTTCAGGTCGTCCACGACGCTCGCCTCGCGCCGGTTCTGCTTCTCCAGCGCCTGCTGCTCGTCGTTCTCACGCAGCCGCTCCAGCGACTGCTTCTCCTGCTCGAGCTCGATGAGCGCGCCGCGCGCCTCGTCGACGCGGCCGCGCACTTCCTCGAGCACGCCGCGCTGCGCGTCGATGCGCTCCGCGAGACGCAGGAGGTAGACCTCGCCGATCTGGCGCTGCTCGGGGTCCACGCTCCCGGCGGCGGCCATCCGCGCGAGCTCCGTCTCGCGTTCCCCGACGAGCGCCTCGAGGGCATCGAGCGCCTGCTGCTCTTCCATGAGCACGGAGGCGAGGACCAGCATCTGCTGCTCCTCGCGCTGCTCCGCCCAGTTCAGGAGCGGCTCGAACCGGAACGTGCGCGCGCTCACTGCTGGACCTCACCCTCGAGCACCGCCGGGGCCTGTACCTGCTGCACCTGCTGCTGGGCGGGCTGCTGCATCTGCTGGGTCGGCACGGCGGCGCGGGCGTCGCCCGGCGACACCGCGCGCTCGAGGTCGGCGATGGTCTGCGTCAGTGGTTGCGCCTGGTCAGGTCGCTGGCGCAGGAAGGCGTCGATCGCGGGGAGGTGAGCGAGCGCCTCGTCGAGCGCCGGGTCGGCGCCGCGCTGGTAGGCGCCGATGGAGACGAGGTCACGCGACCGGCGGTAGCGCGCGAGGAACTCGCGCATCCGGCCGGCGGCGTCGCGGTGCTCTCGCGTGGTGATGGAGGACATCACGCGCGAGACGGACTGGAGGACGTCGATGGCGGGGTAGTGGTTCTCGGCGGCGAGCTCGCGGGAGAGCACGATGTGCCCGTCCAGCGTGCCGCGCACGGTGTCGGTCACCGGCTCCGTGAGGTCATCGGACTCCACGAGCACCGTGTAGAAGGCGGTGATGGTGCCCTCGGTACCCGTCCCGGCACGCTCGAGCAGCCGCGCGAGGTTGGCGAACACGGAGGGCGTGTAGCCCTTCATCGCCGGCGGCTCGCCCAGGGCAAGCCCGATCTCGCGCTGCGCCATCGCGAAGCGCGTGACCGAGTCCATCATCAGCGTGACGTTCAGGCCCTGCGCGCGGAACTCCTCGGCGATTGTCGTCGCCACCCACGCGGCGTTCAGCCGCAGCGGCGCCGGCTCGTCCGAGGTGGACACCACGACGACGGAGCGGGCGAGGCCCTCCGGCCCGAGGCTCTCCTCGATGAACTCGCGCACCTCGCGACCGCGCTCGCCGATGAGCGCGATCACGTTCACGTCGGTGGAGGCGCCGCGCGCGATCATCGCGAGCACCGTGCTCTTGCCGACGCCGGAGCCGGCGAAGATACCCATGCGCTGGCCGAGCCCGCACGTGAGCAGACCGTCGATGGCGCGGATACCGGTCGAGAGCGGCTGGGTGATCGTGGAGCGCTCGAGGACGTGGGGGGAACCGCCGGCGCGTGGCTGGCGGTGCGACGCGAGGATGGGCCCGCGCCCGTCGATCGGACGGCCGAGGCCGTCCAGCACGCGCCCGAGCACCTCGGGCCCCACGGGGACGGTGAGCAGGCCGCCGCGTGCGACGACGCGGGCGCCCGCCTGGACGCCGTGCAGGTCGCCGAGCGGCATCACCAGCGTGCGATCGCCCTTGAAGCCGACGACCTCGGCCTCGATGTCGGTGCCACCGTGCGCTCGCTCGATGCGGCACATCTCGCCGAGGCGACCGGGGATGCCATCGACCTCGGCGAGGAGTCCGACGACCTCGCGGACGCGCCCCTCGACGACCATCGGCATGGCGTTCTCGAGGAGCGCGCGGTAGCGCTCCAGGGACGGCGGCGGGGCGGGCGCGGTCGGCGCGTCAGGCAGCATCGGCGACCTCGCGCTGCTGTGAGTGTTGCAGGGTGGCGAAGTCGACCGGGAGCGCGTCGCGCAGCATCCGGGCGATCGCATCGAGCTGTACGTCGAGGCGTGCGTCGACGCGGCCGTGCTGGGTGTCGATCACGCAGCCGCCGACGCCGACGGCGCCGTCCGGGAAGACCTCGAACGCCGGGGGTTCGCCCTCCGCGTCGGTCATCTCCGCGAGGACCAGGTCGGCCTGGTCGGGGTGGACGCGGACGCGCACGACGTTCTGCGAGCCGGCGCGCTCCAGGGCGTGGCGCACGGTGTGCACCACGACCGTCGAGTCGTTCATCGCGCGGTCGCCGAGGATGGCGCGAATCGCCATGACGACCATCTCGACCATCTCGTGCTCGCTGCGCCGCAGGAGATCGTTGCGGATCGCCACACCCTGCTCGGCGAGTGACTGCACGAGGGCGAGCGCCTCCGCGACCTCGGACCGCGCCGTCTGCGCGCCGGCGTTGTAGCCGGCCTCGTAGCCCATGCGCTGCGCGCGGTCGCGGATCGCGTCCGCCTCGAGGGCGGCACGGTGGACGAGGTCGTCCGCGCGACGGCGCGCCGCCTCGACGATGTTGGCGGCCTCGGCGGTCTCCTCCTCGGAGCCGCCGACGATCCCGGACATCGGGTCGTCCGGGATGTGCGGGCGCCCGTCGAGGCCGAGCGTGATGACCGGCGCGGTGCGTGAACCGCGGAAGAAGCGACGGCCCGCGCCACCCGCGGCGTTGCTGTCGACGGGCTCGCTAGACAAGGAGGTCGTCCTCGCCACCGCGCATGACGAAGACCTCCTCGGCCTCCTCCAGGCGGCGGATCACGCCGACGATGCGGCCCTGGGCCTCCTCGACCTGCGCCATGCGCACCGGGCCGAGGGCGGCCATGTCGTCGAGCAGCATCTTCGCGGCGCGCTCGGACATGTTGCGGACGATCCGCTGGCGGACCTCCTCGGTCGCGCCCTTGAGCGCGAGGCCGAGGTCCTTGCTGTCCACTTCGCGGAGGACGCGCTGGATCGAGCGGTCGTCCAGCAGCGTGACGTTCTCGAAGACGAACATGCGCTTGCGCACCTCGTTCGCCGTCTCCGGGTCGGTGCGCTCCAGGCCCTCGAGGATCACCTTCTCCGTCGCCAGGTCGACCTTGCGGAGGAGCTCGACGACGGCGTCGATGCCGCCGGCGGCGGTGAGCTCGGCGCGCGGGGAGAAGTTCGTCCCGAGGCGAGAACGGATCACCGTCTCGACGTCCTCGATCACGTCCGGCGACGTGCGCTCCATCATCGCGACGCGCACGGAGATCTCCGGCTGCACCTCCTCCGGGAGGTTCGCCAGCACCTCGGCGGCGCGGTCGGTCGGGAGGTAGGCGAGGACGAGCGCGATCACCTGCGGGTGTTCGTTCCGCAGGAAGTTCACCATGTCCTTCGTGTCCACCTGCTGGAGGAACGCGAACGGCTTCGCGCCGGCGTGCTTGCCGAGGCGCGAGGTGATCTCGGAGGCGCGGTCCTTGCCGATCGCCTTCTCGAGCATGTCCTGCGCGTACTCGAGGCCACCGACCGAGACGAAGTCCCGGCCGAGCGCGGTCTCATAGAAGTGGCTGAGGATGTCCTCGCGCTCCTGGGAGGAGAGCTGGCCGATGCCGACGATCTCCCAGGTCAGGCGTCCGATGTCGTCGTCCGGCATCTGCCGGAGCACCTCGGCGGCGAGTTCCGGGCCAAGCGCGATCAGGAACGCCGCTGCGCGGCGGCGGCCGCGCGCGGTCGCGAACGGATTGGGACGGCGCTCAGGACCGCCGTTGGCCTCTGGTGCGGCTGCAGTCACCATCGCGCGCTAGTCCTCACGCAACCATGCCTGCACGACCTCGGAGATGCTCTCCGGGTTGTTGCGGGCCATCTTCTCGATCGAGACCTCGAGGTCGCTGCGGCGCACCTCTTCCGGCTGCGGCAGTGCGCGGATCGCGCTCACCGCCTCGCCGACCTCGGGCGTGGCCCCGCCGGCGTAGGCGAGCGCGGGCTGCCCGGGACCGAGGTCGAAGGCGCGCACGGCGCGCTTGTTCACGGAGCGGACGAGCAGGCGGAAGAAGATGAAGCCGACGAGCAGCATCAGCACCGGGAGCGCCATCCGGACGTAGCCGAAGAGCTGGTCCGAGGACGCCTGCGCGGCGAACGCGGCGTTCGCCTCATCGATCGCGGTGCGGTCGAAGGGGACGCGCGTCAGCACCATCTGGTCGCCCCGGTCGACATCGATGCCGACGGCGGCGGCGACGGACTCCTGGAGCGACGCGGCCTGCTCCTCGGTCACGGTGTCGTCGAGGAGGAGCGAGACGGAGAGGCGCTCGACGCGGCCCGGGGCCTCGGTCTCCACCGTCACGACCTTGTCGACCTCGTAGTTGGAGGTGGACTCGGTGCGGGAGTAGTTCGTGCCCGTCGTCGGCGTGGTCGCGTTGTCGACCGTCGGGAGGTTCGCGTTCGCGCCGGGGACGTTCGTCAGGGCGCCCGGGATCTGCCCGGCGGCCTCCGTGTCGGCGGTCGTGTACTGCTCGGTCACGGAGGAGGTCGAGCGCGGGGTGCCGTTCTCGGGCGAGGTGTAGGTCTCGCTCTGGCGCTCCACCTTGTTGAAGTTCAGCGTCGCGCTCACGGAGACGGCCGACTTCGCCGGGCCGAGCGCGCGGTCGAGCATCGACTGCACGTCGGACTCGAGGCGGCGCTCGTACTCCTGCTGCAGGGTGAGCTGCGAGGAGGAGAGGCCAAGGCCGTCGTTCTGCTGGAGCTGGGCGCCGTCGTAGAGGATGTTCCCGCGCTCATCGAGGACGGTGATGTGCTCCTTGGAGAGCCCCTCCACCGCGCCCGAGACGAGGTGCGCGATCCCGTCGACCTCGCCGGTCGCCATCGTGCGGCCGGGGCGGAGGGCGACGACGACCGACGCGGTCGCCGGGCTCTGGTCGTCGACGAAGAGCGACTTCTCGGGAAGCACGAGGTGCACGCGCGCCTGCTCGACGTCCGGGAAGGACTCGATCGTGCGGGCGAGCTCGCCCTGGAGGCCGCGCTGGAAGTTCAGGCGCTGGACGAAGTCGGTCGCGGTGAACGAGGAGCCCTCGAAGAGTTCGAAACCGACCTGCCCGCCGGTCGGCAGGCCCTGGGTCGCGAAGTCCACGCGGAGCTCATCGGCCTGGCCGGCCGGGACGCGGACCGTGGCCCCACCCGCCTCGAGCTCGTACGGGATGCCGCGGGAGCGGAGCTGCTCCACGATCGCGCCGCTGTCGGAGCCGTCGAGGCCGGTGTAGAGGGTGACGTACTCGGTCTTGCCGGACCACGAGTAGACGAGGAAGAGGAGGGCGACGAGGCCGAGGCCGGACGCGGTCAGCATCCCCTTGCGGACCGGCGACAGGCTTCCCCAGGTTTCAGTCAGACGGGTCAGGCTCTGCCCCACGGGCTCGCACCTCTCGCAACGTGGTCGTACTGCGAGAACGAGGTTACGGACGGGCCTCCGCGCTCCGTATGAGGGTCTCCCCGCGTCTGTGGCTCAGGGTGCACCTAAGAGCAGTGGGGCTCGGCGATGCCTCGCCCGCGGCCGCCGTCTACCCCCTCCGCCGCGCGCGGGGGAGGGTGGGGCTGCCTCGGCGGTGCGACCAGCGATCGGGGCGGACGCACGGCGCCTGGCTCCCCCTTCGACAGGCTCAGGGTGAGCGGTGGAAATGCGACGCCGAGACATTCGCAGGGCGAGTTGGGCAGGTGCTAGCGATGGACGGGCGAGGCGCTAGACCTCGCCGCGGTCCACCATCTCGCGTGCCACGGCGTCGGCGTCGACGCGGTAAGTGCCCGTCTGGACCTGGGCACGGATGCGGCGCACCAACTCGTCACGCTGCGCCGGGTCGGCGTTCGCCACGTCCCGGGCTGCCGAAGACAGGTTGATGCTGTCCTCGCGCGGCGCGGCCGGCTCGGCCTGCTGGCGGCGGTAAGCGTTACGGGCGTGCTCCGCCTGGGAGCCCGCGAAGCGGAAGGGGCCAACTGGCCCGGTTCGGTCGATACCCACGCAGGAATTCTCCTCGGTCCGAGTCTACGCCACAGCCGAGATGGGAGTGACGCGACGCTGGCTAGAGCAGCTTCCCGACAACGACCAGCCGTTCGGCGTAGTTGTCCTCGGGAAAGCACGTGATGAGCGTGAGCGTCGCTTCCTGCGTGGGGCTCATCACGTCCGTCGCATCCGCTGCGACGACTTTGATCTCTGTAATGGAGTATCGGTAGACGGAGTCTCCTCTGTAGACCTCGACCACGTCTCCGGCCACAACTTTCGGGAGGGCTGCGAAGATGCCGGTCGCTCCCCGGCGCGCCACGTGCCCCCCGATGACCACGTTTCCGGCCTCGCCCGGAGCGGCCGTGCCGACGTACTGGCCGGCCTCCAGCCGGGGCACGTCGTACAGCAGCTCGCCGCTCCGGTAGACGAGCCCCACGGGGCTCACCGTCGCGTCGAGGCCAATCGACTTGATGACGACACGCGTCGCGTGCCGGTTCGAGAACAGCGCGGATGCCTCGTCCGTTCCGACGAACGAGACCGGCACGGGCGTCTCCTCGACGGAGGCGATGCCCTCGGCGCTGGGACGCGTGTCCGGGTCCGCCAGGAGCTGCACCGCCGCCGCCTGCTCGGCGTACCGGGCGGCCTCGTTCAGCGGCTGCTCCTGGTCAGCCGGTCGCGCGAACAGCAGCCCGACGGCCGCCGCCACGATCCCCACCGTGAACCCGGCGAGGGTGTGTCCGGCGCCCCGACTTGGCTTCGCCATCGCGCGCGTCCTCGCCGGTCTCGCGCTAGGAGGACCGGCTCATCAGCGAGCCGGGCTCCGAGGTGGGGCGATAGGCCGAGGCCATCCGCTTGCCGCGAGCGATCCGGGGCAGCTCCTCGCGGATCTGCTGGATCTTGTCGAAGAGCATCGCCTCGTTCTGGCGGTCGTGCTCCAGGATGCCCCGGATGACCGTGTCCAGCGCGAGCTGGTCCTGCCGGGCGTGCTCCTCGGAGCCGGGGAACGAGAGGACGTTCTCCGGCGTCTCGGCGGCCTCCTCGGCCAGGCGCGCCAGCCGCTCGATGATGACCTCGCGCTCGCCCATCAGCGACAGGACCTCGTCGAGGTCGTCCCGCTCGAGGGAGGCGCGCTGGGCCCGGGCAAGGTCGAAGACCTCGCGGAGCAACTCGAACTGCATCGAAGCGAGTGACTTAGCCACGGCGGTCCTCCAGCCGGGGGGCGATGGCGGCCTCCTGGGCCAGCTGCTCGAGGGCGAACCGCCAGGCCTCGCGGACCGGCTCGACGAGCCGGCGCACCTCGGCGATGGGGGCGGTCTCCTTGTGCATGCTGGCGTCCAGCAGACGCCGATACATGTACTCGTAGAGCGGCGCCATCTGGCGCGCGATCGAGCCCGCGTCGCCCTCGGCGTCCAGGTCCAGGCTGGACATGAGCTCCAGCACGATGTCCTGGGACTTCAGGAGCGCGTTGTGCGCGGCCTCGATGTCCTTCGACGCTAGACCACCCTCGGCACGCGAAAGGTTGCGAAGCAGTGCGTCGTAGAGCATCGCGATGAGCTCGCCGGGGCTGGCGGTGGTTGTCTGCATCCGGAGATACGTCTGGTGCGCAGACTGCATGTCGGCTCCTGCGGTCGGGGTGAGTGCATTCGGGCTGTCGGGCGGTGATTCCGCCTCAAGATGACCATCGGCGGGAGAGGCTGACACCTGAGTCGGGGATTCCCCCATGTCGGCTCACCTTCCCGCTTCGGAAACGCCCTCCGGAGCCGGAACCCTGTGCACCGCGGCTACTTCTTGGACGCGGCGATGCCCGCCATCTGGGTCTGCATCTGCGTGAGCGCCTGCTGCTGGCTCTGGATCTGGGAGATCGCCATCTCCATCGCCGTGAACTTCTTCACCAGCTGCTGCTCACGCGCCGAGACGCGCGCCTCGAGGCGGTCGATCTGGTCGTTGATGCTCGAGGCGACGTTGCTCATCTCCTCGTTGCGCGTCTCGATGAGGCCACCGGTCCGCGTCAGCGAGTCCACCCACTCCGACAGACGCTTGGCGAAGCCCTCGGCGGATGCGCCCACGACGATCTCGTCGGCGCCCGCCTGGAGCGTGCCACCGGCGGTGAGGGTCAGCCCGGGGATCAGCGTGGTGTTCGTCCCGCCCGCCGTGATCGTGCCGTTCTTGACGATCGGCGTGGAGCCGTCGTTCGGCGAGAACGTCGCCACGAGGTTCCCCGACGCATCCGAGGTGATGGCGTAGCGCCCGGTCTTCGTGAGCTGCGTGGGCTTGCCACTGACTGACGCGATCGACCCGGTCCCGCCCGGTGACAGCGCGGCCGTCCCGGCGAAGGTCGTCATCATCTGGGCGACGGCCTCGGGGTCCTTGGTGATCGCCGCCTGGAACTTCGCGCTGTCGAAGACGAGCCGGTTCGCCGTGCCGACGGCAGCGCCGACCTTGCCGTACGAGATGCCGATGTCCGAGAGCGTGCGGAGGCCGCTGCTGATCCCCGGCACGGGCTGTGTGACCAGGGAGCGCAGCTCCGACTCGATGCGACGGATGGTGCCGTCACCGAAGAGGACGCCGTTGTCGCCGCCCTCGTCGTACTTCGTGAGCTGGCCGATGGTGTCGAGGGTCTTGTTGAACTGGGTGACGAACCCATCCACCGAGGAGATGGCGTTGTTGTTCGCCTGGTTGATGTTGATCTTCACCGCTTCGGTGGTGGTGTCGCTGATCGTGAGCGTCACGCCGTCGATCGCGTCCGAGATGGTGTTGGACGTCGAGTAGCGCGTCGGCCCACCGTCGATCGAGTAGGCGGCGTTCTGCCCCATCGTGGTCGAACCGGTGGTGAAGCCGAGGGCCTCCGCCATGTTCCCGGTGACGTCCTCGAAGGAGATCGCGAGCGCGCCGGAGTCGTCGTTCGTGACCTTCAGCTTGTCGGTGAATCCGTCGTACGTGACGGTCACGCCGGCGTCTGAGTTGTTGATCCGCGTCACCAGGTTGGTCAGGGAGTCGTTCGCGGCGTCCCAGGCGATCTCGACGCCGTTCACCTTGAACGAGCCCTCGGCCGCGGAGAGCGTCGTGCCGAGGCGCGCGTCGGCGAGGTCGTCCGTGCGCGAGACACCGCCCAGCCCGCGCTGACTCGTCCGGGTCGTCCCCGGGGGTGACTGCAGCAGGCTCGTGATCGACAGGAAGTTCGACGTGTCGCCGCCACTCCCGAGCTGGATCGTCGAACCCGACGTCAGCTCGAGGAGGTTGTCGCGGCCTTCGCCATCCTGCGTGAGCGCTGCGGTCACGCCGATGCCGGCGTTGTTGATGTCGTCGATGAGGTTGTTCAGCGACATCACGTCGGTGCCGGCGGTCTCGGTCGCGATCGTGCCTCCGCCGGAGTCGACGAGCTTCATCGCCTCGAGGAAGTTCCCCGTGCCGTCCGCCATCGTGATGGTCGTGCCGGTGCCGAGCGTGTCGTGCGTGAGGGTGAACGTCTGCGTCGACTCGTCGAAGGAGGCCGTGACCTCCGCCGCTGAATTGTTGATGTAGTTGATCACATCGCCGATCTTGTCGGTCGATGGGTCGTAGTTGATGTTCACGCCGTTGATGGTGAACGAGCCGGCGGTCGGCGCGATGTCGAGCCCGGCGTTCTCGAGCGTGAGCGATGAGTCGAAGCCGGCCCCGACGGAGGCGGCGCTCTTCGCGGTCCTCGCCGTCGCGGCGTCGATGGTGAACACCGTGCCATTGATCGAGAACGTGCCCGTCGTCAGCGGCGTCCCGAAGCCCGCCTTGTCGAGCGCGACGTTGGCGTCGATCGCCTCGCCGACGGCGCTGCCGCTGGTCGTGGCGGTCTGCGTCGCCTTCTGGGTGACGTGGAAGGTGTAGGCGCCCACCGCGGCGCCCGAGGTGGCGACCGCCTGGATCTTGTTGGCGTCCGCGTCCTTCGCGAGCACCGAGGTACCGCGCGCGCGGTAGGTGTCCGCGTTGTTGAGCGTCTTGGCGCGGTCAAGCAGCGAGCTGAGGGCGCCCGCGACGGAGCCGAAGGCACTCGTCTTCTGCTGGACGTCGAACAGGCGGTTCTGGGCAAGCGAGATCGGCCGGCGCTCAATCTGGATGAGCTGCTCGATGATCGTGTTCGTGTCGATGCCTGAGGCCAGGCCCCCGAACGTGATCCGCCCGCTGTTGCTGCTCACCATCTCGTGGTGACCCCCAGATCGATCTCCCGCGTGGCCGCGACCCTCGTCACGACCGTGCCTGGAAGAGCAGCCCGGACGGCAGCCCGGTCTGTTCCGCCAGCGCCCGGAGTTCGTCCGGGCTCAGGACCGCGACCACTTCGCCGCGATTGCGGTCCACCACGCGGACCAGGAGCTGCCCATCGGCATCCTGCTCCAGCTCCGCGCGCAGCGAACGTCCCGACTCACCCAGCGCGACCGCGAGCTCCTCGCGCCCTCCGGGGCGCTGCTCGGGCTGCTGCTGGCCGGATCCTCCGCCACCCTCGCGACGACGTTCCTCGGATGTGCCGGGAACGCCGACGGGAGAGATCGGGATGGGCCGGTCGACTCGGACGTCCGCCATGGCGTACCGCTCCCTGTACGGGAATCATCGGCAGCGGCGTGAGGCGGGAGTAGACGGGAACACCCTGATCGCCGGACCTGACCTCCCGACGTACGAGCCGCCCCGGCGGGTGAACCGCAGACGTCGCGGCGACGCGCCGGAAACTCCGGTGCGGGACGGCCCCAGAGGGGCCGCCCCGCGGCACCGGAACGGAGCATCCTGCTCCGTAGAAGCGACGAACTACTGCTGGAGCAGCGAGAGCACCGCCTGCGGAGCGGTGTTGGCCTGCGAGAGGACCGACACGCCCGCCTGCTGCATGATCTGCTTCGCCACCAGTTCCGAGGACACCTGGGCGATGTCCGCGTCCCGGATGCGGGACTCGGAGGCCGACAGGTTCTCGACGGACACGGCGAGCGAGTTGACCGCCGTCTCCATCTGGTTCTGCGCCGCGCCGAGCTGCGCCCGGAAGGTCGAGACCTGCTCGATCGCCTCGTCGATCGAGGTCACGAGCGTGTCGGCCTTGGCCGACGTCGAGACCGCCGAGTTGTCGGCGATCAGCGTGCTCAGCTTGTTGCCGGCGGAGCCGAGGGCCGAGGCGCGCATGTCCTGGAAGGACAGGGCCACGTCGTCGCCGACCTCGGCGCCCACGCGGAAGATCGCGGAGCTGCTCGCGGTGGTGACGGCCGTGGTGCCGTTGAACGCCGTGGCGATCGTGGCGCCGGTGACGTTGCCGGCGTTCGCGTCGTGCGCGACGTTGATGGTGATGCCGAGCTGCTCGAAGTCGATCGCCTGGGTCGCGTTCGCGCCCATGTCCTGCACCGTGAAGGTCTCGGAGCGCGTGTAGCCCGAGGTCGTCACGGACGCGGTGAGGACGGCGCCGGTGTTCGCCAGGTTGTAGGTGGACGACGACTCGGCGCGCGACACGTCGATGCTCGCCACCGAGACGGTGGCGCCGTTCGCGGTCGAGGTCACGGTGTCGGCGGTCGAGGCGGCCCCGTCGAGGGTGACGGCGAGGGCGCCGGTCAGCAGCTGCTGGCCGTTGAAGCGGGTGCGGTTCGAGATGTTGTCCACCTCGGACCGGAGGGCGAGCATCTCCTCGCCGATGGCGGCGCGGTCGCTCGAAGAGAGCGTGGTGTTGCCGGCCTGGATGGCCAGCTCGCGGACGCGCTGCAGGATGCCGTGGACCTCGCCCAGAGCGCCTTCAGCGGTCTGGAGCATCGAGATGCCGTCCTGCGCGTTGCGCTGGCCCTGCCGCATGCCGCGGATCTGGGCGCGCATCTTCTCGGAAATCGCCAGCCCGGCGGCGTCATCGGCCGCGCGGTTCACGCGCATGCCGCTGGAGAGCTGCTCGAAGAGCCCGCCCAGCGTGCGGTTGGTGCGCCCCAGGTTTCGCTGGGCGTTCAGCGCTGCAACGTTCGTGTTGATCTGCAGAGTCATGGTTCCGGCCTCCTGTACCGATGCCTCGCGCGGCGTCCCTGCCGCACGGACTGGACGGCGCCTCATGCGCCATCTCCGTCACGACAATCATCGCGACGGCGGTCTCAGGGCCGATGAGGGAACGCCATTAAGGAGCCGGGGTCGATCCCAGTAGAAACCGACCGCATGTCGACAGGTCGGGGTGGCCCGAGGACGCCCCTCCTTGCCGTCGGAAGGCGGCAGTAGAGCCGAGGCGTCGGGCGCTAGTTCGGGCCGGTCGTCCCGGTCTGAATCTGGACGAGCACCTGCGTCAGCGTGTCGTCCAGCCCGGACTGGTCGATCGACACGAAGCCGACGAGCTCGTCATCGGCGTGCGCGAACTCCAGCGAGGTGCCGAACCCGGCGGCCTCGTCCGAGGTGATCTCCCAGCCGGCCGACTCGAGGGCGTCACGCACCTGGTTCGCCGCGCTCGTCGGTGTGTCCGGGGTGAACATCGCCGCGAAGTAGTAATCGCCGCTCGGATCCTGCGTGGACTCGAAGCTGTCGAGCTGGAACGGCTGCCACACCTCGAGCGCCGGGAAGTCGGCGGGAAGCGCGAGGCCCTCGGCGGGGACGAACGGCGGCGTCTCCGCCTGGAGCGGCGGGGCGAACTGGATCAGGTAGAGCAGCGAGACCACCGGTTCCTCGGCGGCGAGCGCTTCGAGCGCCCGCTGCAGGCCCTGGCGCGTGCTCACCTCGGTCTCACCGACGCGGATCACGCGGTCGTCCTGCTGCAGGCCCGCGGAGCGCGCGAACCCCGGGAACACGTCCTCCACCACGAGGGCGTCGTTGAACGCCGCCTCGATCTGGGGGACCGCGGCCGTGCGCGGGATCGTGAGGGTGACCTCTTCGTCGCCGCGCTCGACGGTGATCGTGAAGTCGGCGGTGTCCGGCGTCCGCTCCGCGATGGCGTTGCCGGTGATGTCCTCGGTGCGCGTGCTCTCGAACGCGATCAGACGGTTCGAGCGCGATCCGGACTGCGACACGACCTGCCACGGGCTGGTGTCTAGCTGATCGGTCACGGTCGCCATCACGTCGCCCATCGAGTTCGACGGCACGTCGTAGAAGAGCCAGGCGATCTGCGAACCATCCGGGCGGCGGAGGACGTACGAGCCGAGAAGCTCCCCGTCCGGGTGCACCGGGAAGGCCACGAGGTCTTCGGGCGGCGTGTCGGCGTCGGCGTCCGGGTTCAGCAGGTCGACGAGGTACGGGGGCAGCGCCCGCTCGTACACGGCGACGCCGGCGGTGTTCTCTTCACCGGCGCGGATCCAGCGCTCGGCCAGCGTCGCGCCGCTCGGCGGAGGCGCCTCGTCGCCGCCGTTGCAGGCCACGAGGGCAGCTGCGGCCAGCGCGATCACAATCGGCGCGATCGCGCGCCCCAGCCAGCGTGAACTCCGAGGCATGCCGACGCCCTTCCGACCGCGGTGGTCGGGAATCGTAACACCGGAGCGGTGCGCCGATACGTCAGACGGGGCGAGGACGGAGACGACGAGGTGAGAGAGGAATGGGGTGGGTGAGGGGATTCGAACCCCCGATCTTCAGGGCCACAACCTGACGCCCTAACCGCTAGGCCACACCCACCACGGTGCACCTCATCAGGCGCGGCAGATCGTAGCACCCGACT
Organism: Dehalococcoidia bacterium; assembly: GCA_020634075.1. GTDB lineage: Bacteria > Chloroflexota > Dehalococcoidia > UBA2979 > UBA2979 > W-Chloroflexi-9. The sequence goes on along the minus strand of JACKCJ010000027.1, from coordinate 5,658 downwards.
CGTTTGAACCGCGAATCACCACGCAGGCCCGGGGCGGCTAGACATCCTGCAGGAGGTATGGCGATGGGCTCACCCACTCGCCGTTCACGGAGACACCCAACCGCAGCTGACCGCCGCCACCCAGCGTCCCGATCGCCTCGGCGCGTCGGACGCTCGTTCCCACGGCCGCCGACGGGATCACGCCCTCGAGCACGGTCCGCCAGCCGTTGCCGTGGTCCAGCACCATGCGGCCGTTGCCCGCCTCGACGACGACGCCGTCGGTCGGGCTCTGGACGCTCGCGCCAATCGCGCCGAAGTAGTCGACGCTCAGCTCGCCCTCGCGCTTCGCGGCGGCTCCCTCGAGCGGCGCGGTGAGGACCCCGCCGGCCCCGCGTCCACCGAAGACGGCGCTCGCGGACTGGTTCACCCCGGCGTAGACCGGCGCCGCGTCGCCGAGGATCGCCGCGAGGTAGGAGCGGGTCTCGGCGGGGAGCGCCGCCTCCCAGTTCGCGCCGTGCGCGTTCACCAGCGACTGCACCCGACCCAGTCCGGCGTTGTAGGACGCCAGCGCCTTGCGGACGTCGCCGTTCCACGCGTTGAGGTAGTGCCGCATCGTCTCGGCGCCGGCGGTGAGGCCGGAGATCGGGTCGGTGCGGTTCACGTTCGGGTAGTACTGGGGCATCAGCTGAGCGATGCCCTCGGCGCCGGCCGAGGAGACGCGGGTTCCGTACACCACGGCCGGGTTGAAGCCGGACTCCTGGTCCATCTGCCGCTCGAACAGTGCGCCATAGCCCGGGCCGATGATGCGCTCCGCGATCTGGCGGCTGGCGGAGCGCCAGCCGTAAGGGTCGGCCGCGTCTCCCGTCGCCTGCGCGGCGAGCTGCGCGTCCAGCCAGCCGGGAATCGAGGCGAACCCCGCGCTGGAGATGCTGTCGGCAGACGCACTGCTCGAACTCATCGAACTCGAGGAAGACGACGGCGGGGCGAAGAGCGCCGAGCCCGAGCGGATCGAGGCGATCTCCGAGCGAATCGCGGCGATGTCCGAGCGTGGCTGATCGAGGTGGCGCTGCAGGACGGCGTCGAACGCCTCGCCGCCACTCGGAGTGGCGCCGACGGCGCGCGCGGAAGCCGTGGCGCCCAGGGCGCTCACCTGCTGTGCGGCGGCGATCGGTGTGATGCCCTCGATGGCGCCCATGTCGGGCTTCCCCCCGGACGGCGTGGCAGACGGTGCGGGATCGAGCCTATCGGCGCGGCGACGCCGTTCCCCATCGGGGAAACCCTCGATCCGTCGGTGGGCGGGGGACTAGGCGCCGGGCGGCGGCAGCGGATCGCCGAGGTGGCGGTACTGGCCGGCGTAGAACACCAGCGGCTCCGACTCCGGCCGGGGCACCTCGAGCGCCTGCACGTGCCCGACCACGATGAGGTGGTCGCCGCCCGCGTAGCGATGCTCGATGCGGCACTCGGCCCACGCGATCACGCCGTCCAGCACGGGCGACCCGAGGGGCGCGACCTGGTGCGGAAGCCCGTGCATCACCTCGTCGCGCTCACCCTTGGCGGCGAACGCCTGGGACACCGTCGCCTGGTCGGACGCGAGGATGTTCACGGCGAAGGCGGAGGCCTGTTCGAACATCGGGTAGATCGAGGCGTGCTCGTCGATGCAGACGAGGAGCAGCGCCGGAGAGAGCGACACCGAGGAGAACGCGTTCGCGGTCATGCCGCGCATCTGGCCGTCGTGCGCCACGGTCACCACCGTGACCCCGGTGGCGAAACGCCCCATCACGTTCCGGAAATCGCGAGGATCGATCGAGTCCGCCACCCGCACCCCCTCCAGAGCGGCGGCATCGTAGCATCTGGCCGGCTGGCCCCGGCGCGTATACTCCCGCCGCGCATGTCAGCAGCGCCCCAACGGCGCGGCTCGCGGAGGGAGCGACGCATGGCGTTCATCGACGTGAAGGGCCGGAGCGTCCACTACGAGATCCACGGCGAAGGTCCCCGGACGATCGTCTGGACCCACGGCATCGGATCCAGCCTCGAGACGTGGAAGCAGCACCTGCCGGAATTCCCCGGCTTCCGCCACGTCATCTACTCCGTCCGCGGCATGGGCGAGTCCCAGGGCATCGACGGCCCCGTGCGCCTGGAGGACTGGGCGAGCGACCTCGACGGCCTCATGGAGGCGCTCGACATCCCCTCCGCGATCATCGCCGGCCACTCGATGGGCGGCGCGATCTCCCAGCGCTTCGTGATCGACTACCCCCAGCGCGTCGAGGCGCTCCTCCTGCTCTCCACATCGAGCCGCGTCGGCGCCGCCCTCGAGGCAGCGTGGCTGCGGCAGGCGGAGGAGATCGAGGCGACGAACCCGCACCTCGCCGCCGCGCGGCGCGCGGTCTCGAAGTACAACATGGACGAGGGGCTCAAGGCGGTGGACGTCCCGACGCTCATCCTCGTCGGCGGCAAGGATCCGCAGACACCGCCGGGTGGCTCCGTCATTATGTCGCGACTGATCCCGGGGTCGCAGATGCAGATCTTCCCGGGCATCGGGCACAGCATCTTCCCGGAGTGCCCGGACGCGAAGGTGCGTGCGCGGGAGTGGCTGGCGACGCTCAACTGACCCTCGAAGGCCGAGACGGGCCGTCGTAGGCCGTCTTCGGCCCTCTCGACCGCCCTGCCCCGCCTCGCTCGCCAGACCGCGCGAAATGACAGTGTGTGACAATCACTGTCAATGAATGAGCGCGAGCTTCCCGAAGTCGAGCCGCAGATCGAGACCGTCGACCCTGTCGACCAGGTCCTCGACCTCCTGCGCGACGACGAGACCGCCGCCGCGATCGCCCTCGTCACGGACATGCGCTCGCCCGACGCCGCCGAGGTGCTCGAGCACCTGTCGTCCGACGACCTCGAGGAGATCATCCCGAGCCTGGACGCGGAGACGATCTCGGGCGCGATCGAGTACGCGGACTCCTCCACCCGCAGCGAGATCGTCCGCCTCCTCGAGACGGACACGCTGACCGAGACCATCGCCGCCGTCCCGGACGACATCGCGACCGACCTCGTCCACGAGCTCGATGACGAGACTGCCGCGCAGGTCATGGAAGGCCTGTCGGACGAGCGCCGCGAGGAGCTCGAACAGCTCCTCACCTACGCGGACGACACCGCCGGCGGGCGGATGACCGGACAGGTCATCACGCTCCTCCCGAACCTCACGGCCGGACAGGCGATCGAGCAGCTCCGGACCTCGCAGGCGGACTCCTCGAAGCCGTTCTACCTGTACGTCACGGAGCCGGACCGGACGCTCGAGGGCGTCCTCAACGTCCGCGCCCTGATCACCGCGCCCCCGGGGAGCGTGGTCACGGAGCTGATGACCACCGATGTGATCACGATCGAGGCGAGCGAAGACCAGGAGGAGGCCGCGCGCGTCCTCCAGCGTCACAACCTGCTCGCGCTGCCGGTCGTTGACCAGCACGGACACCTGCTCGGCACGATCACGAGTGACGACCTGATCGACGTCATGCAGGAAGAGGCCACCGAGGACCTCTACCGCCTCGCGCTCGTCCACGAGGACGAGGACCTGCGCGGCATCGCGTCGTCGATCCGGAACCGCCTGCCGTGGCTCACCGTGAACCTGGTGACCGCGCTCGCGGCCGCGTGGGTCGTCGCGTTCTTCGAGAGCACGCTCGCGCAGGTCGCGATCCTCGCGGCGTTCCTGCCCGTGATCGGCGGCCAGGGCGGCAACGCCGGGATCCAGACGCTGACGATCATCGTCCGGTCACTGGCCATCGACCGCGTCGCGCCCCGCGACACGCTGACGCTGGTGCGCCACGAGGCGATCGTCGGCGTGATCCTCGGGGTCGCGTCGGGCGTGCTCGTGGGGCTCGTGGCGTGGGCGTGGCAGGGGAACTGGTGGCTGGGGCTGGTGGTGTTCGCCGGCCTCGCCGCGAACATCCTCGTAGGCACCGTCTTTGGCGTGCTGATCCCGATGGCGCTCAGCCGCCTGAAGCAGGACCCCGCCCTCTCGGGCGGGATCTGGCTCACGACGGCGACCGATATCTCGGGGTTCCTCGCGTTCCTGGGGACGGCGGCGGTCCTGATCGACCGTCTGAAGTAGCTACGCGCGAGGGCCCTCGTACAGCGCGAGGGCGCCGACGGAGCGGAACGCCTCGGCGAACTCGACCCAGCGCGCTCGGATGCGGTTCTCGGACACGGTCCCGGCGATCCGGTACGCACCCTCCAGGATGTCGCCCACCGTCGACACGCCGTTGATCGAGCCGAGGAAGTGGCGCCCGAGGGCGTCCGTCGACACGACGACATCCCGCTCCGGGCCAAAGCTGCAGCGCATCTCCGGCCCCAGCTCCTTGAGCGCGAGCGTGGCCTGGACCTGGCCGGGGAAGTCGAGGCTCACCCAGACGGGCGTCGCCGTCACATCGTCCGCGGCGACCGAGGGGCGCACGGGCGCGTCGTCGCGCTCGCACCAGAACTCGTGCTTCATCATGCCGCCGTGCATCAGCTCGGCGGTCGCGGCGCGCTCGGCGCCGTCGAGGTGGCTGAGGCCGATGTCCTTCAGGTAGGTGGTCGGGTCGTACGACCGCGGCACGGACCACTCGACCACGCGCATGCCGGCGTCACCCATCCACTCGTGCAGCTCGGGCACCGTGTACGGCCGGTCCTGCGTGTGCAGGAGCAGGTCGTAGGCCCCCGCGTCGCTGCGGGTGATCTCGCTCAGGAGGTAGGGCGAGTCGAGCAGCCCGCGCAGGGTGCGGCTCTGCTTCGGCAGTCCCTCGAACGTCCGCTTGAGGATGCGGAGTCGCTTGTCCGGCTCCATCTCGGGCGGCGCGAGCCGCCGGAGGAGCGCCTGCATCAGGTAGACGGGTTCGCGTCCGTAGCGCGCGTACACCATCACACCCATCAGCCCGTCCGGCTTGAGCATCGAGCGCAGCGCGGTCAGTCCTTCGAGCGGAGACGAGAGGTGGTGGAGCACCCCCGAGCACACGATGAAGTCGAACTCCCCGAGGTCGAGCGACGGCGCCTCCTCGATGGGAGCGAGCACGTGACGGACGTTGTCCAGCCCACGCTTCGCGAGGCGGGCGCGGTTGATGTCGAGCGAGGTGTTCGAGAAGTCGAGCGCCACGATCTCGGCGCCCGTGCCCTGGAGCTGGTGCGCGAGGAAGACGGTGTTGTCGCCGGTGCCGCAGCCCGCGTCGAGGACGCGCAGCGTCGAGAGGTCGCGAGGGCCACCCCACGCGATGGACTGGATGCGCGGCAGCTCGCAGAGGATCGTCTGGAGCAGCTGCTCCAGCTCGCGCTCCGGGTCACGGTGCGGGTACGGCAACACCTCGTACTGCTGCTGGACGCGGGTGAGCGTGGTCATGGCCGGACTCCGAGCGCTGACGAGCGATGGGACGCCGATAGTCTGGCGGCGCTCGCTCCTCGGGCGCATCGGGGTTCACCCCCGGGTACCGCGCGACGAGCACCAGAAAGCCCCCGCTCTCGCGGGGGCCTTCCGGTCGTCCCACGCCGGCCCCCACCCCGGTTGCAGCCCGTTCGGGCCCCCAACCGGAGTGGTGACTGGCGCGATGGGAACTAGCCGAGCAGCTGGAGGACCGACTGCGGAGCGGAGTTCGCCTGGGCGAGCACCGACACACCGGCCTGCTGCATGATCTGGCGGGTGACCATGTCCGAGGACACGGC
>JACKCJ010000026.1 GCA_020634075.1 Dehalococcoidia bacterium | reverse complement strand
GCTGCACCGCAGCACGCGGCCTTCGCGGTGGCAGAGCTCCGACGCCACGCCGCTACCGACCGCGACCCCCGCCCCGGGGCCGCCGAGATGAACGGCCGAGTCCAGCGCGTGCTGCTCGGCCTCGCCGCGGTGGTCGCCCTCGGGGCGATCGGGACGGTGCTCGTCGGGTTCGTGTGGCCCGAGGGCGGCACCGAATTCGATCTTGGGCCGGTCGAGTCGTTCGCGCCGGGGACAGTCAGCTCGTTCTACGTCGCGCCGGGATCGGACGAGGTCGAGTCGTTCGAGAGCTACGAGCATCTTGGGCCAGAGGTGCCGGTGAACTGTCGCCTTGGCGGCACGCTGATTCATGTCGTGCGCCTCGAGGACGGGACGTTCCTCGCCCTGTGGGGACGGAGTCCGCATCTCGGCCAGGTCCTTCCGTGGCGCCCCGAGTTCATCTTCGACGGTCGTCCCGGGTGGTTCCGGGATCCGTGCCAGGGCTCGACCTTCGAGATGGACGGGACGCGGTTCTACGGGCCCTCCCCGCGCGACATGGATCGCTTCCGACTGTGGATCGAGGACGGTCGGGTGCACGTCGACATCGCGGACGTAACCGAGGGCTACCGCTACCCGCAGAAACGGGCCACGCCACCGCCGGCTGGTTGGACACCGCAGCCCACGGCGCTGGCAACCGACCCGCTGCCGGATCCGAACGACGCTCCGAGCCCGTCCCCGACCCTCGCCGTCCCGTAGCCCGGCCCGCGCGCCCATGTCATTCTTTGGTTACAACTTCGGCTCGGGACGCCCGCTACGCTCTGGCCATGAAGCACACACGACTCCTCGTCGCGCTCGTCGTTGGCTCGCTCATCCCGGTTCTCGCTGCATGTTCCAGTGGTTCGGAGGCGGACTCGACGAGTCCGGGCGAGGTGGGGTCCGTCTTCTCGTCGAAGACGGCGCCGCAGTTCGACTACGACTTCCCCACGGGGCCCGCCGTGCTCGTCGAGGCGAACTACGAGCCGCCCGAGGACCACGTGCCCTCGACCGGGGCGTACCTGCCGACGAACGGGAAGCCGACGCTGGTGTTCGTCGATGCGATCTGGTGCCCGACGTGCGCGCTGACGCGCCCGATCTTTCACGACCTGCGGCACGAGTACCAGGACCAGGTGAACCTCGTGGTGCTCGACTACGACCTCGACGCAGACGCGGAGCTCGCGAACTCGCTCGGGGTGCACGCGCACCCGGCGTGGGCGGTGATCGCGCCCAACAGTGACGAGGTGGTGGAGCGTCGCTTTGGCCCGCTCAACGAGGAGCACCTGCGCGAGCTGCTCGCCTCGATCGTTGATGGGGACGCCGGGGCGTAGCCCTGTTTCCCGGGTCGGAATCGTCGGAGGCGGCGAGGTTGTAGAGGGCTGTGCGCCTAGGGCGCGTCGACGCCGGCGGCTTCCAGGGCGGGGGCCAGCGCCTCTCGGAGGCGGACCATCTCTTCGGCCATCCACGCCCCGAGCTCCTCGGGCGATCCCTCCATCGGCCGCCAGGAGCGGATGATGCTGCGGAGCTTGCCGCCCGACTCCCCGCCCGGCAGCCACGAGAGCCGGTGGCCGATCGTCGCTTCGACCTGGTCGCGTCGCTCGGCGACGGCGAACAGGAGCGCCTCGGAGTTGCGGTGCTGGAGCGTGAGCTGCGCCGCGACGCGTGGCGCGATCGTTCCCGTGGTGTCGGCGGGGTTGGTCACCACGCCGAGCTGGTAGGCGATGCACCACTGCGCGCTGCCGCCGGTCTGCGCGGACCGGGCAGTCTTGTCGAGCCGGAACCGCTCACGCAGTTCCGGCTCGCGCTCGGCGAGGACCTCGAGTGCAGCGGCGACCGAGGCGCAACCCTGCGCCTCCTGGTCGACGATCACCGGATGCCTGCCATCTCGGTGCCTACCACTGCTTGCCGATGCCACCGCGCTGACCGTAGAAGCCGACGGGCCAGTTGCGCCCGCCGATCATCGCGGCGTCGATGTCCTCCTTGGAGGCGATGCCGTCCTCGACCAGCTTGTCCGCCTCGCGGCGGGCGGCGGCGAACACGCGATTCACGATGAAGCCGTACGTGCCGGGCATGTCCTTCACGACCGGGACGACCTTGCGGGCCTTCTCCGCGACGCCCTTGAGGGTGTCGATCGTCTCCTGGCTCGTCTGCGGGGTGTAGATGACCTCGCAGGTCTTCATCACCGGGACCGGGTTGAAGAAGTGCATGCCGGCGAACTGCTGCTTGCGCGACTCCAACACGTCCTTGGCGATCTCTTCGATCACGAAGCCCGAGGTGTTCGAGGCGAAGATCGCCTCCGGCTTCACGACCTCGTCGAGCTCGGCGAAGACCTGCTGCTTCAGCTCGAGCTTCTCCGGGACGGCCTCGATGACCACGTCGCAGTCGGCCAGGCCCTTCACGTCGGTGGTGAAGGAGATGCGCTGCATCGCCTCGAGGCAGGCGTCGAACGGGAGCTTGCCCACCTCGACGGAGCGCTTCATCCCCCACTTGGACTCGAAGATCGCGTCCCGGGTGGCCTCGATGATCTCGTCGTTCAGGTCGCGGACGACCACGTCGAAGCCGGCGACGGCCATGATCTGGGCGATCCCGCCGCCCATGACGCCACCGCCGAGGATGCCGACCTTCTTCACGTCATCGATCTTCATGGATCGCTTTCTCCTCCCGCGGTCTCGCCCGCAGTCTCACCCCAGCGGCCTGCCGATGTCGGGCGAGGAGCCTCGTCCCGAGCAGTCACCGCCGCGGCATCTTAGCCGCAGATGCCACGCACCGTGTGATGCAGGATCTGCATCCCCAGTCGCAAGTTCTCAATCGAAAGCCGCTCGTCGTTGCCGTGCACGCGGCCCTGGTCTTCGGGGGCCGTCAGCGTGGGCACGAAGCCGTAGGCGGTGATGCCGCGACGTCGGAAGACGCGCGAGTCGGTGAAGCCGGTCGAGACGCCGGGGAGGATGATCGCGTCCTCCACGAGCCGCTTCGCCTCGCGGGTCATGATCCCGTAGAGCTCGGTGTCCATCGGCGAGGCGGGAGAAGCCGAGCCGAACACCCGCTCGATCTCGATCTTCTCGTCGTCGATGACCTCGGTGATCTCACGGATGAACTCGTCGGGGTCATAGCCGGGGATGAGCCGGATATCGAGCGTCGCCTCCGCGGTGGCCGGGATGACGTTGTGCTTCACGCCGGCCGTGAGGGTGGTGAGCGAGATCGAGTTCATCTGCACGGAGCGCATCCGCGGGTTGGCCTCCGCGATCTCCGCGAGGACTTCCGGCGTCGGCTCGCGGTCGAGGATGCCGTTGTCGTGGAGCTGCCGGAAGTACTCGAGCACCTCGGGCGACGGCTTCAGCGGGCGGTCCCAGTCCTGGATGCGCTGGAGGGCACGCACGAGCCGGTCCGCGGCGTTGTCATCGTGCGGTACCGAGCCGTGGCCCGGGCGTCCGTGGGCGCGGAGCGTGAGCCAGAGTGGCCCCTTTTCCGCGACCCCGATGTTGAACGCGTTGCGTTCCTTGCCGAGCACCTCGGTGGCGCCGCCGCCGCCCTCGTTGATGACGTACTCGCAGTCGAAGAGCTCCGGGTGGTCGCGGTCGAGGAACTCGACGCCGAACTCGGAGCCGGCTTCCTCGTCGGCGACGGCGATGAAGACGAGGTCGCGCGTGAGGGGGAGTCCCTCCCGCTTGTGGATGAGGAAGGTGATGAGCTCCATGATGCCCATCCCCTTCATGTCCTGCGCGCCGCGGCCCCAGATGTAGCCGTCGCGGACCTCGCCGCCGAGGGGGTCGACGGTCCAGTACTGGCGCTCGAAGGGGACGACGTCCGTGTGGTTGAGGAGGATCAGCGGCTTGCCGCGCGACCCATCCCCGGAGAGGCGCGCGACGAGCGTCTTCCGTGACTCGTCGCCGTTCGGCGTGTACGTCTCCCACGGGATGCCCTCGGCGTCGAGGATGCGCCCGAGCCACTCGACGGCGCGCGTCTCGTTGCCGGGCGGGTTCACCGTGTCGACCCTGATGTAGTCGGACAGCCACTCAGTGGCCTGGCGGGTCCAGGCCTCCCAGTCGATGCTCGGCTCGCTCATCCGATTCGCCTCCGCGCTGGACACTCGTGCTGGCCCGGCGGAACCCGGGCGAGTTCGCGTTCGGTCGCCGTCAGCGGACGTCGTCCCACGCCTGCTTGAACACCTCGATCTCCTCGATGTGATCGGCTGGCGTGCGGTGATCCCGTCCCAGCGTGCTCACGCTGAGGTGCGTCGCGCCGGCCTCGAGCCAGCGTTGCGCGAGGTCCACGTCCTTCGGGACGTCGCCGGACAGTCGCAGCGTGGGGTTCACGCCGACATCCCAGGAGTCACGCCCGGAGTCCTCGGCGGCGCGGTGGATCTTCGCCAGCGGGATCGCGAGGTCGGCGGGGTCCCGGAGCTGGGGGAACCAGCCGTCGGCGAGGCGTCCCACGCGGTCGAGGACGTTGTCGGCCGAGCCGCCCATCCAGATCGGGATGCGTCGAGGCGGACGCGGGTGGATGCCGGCGAGCGGGACGCGGTCGAAGCGGCCCTCGAAGTCGACGACGGGCTCCTCGAAGAGCCGGCGGAGCAACTCGATCTGCTCCTCCATGCGACGGCCCCGCGTGTGGAAGTCCTGGCCGAGGGCCTCGTACTCCACGCGGTTCCAGCCGATGCCGACGCCGAGCCGGAAGCGCCCCTGCGAGAGGATCTGGACGTCGGCGGCCTGCTTCGCGACGAGCGCGGTCTGACGCTGCGGGAGGATGACGATCCCGGCGACCAGCTCGAGGATCGTGGTCACGCCGGCGAGGTGGGAGAAGAGGACGAACGGGTCGGTGAATCCGGTCTCATGGTCGTACGGACCGGTGAAGCCGCCCGGGCGGTCCCGGTAGGCGCCGACGACGTGGTCGTAGGCGACGTAATGGTCGTAGCCGGCGGCCTCGGCGGCCTGAGCATGCGCTCGGATCGCGATCGGGTCGCCACTCAGGTCGTTGTGCGGAAACACGACGCCGATGCGCACGGGAACCTCGTTCAGTCACGCCCGCCGCGGGCCGGCCACGGGGGGCGAGCCAGGAGGCGGTGGTTGCTTCCCCACGTTCGCGATCCGCGCGCAGCGTGTCAACTTCGAGGGGTGAGACGGGACGCCGCCGGTTTCCTGCACCCGCGGCTGGTAGATTCGCCGGGTGCCCGCGCGATCGCTGCTCGTGCTGCTCCTCGGGGTCGTCGGCGTCTCCTGGGCGGCGCCGCTGATCCGCCTCGCCCTCGACGACGGCGCTCCCGCCCTCGCGATCGCCGCCGTCCGGCTCTCCATCGCGGCGCCGGTGATGGTCGGGGTCGCGACGGCCTCCGGTACGGATGACCTGCGAGGGCTGCGACGGGGCCAGGCCGGTCTGCTCCTGCTCTCCGGCCTCGCCCTGGCGGCGCACTTCGCGCTCTGGGTGGCGTCGCTCGAGCGGACCTCGATCGCGACGGGCGTGGTGCTCGTCACCGCACAGCCGATCTTCGTGAGCCTCGGGGCGTGGCTGTTCCTCCGCGAGCGGCCGACGCGGCCCGTGGTCATCGGCACGGCGATCGCCCTGGCGGGCGCTGCGATCCTCGTGAGCGACGACTGGGGCGACCTCGGCACGCAGTGGGGGAACCTGCTCGCGCTGCTCGGGGCAGGGGCGATCAGCGTCTACGTCGTGATCGGACGGCACGCCCGGCAGGCGCTCTCCTTCACCTCGTACACGTCGGTGGTCTACACGGTCGCCGCGCTCGGCCTGCTCGCCGGGACGCTCGCGACCGGCACCCCGGTCGTTGGACTGCGCGGGGAGGCGTACCTCTACATCGCGGCGATGGCGCTCGTGTCTCACCTCATAGGACATAATGCAATCAACTTCGCGCTCGCGACCGTGCCCGCCGGGGTCGTCGCCGTCGCCATCCTCGGCGAGCCGGCGATCGCGATCCTCATCGCCGGGCTGGTCACGGACGAGGTGCCTACACTGCTCGAACTGCTCGGCGGGGCGACCGTGCTCGCGGGCGTCTACGTGGCGCTCCGAGGCGCACGAACGACCGCGCGACCGAAGCGCGCCGCCGCCTGATTCGATCCTCGGGAGGGGACACATGCCACCACTGCCCACGAACGGCCCGCTACAGGGGATCCGCGTGCTGGACCTGACCTGGGTGCTCTCCGGGCCGTTCTGCACGCTCACGCTGTGCGACCTCGGCGCCGACGTGATCAAGGTGGAGCGGCCGCCGTACGGCGATGTCTCGAGGACGACCGGCCCGATCGTCGACGGCGAGTCGGGCTACTTCTTCTCCGTGAACCGCGGCAAGCGCTCCATGGCGCTGGACCTCACCTCGGACGAGGGGAAGGAGCTCTTCCTCCGCCTCGTCCGCGAGGCTGACGTGGTCGTCGAGAACTTCACCCCCGGCAAGATGGAGGCGCTCGGCCTCGGCTACCCGCAGCTGTCCGAGGTGAACCCACGGCTGATCTACGCCGCGATCTCCGGCTACGGCCAGACCGGACCGATGCGCGAGAAGCCGGCGCTCGACGTCATCGTGCAGGGCGCCGGCGGCGTGATGTCCGTGACCGGATACCCCGACGGCGACCCGGCGCGCCCCGGCCTGTCGCTGGGCGACGTCGCCGCCGGGCTCTACTGCGCGATCGGCGTCCTCGCCGCGCTGCAGGAGCGTGAGCGTTCCGGCAAGGGGCAGATGGTCGACATCTCGATGCTCGACTGCCAGATCGCGATCCAGGAGAACGCCTACATGCGGTACCACGTCACGAAGGAGGAGCCCGTCCGCCTCGGCACGCGGCACCCCTCGGCGGTGCCGTTCCAGGCGTTCCCGACCTCGGACGGGTGGATGGTGCTGGCGCTCGCGTGGAGCGTCCCGAACCAGTGGGCGCTGCTCTGCTCCGAGCTCGGCGTCCCGGAGCTCATCGACGACGAGCGGTTCCACTCCGCCGCGGCGCGTTCGAGGAACCACGCCGAGCTGGAGCCGCTGCTCAAGGCGGCGTTCAAGCAGCGCACCACCACCGAGTGGGTCTCCGCGCTGGAGCAGTACGGCATCCCCTGCGGCCCCCTGAACACGATCGCTGAGACCGCCGCGATGGAGCAGGTCGCCGAGCGCGACATGCTGCCCGAGGTGCCGCACAAGACCTTCGGCCCCACGCGCCTCGCGAACAGCCCGTTCAAGCTCTCACGCACGCCCGCCGGGGTGCGAGGGACCTCGCCGGACATGGGCCAGCACAGTCGCGAGGTGCTCAGCGAGGTCCTCGGCGTGGACGCGAGCGTCCTCGACGACCTCGTCGCGCGGCAGGTGGTGTGGGAAGAGCGCCCCGAGGTCGAGCTCGGCTAGCGGCGGCGGCCCGGGATGCCGAACCGCGGCCGGATACGCCGGCGGAACGCGTAGAGCACCAGCACGAGCAGAGCGCCCGCGGCGATCAGCGAGATCGAGATGATCGTCCGCAGCCGAGTGTCCTGCGCCGTGAAGCGGTCCTCGAGGATGTCCTCGGGACTGCCGATCGCGACGCGCTGCAGGTCGAACGTGTTGATCTGCGTCGCGGACTGAAGCAGCGCCACGTTGCCATCCAGCGAGCGTTCCACGATCGCGTCCGCCGCCCAGCCGAGCGCGATCGCATCGGTGCCGCTCACGGAGAGCAGGGCGCGGCCCGGCGCCCAGGGCACCTCGACCTCTTGGATCGCGCCGATGCGAGACGAGTCGAGGATCTCGGTCAGGGTGCCTTCTTCCTCGACGAGCGCGCGGGAGCCGCCTTCACGGAGCACGAGCGGAAGCACCTTGTCGAGCTCCTGCCCGAGCGGCGTATTCGAGGGCACGCCGATGGCGATCACGTGGTTGTCGCCGAGCGTCTCCGGTGTCGCTTCGAGCACGCTTTGCACGGTGAACACGTTCTGGGCGCCGAAGGCGCGGCCGAGCGCGATCATCGTGAGCATCCCCGCGCGCAGCGCGTCACGGTCGAGGGCGTTCACGACGATGATCGTGTCCCGGATGCCGCGCAGACCGGCGAACGGATACGGCAGCGCGCCGAGGTTCGAGCCCGTGGCCTCGCCGCCGGACTGCGGGAGCCGGATCGCGGAGTCGTCGTGGATCGTGAGCCACAGCCGTTCGGGTGCCGGTGACTCACAGGGCGCGAGGACCAGGGACTCCTCGAAGTAGAGGTTCGCGCGCAGGGTCACGGTGTTGGGGCCGATGCGGAGCGTGTCCCACGGCAGGTCGACGCGGTAGGAGGTGCGGTGCGACTCCTCCTTGTCGATGAGGACGGTCGCGATCGTCTCGCCGTTGAGGTCCACGATGATGTTCGAGCGCCGCGGGTCGAGGCCGTCCGGGTAGGAGAGCACGAGGTCCATCTCGCCCGTGGAGTCCGGCGCGGCGGCCGGCGCGCTGAAGGCGACCGACACCGTCCCCGCCTGTCCCTGGACCGTGCTCTCGCTGGTGCCCGCGTCGAGGAACGTGAAGGTCTGCTGGAACGCGGGCGTCACCGGCGGGATGACCGGCTCGAGGAGCACGGCCTCGGGACCGGCGAGCAGGGCGGAGGGCTCGTCCAGCGTGAGCGCGTCGACGCCCCGCTGCACAGCCGCGTCCGTCTCACCGGTGACGAGCAGCACCTGGTAGAGGTCGTTCCACGGCGAGCTCACCAGGGCCAGGTAGCCGGAGTCCTCCTGCAGCTGCACCCCTTGCCGCTCGAACGAGTTCGTCTGCCGGTTGTACGTCGCCTCGGTGTCCCGCAATGACTCGAGCGTGAGCGGGTTGCGCTGGGGCGTGCCAATCAGGATCAGCTGGTGCCGGCGAAGCTCGTCGTCGGTGAGCGTGTTCACGCGGCGGATGCGGACCAGGTCGAGCTCGAAGAACACGCGCGTCGCGAGCCCCGTCGCGAGCTGGTACGCGGCGGTTAGGTCGTCCCCCGTCGGGTTGTCGGGGATGCCGATGATCACCGGCGCGACGATCGGGTAGCCGGGTCGGAAGAACGGGTACGGGTACTGCGAGAGGTTCGGATCCTGGAGGACCGGGATCGGCGGGTCGTCCGCGAAGTCCATCTCGAAGAAGGTGCTGCCGAGGATCGTCGCGAAGAGGGCGGCGCCCGCCGACGACTCGCAGAAGAGGCCGGTCGTCATGTTGAACGTGAAGGAGAGCTTGTTGAAGTCCTCCTCGATCAGGTCGGCGGGGACGGCGATCTCGTAGCTGCCGCCGGTGATGTTCGTCTCGTCGAGCTGGATCGCGCGCAGCGGGCGGTCGTTGAACGCGACGGCCACGGCCGACTGCTCCGGGTCGAGCAGGTTCGAGTGCGTGAGGTCGACGACGAGGCGCGAGCCATCACCGATCTCGTAGTCACCGGATCCGGAGAAGAAGAAGTCGAGCTGTGCGGCGGCGCCAAACGCGGCCGAGTCACCGAAGCCGAGGTCGTCGAGCGTCGTGATCCGCTCGGGCGCTTCCTTGACCGCCTGGGTCTCATCGGGCTCGGTCTGGGCGCCGGCGAAGTCCGACGGGGCGACGAGGGTGAAGACCACGACGGCGGTGGCGATCAACGCCCCTGCCCACCACCTCGGAGCCCGCGACCGCTGCGCCTTCACTCGACGGAACGTAACACCTTGCCGCATTACGGCGACCTCGCGACGTTCCCCATTTACCGAGACTCAACTGCCTCTATTCCGTGCCCGATTCGCGTCGTCCGTGCGGCTATCTGACCCCGAACCACCGCGACAGCAGGCTGCGGTAGTCGTCGCTTTCGAGGTAATTGCCGAGCGAGTCATTGACCTCGTTCACGAGGCCGCCGTTCTCGCTGGCTGCCGCGAACCCGTACTGCTCGCCGGTGCTGATCACCTCCGTGATGGAGAGCGCAGAGTCGAGTGTCGAGCGATAGCCACCGATGGGGAGGTCCGAGAGCACGGCGTCGACCTCGGACGCCCCGAGGGCGATGAACATCGCCTCGGTGTCCTCGAACGGGACGACGATGCCGCCGGTCGGCAGGTGGGCGCGCAGGTACTCCTCGGACGTGGTCCCGGACTTCACGCCGATGCGCTTTCCCGCCAGACGGACGAGCTGGCCGAACGACGCCTTGTCTGGCGTCCGCACCGCGAGTGCCTGGTTCGCGTCGAGGTATGAGCGACTGAACAGCGCCTCGGTGCTTCGAGCGTCGGTGATCGTGAGCGCCGCCGCGGCGAGGTCGCACTCGCCGGCGGCGGGCCGCTGCCAGATGCCGTCGAACGGGACGACCTTCACCTGCAGCTCGAGGTCGAGATCGTCGGCGATGTACTCCATGATCTCGATGTCGGACCCCAGCCAGTCGCCATTGGGTGACTGGAAGGCGAACGGGTACTTCGGGGCGTCGACGCAGACCGTGAGCTGGCCGTCCGACACGAGCTTCGCCGGTCCGGCGTCCTCGATCTTCGTCGCCTCGGGGATCGCGGTCCCGTCGCCCTCCCCGCCGCCGTCGTCGGCACCACCGGTGCAGGCCACGACGACCGAGAGGCTCGCGGTCGCGAGCCCAATCCACATCCACCTACGCACTCGCATCGCCGACCCGCCTCCCTGGTGCCACGAGGCACCTGCGCGAACAGGGATGCCACCCGGTGGCGATTCTACCTGAATCTCAAGCGCGTACTGTCTTAATTCACCAGGGCATCAGGAGAGGGTGATCAAGCATGGGGACGGCATGTGTCGGGCATATGTGCAAGCCGTAACGAATCGGGTATAGTGCGGACGCCTTGTGACAAAAGGCGCAAACGAAACCTACCGAGCCACCTTGGTGGCTGCGGTAGAATCGGCGTTCCCCTTTCGCAGGGAGCGCACGTCGATATACAGAGGACCCCTCCGTGAGCCCCACTACTTCTTCGATGCCGAACTCCCATCTGACCGCCGCGGTCCAGGGTGTCGCTGCCTCGAAGTCGGGCTCCAAGCCCGGAGCCTCGACGGCGTCCGATCACGGCTACCTGGTCAGCGCGCAGGACTTCCATGACGCCTGTGGTACGGGCTTCATCGCCGAGACCACCGGCACGCGCAGCCGCCGCGTGGTCGAGATGGCGATCCAGGCAGTCGACGCGCTGACGCACCGCGGCGCGGTGAACGCCGACCCGCTCACGGGCGACGGTTCCGGCATCACGATCCAGATCCCGTTCGAACTGCTCCAGGACACCCTGCAGGAGCTCGGCGCCGATGTGGCCGCCGAGGACCTCGCGGTCGGGATGATCTTCCTGCCGCACGAGGAGTCGAACCGGCCGCGTGCTCGCGAGATCTTCGAGGAAGAGTGCCGCCGCGCCGGCGTCGAGGTGATCGGCTGGCGCGTGGTGCCGACGGACGCGTCCGTCCTCGGTCCGCAGGCGCTTGAGTCGCTGCCGGGCTTCGAGCAGTTGCTCCTCCGCCGCCCCGCCGACCAGCAGGGGCCGCAGTTCGACCGCTCGCTCTACCTCGCGCGTCGCCGCGCGGAGCACCGCCTGGGCGTCGAGGAACTGCGCGACTGCTACGTCGTCTCGATGTCCTCCACGACCGTCGTCTACAAGGGCATGATGATCGCCCCGGCGCTGGCGGACTTCTACCCGGACCTGAAGGACGACCGCGTCGTCTCCTCGATCGCCCTGTACCACCAGCGGTTCGCCACGAACACGCTCCCGTCCTGGGAGCTGGCGCAGCCGTTCCGCATGACCGCCCACAACGGCGAGTTCAACACGCTGCTCGGCAACCGGAACTGGATGCTCGCGCGCGAGCCGGAGCTCGCCTCGCCGGTCTGGGGTGACGACGTCGCCGACCTGGCGCCCGTCATCCGCCCGATCGGTTCCGACACCGCTTCGTTCGACGAGGTGCTGGAACTCCTCGTCCTCTCCGGGCGCGACCTCCTGCACTCGGTGATGATGCTGATCCCCCAGGCGTGGGAGAACATGCCCAACCTCGACTCCTCGCTGCGGGCGTTCTACGAGTACCACGCCTGCCTGACGGAGCCGTGGGACGGCCCTGCCGCGATCGCCGTGACAAACGGCGTGCAGGTCGCCGCGATCATGGACCGCAACGGCCTCCGTCCGGCGCGCTACCAGGTGACGCGTGACGGCCTCGTGGTGATGGGTTCCGAGGTCGGCCTCGTCGAGCTCGCGCCCGCCGACATCGCGGAGTCCGGTCGCCTTGGCCCCGGCGAGATGATCGCCGTCGACACCGTCCGCCGGCAGTTCCTGCACAACGACGAGATCAAGAGCGAAGTCGCGTCCCGCCGTCCGTACGGCTCGTGGGTGCGCCGCAACCTGCTCTCGCTCCGCACGGAGACCTCGAACGGCCACTCGACCGCCTACGGCGTCGAGCACGACATCGAGACGCTTCAGCAGCTCCACGGCTACACGCACGAGGAGCTCGAGTACGTCATCAAGCCGATGGCGGAGGACGGCAAGGAAGCCGTCGGCTCCATGGGCGACGACACGCCGCTCTCCGTCCTGCAGGACGACCCGCGGCTTCTCTACACCTACTTCAAGCAGCGCTTCGCGCAGGTCACGAACCCCGCGATCGACTCCGTCCGCGAAGAGATCGTGATGTCGCTGGACACGCTGCTCGGCCGGCACCGGTCGATGCTCGAGTCCGTGCCGGAGGCGGCTCGCCTGCTGCACCTCACGAGCCCGCTGCTCGACGACTCAGAGCTCTCCGCGATCAAGCGCATGCAGAACGAGGACGTGAAGGTCGCGACGCTGCACGCGCGCTTCCGCGTCGACGACGGTCCGGCCGCGCTCCAGCGCGCGATCGACGACCTCTGCGCCGCCGCGGTGATCGCCGCCGACGAGGGCCACACGGTGCTCGTCATCAGCGACCGCCTGGTCGACCGCGAGTGGGCGCCGATCCCGATGCTGCTCGCGGTCTCGTCCGTGCACCACCACCTGATCCGCGAGGGCCGTCGCATGAAGACGAGCCTGATCGCGGAGGCGGGCGACGCGCGCGACGTGCACCACTTCGCCTCCCTGATCGGCTTCGGCGCCAGCGCCGTGAACCCGTACCTGGCGTTCGCGACGCTGCGCACGCTCCACGCCAACGGCGCGTTCGGTGATGACCCCGTCGAGGAGGTCCTCGCGCACTACGCGAAGGCCGTGGACACGGGCATCCTCAAGATCATGTCCAAGATGGGCATCTCCGCCGTGTCCTCCTACCACGGCGCTCAGATCTTCGAGGCGCTCGGCATCGGCCAGGATGTCGTCGACAAGTCGTTCACCGGCACCACCTGCCGCATCGGCGGCGTGGGTTACGAGCAGATCGGCGCCGACGTGTACGCGCGGCACCAGCTCGCGTTCCCGGAGACTGAGAAGCTCGCGCACGGCGGCTGGTACAAGTTCCGCCGCGATGGCGAGTACCACGCATACAACCCGTCGATGTGGCGCGCCCTGCAGGGCGTCGCGCAGTCCGGCCTCGAGCACCTCAACGATGAGGTCGGCGACGCTGCCTACCGCGAGTACCTCGACGTGCTGGGGAACGCTCCGGCCGGCGCCCTCCGCGACCTGCTGAAGTTCGTCTCCGACCGCGAGCCGATCGACATCTCCGAGGTCGAGCCGGTCGAGGAGATCACGAAGCGCTTCGTGACGGGCGCGATGTCGCTCGGCGCGCTCTCGCCCGAGGCCCACGAGGACATCGCGCGCGCGATGAACCGTCTCGGCGGCCGCTCCAACACCGGCGAGGGTGGCGAGGACCCGCGGCGCTACAACCCGGACGGGGACAAGCGCGACGCGAACTCGAAGATCAAGCAGGTCGCCTCGGGACGCTTCGGCGTGACCCCGGCGTACCTCGTCGCGGCCGAGGAGCTCGAGATCAAGATCTCGCAGGGCTCCAAGCCCGGCGAGGGCGGCCAGCTCCCGGGCACGAAGGTGAACCCGTACATCGCGACGCTCCGGCACGTCATGCCGGGCACGCCGCTGATCTCGCCGCCGCCGCACCACGACATCTACTCCATCGAGGACATCGCTCAGCTCATCTACGACCTGAAGACGGTGAACTCGCGGGCGCGCGTCTGCGTGAAGCTCGTCTCCACGGAAGGCGTCGGCGTCGTCGCCGCCGGTGTGGCGAAGGCCTACGCGGACATCATCCAGATCTCCGGCGCCGAGGGCGGGACGGGCGCGAGCCCGCTGTCCTCCGTGAAGTACGCCGGCTCGCCGTGGGAGATCGGTCTCGCCGAGACCCACCAGGCGCTCGTGATGAACCGCCTCCGCGGGCGTGTCACGCTCCGTGCCGACGGCGGCATGCGTTCGGGCCGCGATGTCCTCGTGGCCGCGATGCTTGGCGCCGAGCAGTACGGCTTCGGCACGACCGCGATGATCGCGGTGGGCTGCAAGATGGCGCGGCAGTGCCACCTGAACACCTGCCCGGTCGGCGTCGCCACCCAGCGCGAGGACCTGCGCGCCAAGTACTTCGGTACTCCCGAGATGCTGGTGACCTACCTCACGCACATCGCCCGCCAGACCCGCGAGATCCTCGCGAGCCTCGGCTACCGCAGCATCGACGAGGTCATTGGCCGCGCCGACCTGCTCCAGCAGATCGAGGGCGACACCTCGCACCGCTGGCACCGCCTGGACCTCTCGCGGATCATCAAGCCGGTCGACCCGGAGAACCGCGAGCCGCACAAGCGCATCGTGGAGCGGAACGACCGCCCCGACTGGAAGCGCCTGGACGACGAGATCCTGCTCGAGGCGAAGGACAACATCGACTCGGGCAAGCAGACCTCGCTGTCCTACGAGGTGCACAACACCGACCGCACCGTGGGCGCGCGCCTCTCGGGCGTCGTGGCCGAGCGCTACGGCGACACGGGCCTCTCCTACGGCACGATCGACCTGACGTTCCGCGGCTCCGCGGGCCAGTCCTTCGGCGCGTTCCTCTCGCGTGGCGTCCGGCTCACCCTCACGGGCGAGGCGAACGACTACGTCGGGAAGGGCATGTCGGGCGGCGAGATCATCATCCGGCCGCCCGCCGAGACGAACTTCGACCGGACGCCCGCGGTCCTCGTCGGCAACACCGTGCTGTACGGCGCGACGGGCGGGAACCTCTTCGTCGCCGGCGCGGCCGGCGAGCGGTTCGCCGTCCGCAACTCCGGCGCGCGCGCGGTCGTCGAGGGCATTGGCGACCACGGCTGCGAGTACATGACGGATGGCGTCGTCGTCGTGCTGGGTGACACCGGCCGCAACTTCGGCGCCGGCATGTCGAACGGTGTGGCGTACATCCTGGACGATCGGGGCGACTTCCGCGCCCGCGTGAACCAGGAGCTCGTCGGCCTCTCGCAGGTGACCGACCCCGAGGACATCGAGCTCCTCGAGGCGCTCATCCGCCGCCACGTGGACGTGACGGACTCGAAGCGGGCGAAGGCGCTCCTCGCCGAGTGGCGCCTGGCCCTGCCGAAGTTCTGGAAGGTCGCTCCGAAGGTCAGCCCGACCGAGGAGGGCGCCCAGACCGTCGTCCGGCGGCACCTCGACGTGCTGGCGCGGTTCAAGCCCGTCGCGGCCCGCTAGTCGCGAATCCCGAGCAATGAGAACGGGCCGCCCGAGAGGGCGGCCCGTTTCGTTGCGAGCGTGACCGAGGTGCGCGCTAGGCGGAGTACCTCAGCGCTTCCGCGACCGCGACGCGCGAGGCGCTGCGGGCGGGGATGAGCGTCATCACGGCGGAGGCCGCGTAGGCGATCCCGACGATGAGCAGGATGGTCCCGACCGGGTAGGAGAAGTCGATCTGCTGCCCGTTCGTGAAGTCCGGCGACGTCATCAGGTTGTACGACAGCGCCCCGCCGAGGATGAGTCCCATCCCGATGCCGGTGATCGCGATGAACGACGACTCGAGGAAGAACGAGATCGCCACCAGCCGCCGCGAGTAGCCGATCGCCCGCAGCATGCCGATCTGCTGACGCCGCTCGGCCACGGTGCGGAACGAGATCACGCCCAGCGCCGCGATGCCCACGATGAGCCCGAGGCTCATGAAGGACACGAACAGCGTGGAGAACGCGTTCGACTGCGCGGCAGCGTCGTTCACGCGCTGCGTGAGCGAATCGGCCTGGACGCCACGGTCGAGGAGCGTGCTCTCGATCGCGGCGGCCACGTCCGAGACCGCCTGGTCGGACTCGTCCTTCGTGACGACGAAGAAGTCCTGGTTCGCGTCCTGGACATCGGCGACGACGCCGGCGTTCACGAACAGCGCGATCCACTGCGGGACGACGCCACTGATGATGGCCGAGTCGACGAACCCGACGATCTGCATCGTCCGCTCGTTGCCGTTGTCGTCGACGACGGTCATCTCGATCGGCTGCCACGGGTTGTCCTGCAGGTCAGTGATCGAGCCGTCGACGGTGAGCTGGTCCTCGCCGCCCGCGCCGAAGTTCTGACTCTGCGTGAACGAGAGGATGCTCTCGTTCGCCACGATGACGTTCGGGTCGTTCCGGACCGCGTCCCAGACCGCCTCGTCGCTGTCGTACCCGACGGCGCGGGTGCTCAGCGGGAACTTCGCGAGGTCGATGAACGAGTCGTCGAGGCCGGCGAAGCGGTAGAACGCGAGGGCATCCTCCGGGTCGGAGGCTGCCTTCGTCTCCCAGAACGTCGAGGTCATCGTGCCGATGCCGCTGATGTTCGCGTCGACGTCGTACCCGCCGTCCGTGAGGGCGGTGCGGAGGTCGCCGATCGGGTTGTTCACGTTCGCGCTCGCCTGCACGTCGAACCCGCCCTTGGCGTCGTCGCCGAGGAAGAGCTGCGTGAAGTTGTGGTTCAGCGTCGCCATGACGATGAGGCTGAACATGACCAGCGTGAACATGGCCAGCGCCATGCCGGTGCGGAACTTCGACGCCAGCGGGTACGAGATCGCCGTCCGGATGGCCGGCGTGATGCCTCGGAACACCGCCTGCAGCGCCCCGAGGGACGCGAGCACGCGGTCCGCGTTGAAGATCACGAAGACCGTGCTCGCCGCGGTGATGCAGACGCCCGAGACGAAGAACATCTCGATGTTGCCGGAGATCGGCTCGTGGTCGAGTCCGACGAGGCTCAGGAGGCCGTCGAGCGGGTCGCCCCAGCCCTTGGCCTCCTCGGGCAGCACGCCGAGGCTCGCGAGCAGGTTGAACGGCATCGGCAGGAGCCAGTACCAGATGATGACGGTCGACATGATCGCGAACGTCGCTCGGGTCGGCGCCCCGAAGTAGGACGCCAGCATCGCGATCGCGAAGAGGACGAGCGTGGTGCCCGCCGTGTAGGCGAACGCCTGCTCGTCGATCCAGCCACCCCACCACGTCGCCAGGACGCCGATGAGGATCATCACCACGGCCCAGCCGCCGCTGTTGCGCTGGCGGCCGGCCCAGTCGCCCGGCTTCCGGACGAACCGGCCGACCTTCGGCGCGCGCTTCAGCAGCAGGTAGATCACCGTGAGGACGCCGTACGTCACGACGCTGAGGGCGCCGATGAGCGCCAACCAGAGCACGCCGGCGGTGGCCTTGAAGAGCCGTCCCAGCGAGCGGTCGTGGCCTCGGAAGGTGTCCGGTTCCGGGATATCGCGGATCGCGCGGACGATGTTGAGGTTCGCCGATCGCCACGAGGAGATCGCCACCGTCACGAACGTGATCACGACGCCCAACAGGTAGGAGATCGCGAAGCCGACGGGGTTGGCGTTGAACGTGATGCTCAGGCCGAAGTCGCCGAAGACGTTGCCCAGCACGAGGATGAGCAGGTAGGCGACGCCGACGCCGAGCAGGGCGCCAATGAGCGCCGAGCCGAGGTTGTACCCCATCCCCTCCGCGATGAAGGACTCCGTCAGGTGGAGCCGCTTCATGCCGACGGCGCGCGCCATGCCCATCTCTGAGCGGCGCTCGGCCGCGAGCATGACGAACGTGAGGAAGATCAGCATCACGCCCGCGGCCATCGAGAAGAGGCCGAAGACGAGGAAGAACGTCACGAAGACCGAGCCGATCAGCTCGGCGATCTCGACGACCTGCGCCTTGTCCGAGATCACCTGGATCGGCAGGCCCTGGGCGTCGATGACCTCCTCGAGGCGGTCACGCACCACCTTCGTGGCGTCGAGCGAGTCGCGGACGCCGCCCTTCGCGGACATCACCAGCAGGTCCACGCGGCCGGGCTCGCCGGCGATCTCGCGGACGCGCTCGATCGGCGCCACGATGCCGCCCGCGGCCTGGTCGCTGGTGAGGGCGGTCGCGGCCGTCAGGGCGTTGTCGCGGACGATCGCCCGGACGGTGAAGTCGTACGGCTGGTTGCCGTACTGCACCCGCACGGTGTCCCCGACGCCCAGCCGGATGTCATCGGCGAGGCGCTGCGAGATGTAGACCTCGTCGGGGCCCAGGTCGCGTGCGCTGACAAGGTCACCGTTCTGGTCGATCAGCTGGTGGAAGCCGTCGGTCGTCTCCGGGTCGATCCCGACGAAGGACGCAGCGGGCTCCGAGAGGCGCTCGGTCGGGTTGAGGGCCGGCGCCGGCGTCCGGATGACGCCCGTGATCGCGTCGACCTCGGGGTCGCCCTCGAAGGCGGCGCGCACCGCATCGATGTCCTGCTGGAGGAGCCCGTCCCGCGAGGGATCGGCTTTCTCCCGGTCGAATGCGCCGATGACGTCGGCCTCGCCGTAGTCGTTGTACGCGGCGTTCGTGACCGAGTAGCCGACGGTGTCACCCGTGGCGAAGGCGGCGCTGATGATCAGCGTCGAGAGCATCAGTCCGATGACGATGAGGGCGGTCTGGGTCTTCCTCCGCGTGAGGTTGCGGAGGCCCATCTTCACGAGCAGCGGGTTCCGCCACGCGATCCAGCCGAGCACCCCGAAAATGCCGGCCACGAGGGCCAGCAACACCACGAGGATCGAGGTGAGTGGGATTCCGAAGAGGCTATCCACGCGACGCCGCCGCTCCGGCGCCCGCGGGCACCTCTTCGCGTTCGATCAGGCCGTCACGCATGTGCACGATGCGGTGGCAGCGCTCGGCGATGCCCGGGTCGTGCGTCACGATGACGAACGTCTGGCCCTGGTCGCGGTTGAGCTGCTGCATCAGCGACATAATGTCGTCCGCGGTGTGCGAGTCGAGGTCACCCGTCGGCTCGTCCGCCCAGATGATCGCCGGGTCGTTCACGAGCGCCCGGGCGATGGTCACGCGCTGTCGCTGACCGCCGGAGAGCTGGGCGGGCTTGTGCCCCGACCACGCGCCGAGTCCGACGCGCTCCAGCATGGCCGACGCGCGACGCCGCGCCTCGGCCGGCGCCGTGCCGGAGACGAGCAGGGGCAGCTCCACGTTCTCGACGGCGCTCAGGACAGGGAGGAGGTTGTAGAACTGGAAGATGAAGCCCATGCGCTTCGCGCGGTACTCGGTCTTCCGGTCGTCGTTCAGGCTCGCGAGGTCGGTCCCCTCGATGACGACATTTCCGGAGGTCACGTCGTCGATGCCCGAGACGCAGTTCAGGAACGTCGTCTTTCCGCAGCCCGAGGGGCCCATGATGGCGAGCATCTCTCCGGCCGGGACATCGATGTTGATGCCGCGGAGCGCCTGAACCTCGACCTCTCCGGTGTGGTACGTCTTGACCAGGTTCGAGACCTGGATAATCGGTTCAGGCATGACAACCCCTTCTCCGCGAACAGCGGACAGCCCTAGAGCTCGTTAAAACAGCCCGTACTACCTGATTACTCCCGCGGGTTGAGGTCAACCGGCTCATGCATCATGAGGCGCGGACGTTCACGGGGGATTGTGTCGCGTGCAGGCGCTTCGTGCTCTCTCTCCCGCGAGGGATTTGCGGTCAGATCATGGATGGATCGTGTCGATCTGACCTTTCGCGCCACCGACGGGGCCCATCGAGCGTCTCGTTCGGTCGACGTACACTCGGGTTCGGCCCGATTCGCTCGCGGGAGGACGCACCTCTCGCTCGCGAGGGGGAGACTGCGAGGGGTGCCGTGGCGTTCGGTCTGCTGCTGATCGTGATCGGCCTCCTGCTCCTCATCGACTCGCTCGACCTCATCGAGGGGGTCGGATTCGAAGAGCTCTGGCCGGTCCTCCTCATCACCATCGGCATCGCGATCATCTACGACCGCGTCCGACGATCGTGGCGGCGGCGCTAGCGCCGTGAGCTCCCGCCTGCGTGACGTCCTCGGCCTGACTGTTGGCCTCTACCTCATCGCCGTCGGGGGGCTGTTCGCGCTCGACTCCACCGGAGCGCGTCACATCGGCCTCGGTGGGCTGATCGAGGGGGCGTTCGGCCTCGCGCTCATCGCGCTGGGGATCCTCTCGTGGCTGGCCGCGATGCGGGCACGTCGGTTCACGCGCCGGCTCTCGAGGGCGTTCGGCCACGTCCGCTCGGCCGGCGAGTGGCGCTTGGACGATGCCGTCGTGCGTACCGTGATCGGGGACATCCACCTCGACCTGCGTCACGCCGAGCTCCCCGAGGGGGAAACGGAGCTCACGCTGCTCTGCTGGCTGGGCACCGTCCAGGTGCAGGTCCCCGCGCACGTCGGCCTCGACGTGGAGGCGCAGACGTTCGTCGGCACCGTGGACGTCCTCGGCGTGCGCGAGGAGGGGCTCATCCGCGATATCGACGTGCGGACCGAGGATTACGAAACCGCGCGACACCGCCTGAAACTCAGACTCTCGACGGTCATCGGTGAACTGTTGGTGGTACGTTCCGAGCGTTGAACGGATCCGACGATGACTGAGAACGAACTCCACGACCCGAAGCAGCCGCCGCGCCTGAAGTCGCTGGACCTCGCCGCGCTCGGCGCCGCCGTGGGCGCCGACGCCGAGGGCATGGTCTGCGACATCGACGACCCGGACTGCGAGGCCCCGGCGGTTCCGGCCGCGACATCCTCGGCTGCGACGTCCGCGTCACAGTCCCCCCGCGAGCCGGCGGTCGCGTCCGAGCAGTAGCGCTCTAGTCGGGCTTCCGCGCCTTCAGGATCACCAGCGGGAGCGGTTCCGCCGGGATGCTCGGGCGTTGCTCCTCCACCACCTCGAACCCGCGACGGAGGAACGCGCCGTCCGTGTCGCGATCGAGGCGGCATCCATCCGCGACGTACCCCCAGGCCGGATTGAGCCAGCCCTGGATGCGCGCCTTCCACTCGGACTCGGACCGGACGTGCTCGAAGATGCGCAGCTGGCCGCCGGGCCGGAGGACGCGCCACGCCTCGTCGACGGCCGCCTCGAGGTCGGGCACCGAGCAGAGCACGAGCGTGCTGACATAGGCGTCGAACGAGGCATCCTCGAACGGGAGCGCCGTGGCGTCCGCCTGCCGCACCTCGATCGTCGCGAGCCGGGCTCGGCCCGATGCCAGCGATGCGCGAGCCATCGCCACCATCCCCGGGTTGTAGTCCACGGCCGTGACGCGCGCCGAGGCCGTGTAGTGCTCGAAGTTCGTGCCCGGCCCGCAGCCGACGTCGAGCACGTCACCCTCGAGGTCTCCGAGGAGGTGACGCCGCGTCCGCGCCGTGAAGGGCTTCTGCACGCGGTCGACGTAGCGGTAGATCCACGCGAACCAGCGCTGACGCAGTGGCGAGTCCGTGCTCACGCGTCACTCCCGCAGACCGGGCATTCGACGTCTGGTTGCCGCGTCTCGATGCCGAAGCGCGCGAGGAGCGTCCGCAGCAGCCCGAGCGGGAGGCCGATGACGGCGCAGCGGCAGCCCTCGAACCGCTCGACGGGGGCGAAGGCCTCGTCCTGGATCGCGTAGCCCCCGGCCTTGTCGAACGGCGAGCCGGTCGCGATGAACGCCTCGATCGCGTCGTCCGGGTACGGGCGCATGTGCACTGTCGTCCACGCGTGCGACGACTCTTCGCGACCGCCGAGGATCGCGGCAACGCCGGTCACTACCTGGTGGGGGCGTCCACGGAGGCCGCGGAGCATCGTCCGCGCCTCCTCGGCGTCCTCCGGCTTCCCGAGCATGTGGCCGTCGAGCGCGACGATCGTGTCGCTGCCGATCACGAGCGCGTCCGGGTGCTCGGCGGCCACGGCCTCTGCCTTGCGCCGGGCGAGGAGCTCGGCGGCCGCGCGCGGATCGCGCTCCTCGATGCTCTCGTCCACGTCGGACGGGACGACCTCGAACGCGAGTCCGAGCGTGGCGAGCAACTCACGCCGGCGGGGCGAGGCAGAGGCGAGGATGATCCGAGGCTGCGCGGGCACGGATTCAGGGTACCGGTCACACCTAGCGGTCGAGGACCGTCACGTTCTCGATGTGCTGCGTGTGCGGGAACATGTCGACCGGCTGGACCTCGCCGATCGCGAAGCCACCGTCCACGAACATCCGCAGGTCGCGGGCGAGCGTGCCCGGGTCGCACGACACGTAGACCACGCGACGCGCCGCCGATTCGAGGATCGCGTCGACGACGCCCGGGAAGAGACCGGAGCGCGGCGGGTCGATGACCACCACGTCCGGGTCGGGCGTCATGCCCGGCAGCGTGTGCTCCACCTTGCCGACGATGCGGGTCACGTTCGTGAACGGCGCGAGGTTCACCTCGGCGTCGTCGCCCGCCGCGGCGGACTCCTCGATCGTGACGACGTGCTCAACGCTGCCGGCGAGCTGCGCGGCGAACGTGCCGACGCCGGCGTAGGCGTCCACGACGACCTTCGCGTCGGCATCGAGGACGTGCTGCACGACCAGGGCCACGAGGCGCTCCGCCTGGAGCGTGTTCACCTGGAAGAAGGCCGGCCCGGAGACGCGGTAGTCGACGCCATTCAGTCGCTCCGAGTAGTGCGTCTGCCCGCTCGCGAGCTTCGGCTTCGGGCCCGGGCGCCACTGGAGGCGCGGCTGCACCATCTCTTCGTCGGTGTGCACGCCGACGCGGACGGAGAGCTGGCGCGCCTGCATCGTGTGGTCCTGCGCGGCCTGCAGCACCTCGTTCACGCGCGGGTGCGCGATGAGGCACTCCTCGACGCGCATGAACCGATGCGTCCCGCGCTGCATGAAGCCGATCTGACCGTCTCGGCGCACGGTGAAGCGGTTGTGGTTGCGGTAGCCCCACGGCTCGTCCATCCCGAGCATCGGCCGCACGAGTTCCGCGACCTCCTCGCTCGAGAACTTGCCGATGCGGTGGAGCTGGTCACGGACGACATCGGCCTTGAGCTCGAGCTGACGCCGGTACGCGATGTGCTGGAGCTGGCAGCCGCCGCACTTCCCGAAGTACTGGCATGCCGGCTCGACGCGGTCCTCGGACGCTTCGAGGACGAGCACGGCCGTCGCCTCGATGTAGGAGGGGCGGTCGTCGGTGACCTCGGCGATCACGCGCTCGCCGGGAATGGCGTACTCGACGAACACGACGCGGCCGTCGGGGGCGTGCCCCACGGCCTTCCCGCCGGAGGCGAAGCCGGTGAGGGTGACCTCGATCGGCTCGAGGGGGCGGTTCACGTCGCGCTTCGCCTTGCGGCTGCGCGCGGCCGGCACCGGTTCCGGTACGACCGAGGCGGGGATGGCGGGCGTGGGGATCGTCATGCATCCATCGTACGGAACGCGCCGCCTACGGAACGATGTTCGCGCCGGGGATGACGGTAGGATCCGACGGACTCCGGGAAGGAACGACGTCATGCCCCGCCCCTCCGCTCCCTCGAAGGACCTCGTCGCGCTCGCGAAGGCATACGTCGGGCTGCCGACCGGCTCGTTCAACGAGCGCCGCGTGCACGACTTCCTTCGCGCGTTCGCGGAGCAACGAGGGCTCACGTACCGCGAGGACACCGTTGGCAACGCGGTCATCGAGTACCGTCGCGGCCGCAAGACCACCCCGCTCGTCCTCGGTGCGCACACCGACCATCCGGGGTTCGTCGTCACCAGTGTGAAGGGGCGGCGGCTCGAGCTGGAGTTCCGGGGCGGCGTACCCGGGAACTACGGCAAGGGTGAACCGCTCCGCATCTACGCCGCCGACCCCGCGCAGGATCGAGGTGACTCGGCCGCGACGATCACCTCGACGGTGCTCTCGGATGCGGCCAACCGCTGGGCGAAGCGCATCACCGGCGCGAAGGCGATGCTCGCGCCCGGCGCGACCGCCGAGGTAGGCGACCTCGCGCTGTGGGACGTCGAACCGGCACGGGTACGCGGAGCGATCCTTCACGCGCGTTCCTGCGACGACCTCGGTGGTGGGCTCGCGATCCTGTGGGCGTTCGAGCAGCTGGTGCGGCAGCAGCCGAACGCGCACGTGATCGGGCTGTTCACGCGCGCCGAAGAGGTCGGCCTCGTCGGCGCTGCCGCCGTCACGACCACCGATCTGCTGCCGCGCGACGGCCTTCTCGTGGCCGTCGAGTGCTCCTCGATGGCCGGGGGCCGCGCGGTGCAGGGCGATGGCCCGATCATCCGCGTCGGCGACGCGCAGCACATCTTCTCGCCGCGGATCACCATGTGGATGCATCGCGTGGCCCTGGAGCTACAGCAGGCCGACCCCGCCTTCCGCTTCCAGCGGAAGCTCATGGACGGCGGCACCACCGAGGCGACCGCCTACGACCTCCTCGGCTACGAGAGCGGCGCAGCCTGCCTCGCGCTGGGGAACTACCACAACATGGGGCCCGACGACCGCATCGCGGCGGAGACGATTCACCTCGGCGACGTGGAGGGGCTGGCGCGATTGTTCGTGGCGATGGGGCAGAACACCCGCCGCGTGGACGAGGTGCATGCCGCCGCGGTGAAGCGCTGGCGGGGCATCGCGAAGGACGCCGCGCAGCGCCTCAAGCGAGGATCGTGAGCCGCACCCATCCGGACAGGCGCAGCTAGGCGGGCGCGGCGACCTCTTCCTCCTGCTCGCCGGCCTCCTCGGCGTCCGGTCCACCGCCCGCCTGCGACTGCGCTGCCGCGTCGACGCCCGCTGCGGCAGCCGCCGCTTCCACCTCGGCGATCTGGGCGTCCGCCTCGGCGTCGGCCCGCGCGACGAACTCCTCGGCCTGCTCCGGCAGCGCCTCCTTGATCGCGTCGTCCGACCGCGCGAGGTGCGGCGCGAGCTGGTCGATCGCGTAGGTCCGCTCCTTCTTGAACTTGTTGGATGCGGGGTCCGGCACGGGGATGTTGAGCGCGCCGAGGAGCTCCGTGAACGACTGGTAGGTCTGGGACTCCGGCCCGGCTGCGTAGGCCTGGTCGAACATCTCCGTTGCGGCCGCCTTCTGCTGCTTCTTCGCCTTGCGCTTCTTCAGGTAGTTCCTGACCGTCTCGATGGTCTTGCCGATGGCAAGCACGGTGGCAATCGCGAGGAGGAGGGCGCCGCCGCTGGCGACGGCAAGCGCGGCGATCGTGAGCCCGATGATCGCCGCGGTGACGGCGGCGCGTGCCCAGCGGCGGTTCTTCTCCCACCGCTGCTGCTTCGCGGCCTCGATGAGGTACGGACGGAGCGGATCGTCCTCGGGGAGCTGCTGGAACGCCTTGGTGAACGCAGCCAGCCGGATCTTGGCGTCCCATCCGCGGACGAGGTTCTCCCCCAGGCTGAAGACGTTGAGGCCGATGGCGACGAATCCGAGGATCTCCCCGGCGGCCGTGGAGAACTCCAGCACGTCCCGGCTGATCTGGCCGATGCCGCCGGTGCTCCCGACACCCTGGATGCCCACACCTTCGATCGC
Source organism: Dehalococcoidia bacterium (assembly GCA_020634075.1). GTDB lineage: Bacteria > Chloroflexota > Dehalococcoidia > UBA2979 > UBA2979 > W-Chloroflexi-9. The sequence goes on along the minus strand of JACKCJ010000026.1, from coordinate 4,732 downwards.
CGTCTTCCCGGCGCTGGTGAGCGCCGCGCCCGCGTCGCCGGCCATCGTGAGCTTGTCGCTCTTGTTGCCCGGCCGGATCGTGGGGCCGGCGCGCTGCACCATGCTTCGCTGCGATGGCACGGTCACGCGCTCGAGGCCCGCGCTGCGCTGTGCCTCGGCCCAGCGGGCGACGAGGTCCGCCGGGGCGGTGCGACGGTGGCCCACGTGCTCGGTCGCGGCGGAGGTGGACTCGAGGACCTCGCGGGCGGGTTCGGCGACAGGGACCGCTGCGGCAGGGACGTCGACACGGACCTCGGGCGCGGCGTAGGAGCGAGGACCCTCGCCGGCCAGTGCGCGAGCGGCGCGGTTACCCGCCGCGCGCTGGAGCGCCGTCATCGAGCGTGGCGAACCCGTGCGCGTCGCGGTGGCGGGGCTGACTTCGAACTCAGGGGTGAGCCCCGGAGCGCGGCCGGGCTGGTTGCCACGCCGCGACACGCGGGAGGCGCGCTCCGCGTCGGCCTGCTTGCTCTGCCCGCCCTCGTGCATAACCCAACCAAACCGGACTGCCGCCACTCCGGGCAGCCCAAGCGTGCACGACGGGTGCGGGGGCACGGGGGGACCGTTGGGGCCATACCCGCGGTCCGTGGGGGACGGATCCGGTGGGGGCTACTCCGAGAACGGAGAAGGCACGAGCGTCAGGAACAGCACGACGATGGCGAGCACGAAGAAGATCTGGACCCCGAGGCTGAGGCTACGGAACCACTCCCAGAGCTTCATGACACCCTCCGGCCGGGCGGCCTGCTAGGCGACGGGTACCGAGTCGATCATCTCGATCATCGCCGGGACGACGACGTTCGACCGCGTGGCCGCGGCGGCGTGGTCGTCACCCGGGAGCTCGATGACCTTGAGGTTGGAGTTGAGCTCCCGCGCGCGCAGCGCGCCGTCGTGCGGCGTGTCGTTCGTCCCGACGTACAGGATGATCGGCTGCGTCGCGAGGCGGACGGCCTGCTCGGCGCCGCCCCAGTTCGCCGTGCTGTCGCGGCACGCCTCGAGGGCTTCGACATCGTGCCGGCCGGCGTCATACGCGGCCTTCACGGCGGCGTTCCGCTTCAGCGCGCCCTCGTAGTACTCGCGGAACGGCTGGTTGCGCATGGCCGCGCGGTTCGGGTCCCGCATCGGCTGGGCGCCGCCGATCGTGTAGCTCAGGAAGCGCTGCGGCGCGTAGATGAGCGAGCTGAGTCCGATCATCCCGCCCATCGAGTAGCCGAGGTAGTGCGCCATGCGCGCGTCGTTCGCGTCGAGGACGGCGACGACATCGAGGACGCGCGTGCGCACGTCGTACGCCTCCACGTCGTGCGGCTTGTCGGAGCGGCCGTGGCCGCGCGAGTCCATCAGCAGGATGTGGAAGCGGTCCTTCAGCGCGTCGACGAACCCGCGTTCACGCCAGGACTCGAGGTCAGCGAGGAAGCCGTGGTGCATGACGATCGCGGGAGCGCCGGGCGTGCCCTCGGTCTCGAAGTAGATCTTGACGCCCTCGTTCTCGGCGTACGGCATGGCGTTCCTCCTCGCGTGCCCCGGTGTTCTACCACGTGGGGGACACGGACGGGGGCGGCTCGTTGCGTTTGCGGTCCGCGGGCGCTCGCGTGGCTCCCCCTTCGACGGGCTCAGGGTGAGCGATGTCGGTTCGTGCGCATGAGCTTTCAACACCGTCCATTGCAGAGTCCCGGACACACGTTCAGCAGGGCGCTCGCGACCCGCCCCGCTCACCCTGAGCCTGTCGAAGGGGGAGCCGTTGAAGTTCCGCCGTCGTCCCGCGCCCCGTGTGCCAGATCCTGTAGCGCGTCCCACTCGCCCGCGATCAGGGCCAGCTTCTTCGCTCGCGACCAACCCTTGATCTGCCGCTCGCGGCGGAACGCGTCGTCCCGCGTCGTGAACTCCTCGGCCCAGACGAGCGTCACCGGTCGGCGCGAACGCGTGTAGCCAACGAAGACGCCTTGCTGATGTGCAGCAAGGCGTCGCTCGAGGTCGTCCGTGTGACCGGCGTAGAACGTCCCGTCCGCGCAGCGGAGCAGGTACGTCCAGTACACCATCAGTCGCCGAGGGCGGGGATCTGCTTCAGCTCGGAGATGATCTCCTTGATCTGCGCTTCCTCGTCCGGGTTGGTGGGGTCGGCCGCGAAGTTCACCTGGGTGTTGATCCCCGCGAACTTCTCGCGCATCCGCGCCGGCATCTCGTCCCACGTGCCGATGACGCAGAACTCCTCCATCATCTCGTCGGTGATGAGGCCCACCATGTCGTCCCACTTGCCCTCGATGGAGAGGCGGTGGAGCTGCGCGGCCTCGTCCGCCCAGCCGTGGAGCTTCATGACGTTCCCGTAGGAGCGCGTGGACGCGTAGAAGGAGATCTGGCGGCGGCTGCGCTCCTTCGCCTTCGCCACTTCCTCCTCCGTGCGGCCGGTGACGATGAAGCCGCCACCGCGCACCTGGACCTTCGACGGGTCCTTGCCGGCGCGGCGAGCGCCCTCGTGGACGGCCGGGATCAGCACCTCGCGGATGTACTTGAACGTGCTGAAGCCGTGGATCGCGATGCCGTCGCAGACCTCGCCGGCGAGGCGCGCGTTGAACGGGTTCACCGCGGAGATCACCACCGGGATGTCGGGGTGCTCAATCGGGCCCGGGTTGAAGAACGGGCTGGTGAGCTTGTACTGGTAGTACTCGCCCTCGTAGTTCGGCTTCGTGCCGTTCTGCCACGAGTCCCAGATCGCGCGCATGCAGTTGATGTAGTCGCGCAGGCGCGGTCCGGGCGGCGCCCACGGCACCGAGAACCGGCGCTCGTTGTGGCCCTTCACCTGCGTACCGAGGCCGAGGACGAAGCGTCCGCCGGAGTATGCCGAGAGGTCCCACGCGATGTTCGCCGTGATGTGCGGCACGCGCGGGAACGCGATGGCGACGGAGGTGCCGAACTTCATCCGCTCCGTGTGCTCGGCGACGAGCGTCATCGGCAGGAACGGGTTGTGCTGGGTCTCGCCCACGGCCACGATGTCGTACCCGAGCGCTTCGAGCTGGCGCGCACGCTCCGGCGCCGACTTCAGATCGGTCCCGAAGCCCGTCCCAACGGTCATCGGCATGGCTGTTCCTCCTCGGCGGACTGCTGATGGGGTGTCTCGCGCCGCGTCGGCGGGCCGACGCGCTGCCTGCGAGCCGCGCGGATGGTAGCACCGGGCCCGGGCGCGGTCGGGCCCGCAAGCGGACGGCCGGGCCGGGGATCCGAGCTAACTGACGCGCACCCCGTACGGGAGGACGCGGATCGCGAGGTGCTCGCGGATCACCACGGCGCGTGGCTCCGGGTACTGGCGCAGGTGAGCCGCGTAGCCCGCCTCGATGACGCGCACGAGCGTCGCCTGGTCGTCGTCACCAGCGGGCACGTGCAGCTCGAGGACGACGCGATCCTCCTCCCGCGCGAAGGCGAGGTCGGACCCCAGCCGCGGCGGCGACGCGTCGTCGATGATGCGGACGAGCGCTTCGACGACCGTCCAGAGCTCGGGGACGTCGGGGCGGACGAGCGCGGCCACTGCCTCGGGATCGGCCGGCACGCCGAGGCGCTCACGCAGGCCGAGACGCCGGTCCTCGCGGAGCCAGTGGCGGATGAGCAGGTAGATCGCCACGGCGACGACGACGCTGCCGGGCAGCCAGAGGATGAACCCGGCGAGCCCCTGGTCGGCAATGCGACTGAGGCCCCACGGGTCGGGCGTCTGCGCGAAGCGGTCGTAGATCGGATCGGTCGAGAAGACCCAGACAGCGGCCGGGAACTTCGGGAACACGAACGGCAGCACGAGGTAGCCGAGGCCCGCGAAGTAGGGCAGGCGCTCGCGCTCGGGGCCGGGGCCGATGAGTGGCCACCAGTAGAGGACTGCCGTTGCGAACCAGATCGCGCGGATCGTGGCCTGGCCGAGCGCGTCAGCCTCGAAGTTGTCGACGACCGGCTGGCTGTGGGTCAGCCACGCGGCGCCGGCGAGCATGATCGCGCCCACCCACGGCGCGCTCGCGATGCGCTCCACGATCCGGCGGGCGAGTCCCCGGCCCTCGGAGCGCCAGTGCGGCGTGCCGAGGAGGAGGAACGGCACCGCGGCGAGCGTGATGAACATGTACTGCATCGAACGACCGGTCAGCAGCACCTGCGCGATCGATCCGACGGGCCAGTCGAGCGTCGCGACGAGGATGACCGTCGAGCCGAGGAGGTACCACCGCGACCGCCGGCTCACACGAACGCCGCGGAGCCGAGCGAGCAGCAGCACGAATCCGGCCGGTGCGAGCGCGGCAAGCAGCGCCCCCACGTGCACGGTGGGCTGCCAGGACCAGGACGCGGGGACTGTTGGCCACCAGTCGATGGGCATGCTGGGGACTCCCGGGGCCGGTAGTGGGCGGGACGGACCCGCATCTCACATGCTACCGGGGGACACCGCGACAGGCCCGGGACGAAGGTACCGAGGGCGAGAGCCGGACGGTCGCTAGTCGGCGCTCTCGGACTGCTCGAGGACGCTCCACACCGCTTCCTCGGTCGTCTGGTCGACGCGGCCTTCGCGCAGCAGGCGCACGATCAGTCTCGAGTCGTGGCCGTGGCTGACCATGTGCGTGCGCAGCGCCTGGATCCGTGCGTCGGCACCGAGGCAGACCGAGAGGATCAGCTCCCACTCGAGCGGCGTGCAGAGGACGCCGGTCCCGTTCACCTCGATGCGGACGCGTGCATCCCAGAG
>JACKCJ010000025.1 GCA_020634075.1 Dehalococcoidia bacterium | reverse complement strand
GTCCGGAATGCCCGCGAACCTCCAGTCGCCCGTGGACGAGTCGATCGCCGACGGAGAGCGCTCGCCGGGCGTCAGCTCGACCCGTTGATCCGCGTGCCCGGAATCGACGTGGTTGAGCGTGCGCTGCAGCGCCTCGCCGAGGATCGCGTTGCGGGCGTGGTCGAGCGCCACGGTGTAGAGATGGCCTTGTTCGGGCTCGGGCCCGAGGCCGAGCGCGAGCTCGGGATAGGGCGCGTTCAAGAGCACCGACTCGGCCGCGCGCGCGCTCCAGACGCCGTGGTGAACGAGGTAGCAGATCCGTTCGATCGAGGCGAAGCCGCGCCGTGCGAGGTCTCGGCAAACATCTCGCGCGGCCTCTGAGATGTCGGTGAACGCGAGGAACAACGCGCGAGACTCCTCCGGGGAGATCATCCCCCGGTCGACCGATGACAGTTCTACACCCGCCCGTCGCGCCTCTTCGATGAGAGCGTCGGGCACCCGGCCTCGGTGGCAGTGTCGGCGGAACTGGATCGCGAGCGTTGCGCCGTTCTTCGTGGCGTCGGCGAGGAGCAACAAGACCGTCGCGCGTACCGCGGCGCCCAGCGCGATGTCGGGTGGATCGTCGGTCAGGAACGCGTCGACCTCGCAGAGGTTGAACGCCTCGGAACATCGAAACACCGTCGCCGCCAGCAGCCTCCCGCGGTGGTCGAGTCGGTAGGGACGCCACACCATGTGGCGCGGCACCTTCTCGTCCGTACCGTGCTCATATCGCGTGGACGGATTCTCGATGATGTGGTAACCCAGGCTCGAGACTTGCCGGTCGAGGTCGTCGGGGGCCGGGCCGGTCGCCAACACCTCGGTCCGCGTGGATTCAAGCGATTCGACCGGGCGCGAGCGCTGGTCGCGTCCGGGCGCGCGCTGGTTCTTCAGCGTCCGGTACCGCTCCAGGAGTCCCGAATCGCGGAAATCCTGCCGAGTGAACAGCCGCCACTCGGCGGACGACGTGGAGAGCATAGCCGTTTCCTTCTCGCAGGGTCGCTGGCCGCAGGTTCGAGCGGCGGCAGCGTGCCGTCTTCTTCGAGCGCGCGAGGCGCGTCCGCGTCCATCATCGATGAGAACGACGACACGACGTCGATCTGACCACATCTCCTACCAAGTTTCCGCCGCGTGGTGGCCCCGGCGATCCAGTTGGGACGGTGGCCGCGACTGCGACGCTGCCTGCGAACGCGATCGCGCCGCCGCTCGACTTCCTCGAGGTCCACGTCCAGGTCCTCGTCGAGGGGACGAGCGGCTTCGGCGTCCTCGGCAGCGGCGACCGCGTCTCGATCTCCTCCACGTGTTGCCACGCTCGTCGACCTCGTCCGGGACTCGGGGAGTTCGGGTGTAACGGGCGCGCCGACGCCAGGCTTCCCCTTCCAAACCGACTCGTCCCCGGGAGTCACATATGCGCGGTCTCACTCTGGCGCTCCTTCTCGTCTCGTCCGTCTCCCTCGCTCCCGACGCGGCCGCGCGCGGATCGAACGTCCATACCTTCACCCAGACCGGCAACGTGTACGACGGGAACGGCGGGCCGTGGCTCACCGGGCACGTCTACCTCCTGAAGGCGCTCCAGACCGTGCCGAGCGGTCAGACGTTGACGATCCAGCCGGGCGCGATCGTGAAGTTCGACACCCTCCAGTACCTGACGGTGGTCGGCACGCTCCAGGCGGTCGGGGCGGCGGGATCCCCGATCTGGTTCACGTCGCTGAAGGACGACGCGGTGGGCGGCGACCACAACGGGGACGGGGGCGCCACGACACCGAAGAAGGGGGACTGGCGGTACGTCCAGATCTCGCTCTCCTCGACGGGCTCAGTCATGCAGTGGTGCCACCTCCGGTACGGCGGCTACTTCGGCTCGCCGACGATCTACGGGCTATCGTCGACCTTCTCGCTGCTCGACAGCGTGGTGGAGGACGGGAACGGCGCCGGTCTGGAGATCGGGTACCCGAGCGTGGTCGTGGAGCGGAACCTGTTCTCCGGCTGCAAGCGGCCGATCGCCGGCGCCACCGTGAAGGGCGTGCACCGGATCGTCGACAACAGCGCCTCGAACAACGTGGACGGAGACGTGCTGCGCGTGGGGGACGGCGGGGCGCAGGTCGAGGACTTCACGAGCAGCGCCACGTGGTCGACGGCGAACTCCCTCAACGGAACCGGCGAGTTCATCATGACCGAGCCGATCCAGGTGAAGGCGCCGGCCACGCTGACCCTCCAGGCCGGCGTGACGCTGCTCTGGGAGGGGCCGTGGTGCCAGCTCATCGTCCGGGGGACGCTGCTGTCGAACGGGACGGCGGCCGCGCCCGTGGTGATGACGTCGATCGGGGATCCGGACTTCGGCGGCGCCGGCGCGGCGCCCGGCGACTGGAACGGACTCGACATCTACGACTCCGACGCCACGACGCTCACCCACACGGAGTTCCGGTACGCCGGGGGCGGGAACTACCCCGGGATCCGGATCAGCTCCTCCGACCTCTCGATGACGAACTGCCGCGTCGCGCACTCGGCGAACGAGGGGGTCACGATCTCGGCCTGCTTCCCGACGATCTCGGGCTGCGCCTTCGACGACAACGGGACCTACGCGATCGGGCCGGTGCCGCTCGACGTCCTGTCGGGGTTCGCCGGCAACACCGCGAGCGGGAATGGGAGCGGCGACGCGATCGCGCTCGGGGGCGGGACCCTGAGCGGCGCGTTCACGCTCGGACCGGCGTCCGCGTTCAACGGGACCGGCGCGTTCATCCTGTCGTACACCCTCACCGTCGGCTCGGCCGGCCACCTGACCCTCGCCCCCGGGGTGATCCTGAAGGCGGACCCGGCCGGGAACCCGGCGCTGAACGTCTCCGGGACGCTCACGTGCAACGGCACCGCCGCGGCGCCGGTCGTCCTGACGTCGTACCTCGACGACAGCGTGGGGGGCGACTTGAACGCGGACGGCGCCGCGACCACGCCTTCGCCGGGCGACTGGCTCGGCGTGCGGTTCTACTACCAGTCGGACGCCAGCTCCCTGACCCACACGACCGTCCGCTACGCCGGCACGAACGGCAGCCGGTCGATCTACTTCGACTCCGCGGACATCACCCTCACGGACTGCGCGGTCGAGTACGGCGCCGGACCGGCGATGCAGGTGATGAACTCGGCGCCGACGGTCACGGGGTGTCGCTTCGACTACTGCGGCGGAGCCGCCCCGATCGTGGAGCTCCCGCTCGCGAGCGTGGCCGGGTTCTCGGGAAACACCGCCCAGGGGAACGCGAAGGGGGACGTCATCCGGTTCGCGTCGTCGCAGGTCGCCGCCGCGGTGACGGTGAAGAAGGCGAACTCGCTGAACGGCACCGGGGTGTTCGCGTTCGACGGGTTCCTGAACGTCTCCGGCGGGCACCTGACGCTCGAGCCGGGCGTGGTGCTGAAGTTCTCGGGCGCCGACCTGTTCTCGATCTCCGGCCCGGGGAGCCAGCTCACCGCGGTCGGGACGGCGCAGGAGCCGGTCGTCCTGACGTCGATCGGAGACGACGCGTACGGCGGGGACACCGAGAAGGACGGCCCGACGACGGGGCAGGCAGGGGACTGGGAGGGAATCAGCGCCTTCCTCGCGCAGGCGGTCACGCTCCAGCACGCGGTCGTCCGGAACACCGGGGCGAACGACGCGCCGGCGGTGCTCGTGAACGGCGCCGCGCTGACCATGGACCATGTGATCGTGGAGGACGCGGCCGGCTTCGGCTTCCGCCAGACGAGCAGCAGCGACCTCCCGTTGGTGACGAACTGCGCCTTCGACCGGTGCAAGATCCCGGTGTACGGGGTTTCGGTCTCCACGCTGCAGGGGTGGTCCGGGAACACGGCGAACCAATGCACCCTGGGGGACGCCGTCCGGTTCTTCAACTCCGGCCCGTCCTCCGCGCTCGCGCTGACGAAGGCGAAGAGCCTGAACGGCGCCGGCGTGTTCGTAGCGATCGGGTACTGGGACGTGAACGCCGGGACGAGCGTCACGATCGGGCCGGGCGTGACGATCAAGGTCGAGAGCACGCTCCCCGTCGACGTCTACGGCACTCTGACCACGAACGGGACGACCCAGGAGCCGGTCTGCTTCACCTCCCGGTACGACGACGCCTACGGGGGCGACAGCAACGGCGACGGCGGCGCCACGACGCCGGCGCCCGGCGACTGGGTCGGCCTCGCGTTCTGGCCGAACAGCGCCGCCAGCACCCTGAACCACACGCTGATCCGATACGCCGGGCAGGGGGGCGCCGCGGCCGTCGCGCTCGACTCCGCGGACATCACGCTCTGCAACGTGAAGATCGAGAAGGGAGCGGGGCCCGGCATCGACGCGAACGGGAACTCCGCCCCGACCGTGAAGAACGTGAGCATCGACGACAACGGCGGGCTCGCCATCGACGGCGTGACGTGGGGGATCCTCGGAAAGATGTCGGGCGCGTCCGCGTCGGGGAACCAGGGCGGTGACTACACCTACATCGACTCGCCGCACATCGGTGGCGACCTGGTGATCCACCGGGAGAGCGTCCTCGGGTCGTGCATCGTCGTAAACGTCTCGCCGGCCGCGTGGACGGGCTCGCTCTCTTTCGGGCGCGGCGTGATCGTCAAGGCGACCGGCCCCCACGTGCTCATGGAGGTGAAGGACGTCCTCGGGACCGGCCTCGAGAAGGTGGTCTTCACGTCGTTCCACGACGACGACCACGGCGGCGACTCCGACCAGTCGACCACCGCCCCGGCGCCGGGCGACTGGCAGGGCGTGAAGTGCGGCGGCAAGGCCGAACACGCCCTGGTCCGGTACGCGGGCGCGGTCCCGCCAGGAGGGACCGCCCCTCACGTCGCGCTCTCCGCGGGCGGGACCGCGAACGCCCCAGGCGCGGTCGGGTGTCGGGCCGAGCTCTCGGCCGGCGACGGCATCTCCGTCGTCTTCGGACGCTCGCTCGTCGCCTTCCAGAACGGCGGCGTCGGCATCCACGGCGGGACGATCTGGTCGAGCACGATGGTCGGGAACGGGAGCTACGGCTTCGGGAGCCTGTCGATCGGCAAGGCGTACGGCTGCATCTCGTGGATGAACGGCCCGAACGGCACCGAGAACTACCAGTACTCCGGCGGCTACGTCCTCGGCCCGCCGGGGTGCGACGTCGTCTGGTCGTGCGGGACGACGCTCGGGGTCGGCCCCGGCACCGGATGGATGGGGAACTGTGGGAGCTCGGGGTGGGGGAACTTCTACGCCGATCCGCGGTTCGTGAACGCGCCGGCCGGCGACCTCCGCCTGAAGGCCGACTCGCCGTGCCGGAACTTCTACCTGAACCCCTGTCCGCCGTCGGTGCTGAACGACAACTCGATCTGCAACCCCTTCGGCATCAACGGGCTGAACTACCCCGGTCCGCCGGAGTCGACGCGGGACTACCTCGAGCAGCCGCGCTCGGTCGACGACGACCTCCTCGGTCCGGCGCCGAAGCGCGGCGACCTCGGCGCCTACGAGCGCCCGGTCTACACTCTGGCGCCGATCGGCGAGCCGATCATCGGAGACGTCGTGACGCTCCACTGCGTCGGGCCCGCCGGGACCGCCACGTACCTGTTGGGGTTCGACGGGAACGACCCCTACCTCTCCCCCTACGGGTACCTGCTGATCGACCCGCTCTGGATCTTCGTCCTCGTCACGCTCCCGGTCGGGACGCCGCTCCCGATGCCGATCATCGACGATCCGATCCTGGAGGGGCTGGAGGTGAACATCCAGGCCGCAGTCCAGTCGAGCACCGGGGCGGTCGAGACGACGAATGTCTGGCGGCCGCGGTTCCACCGCTGACCGGCAGGCGCGATCGGGGCGGGGCGGCGGAGTCGTATTTCCCCGCCCGACCGGCCCCGTTCGTCGATTCCATGCACTCCGTGCGGCCCACCTGCGGCGCGCTCCTCGCTGGGAGAGCCCGTCTTGATTCGAAACCCGTCCGAGGCCCGTTCGCGTACACTCGTGGAGTCGGCGACCCGATTCCAAGACTGGAACGATGATGGACCTACTCGCTCGCATCACGCATGACCGGTCGTCATGGGAGGCCGGCCCTGCATTCGCGGTCTCCGCGTGACCGTCGGCACGGTCGTTGGATTGCTCGCGACGGGTCACTCGGCCGATGACGTCCTCCGCGCCTACCCGTACCTCGAGAAGGAGGACATCCAGGCGGCCCTGTCGTACGCCGCGTGGCGCGCCGAGGAGGTCGACCTTCCCTTGAAAGCCTCGTGAAGATCTTGATCGACGTGAACCTCTCGCCCGATTGGGTCGAGGCGCTTACCGAGTCCGGCATCGACGCGGTGCACTGGACGAACGTTGGTGACCCGCGGGCCAAGGACCACGAGCTGGCCCGGTGGGGCTCGCGAGAACGGCTACGTGATCTTCACTCACGACCTCGACTTTCGGCACGTTGCTCGCGCTGACTCGGTCTCACGGACCGAGCGTGATCCAACTGCGCACGCAGGACGTCCTTCCTGCCTCGGCAGGTGACACCGTGATCGAAGTCGTTCGGTATGCGTCCGAACCGCGACATCTGTTCGAGGTCGCCCGGCGTCGCAATGATGGTCACGCTGGGGAGAGTGCGGCCGTGGCGGCCGGGACAAGAGCATGCCGCCTGAAACGGCCGAGGGCGCCGACGATCGGTTCGTCGACGCCCTCCGTGATCATGGCGCGGGGGTCAGTTCGTGGCAGGCGCTGTCTCGGCGCGCGCCTTCTCACGAGCGGCTTTCCATCCGGCTGGGGTCAGCTCGTGGATGAGCCGATGGGGATGCGTGGAGATCCGTCCGAGGACGTCGCGGAGGTACTCGAACGGCGGGATGTCGAGGCGCTTGCACGTCTCGACGAGCGAGTAGAGGGTCGCGGCGCGCTTCCCTCCTTCGGTGGATCCAGCGAAGAGCCAGTTCTTACGGCCGAGCGCCACGGGACGCATCGCCCGCTCGCTCGCGTTGTTGTCGATCGGGACACGACCGTCGTCCGCGAAGACGATCAGGTTCGCCCATTGGTTCTCGAGGTAGGTCAGCGCCTCGCCCAGCGAACTCGTCGGGAGCACGGTCGGCTTCATCCGCTCCACGGCCGCGCGAAGCTTCTCGAGGACCGGTTTGCTCTCCTCCTGGCGCAACGCGAGACGCTGGGCCGGATCGAAGTCCTTCGCGCGCTTCTCGACCAGGTAGAGCATCTGGATCCACACCAAGAGCTCCGACGCTTCCTTCGGATACGACTTCATTCCCTCGTGGACGTACCGCCGCGCATGCGCCATGCAGCCGGCGCGCTTCACACCGTGGCTCGCGCACGGGTTGTAGCCGGGGTAGCCATCGACGACGATCACGTCGCCCTGGAACTCCTCGAGGAAGGCGTCCACGACCGATTGGCCGCGCGTCAGCTCGAAGTCGTAGAGGACGAGGTCGTCCTCCGCGGAGAGCCAGACCCACAGATAGGCTCGATGGCATCCTTTCGATTCAGCGTTCGTTTGAACGAGCACGTGCGTGTCGTCGGAGAGAAGGACCGCGCGCGTGAGCAGATCGCGGCGCATCGCCAGCACGATCGCGAGGAGGTGCTCCGCGGCGACTCGGATCCAGTCGCACATCGTCTGTCGTGACAGCTCGACGCCACTGCGCCGGTAGATCGCTTCCTGGCGGTAGAGCGGCAGGTGATCGCAGTACTTCGCGGTCACGATCTGCGCGAGAAGTCCAGGACCGGGCTGGCCACCTTCGATCAGCCGCGGGGGAAGGTCGGCGATCACGACGCCGTCCCCGCAGCCCTTGCAGGCGTACTTCGGACGTACGTGCTCGCGGACGAGGAACGACGCCGGAACGTAGTCGAGCTCTTCGGTGATGGCTTCGCCGATCTGCTGCTTCGACTCGCCGCAATGATCGCAGATCCGCTCGCTCTTCGGGACGTCGTGGACGATGCGCTCGCGCGGGAGATCCCGGGTCTTCATCTTCCGCGGCCGTCGCGTCTTTCGCTTCGATGCCTTGGGCTCGAGCGCTTCCTCGTCGTCAGGAGCCAGGTCGGCGGGCGCCGGTTCCTCGCGAGGTGCGTCTCCGTCGAGATCGAACAGCGCTTGCTGACCCGGGTGAAACTTCTCCGAACTCCGACCGAACAGCCGGCGATGGAGCTTCTCGAGCTGCTCGGTGAGCCGCTCGATCTCCTTCTGTTTCGACAGCGCTTCCTTCGCGAGCGCTTCGATCTGCGTCTCCCGAGCGGACAACGCGGCGCGGAGCTGTTCCACCTCGCGGGCGAGCGCATCGAGAGTGTGCTGGGTCGGCTTCTTCATGCGACGACATGTATCTCGCGACGCACGGCGTGCAACGCCTCTCGACGGTTTTCTCTTTGGCTACGCCGTGGTCACGGCGCGCCGATACCACCGCCGCGGTTTCGTGGCCACGAGGTCGATCCCTTCCAGGAGAAGCGAGAGCTCCGTGTGGGTCAGCATGATCGAGCGCGCCGACTCCGACGGACGTGGCCAGAAGAACGTGCCCTTCTCCAAACGCTTCGCCAGGACCCAGAGCCCCGAGCCGTCCCAGTACAGAACCTTCAGCCTCGTCCGCCGGCCGTTCGCGAAGGCGAACAGATGTCCAGACAAAGGGTCCTCGTCCAGCGTCTCGCGCACCAGCGCCGCGAGCGTGTCGAACGACTTGCGCATGTCGGTCACACCGGGTGCCACGTACACGCGCGTGCGCGGGGACAGCGTCAGCATGGCGAGCGCTCGAGCGTCGCGACGAGACGCTGGAGAGCGGCTCCGTCGAAGTCCGGCGGCACCGCGATCTCGATGCCGGATACGAGGCGAAGGCGAAACGCGTCGAACGGTCGCCTTCGAAGCGGCATCGGCTCCTCGACGACCTCGACCCGCATGAGCGCTGAACCCGGCTCACCGTCGGACGGGAACTCGGACTTCCACCGCGACAACGAACTCGCGTCTACGCCGATCTCCTTCGCGAAGCGATTCTGGCTCAGGCCGCTCTGCCGCCACGCACCCACGACGCGGCGGCGGTCCTCACGCGAGTAGCGTCCGCGACGCTTGTTGATTCCGAGCATGTCGAGGTCCTCCAGCTCGCGATGCTCGCCGATCGGGACGCCCCAAAACAGATGTCCCGGCTCGGACGCTTACGTCGTTCGAGCACACGCGGAGGCCCTGGACGCCGGAGCACTGATCACGATCGACGAGACCGCGTCGCGCGTTCGTGTGCTCCCCATCCTTCCATAGGTCCGCGATCGACTCCTGCGAAGGCGCGAAAGCGTGGGTCCCGCCGCGTGCGCTTCGCCGGATCAGTCGCCCACTCCCGCCACCTCGCGCGACCTCTCCCTGGCCACGAGTCTCGGCGTGCCAAGATCCACGGCGGCGGGCTGGCTGCGGAGAGCGCGCCCTGCCGTCGTGACCACCGACCCTCTGCCCTCGCGCGAGCGGGACCTCCAGACTCAGGTGCTACGACTCCAGCGTCGAGTCCGGCGTCTGCGCTCCGTCGCTCGGCTACTCGCCGCCCTGCTTCGCTCGCTCGGCGTCGACCTTGGTCAGCGACGCCTTCCCGAAGGCGAGGCGAAGTCAATCCTGCTTCGGGCCATCGATCAGGCCCGAACCTCGCTGAAGCTCCGTACCGCGCTCCGGGTCCTCGGACTCTCGCACTCGCGGTTCCACGCTTGGAGGCGGGCCGAGCTCGGGTGCGAGCTCGACGACCACGCCTCGTGCCCGGCGACCTCGCCTCACCGACTGACGCCCACCGAGGTCCGGGAGGTCCGCGACATGGTTACGTCCCCGGACTTCCGTCACGTCCCGACCGGGACACTCGCGATCCTCGCCCAGCGACTGCGGCGCGTCTTCGCGTCACCGACGACCTGGCGGCGGCTCGTTCGGGAGCGCGGTTGGAGGCGACCGCGGCTCCGGGCGCATCCGTCCAAGCCGAAGGTCGGCATCCGCGCCGAGCGACCGAACGAGATCTGGCACATCGACACGACGATCATCCGGCACGTCGACGGAACCAAGGCGTACGTCCACGCCATCATCGACAACTTCTCACGGCGAATCCCGTCCTCGCGGGTCGCCGGGATCTTCAACCCCGCGAACACCATCGCCGTTTTGCTCGACGCGAGCCGCGCATCGACGACGGGCGCCGAGCAACCCACCGGCGTCGCGGATGGTGGCGTCGAGAACGTGAACTGGAACGTCGACGAGCTCATCCACTCCGGCCTGCTCCGCCGCGTGCTCGCGATGACTGAGTTGAAGTTCTCGAACTCGATGATCGAGGCGTGGTGGCGGACGCTGAAGCACAACTGGCTGTTCCTCAACACGCTCGACAGCGTCGAGACCGTGCGCAAGCACGTCGCCTTCTACGTCGCCGAGCACAACGAGCGACTGCCCCAATCGGCGTTCCGCGGGCAGACGCCCGACGAGATGTACTTCGGGAATGGCGACGGCGTCCAGGCCGAGCTCGACGCCGCCAAGAAGGCGGCTAGGCAAAACCGGCTCAGCTCGAACAGGGCGTCGTCGTGTGGGAGGTGCGATCCGACCGAGAAGTCGGCAGCGGCATGGAGGTTCGAAGGAACGGGCCGAGATCCTCGAACGTGGCTACCGCCCGGGCGATGTCCAAGGGACGTTCACGGGCAACGGCCCGTCTCCGCTTTCGAGCGCCCCGCCCCGACGACCGCGGCCTACGCGCGAATCCTGTCGGGCCGGGGGGACCGCGCCGCCGTCGACGCGGTCTCGGTTGTCGAGAACTCGTCGCCGAAAGTGCAGAATGTCGTGGCCGGCAGCTCGGCAAGCGTTCCGTTGAGAGCTCGACGCCACAAATGCTGAAATCGGCGTTGGCAGCTCTACGTTCCGCTTCAGTGGTTCGAGTCAAGCACGACCACGAGGCGTGGATTCGACACCAAGTACCCATGCGTAGGGTGGTTGTATAGGGCCTGACCGATCAGCCCGAACGACGGCATTGTCGCGAGCACGGGCACGGGGACGTTGAGCGTGGTCATTCCACCCGGGAGAGCTCCAAGGAATAGAAATACTTGTGGCGCACCGGGCAAGAGAGTGCCTTTGATCACGTCGGAATAGATTGGTGATTGGGTCGCGGACAGTATCAGCGAGACAGTCTCGCCGGGATCGGTGGCGAACGTGAGCGAGGCATTCATCCCCTGCCGCACAGGTGACGAGATCGCGAGCGTCCTTGCAGGGACGTTGAAGAGCGTGACCGTCCCCGGCTGCGCCTGTATGCCGTCGCCCGTGCTTCCCGGGCTGCAACTGCTCGTGCCCGGCGCCCCGCCCGCTCCACCTTGAAACACACAGTCGACGATCTTCACTGTGCTCAGGCTACTACTGCCGGAGACGTGAAGGCCGGCGCCGCCGTCAGACCGGCGTTGGTGCGCGAATCCTACTCAGGCGCGCGACTCCCGTCCACCTCGAGGCCGCACGGGCCGCGGACGCAGGACATGATCGGGTCATGAACTCACGCGTGCACCCGAACTTCAAGACCAAGTACCGAGTCACCAACTGGGCGGAGTACGACCACGCGCTCGTCCAGCGAGGCGACATCACGCTCTGGATCTCGGAGGATGCCGTCGCGTCCTGGAAGCCCAAACCGACAGGGCGACGTGGCGCGCAACCGAAGTTCTCGGACCACGCTATCGAGACGGCCCTGACGCTCCGGCTGGTCTTCAAGCTGCCGCTCCGCCAGGCCGAGGGCTTCCTGAGGTCGATCCTGTCCTTGATGGACGTTGATCTCGATGCCCCGGACCACACGACCTTGTCCCGGCGAGGTCAGCGCCTTGGGATCAAGCTCGATCTCGCTCGGGCGGTTGGTGAGCCCATCGACCTCGTCATCGACAGCACGGGTCTCTCGATCGTCGGACAAGGCGAATGGGCGGCTGCGAGGCACGGAGAGCGTGGCAAGCGTGGCTGGAAGAAGCTGCATCTCGGGGTCGACGGGGACGGCGTGATCGTCGCCCGGGTACTGACGGACAGTTTGGCCGACGACGCGAAGACCGGCGTTCAGTTGGTCGCCGGCGTTGCTGGCGAGATCGCGAGCTTGACCGCTGACGCGGCCTACGACACGATCGCGTTCTACGAAGCTGCGCGCGCTCGCGGCGCGAAGGCCGTTGTTCCGCCTACCAGGACGGCGAAGGTCACTCGGCGGCGACCGCGTTCGGCAGCTCGCGATCGGACCATTCAGGACGTGGAGAAAGTCGGCCGGCGACGGTGGAAGAAGGAGGCTGGGTATCATCGCCAGAGCCGAGTCGAGAACGCCATCTTCCGGTACAAGGGGATCATCGGCGACCGCCTTCGCGCTCGCCAGGTCGATTCGCGGGAGACGGAGGTCGTCCTGGCGTGCAACATCCTGAACCGAATGGTGGGGCTCGGCATGCCAGTGTCCGTCCCTATCGAGAGCTGAGTTTCGTCGGGTTGGGGAGATCCTTGCCTTGCTTGGATTCACGCAACAACGCCCAGTTTTCCCGCCGCTCTCAGGTGGACCAGCTTGCCCGAACTGGGGGTGGACCTGAACACCCAAGCCTTGACACGACGAGGCCTCCCCTTACACTCACGGCGGCCCGAGAAGCTCGTCTATCTGCCTGAAACCTGGGGGAGACCCGCATGCGAACCAACGACCAGCCGCAGGAGCGGCACCCAGCCCTCTCCAATCTCGACGCTCGGTGGGGGCACCTTCGGTGTCAGATGTTCCCCGAGAACGCGCGTCAGGACGGTACCTGCCAGAAGAGTTCGGGAACGCCCAAGCCGGAGAGCGTTGGTGGCTGGGACAACTGGGCTGATTGGAGCCAGTTCAACCAATTCGGTAACTAGGGGCTCGCATGATCGCCGCGCGGCCATTGCGTACTGGGCTGCTCATCCTGCAGCCGACCCCCTTCTGCAACATCGACTGTCGCTACTGCTACCTCCCTGATCGGCATCGGACCGATCGGATGCCCATGGAGGTAGTCTCGGCGACCATGGCCAACCTGTCCGAGAGCGGGCTTCTCTCGGACAACATGACGGCTGTTTGGCACGCTGGCGAGCCGCTGGTCTTGCCCGCCGATTACTTCGCAGAGGCGTTTGAGCTCGTCTCGAAGTACTCGAGCGACGATCTAACGATCGACTTGGCGGTCCAAAGTAACCTGACCTTGCTGAACGCTGCGCACTGTGAGGTCTTCAAAGAATTCGATGTGAGTGTTGGGGTCAGCATCGACGGCCCACGAGCACTTCACGACTCCAACCGCGTCACCCGCGGGGGCACCGGTACCTTCGACGCTGTGATGGAGGGCGTTGAGCTTCTCCGGTCGCGCGGCCTGGACTTCAACGTCATCTGCGTGCTGACAGCCGCAAGCCTCGAGCACCCAGTCTCAATGTACCGGTTCTTCCGGGACCTCGGTGCCCGCGACGTCGGCTTCAACATCGAGGAGCTCGAAGGCGTCAATACCGACACATCGATCGACAGTGACACAATCGAGCGGCGGTTTGGCGTCTTCATGAGACGCTTCTTCGAGATGCTCGTCCGCGACGATCATCTCATGAATGTTCGGGAGTTTCGCCACTTCCACGAACTCCTGCGCTCGGGCCGGCCGGTTCGCCTCAACAACCAAGCCGACCCCTTCGCAATCGTCTCCGTTGCCGTAGACGGCTCCTTCTCCACCTTCTCTCCTGAGCTACTGGGGCAGACCGCACAGGAATTCGATGGCTTCACGCTCGGTAATGTCCTCGAAGGCTCGGTGTTGGACGTAATGTCGTCCACGCGATACCAGAACATTGCCGGCCAGATCGCTGCTGGCGTCGACGCCTGCGCCAGCACTTGCGGTTACTTCCGCTTCTGCGGTGGAGGAGCTCCCTCCAACAAGTACTTCGAAAACGGTCAGCTCTCCTCGACCGAGACCACGTTCTGTCGACTGACCCGCAAGGTACTTGCAGACGCTTTCATCGAAACGCTCGAGTCCTGTGGTCCTCGAGCCGCGCGGCGAGGATGAGGCGCGGTGCCGGAACCGGACAATTACGGGATCAAACTGTTTCGTAGCTCGCCCTCCCTCGGCGTCGACAAGTGCCTCCATATAAGCTCTGGGCTTCGGCTAGCTTCGCCCATTGCGACCGAAGACGGCGGTGCGCCGTTTGCATCCCCGGCGTTCATACCAACACCCGAGTGGAGAGCGGCTCCGCTTCAGTGGTGGCCTATGCGGGAGTTCTCTCCAGCAACCGGTATCGCTCTCATCCGCATCCCGAACTGGGGTGCTCTGCGCACTGCAGCGCTGGGAGGCGACAAGACCACGATCGACCGCGCCGCCGAAGCGGTGCTAGGGCAAGTTTCCGAATGGTGTGGGCTCAGAGACGTCGTCTTCAGCGGTGTTACAAGCCACAGACAAGACCTGGCGACAGTTACCGTGGACACAAAGACCTCGCAGCGCATTGGGCTTCACATCGATAGCTGGGACCGGCTACCCAACAGCCGTCGGCACTTGGCGACCAATCGCGTCTGCATCAACCTGGGGCCTGAGCCACGGCACTTCCTGTTCCTTGGCGTGACTGTGCAAGGCATGCGCTCCCGACTTGCTTTGGCCGGCATCCCACTTGCAGCGCCCGACGACTCGAAGTCGGTTCTCGACGCGTTCTTTCATCGGTATCCAGATGAGCCAGTGTGGCGGTTGACTCTGCGGAAGGGCGAAGGATACATCGCTCCGACAGAGAACGTAGTCCATGACGCCTCTACTGTGGGTAGCTCCGATCCCGTCTACTGTGCAACATGGCGCGGCCGCATTGGGCTGCTCCCCATTCGGCGAGGCTGACCCGCTTGAACTCTCTCCTACGCCGCAACGAATCACTCTGCGTGGATTCGTTTATTGCTGAAGGGTGGGTCCTACTTCCCGAGCTGCTGACGCCTGCTGAGCTGGAGTGTCTAGGCCTCGCCCTTGAACGATGCGAAGGTGCCGCGCACCAACAGGGCCCGAAGCGCCAGGCTCGTCGCGACGATGCGGGCAGCCATCCGCTCATGAACCTCCACGAGTGGGAGCCAGCATTCGCCGCGCTGCTCGGTCGCGCGCCACTGCCTCGGATTCTCTCGCTGCTATTCGGACACGACCCGTTCTTGGCGAGCATGAACGCCCGCGTAGTCGAGCCCGGGGAGGCGTCGCAGGGCCTGCACCGCGACACCCCGGGGAGCCGCTCGACCTACGAGCACCCTCAGCTCATTCAGGTTGTTTGGATGCTCGATGGATTCCAGAAGCGCAACGGAGGCACGAGGGTAATTTCCGGCTCCCACCGGTGGGCCTGGGCTCGCCGACCGGTGGCTTGTGACGTACGTCACCTAAAGACGATCCGCGCGAACGCGGGCAGTGCGCTCGTTTTTGATGGGCGCATTTGGCATGGGTCCGGCCTGAATCACACCACAGCGAGGCGGCGGGCAGTGTTCGCGCAATACCGCTCGCTTGACTGGGGCGAGTACCATGTAAAGCCTCGACCTCCGAGAACCGCTATACGAGCGCGACTTCGAGAATGAACCCCAAACAAAACCCCAGAGCAATCTCTTTCGGAGCGGACGGGCCACCCCGTCTCGCGGTTGCGCTACGTGGGTAAACGTCAGGTCGTCTACACCTGGCGCGGTTCGCCGGCATCGTTACAAAAGCAGCTCCACGAAAGGAGCGCGCGATGTTCGACTACGACGAAAGCGCGAATCTCCCCGACGCTCGTCACGGTAGCGCACGACTCAACCCGCCGCGACGCGCGTCTCGCCGAACGCGTAACTACGGAAACCTGTAGCCGTCCCACTTTCGCAGGTCCACGTTCGGCATGTCAGAGGGCACCTGCAGTATAGCGCTGTGAATCTCCTCGCACACTTCCGCGAAGAGCCTAGTACTAGCGTTGATTGCCAATCGTGAACGCTCCACAATAGACGGGAGCGGAACCGCATCGAGCACCACATATATGATACGTGGGGCGGACTTCCCATTCGCCTTGGCCTCCACCTCCATGTCAGCAACCAGTTCGCGCTCAAAAGCGGGCCACACCTTGGTACTCGCCGCAGCGGCCGCAGAGTACATTATGAGCACCACATCGCAGGCCGTCATGACTCGCACGATCTCATCTCGAATCCGCGACCCAGGAGAGAAATCACGTCTGTCTATTCTAGTTTGTATCCTACGACCTCGCAGCCACTGCTCGATTGCACAGACGACATCCGAATCCGACCACGCATAGCTGATAAACACAAGTCGACCCACGGCACTTCTTGCCATGAGATCGGCCGAGACCACCCTCGCGCCGTGCGCGACTGGATCAAAGCCATGCGGGAACCATGTGGACGAGTCTACTAGCGCGCCCTGCAGTCTTATCGGAGCACCGGGACGCGAAACGTTCTCCACGATCTCCGGGAATCTCGTCCCAAGCAAACTGGCACCAGACAGGTCAAAAGGCACCTTGCCTATCGGAGCGAGGTCCAATCCGCTCAGGTCTTGCCCAGATAGATCGGGCAACCATGCCGGGTTGCTTATCCTGTAACTGTTCCACTCGCTCACGCACCCATTACGGATCATTTTCAGCGCCTCGTCAATCGACATGATACGCTCCTCGTATCTTGCGCAAAACGCGAGTCCATTCTCTCCGGTCTGTTGGCCGAGAGACAACGGACGCACACCTAACAATCACGCCCTATGCCTGCGCGTTCACAGCCGCACCGCCTGACTTCTCGTTCGCCCTCGCCGCATGAGAGCCCGTGATTCGCACGAGCTCGTCTTGTATCAACTCGACGTCCTCGCGCATCACTCGAAGCAGGTCCCCCAGTGCCACTTCCGCCTTCCTTGCTGTTTCTACGAGTGAATCTGCATCTGCCTCAGTCTCTTTCTCAATCTGCGTGTCGCGGGCGTCGAAATCAGACTGCTGCGAAGACCAGGCTGTTTCAAAGGCGCGTTTATGCTCCGCTCGGAGGCGCTCGCTAACGCGGAACACGACGTCCCGCACGTAATCCGCAATCTGCTCTAAGGCAGATCGCTCGACAGCAGGAAGTTGCTGAATGTAGCTCAAGTAGTCCATTGACTCACCTTCGAAGGCTTCTCGGGCGAGAGCCCACGCCTCGCGAAATACATTAAAGACCCCGCCAAACCAACTCCTGGAGATCTTGTTTGCAACCTCAGTAGTCGCGGGCACGTGAATATCAAGTTCGTTACATTCGAATGGATAGACTTCGAATTCGACATCTGACCAGAAGATCGTGCCCTCCCTGAAAAACGTGCCTTGAAAGGACTGGGGTAGCGTCGCGAGCTCCGCCTCGAACGCGGCTTTCGCCTTGCTGTTCCACGTCTCAACACCGATATGCAGGACGGATCCGACTTGCGAGTCTCCCTTTTGTATCCCGCTAAGCCATCCAGAGACGACCGTGTTCATTCGCGAGTTTAGCTCGTCGCGAAGTTCGGCGCGAATGAACCTCGGATACTTCATAGACCGTATCTTGCGCTCTAAGATTCTTCTAATGCACAACTTCGTTAATCGTCCCTCCAAGTCCTTTCGAATCTCGTGCTCTGCCTCTCCACCATTACGAAAAAGACGGTCGACCTCCGTCGCCATACGGCGGAGCTTTGACTCAATGTTGCCCATGATTTCGCGGGCACGTATTCGCTGTTCCCTCCGGTCCGCGGCTGATCGTGCTGGTGCCTGTGCGTGAGTCTCAAGCTCCCGCTGTATTAGCTCTAGCTCTGTCCGGATAGGATCCAGCCCGCGCCGTAACAGGAATTCGCGCATCTCTCGCGTCTCAACGAATTGACTTATCGCCGACACGAGGCCATTCCATCCCGAAAGATCTATCAGATCATGGATGTTTGATTGGTCCAGCTCGGCCCAGTCACCCCCCGTGAACATTTCATACGCTGCCCTCGCGTCCCGCTCGATTGTCTTTCGAGCCAACTCAGGATCATCACCCGAATGCTGCGTGGCCCTACGAGTGCGATACCGTTCGGCAAGTACGCTTATGGTTTCGTGGCCTAACTCGTCTAGGGGGGTGGCCATCTGAATGGCGCGTAGCGCAAGAAGGGCGTTGACTATGTAGATATTTGACTCATCTAGATTTGGATCTATGAGGCGCCTCAGTTGCGGCAAGTCTACCGGCACATGTCGTTGGCATAGTATTTGGCGAGATTCTCTCGCGTTGTAGGCGATGAATATTCGGCGCGCATCGACCTGGAGATCTCGAGTTAGCCATTCGATTTCTCTGTGATCGTTGAGATCGAGCGTCTTTCCCTCGGTACCCAATAGAAGTATTATGGCATCAGCACCGTTCACGCACTCCGCCGCGAGCGCGTTATCAATTGCGCTTGCTCCGCGGCCAGGGCAATCAACTAGTACCGCGCGGGTTCTCTTCAGGGAGTTGCTGTGAAGATAGAGCTGTGCTCGCCTCAAGAACAAAAACAGCACGTCGCGAAGCGCATACTCATCTGCGTCGCATGCTTCACTTCCCCAATCGGGCGGAAAGGAAATTAGTTTTCTTGCAACGTCGATCGAGACCGCATGCATGTCGCGTTCGGCTTGCGCCTTGTCATAGTGTTTGAGAATAAGAGCGCACGACTGGATTCGCTCTGCGTCGTCTCTCGTTATCCCACCCCCATCCTTAAGGACCCTTTGTATGGCAGATTCCAATCGCTTGCGAAACTTTTCATCGCCAAAGTCTGGCGACGCTCCTTTTTCCGGCTTTGCTTGCCTCGTACGTGAACGATCCTGGATATCAGTGGCGTCAACAATAAACGAAGGGAAGCTTCCCAGCAATTCCGCGTCGGTGCGCCACTCCAATAGCGCGTGCTCTTGAGCTGGACCATTCACGTAATGTGCTTCTATTGCACAGGCACTTGTCCTGGTTCCAAGACCTGTGGGACTGACCTCTCGCCCACCTGCGAAGGCGTTGAAGAGCGTTGACTTTCCGGACTGAAAGGGCGCTACAAACACGATCTTAAAGCGCTGGTCTTCCAACTGGCGCTGATGTTTGGCGAAGGCGGACGAGCCCCGCGTGGAGATGCCGTCTTGGACGAATACGTCCGCCATTCTGCCCGCGTAGCCTGCGAGGTCGTATATCTCCTTGTGCAGCCTTGAAAAGGCGGCGTCTTTGGATTCATTTCGACTGTTCATATTCGGTTTGTCCTTGATCGACTCCTGTCAAGCGAGCGGGTTTTGGATTGGCTATTCTTGGCGTCGCGGCCTGCGGTGCTTGTTGGTTGGAGGAATCAGGCCGAGAGACTCCGTGACACCATCTGTCATAGCGACGTCGGTGGTTCGCACGCGTCGAGCGCGCCTTCTGCGTGCCAGGCCGGGGTGACTAAGAAGGTTTCGGTGCCAGGGAAGCTAGTGGTGTGATTCATCCTGTTTGATGATTATCCAGTGCCGCGCGAGCGCGACCAACTTTGTCGAGGATCTTCTCCACGGTAGCTGTCCAGACGATCGGCTTCGGTTCCTCGTTGTGCGCGTCGATGTAGCCCTTGATCGCGTCTTCAAGCTGGCGAACACTACGGAAGGCACCTCGCTTCAGCCGCTTCTGGTCCAGGTCGCGGAAGAACCTCTCAATCACGTTCAGCCACGAGCTGCTCGTCGGGATGAAGTGGACATGGAAGCGCCGATGTCGATCCAACCACTCGCGGACCTTCGGGTGCTTGTGCGTCGCGTAGTTGTCGACGATGAGATGTAGGTCCAGTTCCGAGGGCGTCTCCTCGTCGATGGCCTTAAGGAACTTGATCCACTCCTGGTGCCTGTGGCGGGGCATGCATCTCGCGATGACCTCGCCGAAGCCGAGTTCGATCGACGCGAAGAGCGTGGTCGTGCCATTCCTCTTGTAGTCGTGCGTCATGGTTCCACAGCGGCCCTTGACGAACGGGAGGCTCGGCTGAGTTCGATCGAGAGCTTGGATCGACGACTTCTCGTCCACGCTGAGCACGAGAGCGTTGTCAGGCGGGCTCAGGTAGAGCCCAACGACATCGCAGAGCTTCTCCTCGAACTGTGGGTCGTTGCTGAGTTTGAAGGTCCTCGTCATGTGCGGCTGGAGTCCGTTCGCCTTCAGCACGCGGTGAACCATCGTCTGGTTGATCCCGAGTTCCTTGGCCAAGGTCCGCGTGCTCCAGTGCGTGGCGTTCTTCGGCTTCGTCTGCGTGACCTTCGTGATAATCGCCGTGTCGACCGCAGCTCGTCTTGTCGGCTTGCGACCGCCGCGAGGCAAGTCCTTCTCGATGCCTGCAAGGCGCGACTCGGCGAACCGCCGACGCCATCGACTTACCTTGTTCAGATCAATGCCGAGCTGCCTGCCGATCTCCTGGTTGTTCTTCCCGTCCGCAGCGAGCAAGACAATCCTGGCGCGCTCAACACATCGCGCTTGGGTCGAGCGACCTCGCGACCAACGAGTCAGCTCCGCTCGCTCTTCCTGGGTCAGCTCGATCGGCGGGGCAATACGCATGTCGGGATCCTCCGCTCATATGACGGATCCCGGGCTTGTATGGTCTCACGAAAATCGACAATAACTATGACTCACACCACTAGTGGCGCGAGCGTTCAGGATATCATGCCCCTCGACAACGAGTTCGCGACATTGACGATCGGGTCACAGAGTAGATCCGCGAGACCCATGGTCGTTCAGCTGCGCCTCAGAAGGTTGAACCAGTGCCCGCTCGGCGCGTCACCGGACGTTTTGTCGTCCGCCTCCGCACCGGATGGGTTCTTGAGAACGACCTCGTCGCCGTCGGGTTGGCCGCAGCGAGGCGGGCGGCGGAAGTACGCCGCCATGGCGTCCACCTTCTCCTGCTGGGGGGTGGCCTGCGACGCGTTGAAGTGAACGACGATGAGGTCGAACTTCAACGCGCCGGCGGTCACGAGGATGCGGATCGGGGCGCGGAGCGAGTCCTTTTGCCGCTGATCCTCGAGGACCTCCATCTCGTCGGGGTCGATCTCGACCTTGGCGCTGTTCCAGACCACACTGAGCTGGATCTCCGTGCTCGCGGGCGCGAACTCCATGTCGGTCTGCGCGCTCCGCCAAGGAGCCGTCGGGTCTCCCCGGTTGAGGCAGTTGCGGATCGTCGCGAGTCGGTCCTCGCCCTTCACCTCCGTGACGGCGACGACGTCGAGGCCGAGGTCTTGGATCGCCTTCGCGAAGGTTCGGAAGAGGATCTGGGAGTCGTTCGCGGTCGTCGTGCCCGGCAGGAACGTGCCCGCCCCGGCCTCGACGTTGATGTGGCGTATGTTCCACGCCCCGATCAGTATGAAGCCGTCGGCGAGCCTTGGTTCGTCCGCGAAGAGGTCAAGATCGATGATTGAATATGAGTTGGCAAATGGAGACTCGAGGACTTGGCCTAGCAAGTCACCCGCGAAAAGCGCTATGATCGTCGCGATCGGAACTAACATGCGCATGCGATTGCTCATATGGTAACTCCGAGAGTTGTATTAACTTTTCGTACGTGTCGTAGGTTGTCCAATGGCTCGCCAGTCGCGTTTTGTAACGACGCTGCGAGCGGAAATGCCGACCCCCGCCGTCCTGTCGCAGACGTCCGATTTGCTGAATCATGCGACCTCCACCAGAAGCGGGAGGACGTCCCCGAATCGCCGCCGATTCGTAGGCCCCGCTGGTGATCCGTCCCCGATGTCGCCGGCAATGACGTCGCATGTAACCGGAAATGCGACCTTCGCGATCCTGATCTGTCCCCGATGACCCCGCCGGTCGCCGCGCCGGCGATTCCCGCCCCTTGGCCGACCGGAAGAGGGCCTAACGCCGCCGACGACCCCGGAATCCGCGGCCGCGCCCTCGTTCGGATTGTCCCCAATGTCCCCACAGAGACCCCGATTTCCAGGACCCCTCGTTTCCAGGTCCCGTCAACCCACGTTTCGAGCCGAAGTCTAGCAATTTACCCATGTTGCGCAAGTGTCCCCATGGGGACACCTCCGGGGACAAAAGGGACCTTTCCGGGGACATCGAACGCGCCGAGGGGACAGTTTCGCTTCGAAATCGGTTCGAGCGAGCGATGGGGGATGGAACGACCATCAAAGGACTGCTAACATGCCGTCTCCGGGCAGTTTTCCATCCAGGCGGCGGGGGGTCTCCTCCGTGGCCTGGAATCGCAACGGCCTCGTTCGGAGAATCGCCGTGGACGCCCGGAAATCGCCGCAGGTCGAGTGGGTTCCACTCGCCAAGCTCACCCCCAACCCCGCCAACCCCCGCCACAACGACGACGCCGTTCCCCACGTCGCGGCGTCCATCCGTCGGTTCGGATGGCAGCAGCCGATCGTCGCCAAGCGCTCGGGAGAGGTGGTCGCCGGCCACACCCGCCTCAAGGCGGCTCAACTCCTCGGGCTCGACGAGGTCCCCGTCGCCTGGTTCGACGGCTC
The DNA here is from genome assembly GCA_020634075.1 of Dehalococcoidia bacterium. Taxonomy (GTDB): domain Bacteria; phylum Chloroflexota; class Dehalococcoidia; order UBA2979; family UBA2979; genus W-Chloroflexi-9. The sequence goes on along the minus strand of JACKCJ010000025.1, from coordinate 8,470 downwards.
CGACCTCGACGCGGCCGCGTTCGGCATCGCCGACAACCGGACCCACGAGTTCGCGACCTGGGACGACGCCGCGCTCTCGAGGATCCTCGACGAGCTTCGCCGTGAGGACGCGCTCGACGGCGTGGGCTACTCGACCGACGACATCGACGCGTTGCTCGCCGAGCTCGAAGCCGGCGCCGGCGATCCGGGCGGCGGATCCGTCGACGACCCCGGCCCGCAGGAGCCCCCGCCGACGCCCACGACGCGCGCGGGCGACCTCTGGATCCTCGGCGACCATCGCCTCCTCTGCGGCGACTCGACGAACGCCGCCGACGTCGACCGCGTCCTCGACGGGCGGCGCGCCGCGCTGATCGCCACCGACCCGCCCTACGTCGTCGACTACACCGGCGAGCGCCCCAACGACTCCGGCAAGGACTGGACCGCGCTCTACAAGGAGGTCGAGATCACCGACGCCGAGGGCTTCTTCCGCTCCGTCTTCGAGCAGGTCCAGCGCGTCGCCGCGCCGAAGGCCGCGATCTACTGCTGGCACGCGCACAAGCGCCACGCCCTGATCACCCGCATCTGGGAGGAGCTCGGGATCCTCGACCACCAGCAGATCGTCTGGGTGAAGCCGACCGCAGTGTTCGGCCGCGTCTACTGGCACTTCCGCCACGAGCCCTGCCTCATGGGGTGGATCCAGGGGAGCAAGCCCGACCACGACGGCCACCACGAGTTCAATTCCGTATGGGAGGTCGACTGGGACGGCAAGGCCCGCGTCGTCGGGAACGCGCACCCGACCGAGAAGCCGGCCGAGCTCTTCGCGCGCCCGATGCGCAAGCACACGAAGCCGGGCGACGTCTGCTTCGAGCCGTTCAGCGGCTCGGGCTCCCAGATCATCGCCGCGGAGCGCGAGCGCCGGCGCTGCTGCGCGATCGAGGTCCAGCCCGCGTTCGTCGACGCCGCGATCGTCCGCTGGCAGAAGGCGACCGGCGTGGATGCGACTCTCGACGGAGACGGCCGCACGTTCGTCGACGTCGCCGACGAACGCGCCGCGGCGACCGCGAACGAAGGGGTGCGCCGATGACTCGCAAGCTCCCCGACGACGCGTTCACGTTCTACGTGGGCCTCGGTCCCGGTCGCTCCTACGCGGCCGTCGCCGACCGCTTCGGCGTGAACAAGAAGACCGTCACGCGCACCGCGCTCGCCCAGCGCTGGCGGGAGCGCCTCGCCGAGGTCGAGGCCAAGGCCCGCGAGGGCACGCACCGCCGACTCGTCGAGTCGCTCGAGGAGGTGAACGAGCGTCACCTCCGCATGCTGCGCGCCGTCCAGCAGCGCGCCCTCGAGGCGCTGCGGTCGATGCCGCTAAAGACCGCGATCGACGCGGTCCGCTCCCTCCACGACGCCATCAAGAACGAGCGCCTCGTCCTCGGCGAGCCGAACGACCGGACCGCGATCAACGTCGAGGACCTGATCAAGCGCGAGCACGCGCGGTGGATGAGCGAGAACGAGGAGGACGACGACCCGGCCACCACGGCCGAAAACGCCGAGGAGGTCCACGATGACCGCGACGACTCCTAAGCGGAGCTTGAACCTCCGCGCCCTGTTCGAGGACCTCGGCTACGAACCCCACCCGGGTCAATGGCAGGTCCACCGCTCCACGGCGTCGCGGCGGATCCTCGCATGCGGCGTTCGCTGGGGAAAGACGAAGTGCGCCGCCATGGAGGGGCTCGCGGCCGCCCTCCAACCCGCCGGGCGGTCCGTCGGCTGGGTCGTGGCGCCGACCTACGACCTCGCCGACCGCGTCTTCCGCGAGATGCAGGTCGTCGTGTTCGAGAAGCTGAAGCACCGCGTCGTCGCGATGAAGGAGCAGGAGCGACGGATCGTCCTGCGCAACATGGCCGGCGGCCTGTCCGAGATCCGCGGCAAGACCGCCGACAACCCGGTCTCCCTCCTCGGCGAGGGGCTCGACTGGGTGATCGTCGACGAGGCCGCCCGCCTGAAGCCCGCGATCTGGGATTCGCACCTCACGCAGCGCCTGGTCGACAAGAACGGTTGGGCGCTGCTGATCAGCACCCCGAAGGGCAAGGGCTACTTCTACGACCTCTTTCGCCGCGGCCAGGGCCGGGACTCCGACTTCGAGTCGTGGAACCTCCCGTCGTGGACCAACCCGCACCTCGACCGCGAGGTGATCGAGGCCGAGCGCGGGCGACTCGCGGAGCGCGTCTTCGCGCAGGAGTACGGCGCTCGGTTCGTCGAGGGGTCCGGCGCGGTCTTCCGCGACGTCCGCGAGTGCGCGACGGGGGATTGGAAGGAACCCGACCCCGAGGCCCGCTACTTCGCCGGCCTCGACCTCGCGAGGGTCGAGGACTACACCGTGGTCGTCGTGGTCAGCCGCAAGGGCGAAGTCGTCGCGGCCGATCGCTTCCACCGGCTCGATTGGGCGCGGCAGGTCACGCGGATCCGGGCCTTGACCGAGCGGTACCGCGTCCTCGAACTCCTGGTGGACTCGACCGGCGCGGGAGAGCCGATCTACGAGAGCCTGAAAACCGCGGGGTGCCCGGCGCGGCCGTACGCGTTCACGCAGAAGTCGAAGTCCGCGCTGGTCGACAACCTCGCCTTGATGGTGGAGCGGAGGGACCTCGTCCTCCCGAGGCCAGAGGTTTGGCCCGAGCTGATCGACGAGATGGAGGCGTTCCAGTACTCGGTCACCGAGCACGGAAACGTCCGGAGCGGCGCGCCGTCGGGCGACCACGACGACTGCGTGGTCGCGCTCGCCCTGGCCGCGTGGTGCTTGAAGAGGGACGCTCGTCCTCGACAGATGACCACGGGGCCGCTCCTCATCCCGCGCTCCCGATGACGTTCGGCGAGCCTCGTATTTCGAACGTCCCCACGTCGATCGGACACCATTACGGAGCAAGAACCTTGTCACCTGAGTTTCGCATCAAGATCGTCAACCCACCACCCACTGCGCAGGACGACCCGCGTCGTTCGCTCCTGCAGGAACAGGCCGTCGCCGACGTGAATGGCCTCGTCGCGAACTTCGTCCGTGCTGAACAGCGGCTCGTGGTCGCGCCAGGATCGACCATCGACCTCGACCGTGCGAAAGGAGCTCGGAAATCCGCTGAACGCCTCCTCGCTCGCGCTCTCCTGCGTGCGTTCTGGATCTTCGACGTGCCGATCCAGCCGTTCACCGCGCGCACCGGAGCCAAGGTCTTCTTGAAGTTCCAGGTAAAGCACGTCTCCATCTCCTCGGGACGAGAAGACGAGGCTGACGCGTGGCTGCAAGCCAACCGGCTTCCGCCGCGCAGGGCCTTGACGACCTTCTTCCAATCGCTCTGCAAGAAGGGTCTCGAGCCCCCTGATGAACTCTTCGACGTTCGGTATGAGCTGCACGCAAGGCTGGGAAAAGCCACGAAAAAACGTTCGTAGCCTCGCAAAGCCGCCAAACGCCGGATATATTCGGGGTAATTACGGTCTTGCGCACATTCCCCTGCGCGCAGTGATAGACCTGGATCCGCTCGAAACCGGCGCCGTACTGCGGGGCGATGTCTCGCATGCTGCCGAGCAGGGAAGAGTAGGCGGTCCTTCACGACGATCCCCGAAAGAGGGACGATCGTGGGGGCCGTTTGTCTTTTGATGGCCTCGCGATGTCCCCGGAAAGGGCATTCTTGTCCTCGCGAGACCATACTGGAGCCGTCGACTCCCCGCCGCTTCGCTGGCTCAATCCTCGACAAGCCGCCACGTACGTCCACCTCTCCCTCCACACGCTCGAGCGCATGCGTCGACGGGGAGGCGGCCCTCCGTTCCACGTCTCCGGTCAGAAGAAGATCGTCTATGACCTGGCGGACCTGGACGCATGGATCCGCACGGGGGGCGCAGCGCGATGACGCCTTCCCAATTGGAACCCAACCTCGGCGACGCGCTCGAGTTCCTGTCGTGGCTCTGCCCCGACGGACCGTGGACGTTGACCGCGATCCGTCCCGACGAGGCGAAGGACATCTGGACGAAGACGCTGAAGTCGGTCGACGACGTCGGCGACTGGCTCAAGCGCTACGCGTACACGCACAACGTCTACTACGCGCTCAACCCTCTGAAGGCGCCGGTCATCCGGAAGGCACGCACCGACGACGTCGCGTCGCTGGCGTGGCTCCACGTGGACGTGGACCCGCGCGCCCGAGAAGACCTCGCGGAGGAACGCAAGCGCATCCTGGCCATGCTGTCGGACCCGAAGTCCGCGCCGCGGCCGAGCGCGGTCGTCGACTCCGGCGGCGGCTACCAAGCGTTTTGGCGGCTGGAAGATCCGATGCGGCTCGACGACGCGCGCGACGTCGACGAGGCCACGCGGTACAACCGCCAACTCGAGCTCGTGCTCGGCGCCGACGCGTGCCACAACGTCGACCGAATCCTCCGACTCCCCGGAACGGTCAACTGGCCAGACGCCAGGAAGCGGAAGAAGGGACGCGTGCCCGCGGCGACGTCCGCCGTCTTCCTCGACGAAGCCACGCACCGCCTGTCGACGTTCGGCAAGGCCGCGCCGTCGTCGACGACCGCGGCGTCCAAGGAATTCCGGCACCAGGTGGCGGTGCCCACCGGCAACTGCCCGCGCTACGCGTCGCTCGACGACTTCCCGGTGAAGCTCCCCGACCGCGTCAAGGTCATCATCTCGCTGGGGCGCGAGCCGGACGAGGGGCCGAAGGCGAAGGACGACAGCCGGTCGGCGTGGCTCTTCGACGCGGTGTGCGCCATGGTCCGCGCCGGCGCGAGCGACGAGGACGTCTACTCCGTCATCACCGACCCCGAGTGGACGATCTCCGAGTCCGTGCTCGACAAGGGCTCCGGGTCGGAGCGCTACGCGCTGCACCAAATTCAGCGCGCCCGCGAGGCGACGAACGCGTCGGACGACGTCGTGCTCAACGCGCGTACACCCGTCAAATCCGCACGCGAGTTCGTCAAGCGCAAAGCTCCGACCTTGCGCCGCTACGCCGACGAATGGCTCGAGTACGACGGCGCAACCTATGCCGAGGTCGAGGAACAGACCATTGAATCTCGTGTTTACGCGTTCCTCGACGAGGCGAAGACGACGGTCGGTGCGCCGGAGAAGGGCCTCACCGACTTTCACCCCGACCCGAAGAAGGTCAACGAGGTAACCCACGCCCTAAGGAGCCTAACCCACTTGCCACGGGGCCAAGTCGCTCCTCCCTGCTGGATCGACGGCGACGGTCCTCCGCCCAGCGAGATCGTGGCGTGCAAGAACGGACTCGTCCACCTTCCGACTCGTGAGTTGATTGAACCGACTCCGAGGTTCTTCACGCGCAATGCACTCGACATCGACTTCGATGCGGACGCGCCGGAACCAAGGGCGTGGGCGAGGTTCCTAAAGGATCTCTGGCCCGAGGACGACGCATCCATCTGCGCGCTTCAAGAGATCTTCGGCTACCTCTTGGTTCCCGACACGTCGCAGCAGAAGATCTTCCTCATCGCTGGCCCGCCGCGCTCCGGCAAGGGGACGATCGCGCGCGTGCTGGAGCGGTTGATGGGACGCCACAACGTTTGCGCCCCGACCATGCCCGGCCTCTCGGGAGACTTCGGACTGCACCCGCTGATCGGAAAGCAGCTCGCGATCGTCTCCGACATGCGCCTCGGGCCGAAGACCGATCAGGCAGCGATCGCGGAGAACCTGCTCCGGATTAGCGGCGAAGACTTCGTCACCGTCAACCGGAAGTACAAAGACACGTGGAATGGTCGCCTCGCCGTCCGGTTCCTCATCCTGACGAACATCCTCCCTCGGTTCGCGGACCCAAGCAAGGCGCTCGCGAACAGGTTCGTCCCGCTCATGCTTTCGAAGAGCTTCTTGAAGCAGGAGAATCCCCGCCTCCTCGACGAGCTTCTTCCGGAGCTACCCGGATTGCTGAACTGGTCGATCGAGGGGTGGCTTCGGCTGAAGGCTCGCGGCCGCTTCAAGCTCACGAGCGCCGCCGAGGATGCCATCCAGACGCTGACGGATCTTTCGGCCCCCGTGGCGGCTTTCGTGGACGAGGAGTGCGTCCTCGAGGCCAACGCGAGGGAAACGAAGGAGGTCCTCTTCTCGCGGTACCGACGGTGGTGCGAGACCCGCAACGTGAGGCCGGGCACGCTCGACATGTTCTGTCGCGATCTGCTGGCGACGGCGAACGTACGCGCCATCAAGCCGCGGGAGCACGGGCAACGAAAACCGTCGTTCGAGGGGATTCGCCTTCGCGACGAAAAAGAAGGGCCGTTCTGATGCGAACGCCTCCACGCTTCCACGGGCGGAGAATCGGTGTGGTCCAACCGGTCCGACGTCTTCTCACTTCTTCTCGCTACACCTCCTACTCCCACTTTCACGTTCTCCGACACCCGGTTCCCCTGTGCGATGAAACAGTAGGAGGAAGGTCGGACCGGGTGGACCACTTCGCCCCGGTCCCTCGTCACGACAGAGAGACGCGACCCGCGTGCTTGGGTGCGCGTCCTCCTTCACGAACGGCCCCCTACGAAACGACGGCGTCGCCGTTCGCCGCACGGAGACAGCTCACTTGGCGCTCTCGTTTCCGTCCGGCCAAGCTCCGGGACCCGGCGTGCCTTCGCTCGGGCAGCTCGGCCCCGGGTCCAAGAGGAGACTCGTCGACAAGCGCTCGCGGCGATGGGGCTCGCCGAACCCGGGAGGCGAGGCCGAAACATCCTTCGGGAGGGTCGTCGTGAAGGTTCGTGACACTCGTAGGCCACCAGACATCGCGCCCCTCGCGCTCCGGGCTCCCGACGCGGCCCGCGCCATCGGAATCAGCACGCGGGCGCTGTGGACGCTGACGACCGCGGGCGAGGTCCCGCACGTCCGGCTCGGTCGCACCGTCGTCTATCCGATTCCAGCACTCGAGGCGTGGCTCGCACGACGCGCGTCCCGAACTCGGCGAGCCCACGGAGATTCACCCACGAATCAAGGAGACTCGACTTGCGTCGACGACGCGTCGAGGGAAGGTGTCGACGCCATGAACGCACCCCGCTCGTCGACCCGAGCGCGCCGCGACGCGCCCGGTCCAAGCTCCGAGGACGCGTAGCCGTGGCGTCCGTCTACCGCCAGGGCGGTCGTCCGAACTGGATGGTCGCGTGGTACGACGCGGGCGGCGCGCGCCGCGTCCGGTCGTCGGGCACGACGGACAAGCGCGCCGCCGAGCGACTGGCGGCGAAGCTCGAGGCGGACGGCATGCTCGCGCGCGAGGGGATCGTCGACCCGCGCGCCGAGCAGTTCTCGACCGCGGCGCGACGCCCGCTCGCGGAGCACGTCGCCGACTTCCTCGCGTACCTCCGCCACAAGGGCGACACGGAGAAGCACGTCCGCGACCGCGAGGGGCAACTCACGCGGCTCCTCGTGGCGAGCAGGGTCTCGCGCACCCCCGAGCTGACCCCCGCGCGCGTCCGCGCCGGCATCGACGCGCTCCGGACCGAGCGACAGGTCGCGCTGCGCACCGCGAACCGCTACCTCGTCGCGATCAAGTGCCTGTCGCGGTGGCTCGTCCGCGAGGGGCGCATGGACTCCGACCCGCTCGTCGGGCTCACCGGGTTCAATCCGAGCGTCGACCGCCGACACGAGCGGCGCGCGCTCGCGCCCGACGAGGTCGAGCGACTCGTCGCGGCCGCGGAGGCCGGCGCTCCGCACCGCGGCCTCTCGGGCCGCGACCGCGCCATGATGTACCGCATCGCGCTCGGGACCGGCTTCCGCGCGAACGAGGTCGCGTCCCTCGTGCCGACGTCGTTCGACCTCGACGCCGAGCCTCCGACCGTCACGGTCGAGGCCGGCTACGCCAAGAACCGCCGCGAGGCCGTCCAACCGATCCGCCCCGACCTCGCCGAACTCCTGCGGCCGTGGCTGGACGCGAAGCCCGCGGGGCGTCCCGTCCTCGACGTGCCGAGCCTCACTCACCGAACGGCCGCCATGGTCCGCTTCGACCTCGCCGCCGCGGGCATCGAGTACCTCGACGCGGCCGGGCGCGTGGCCGACTTCCACTCGCTCCGCGTCACCTACATCACGAACGTCGTCCGCGCCGGCGCGAACGTGAAGCAGCTCCAGGCGCTCGCCCGCCACTCCACGCCCGTCCTTTCGCTCGCGGTGTACGCGAAGCTCAGCCTCGACGACGTCTGCCGACCGCTCGACGCGATGCCGCCGACGCCGGGTGCTCGACCGAAGGCCCGGGACGAAGGTGCGCCGGCCGCGGACGTCGCGTAGCCCGAGCTCGGCGAACCGGGAGAGTGCCTCACCGGCGAAAGGGAAGGGCTCGCCGCCGGGGGGATGACGACGAGCCCTTCGGTTTCGACGGGATCCGCGGCGATCCGGGAGAGCACGACGTCGGGCGGGGCGGTCCCTGAACCTGAAGCACGCCCCGCCTCGCAGCGCCGCGTCGGACGCCTCCGGTGAGCGAGGTCCGCCGCAGAATCGCGTCGTCATCTGTCCGCTTGAACGTCGCCGACACCCTCTCACGCG